>JAOUEV010000048.1 GCA_029858565.1 Nitrospirota bacterium | reverse complement strand
CCCGGATCGGGACCAAGCTCAAGACCGAGTTCATCAAGGGGATGGGGAAGCGGGACGACCGGTTCATCATCATCCTGGACATCGACAAGGTCTTCTCCGCTGACGAGCTTTCCCTGGTGGGAAGCGCGGGGAATAGCGCGGAGCAAAGCTAAGAACGGGAGATAGGAAAGGCCCGCGCTGTGCGTCGCGGCCTGATGGAATGCATGGACCAGACAGGATTTCAGACTTGGGCAAGGCCCATGACACAGTCGGAATTCGGCCGCTTCAGCGAGTTCATCGGCAATCAGTGCGGCATCAAGATGCCGTTGAGCAAAAAAGTGATGCTTGAGGCGAGGCTGCAGAAACGGCTGCGCACACTCGGCATCAAGACATTTGCAGAATATTATGAATTCGTGATCGGTGACGGCGAGCATAAAGAATTGGTCCATATGCTTGACGCGGTCACCACGAACAAAACCGACTTCTTTCGCGAGCCCGGTCATTTTCAGTACCTGACCGACCATGTGCTGCCGGAGTATGTGGAAGAACGGGAGCGGAACGGGCAAAGAGACCGTCCATTCCTCATATGGAGCGCTGGCTGCTCAACCGGTGAAGAGCCGTACACTCTTGCCATGGTGCTGTCCGAGTTCGCGGAAAAGAACAGCGGATTCCGCTTCACGATCCTGGCCACGGACCTGTCCATGCGGGTTCTGAACCGCGCCAAGGATGCCATTTATGACGCGGAGCGCCTCGCTGATGTGCCGATAGCGTTGAAGCAGAAATATTTGCTGCGCAGCAGGGACCGATCACAAAGCAAGGTGCGAATTGTGCCGGCACTGAGAAGCACCGTGCAGTTCCAGCGGCTAAACCTCATGGAGGAAGCATTTACCTTCGCCGAGCCGCTCGATGTGATTTTCTGCCGGAATGTGATCATTTACTTCGACCGCCAGACACAGGAGCAATTGATCACACGGTTCTGCCGTACGCTGAAGCCGGAAGGGCATCTGTTCCTCGGCCATTCGGAAAGCATACACGGATTCGATCTGCCACTGCGGCGGCTTGTGTCGACGGTATATCGAAAGACATCCTAGCAAGTGAGAGACTCATGGGAAACAAGATACGGGTTCTGATCGTCGATGATTCAGCGGTGGTCCGGCAAACCCTTGCGGACATCCTGACATCTGATCCGGATATTGAGGTCATGGCAAAGGCATCGGACCCATTCATCGCCGCGGACCACATCCGCCACGAGGTTCCTGATGTGATCATGCTCGACGTCGAGATGCCGCGCATGGATGGGATCACATTCCTGCAGAAGATCATGTCGCAGCATCCTATCCCGGTGGTTATCTGTTCGAGCCTCGCCGAGAGCGGTTCAGAAACGGCATTGCGCGCATTGGAATACGGCGCGGTCGAGATCATCCTAAAACCGCGACTGGGCGCAAAGCAGTTCCTGGAGGAGGCAAAGATCAGGATCTGCGACGCGGTCAAGGCCGCGGCATCGGTGCGGCTGAAGCGGATGGCTTTCGTTCATCCTGATGTACCGCCCAAGCTCACAGCAGACGCGATCCTCGCCAAGGCCAGGATCGGCCAGGATGCGATGCTGAAGACGACAGAAAAAGTGGTCGTTGTCGGCGCATCGACCGGCGGGACCGAAGCGCTCAAGGATTTTCTCGTGGGGCTGCCGCTCGATTCTCCGGGCATCGTTATCGTGCAGCACATGCCGGAGAACTTCACCAAGGCGTTTGCCCAGCGTCTCGACAGCATCTGCAACATTTCCGTGAAAGAGGCTGAAACGAACGACAGCGTGATCCGCGGACGGGCGCTGATCGCTCCGGGGAATCACCATCTTCTTCTGAAGAGAAGCGGAGCCCGGTATTTCGTCGAGATCAAGGATGGTCCGCTGGTCAGCCGTCACCGGCCGTCGGTGGATGTCCTATTCCGGTCCGCTGCCCGGTATGCAGGAGCGAACGCCGTCGGCGTCATCATGACCGGCATGGGTGATGACGGTGCCAAGGGAATGCTCGAGATGCGGGAGGCTGGGGCGACGACCATTGCCCAGGACGAGGAAACCTGCGTGGTCTTCGGCATGCCGAAAAAGGCCATCGAGCTCGGCGCCGTGGACCGCGTCCTCTCCCTCGGCTCGATCGCCGGAGCCGTTCTGCGCGAAGCAGCTCAATAAGCATTTTCTTCTATAGCCGTATCCTGTGGTAATAAATCCGATCATGCACACCTGTTTGGAATAAATCGATATCATCTCCTCCCTTTTTAACTCCCCAATTTATTTCACGCTTGCTAGTTAACTTGTTGTTTGTTAGTTCCTAAATATTAAGTTGCTTGACATCGGAACCAACTTTGTACTATCTATATTCCGTATAGGAATAAAGTTTTATTTCCGTTTGAACAAGTGCCAGCTTTTTGGTAGAGTATGAATGTTTTTCGACAAAGTTCCTAATTTTCAGAAATCTGTTTATTTTTTCATAGCATATCTCAGGTATTAAGAGACCTTAGGAAGTGCGGACGGACGTGCTCGGAGGAAGGTTCTTTCAGGAGAGGTCAGGCAGAAAGGCATGGGTTGATTACCATGCCGCTCGCGGTCTTTTTATTGTAAGAATAAAGGCTGATGTACCTCTGTGGAGTAAAAGGGTGTGCCGGCAGGGCCGACGAATGGCAGGCATCGATGCGGTTCATCCGTAGCGAAGCGCAGGTTTTTTTAATGCTTAAGGAAATTATCTCCTCTCCATCAGAGCCCCAGGTTCCTGAGGAGGGCGGAAAGACCAGGTGCTCCATTGCTCCATCAATACGTGCTATAAGCGACAAAAGATTTGCTGACAAGTATTTCGTCCAGGAGCGGCTGCCGATCCATGTCAAGGGATTCCTCTTACCATCCGGGTGGTTCGACAAAGATACGCCGTCCTTCTGCGTCCGGCGCTCTTCTCCGTAAGCGGCTGTTCGACCTGCTCGACAAGGAGCAGAAGCGGCCGCTCGTCTGGGTATCCGCTCCTGCCGGGTCCGGCAAGACCACGCTGATCAGCAGTTATATCGAACACCGCGAACGTTCCTGCCTCTGGTATCAAGTAGATGAGTCAGATGCCGATCCGTCAACCTTCTTCCATTATCTCGGGCTTGCCGCGCAGAAAGTCAGTCCCCGCAAGCGGAAACCAATGCCGAAGCTCACGCCGGAGTATCTGATGGGCGTTCCTGCCTTCACCCGAACATTCTTTGAGGAACTCTGTATGCGGATGAAGACGCCGTCTGTTCTGGTGCTGGACAACTATCAGGATGCGGGCGCCGGGGCAGGGCCCCTGCCGAGAGCCGGTTTTCACGAGGTGATCTGCACCGGCCTTTCGAACCTGCCGCCGGGGATCGGGGTGATCGTGCTGAGCCGCACCGAGCCTCCGGAGGCATTTGCCCGGCTTCAGGCCAACGGACGGATGGCGCGGCTGGGGTGGGATGATCTCCGGTTCACGAACGCGGAAACAGGCGCGTACCTGGCATCGAAGCACATGGACCGCAAGCGGTCCGTGGCGCTTATGGAAAGCTCGCAGGGCTGGATCGCCGGAATCGTGCTCCTGACAACATCGGGGGCAGGCGGCTCGGAGCGGGTCGTGCCGGACGGCGCGTTCGGTTATTTCGCGAACGAAGTGTTTCGGAAGGCAAAAGGCGTTGAGCAGGAGTTGATGCTCAAGACCTCGATCCTGAAGGATTTTACGGGGACCGATGCCGAGAAAATGACCGGCAACGAGAAAGCTCGCAGTATTCTGAGAAGTCTCGTGCGCAACAATTTTTTCACCGTGGAAACGCTGGGGCCCATGCGGATGTACCAGTACCATCCCCTGTTCCGGGCCTTTCTTCTGGAAAAGCTCAAAGAAACGCTCCCGCCACAGGCGTTGCGGGACTTGCGCGATATTGCAGCGACGCTTCTTTCCGATGCCGGCCAGCCGGAACAAGCCGCTGAACTGTATGCGGAAGCAGAGGACTGGCAGGCGCTGTCCGGACTGGCGACGGCCCATGCGCAAACACTCCTGCAGCAAGGCCGCCAGACCACGCTTGCGCACTGGCTTGCCCTCTTGCCCCAGGCAGTTGTCGAGTCGAATCCCTGGCTGCTGTTCTGGAGCAGCACCTGTCAGTTCGCGTTCGCGCCGGCCGAGAGCGTCAGGCTGCTTGAGAAGGCAGCGGAAGGATTTTCCCGGGCCAATGATCCAGCAGGGATGTTTCTTGCCTGGGCCGGGATGACCGAAGCGGTCCTGTACGGTTTCGATGACCTGCGCAAGCTGGATGACCTGATCGATGAACTGCCTCTCCTGGAGACTCGTTTCGGAGCGATCCCGCCGAGCGAGATTGAAGCGCGCGTCTCAGGGAGCATGTTCCGGTCCTTGTGCATGTGGCGGCCGGACTCCCCGGATTTCGACCACTGGATGTCCCGCGCCCTGGCGGCGACAAGTTTGTCGTCTGACATTAATCTGCGCTGTAATACGGTCTTTCACGCATCGTTCCGCCAGATGCTGCGGGGAGACGTCATCGGAGCGATGCAGTATTTGTCCGAACTCGAGGGGCTCGCGGGCCGGAAGAGCGCGAACGACTTTGCAATTACATGTTTCTACATGTGCAAAGTCATGTACACCAACCTCATGCGGCATGATGCAAAGCGCTGTCTGGCGCTTGTGGCCGAGGGTCTTGATCACGCAGACCGCTCAGGCGTACACATCTTCGACTTCATTTTCCTCGGGTACCGGGCATGGGTGCACACGAGTTCCCATGATTATTCCGCCTCCCGTTCCGCCCTGAACGCCATGGAAGCCATGATCGGAACGAGACCGGCCTGGGACCAGTCGTTATATTATTTTCTCGCGGCCTACGATGCCCTCGAACGGAGCGAACTCGATCTCGGTCTGGATCATATCAACCGATCCGAAAGTCTGATGCAGAACCTTTACCGAACACCGTCTCTTTTCAGTATTTATCTCACCGCAGCTCACATTCATCATGAACTCGGCAATGCCGAGAAAGCGCAGGAGTACCTTGATAAGACGCGCGCCATGATACGCATATACAGTAATAGTTTTTATGAATGCGACTGCAGGCTCTTCGAAGCCTATCGTGCCTATGCCAGGGCGGATGACAGCGAGGGCGCCCGCCACCTGGCCGCGGCGTTCGAGCTCGCGAAACAGCGAGGCTTTAATACTTGCGGATTATGGCGTCAAAATATGATGTCACAGCTCTGCGCAAAGGCCTTTGAGGCAGGGATCGAAACAGACTTTGTCCGGCAGCTGATCCTCGACCGCGCCATTCTCCCGCCGAAACCGGTATTGGCTGGCGAAGCCTGGCCGTGGAAAGTGAAGGTCCGCGTGTTCGGAGGGTTTGCCCTGTTCGTGGACGGAAAACCGGTGGTTTTTTCCGGCAAGGTCCAGAAGCGGCCGCTCGATCTTCTGAAGATGCTGATTGCACTGGGAGGAGAGGACGTGGCAAAGGAGAAGCTGTCCGATGCGCTCTGGCCTGATGCCGAGGGCGACGCGGCGCATCTTGCCCTCAAAAGTCTGCTCCACCGGCTCAGGCACATGATCGGGAGCGATGAGGCAGTCAGGTTCCAGGAAGGGAAAATCACCCTTGATCCGCGATACTTCTGGTGCGATGCCTGGGCGTTCGAGCAGATGCTGGACGAGGCGGGAGTCGATTTCCTTCCCCGTGATTCGCTTGTCGGCAGCGACGCGGCCGTGACACAGAAGGAGGCCCGCGCCATGGTGGAAAAAGCGCTTTCCCTGTATCAGGGCCATTTCCTTGACCAGGACCGGGAAGAGCCCTGGACGATCTCGCCGCGCGAGCGGCTTCGGAGCAGATACCTGCGGGCCGTGCGCTTCATGGCCGAATCGCGGGAAGCGGAACAGGACTGGGATGGGGCCATTGGCTGCTATCTCCGGGGCCTTGACATCGACGATCTGGAAGAGCTGTTCTATCAGCGGCTCATAAGTTGCTATGGCCGTATCGGCAGACAAGCGGATGCCGCGCGGACCTACCAGCGGTGCGAATCAGTTCTCCGGGCAAAGCTTGCGCTCGAACCTTCGGCGGACACAAAGGCGATTTTCAGGGAGGTAACATCCGGTGGGTAAGTATAGTGAATGGTTAAAGCGAGCCGGAATCCGTCGAATCTTCTTGATCGCCGCGCTCTGCCTTGCGCTGTTCCCAGGAGCAGCAGTTGCAGGCGGACCGGTCCATGGCGCAGGTGCCGCGGGCATGGGCACGGCCTTCGTGGCTGTTGCGGACGATCCTTCCGCGATCCTGTTCAATCCCGGCGGCCTCACCCAGATGCGCGGAACGAGCGTGTATGGCGGGATCACGGCCCTGGCGCCGTCCACGACCTACACCAGTCCGTCCGGGGGGAGCGAAACGACCGAATCCCGTGTCTTTTTTCCCGGCCATCTCTACCTTGTCTCTGACAGCGGGAATCCGGACATCGTCTTCGGCGTGGGACTGTACTCCCCTTTCGGGATCGGCGGCAGGACCTGGAGCAGGACCGGACAGACAAGGTATCTCTCCACCGAGAGCAGCATCGGGACCTTTTCAGTGAATCCGACGCTCGCCTGGCGGATGACGCCGTCGGTATCGGTTGCGGCAGGCATCGATTACATGCGGGCAGCGGTCACGATGGAGCGCATGATCGATCAATCCAGCCTCGGCGCTCCCGACGGCCGGTCGACGCTGGAAGCAGACGGTGACGGCTGGGGATATAACCTCGGCGCGCTCATTGCGCTTCGCGACGATCTCCGCGTCGGTTTTGCCTACCGGAGCCGTATCCCGATCGACTACCAAGGGGACATGACCATCGAGAACATTGCGCCGCCGCTGCAGCCCCTGTTCGGCTCGGCAAGCTACGCCACCGCTGTCCGGACCAGGAGCGTCTTTCCCGACATCTGGAGCGTTGGCATGGCCTATCTGCCCGTTCCGCAGGTTGTCGTCGATCTTGACGTCGAGCTCGTTCGCTGGTCTACCTTCGCGCGCATGGACATGGACATATTGCAGGAAGTGCCCGCAGCGGGCCTCGTGGACGGTTCCACGCCCCTGGACTGGAAGGACTCCCTGCAGTACAAGATTGGGCTGGCCTATCAGCTGAGCGATAAAGTGTCGCTGCGCACGGGCTATGCTTTTATCAAGACCTCCGTTCCCGACCATACGCTCGAGCCGGGCAACCCCGACGCGGACCAGCATAATTTCAGCGTCGGCGCCGGGTACCGGAGCGATGAATTCCGCACGGACCTGTTCTACAATTACGGGCTGTACGAAAAGCGGTCAGTACAGAACAGCATGAACAGCGGCGAATATGATAATACCTGCCAGTACCTTGGCCTGAGCTTTGGCCGGGATTTCTAGAAGTAAAAGCTGTAAAATGCCGTTCCTTCACCCTTTACTGCAGAATGTATCCGACTTATCCCTTCCTGCCCATGTCCGTATCCACTTGATTCTTCATAATATTTAATTAATCTGCAACATCCTCAATAAAAATTTCTATTTGTATCTCTCCTGTATCCGCTCATGCTGTAGGCTCTCCCGCAGAAGGCAGAGACCCGTCCGGCACGGGCCATGCGGTTTTGCCGGGGAGCTATTGTGGAAAACTACATCATTCGGATCTATCGCCGTGACAACGATGATCCCCGGAAAATGAACGGTATCATCGAATCTGTCGAAGCAGGGGAGCAAAAGCCCTTCGGCACCTATACCGAGCTCTGGGAAGTTCTTCGATCGAAAGATCGCGATGCTGAGAAGTCCAATAAGCGGAAAAAACGCGGAGCATGATCGAGGAATAAAAAGGGATACATTCAAAAAACTCTTGAATGACTATATTGATAGAAACAGCGCCAGTTGTCGATGGCGCTTGTTCGATAATATCTGGACGATTTGTCTGAAGCGCAGTTTTCCGGGAGAAAAGGTTGGGGGAAGGCATGAATCTGCATAGCTGTCGGCCTTTTGTCGTTGTTATAAAATGGGTGGTTATGCGTCTAGCGGGCTGGCAGAGAGGAGATACTGGCAGGTCCGACAGGATTGCCGCCGGCCTGAACGAAAAGTAAAAGATCACTGGTTACCACAGTGAAAAGAACAATTATCCATACTTCACCAGACCCAATGTTGCCAGGGAGGGCAGAATGATCAGGCGTCTCATTTCCATCGCAGCGTTCATTTCCATCATGGCCGTTGGAGCCGGAAGCGCGCATGCTGTGTCCATCACGGATGTACAGCAAGTCGTGGCAGGCGATAGTCATACTGTCGCGCTCAAGACGGACGGCACCGTCTGGACATGGGGACGCAATGACGTTGGGCAGCTCGGGGACGGGTCTAACATTGACAAGGATTCGCCAGTACTTGTGAGCGGTCTTACTGCATCGGCGATAGCGGCAGGCGGTGATCACACCGTTGTGGTCAAATCGGATGGTACGGTCTGGGCATGGGGTAATAATAACAGCGGTCAGCTGGGTGATGGCGAGACCACAAGCAGTTCCACGCCAGTTCAGGTGAGCGGTTTGACCAGTGTGGCAGCGGTTGCTGCAGGCGACATGCATTCGCTTGCTCTCAAAACAGATGGGACAGTGTGGGCGTGGGGTAATAATTATATAGGACAGCTTGGCAACAATAGCACGACAGACAGTTTAACACCTGTGCAGGTCCTGTTTCTCGGCAACGTAATTTCTATCGCTGCAAATGGCTCTCATTCTGTTGCTATCAAGACGGATGGAACTGCTTGGGCCTGGGGCTCCAATGTATACGGGGAGCTCGGTATCGCAGATGCGTTCGGGCGTTCTATCCCGACGCAGGTGGTCAATATCGGTAATGCAACAGCGGCGGCAGCCGGCACATATCATACGGTCTTTCTGATGGCCGATGGAACCATAAAGACCAGCGGACGAAATAATTACGGTCAGCTTGGTGATGGGACGACCACGGACAGTTCATCCCCTGTCTCTGCCGGGCTGGAAAATGTTTCTACGATCGCGGCAGGAAGCAGTCACACGGTCGCGGTCAAGACAGACTGTACGGTCTGGGCCTGGGGGGATAACGCTTATGGCCAGTTGGGTGACGGGACTCAGGATAATAAGTTCACCCCCGTGCAGGTGAACGATCTTTCGGATATGACGGCGATTGCGGCAGGTAGCGGTTACACGGTCGCTGTCAAAACAGACGGCACAGTCTGGACATGGGGGAGTAACGGCTCCGGCCAGCTGGGTTACGGCCTGCCGCTTTTTACGCAAGGGCCTAGGCGGGTTGTCGATATTTCGGGTATAACGGCGATCGCGGCAGGATACTATCACTCGGTCGCTCTCAGGGGGGATGGCACGGCTTGGACATGGGGGGCAAATGATTCCTGCCAATTGGGGCATGATTTTTGCGACGGACTTAATGAACCTATTAAACCCATTCCTGAACCGGTTTTCAATTTTACACAAGTTGCAGCGATTGCGGCAGGTGGTTATCACACGGTCGCGATTAAGGCGGACGAAACGGTCTGGGCGTGGGGGAGAAACTCTCATGGACAGTTAGGTGCCGGCTTTATTTCTAATGACAGCGCAGTCCCCGTCCGGGTAATGGTTGATGGATATGATTTAACCGCGTGGCAGATCGCGGCAGGCTATAATCATACAATCTCCAGGAATAACGGTGGGGTCTACACATGGGGGAGTAACGACAGCGGCCAATTAGGTGACAGTACACTCAATGATAGTTCAACCCCAGTCTTGTTGAAAGGTCTAGGGTTTGCGACGATCGCGGCAGGATACTATCACTCGGTCGCAATCGGCGGTATGATCCAAGCGGACGAAACGGTCTGGGCATGGGGGAGTAATGGAGTTGGCCAGCTTGGTGACGGATCCAACATTGGTAAAACGACCCCGGTCCAAGTGACCGGGCTAACCGGAACGGTGGTGGCCGTTGCAGCCGGAGCCGAGCATACGGTGGCGGTAAAGAGCGACGGTACAGTCTGGGCCTGGGGAGGGAACTACTATGGCCAGTTGGGCGATGGGGGAACCATAAATAGTTCCAGGCCCGTCCAGGTGAGCGGCTTGAACAATGTTGTAGCGATCGCGGCAGGTGGTTATCACACGGTCGCACTCAAGGTTGACGGCACTGTCTGGGCCTGGGGAAGGAACTACTACGGCCAGTTAGGTGACGGGACGCTGGTTGATAGGTTCACCCCTGTGCAGGTGAACGATCTTTCGGATGTGACGGCGATTGCGGGAGGTTTCGATCACACGGTCGCGCGTAAGACGGATGGCACTGTCTGGGCGTGGGGGCGCAACGATTTCGGTCAATTGGGTCTTGTCCGCGAGCCGTTCCCACGCCGCGTGAATCGTGAACCGGTTCCATCGGTGGCTCCGATCCAGATGAGATACAATACTTCCGCGACAACTCAGGTGATTCCGAACGATCCAGATCCTCTTGATACGGTGTTTAGCTATGCCATACTGGCCCCACCATTGCATGGCACAGCGTCCGTGGATGAAAACGGCTTGGTAACCTATACTCCGTTGAATTACTGCGGGCGTGATGGGCTCTGGATAACGGTCACAGATGCGGATGGCGGTACGGGATATGCGTATATTTTCATCGAGATCGGTGCATGTATGGACATTAACGTTATACCGAACTCTGCTAATTTCGATGATGTTGGTGTTGGCAATTCAATATCAATGGAGAGAGTTGTCAGCAATATAGGGGGCGTGGATCTTCACATATCCGCAATAGCGGTCATCGGCCCCAATGCTGGCGAGTTCGGAACTCTTCCCAGCTCGACCAATCCCTGTCCCAATGCGCCGTTCACACTTACTCCGGGAACAAACTGTAATATCCTTGCTACCTTTGCGCCGACATCGGCCGGTGCCAAGAACGCGACCCTGCGAATCACATCCGATGACCCGGATACTCCTGATTTTGACATTCCTTTGAGCGGAACGGGTGTCTTCGGCGCCATCTCCGGTACGGTGACCTCGCAGGCCACCGGCTCGGCGATTTCTAGTTGCTCTGTGCAGGTGCTTGACGGCAACGGCAGCGTTATCGGAAGCACGACGACCGACGGAGCAGGAAGTTACACTGTCGGAGACCTCACGGCCAGGAGCGATTACAGTGTGGCCGTGTTTGGTGATCCTATGTATGCGAACCAGCTGGTCTCCGGCGTGACAGTAACCCCCCCCGCCACTACGACGGTCGATATCGTCATGGTGCCGGCAGGAAGCAACGAACCGCTGGGCGCGGGGAGCTTCAGCGCCGCCGTGCCCTATGCCGCGGGCAGCGGGCCCTCCTCCGTGGCCGTCGGCAGCCTCGACGCGGATGGCAGCTGGGACCTTGTTGCGGCGAATTACAACAGCAGTGATTTCTCGCTCCTGTTCAGCAATGGGACTGGAACATTCTTGCCGCCTTCCTCATATGCCGCCAGTACGAATCCCCGCTCTGTGGCCACTGGAGATTTCGACGGGGACGGGGAGTTGGACATCGCGGCGGCGAATTCCGGAACCAATACCGTGACCGTGCGTTTCAATAACAATGGCGACTTCACATCAAACAAGAACCTCAATGCAGGGAGCGGCTCTGCTCGTGCGTCTTCGGTGGCATCCGGTAATTTCAACGGGGACGGGTATGCGGACATTGCCGTGACGGACAGCGGCAACAACCGGGTTGCTGTTTTTCTCAGCAACGGGGACACCACGTTCCAGACGGTAAATACGTATAACGTGGGGGCCGCGCCGCTTGCCGTCACTTCCAACGACTTCAACGGCGATGGAAAGGCGGACCTTGCCGTCGCGAACAGCGGCAGTGATAACGTCTCTATCCTGTTCGGGAATGGGAATGGAGATGGAACCTTCCCAGGGGGACCGATCGTCTCAGTTGGAACGACTCCCTACGCTGTCGCCACGGGTGATTTCAACGGCGACGGTTATGCCGATCTCGTGGTGGCGAACTTCGATAGCGATGACGTATCGGTCCTGTTGAACAACAATGGAGCAGTTCCCGGGATGTTCCATTCCGCCGTGAGCTACCCGACCGGGACGGAACCGTATTCCGTCGTCACCGGGGACTTCAACGGCGATGGGACGATCGACCTTGCCGTGGCGAACAGCTTCAGCAATACGGTCTCCGTGCTGACCGGGAATGGCGACGGCACGTTCCAGACAGCGGTGAACTACCCGGTGGGCACAGGACCGCGTTCGGTCGCGGCAGGCGACCTCAACAACGACGGGAAGGTAGACCTTGCCGTAGCGAACTTTAACAGTAACAACGTCAGCATCCTGCTGAACAGCATGCACCGCATCACGACGTCCGCGGGCCCGAACGGCTTCCTCGAGTGCGCGCCGACCATGGTCAATGATGGCGGCAGTGCGAGCTGCTCGGTGACGCCCTATCCCGGCTACCTGATCGACACGGTCGAGGGTTGCGGCGGGAGTCTCGCGGGCAACACTTACACCATTACGAACCTCACGACCGACTGCGGAGTATCGGCGAGCTTTGTCCAGATCACCCACCAGCTCAGCGTCTCCATCACTGGTATCGGCTCGGTCACGAGCAGCCCGGCGGGCATCGACTGCGGCGGCGACTGCAGCGAGGTCTATGCGCAGGGCACGGTCGTTACCCTGACGCCTCTGCCGGGAGATGTGAGCATGGCCTTTAGCGGCTGGACAGGAGATCCGGACTGCAGCGACGGCGTAGTGACGATGGATGGCACCACGTCCTGCACCGCGACATTTACACTCAAGAGCTTTAACGTGAGCGGCATAACAGGCGGCAACGGGACCATCTCCTGCACGTCAACGGTAAACTACGGCGAAAGCCCGGGATGTTCGATCGTGCCAGACAGCGGGTACCACCTTGCAAGCCTGATAGATAACAGCATCAGTGTGATCGGTCTGGTTTCGAACGGAACCTACACTATCTCGAATATTACGGAAAACCACACGGTCGAGGCATCCTTTGCAATAAACACCTACACCATCACCGCGTCTGCCGGCTCCGGCGGAGGAGTCACACCCTCAGGCTCGGTGCTGGTGAATCATGGAGCAGATCAGGCCTTCACGATCACGCCGGATACGGGCTACCATGTGGCTGACGTGCTGGTTGACGGATCGTCAATCGGCGTGGTGTCTGCTTATACATTCACCACAGTGACAACGGACCATACGATCAGTGCGAGTTTTGCTCAGGATGACACAACGCCGCCGACGCTCGTAGTCTCAACCCTTTCCGACGGCGCGACAACGAACAACCAGACGCTGAACATCAACGGCACGGTGACGGACAGCGGCGGGATCCAGAGCCTCGTGGTCAGTGGAACTACGGTCACTGTCCAGGGAGACAACAGTTTCAGCCATGTGGTGACGCTCGTGACCGGCAGTAATACGATTACGTCTGTTGCGACCGACCTGGCCGGAAATACCACAACCGATAGCCGCACGATCACCCTGGACCAGGCAGCGCCGGGCCTGGTGATCACGATGCCTGCTGACAACAGCATCACGAACCAGCTCGTCTCGACCATCACCGGCACGGTGGATGAGAACGCCTCGGTCTCGGTAGTGCTGAACAGCGACAGCCCGCAACTGGCGTCCATGGCCGGGAACAGCTTCACCGCCACGGTGAACCTTGTTTCCGGCATCAACACCATCGATGTCACGGCAACGGACCTGGCAGGGAACACCTCGACTGCCAAGCGGACGGTCACCTTTGACAATATCAGCCCGTCGCTTGCGATCACCTCGCCCGGCCAGGATACGAGCACCAACCAGGCAGCTATCATTGTGGGTGGCACCATGGACGACAGCAGCGGCGTCACGGTGGTCGTAACCTGCCCCACGGCGTCTGTTAAAGCGGTGAGCTATCCCACGGCAACAACGTGGCAGGTTGACATAACCAATCTGTCCGTGGGCCAGAATACGGTCACCGCCACGGCAACCGACCAGGCGGACAACGCCGCCACAGCGGTACGGAACATCATTTACGACACCATCGCGCCAGCGGTCACGATCAGTCCGGTCTCCTCGCCCACGAATGCAACCGGCCAGACCGCAAGCGGAACCATGGAAGAAGGGGCAACGGTATCGGTCGAATGTTCAACTGCGACCGTTGCTCCAGTGTCCTATCCCACGGCGACCTCTTGGACCGTCGAGATCACCGGCCTGAGCGAAGGAACGAACAGTATCACTGCCACGGCAGCCGACCTTGCCGGGAACAGCGCAACCGCGTCGGCGGAGATCGTGCTCGATACTGCTGCTCCGGATACTACGATCACCAGCAGCCCGGCAGTTCTGTCGAACACGGTATCTGCACTATTCAACTTCAGCGCCGATGAAACAGGGTCGACCTTTGTCTGCAGCATCGATTCCGGCTCATTCATAAACTGCAGCAGCCCGGCAACGTACTCGATCCTTGCCGAAGGCGGCCATACCTTCCAGGTTAAGGCGACAGACCAGGCAGGAAATACGGACAACACGCCGGCGACCTATGCCTGGTCGATCGACACCATCGCACCGACTGCAACGATCACCGGGGCTCCGGGAAGCGATACAAACCAGACGAGCGCTACGCTCACGGTCGGCGGGACCGATGTAACCGCATACCAGTATAAGCTGGACAGCGGAAGCTACTCAGCCGAGATCCCGGTTGCCACGGCAATAGCTCTTACAGGATTGTCTGACGGCAGCCATGCGGTCTCGGTCATCGGAAAGGACAGCGCCGGGAATTGGCAGTCTCAGGCAGCGTCCACGACCGCGACCTGGACTGTGGACACGGCAGCACCCGGTCTCTCTCTCTCCACCCTTTCCGACGGCGCGACAACGAACAACCAGACGCTGAACATCTTCGGCACGGTGACGGACAGCAGTGGGGTCGAGAGCCTCGTGATCAGCGGCCAGACGGTCACGGTCCAGGGGGACAGCAGCTTCAGCCATGTGGTGACGCTCGTGACCGGCAACAACACGATCATATCCGTTGCGACCGATCTTGCCGGAAATACCACAACCGACAGCCGCACGATCATCTTGGACCAGGCAGCGCCGGGCCTGGTGATCACGATGCCTGCTGACAACAGCATCACGAACCAACTGGTCTCGACCATCACCGGCACGGTGGATGAGAACGCCTCGGTCTCGGTAGTGCTGAACAGCGACAGCCCGCAACTGGCATCCATGGCCGGGAACAGCTTCACCGTCACGGTGAACCTTGTTTCCGGCATCAACACCATCGATATCACGGCAACTGACCTTGCGGGCAACACGAACACGCTCAAGCGTACGGTCACCTATGACAGCATTGCGCCCGGCCTGGCAGTCACTATGCCTGATCAGGACAGAATCGTCACCTCCGCGACCGTCACGATCAGCGGCACCGTGACCGACAGCCTCACCACGGCAATGGTCGTGATCACCGACGGCACGTCGACCTACACGCCGGCAATCGCATCCGGAAGCTTTACCCAGGAGGTCACCTTCCCCGCGGAGGGGATCTACGCCATAACGGTCACTGCCACGGACGAGGCCGGCAACAGCAGCACCGTGGTCCGGAACATCATCTATGCCCGGCTCGGCGATCTGGATGCTGACGGCACGGTCTCGGTAGGAGACGCCCTGAAGATCCTGAGGGTGGTTGCAGGCCTTGATACCGCTACCGTCGTGGAGATGCTTCGTGCCGACGTGGCGCCGCTCGTGAATGGTCAGCCGTCGCCGGACGGCAGGATCGACATCAGCGACGTGCTCGTGATCCTGCGCAAGGCCGTGGGACTGTGGTAGGGGAGTGCGGAGTCAAGACTGATAAAACCAACAGAAACCCGGCACGTTCCAGCAGTTCTTCAAAGCGCGGATCGGCCGGAAAGAGGTCTTCGGAGGTTATCAATGAATAGAATGCGCATGTTGCTGATATGTGTGATGTCACTCACGATGGCTGCTGCTTGCGGCGGGGGTGGAGGGGGCGGCGGCGGCGGCGGCAACACAGCGCCGACCACCGCGATTGTCACCCTGGCAACGTCCGGCACCCTGCCTGCGGGCGTGGACGGCATCGGCGCAATAGATATCACGCTCGCGCTTCCTGCAGGCGTGACCGTGGCGGCAACGAACCAGGTGACGGATTCCGGCGTGGTGACCGCCAGCGGAACGGCAACCGGCGCCATAGCCTTCGGGACGTACACCGCGGCTACAACAACGATCCCTGCCACGGTACGGGTCATGATTACGAGCTCGTCCGCCGGCGGCTTCGGGACCGGCGAGTTCGCCACGGTGAATTGCATCCTGAACGGAACGAGCCCAGCTGACGCTGATTTCACAGTCTTAGCAGAATCGTTCCAGGCCGTCGGCATCATTGTCTCGACAAACAGCACCACCACGATAACCTCGTCGCTCACGCCGGGCATGACCGTGGAGCTGCAGTAGAAGGCAGAACAGCTACCGACGGTTCCGAATCACGAACGACCAGCAGATAAACCTGGAAAAAGCAGTTAACCACAGATGAACACTGATAAATACGGATAATGCAAGACCTTCAAATGAAAACAGGATTCACCCTTTTGGTGAATGTCTTAAGCGAGGTAAGTGTCCGAATTTGCTTTTCATCTGTGTTAATCTGTGTTTTCAACTGCCGTTTTTAGGATAAAATACAGCAGAAGGCAGGATGAAAAATCCTGTTTTTTGCGGTATTGAAACGGATGACCTGCTCATATCTGGTTGATTATCCGGATTAATTGCTCGTTCTTTCAGATTGACAAAAACGATTGTTTATTGCTACGCTCGCCCTCATCATCATGAAAAATGAGTCTTCTCGACAGGCTTCCTGCTGATTCATAATGCCCACTCTCAGGGAAGACGAGCCGAAGCATACGCGAACATAAAACTGTAGCTGGGGGGGGATACCATGAGCGGTCAGGAAAAAAAGATGTTTCGGAGGGAAGCAAGAGGAGCGATCTGCTGAATCCTGCCTACTGGGTTGGCCAGGTATTCGTTATTCTTGCGACGGTCATGGGCGTTTTTCTCGCGGCGAACGCCGCATTCGAGAAGGCAGTGTTGTTCGAGCTGACGAAGGCCGATCTCAATGCCCGCGATCTGCTGGTTTCGCTGGAGGCAGAGGTGCTTGATAATGCCGCGGCCCTGGACCAGTATATCGCACGCTTTAAAAAAGGCGGCAAGAAATTTAGCTACTCGCCGAAAACGGAGATGCGCAGCCTGATCTGCTCGTCTGGGAGGGAATGAGGTTCTCCTCTTCCACCTATGATCTGCCGCTCACGATTATTTATGATATCAAGGGATATTACCGGCACGTAGAGTTCACCCTCGGAAGAGTCGGCGGTCCGGCTAAACGGGATCGCGAGCACCGCGCCATGTAATACCCCCATTCTGATGGTTGACACTCGTGAGAAATCCATACTATAATCGTACCGCGGTCGCAAGAGCGCTCAAATTCATCTTTTCTTTCCTTTCGCCTGGGTCTGCGGGGCCGCATCCGTTCCCGAGGGCATGACCGTTGCGGAAAAGAACACCGGGACGCTCCTGTCGCGTCACATGCAGGTCGAGTGCCGGTACTGAAAAAGATCGCAAATCATGAAAAGCGATATTTCCCCGTCCCTATTCGTCCGTATCGCGGGGAGTACGTTGTTACTGCTGATGCCGGAATGACTGCTCCGAAAGACGCGCAGGCCTGCAGCGCCTGCATGTTCGGACTGTTCCAGGAGATATTTCCGTTTCTCCGGACCTGGGCGTCGCTTTTCCTTGCATGGACCGTGGTCTTCGTTCTCTGGTGTCTGGCCGGACGGTTCGCGCGGATCGGACCGCCGGGCAAGCCGGGAAGAACGGTCCTGGAAATGCCTGGTGTGTTCTTCATCATCGTGGCTACGGGCTACACCGTGCTCTTGGCCTATTGGGCGGCTGTTGTGGTCCTGCAGCTGCGGATGGTATGGAAAGGGACCGGCACGCTTGCCGCAGGGCTGCGGCAGCATCCGGAACCGAACAGGTGTGTCCGAGCCGAGAGCGCCGCGGGACTGCTGGGAGAGTTGCGCGACACGGCATCGGTGGGACTGCTGGCCTCTGCCTTGTCCTTGACGCAGGCTCGATCATCGTTGGCTGAAACAGCGAAGATTGCCTTGCGCAGGATCGATTCAGTGGAAGCGCGGGAAGCACTGAAGAAGACAGCCATTCGGGAGCGTTCCCTATGAGTCCGATTACTCATTTCCTGACCGGGTGGGCCGTGGCGAACACGGCCCGGCTCGGCCGCCGAGACCGTTTGCTGGTGACGCTCGCAGCCGTGCTGCCGGACGCAGACGGTCTCGGCGTACTGCTGGACCTGGTGCGTCGGAACAGCGCCAATGCCTTCGAGTACTATCAGCGGTTCCATCACGTGCTGTTCCACAATCTGTTCTTCGGCATCGCACTGGCAATCGCGGCGCTCGCCATCGGCGCGCGAAAACGCATGGCTGCCGGGCTCGTGTTCCTCGCTTTTCATTTGCATCTTCTCGAGGACATCGTCGGGTCGCGCGGGCTCGGCGACGACTTCTGGTCGTTCCCGTATTTGAAGCCTTTCTCTGCTTATGAGTTCGTCTGGAAAGGCCAATGGCCGCTGAACGGGTGGCAGAACTTCATTATCACCGGAGCATTGATGGCGCTGATGTTCTACCTGGCATGGAAGCGGGGACAGTCTCCAATAGCATTCGTCTCGACCAGAGCGGATGCCGCATTCGTACAGGTTCTGCGGGACCGGTTCGGAGCGCCCGCAGAACTGCATGTTTCTTGAGGTGAGTGAGGAGAATGAAAACCTATGCACAAGAATATGGACTCGTCTGTGGTCAAGGCGAAAGGTAATAAGGGAAAAGCGTGCCTCATTGCCATGCCCCTGATACCGCTCCCGCTGATCTTCCTGCCCATGGATTTTTTCACCAGCCGTCCATGGGCTGTCGCGTTCGGTTCTTTCGTGTACGCCATCGGTAAGCTGCTCATGATGACCATGGCCGTCATTCGGGGGAAGGAGCGCCCGAGCGGCTGGATGCTCAGCCCGGTGCTCTGCATCGTCCTGCTGCCTGCAGTCGTGAAGCTTCACGGCATGTCTGCGCGGTCGGCCGACGGCTTTGCGCAAAAAACCGCGGAAACGGTCCATGCCTTGTGCACTAGCACCGGCAAATGTCCCGACGCGATCGAGGGATTCAACTGCGGAGGTCCGGGGAGCTGCAATGCGAGGTCCGGAGCGTATGGTACGACCTATCCCGTGCTCTATCGCCGGGAAGAGAACCCCGCATCCTTTCGCATCGCCGTCAGGCACAACATCGATTCATATTTCGTGGTCACGGGCGGCAAGGGAAAAGAGCTGAAAACTGAGCAGATCCTGGACTCGCGCAGGGTCCGTCACGGAGATACAAGAACGTGATTGAAAGCAATCCGGCAGCATGCTGATGCCGGCTCTGATACGCAAGCGTATCCTGACAGGATCGAGGAGATGGGCGACGAATACACCTTCGAACGCACGAAGGATGTCGATCTTGTCTACGAAAAGCGGGGAAAAGAACGATACCGGCTCCTCTCCCGGCATAAGAAAGGGGACAAGGAATACCAATGCTCTTCTGATGAAACAACGATCTACTGGCGCGACAAAAACCGACCGAATGCCGCTTGGCAACATTATTGAGATCTTTCTTTGAGCCAAGAAGGCGCCGTAGGCAAAGGGCGGGAGCAGGCAGCTGACGAAACCGAGCAGGGACTAAAGGCACAGACTAAAACGGGAATGATGCGGGAAAGACAGTGCGAAGGGGGGCTTCCATGTATCGCATGATCATGCTCGCACAGGTAATACTGTTTTTCTGGATGGTATCGATCCCGCAGAGTGGCGGCGGTCCGGCGGAGCGTGACCGCGAGGGCCGCGCCATGGGACTGATAGAGCAGCTCCAGCAGAGCGTGGAGCAATATCATCGTCAGCACAAGGCCTATCCGCGCGATCTGGAGAACATCAAGTTCAAGAATGCTGACGCCCGGGGGGAGACTCTTGACGGTGGTGTCCGGGACGAACGCAGCGCCGTGATGAGATACGAATCCTGGATGGGCATGGTGGAGTACGGGCCGGAAGCGGGCAAGGAAGACACGTACGTACTGCGGACCTGGGGGAAGGGTACGGACGAGGAGTACTATGCCTATACCGGCGATCCCTTCCTGTACCTCCGCCGGATCCCCCGAGAGCCAGGTTTCGCAGCGGTTGCCCTTTTGGTCCTTTCCCTGTTCAATATTGTGTCCGTCCTCTGGACGCGAAAACGTCAATCTACCAATGAACAACAAAGCCCTATGCAGGCGCTTCGGAAACCAGGTGTCGCGGTTTCTGCCCTGTTCATTCTCTTCTCGCTTCTGATCCTGATCAAGTCTGCACGAGAAAGCGAAAATCTTCATTCCCGTGACCTTCTGGACCTGCGGAACCTGATGATCGCTGCACAGGCATATCAGGCGGACCACCACCGGTATCCAAAGGACCTGCGAGAGCTGACAAAGCTGGCTAATGGACGGATCTGGATACCCTACGGCTACTCAGTGGAGTACGGTCCGATCGACGGCCAGCCAAAGGAGTATGCACTCAGGGCGGTCAGGAGAGACAGCGTGTATGAATTATTCACAGACCGGGCCGGGCTCTATCATCGCAAGAAGCATGAGAAGGAAGAAGACGCAAAGCTGATGTGAGCGGACACGGCGGATCCGTGGTGGAGGCGGGAAGCGCGGGCATGAGATTCAGTCGGCGCCCGCAGGGAGGTATCGGATGTCAAATATCGGGATAATCCTCGGTATCGGGCTCGGTGTTGCGATCTTCGGATCCTTCATCCTGCTCGACAAGAACCGCAAGATAAGAAGACGACAGGAGATTGCGCCCCTGGCCGAACGCCTCGGGTTCTCGTTCAAGGAGTACGGGAACCAGGATGTATCGGACCGGGCCCTTCTAAAGAGCCTCGAGGAGTTCGAGCTGTTCTCCGGCGGAGGGCTTTGGCCTGAAATCCACAACCTGATGCGCGGGAGTCGAGATGGAATGCCCCTTGCCATCTTCGATTACCGCTTTCAGGGCAACTTGCCGTCGCGAAAGAACACGACGATTACAACGACCGTATTTTGCGCGGACGTAGCGGGGTCGTCCTTCCCTGCGTGCAAGCTCACGCCGAGGTCCGGAAGCATATCTACGCTCCGCAGCAGCCCGCTCCGCGAGATCTCGTCGCCTGCGCTCGCGAACCTGGCCGAGAAGTTCGAGCTGCGGGGGGAGGGTGAAGAGGCCGTGGCGCGGTTGCTCACGCCGGAGGTCCAGGACTTTCTGCTGCGGCGGATCGACGGCACCGTCGAGGCACGGGGCGGCCGAGTGGTCTTGTATCGCTATGCCAAGACGGTCCCGCAGGAGAACATTCGGGGATTTCTCGGGGAGGGCTTGGCTCTCGGTGACCTGCTGCGCAGGGCGCAAGAACAGGCGAAGAGGTAACGCATGGGAATGAGCCCACGCATGCCGTTTCCGGAAAAGATCTATGAAATCCGGGACCTGGCGGCCCTGAAGGGACACGCACAGCTCGACATGTCCGAAGAGGGCTGGGCCCAGGAGCTGGAGCGGAAGGGACTTCCGCTCGAAGGGCCCTGGCGGTTCCGGGGGAAGTGGGTCTGGGAATGGGACCTGTCCGCTCTCGGCCTCGTGATCCTCTGTCCGGTGATGGCTGTCATCTTTGGCATCGGCATGTCCCTCGCGGTCGGCATCGCGATCTCCCTCTCCATTGGGGCAGGGTTCTTCATCGCCAGCAGGAAGGTGCGCAGGACCGAGATCGTCGTGAGCAAGGCGGGAATCTGGAAGAACCGGGAACTGTTCATTGCATGGGACGAAGCGGCGCGGATCGTGCAGAAGGAGTATTTCCACTTCGGGTCCCAGCAGAAGATGACTATCTGGTCGAAGCAGGGCGAAAAGATCACGGTAAACTCCTACTATGTTGAGCAGTACCATGCCCTGGTCCTGCTAGTCCTCGGACTGCCTGCGCAGGGGACGGAGTACCGGGAGACCGATGCCAAGGGACGGCCGCTCACGCGCGAAGAGGGAACGACGGCCCAGCCGGAGCAGCCTCGCAGCGAGACAAAAGGCACGGCTATCGTCTTCGAGGACCGCGAGTCGCGGCTCGGGGCCAAGGGAATGGAGTTCCTTGCGCGCAATTTCAACTGGATATACCTGACCCTTGTCGGTATCCAGATCCTAACCGTGATCCTGAACGCGACTGTTAATCCGTCGCCTCATATACCGCCTGAAGTAAGCCGTCTGATCAAAGAGGATCAAGAGAAGGACCGGCAGGAACGGGAAGAACAAAAGAAGCTGGAGAAGCTCAGAAAGGACATCGCTGCGCTCTCGGCGGAGAGGTTCATGAAGAAGGAGGTCAGGGGCCGGAGCAGCAGCGGACTGAGTGGGAAACTGTCTGCTCTGCTCGATCAGCGCGATCCCAAACGGCAAAAGCTGCGCGGAGTGATCAATAAATTCATTGACGAAGACCTGGGCAATCCCCGGGAGTTCGCGGGCGAAGGCATCCTGGCGAAGGCGGCAGCAGGGGACCTTCAGGCGGTCAAGAAACTGCTGCAGGATGGCGAGAATCCGGATACCGCTGACCAGTTCGGCCACACCGCCCTGATGCTGGCGGCAAGCAGGGACCATCCGGCTGTTGCAAAACTACTGCTCGAAAAGAACGCTGATCCTGAGTTGAAGATGGAGAAGGGTATTACTGCCTTGCACTATGCCTCCATGCGGGGAAGCCGGGAGATCGTGCGCATGCTCCTCACGAGAGGGGTCGATATAAATGTCCAGGACAATGGCAGCAACACGCCGCTCATGGTGGCGATCCGGTATGGTCACGCGGGCGTGGTCGATCTCCTGCTCGACCGCGGAGCCGACATAAAGATATCGCCGCGCGGCTTCACCCATCCCTTCGCGATCGCGGCGGTCAGCGGACATATCGAGACCGTCCGGACCCTGCTCAACCGGCACCCGGAGATAACCAGGACCCATGGACGGGAGATGTTCTTCGGAGCATGCGAGAAGGGGTCTCGGGAGATGGTGCAGATGCTGCTCGATGCCGGCGTCGGCGTGGCGGTCCGGGAGAAATACAGCAGGAACACCCCCCTGCATACCGCTGTTGGCCACGGTCACAAGGAGGTCGCAGAGTTGCTGCTTGACCGCGGCGCGGACGTGAACGGACCGGGCCGGGACCGGAGTACCCCGCTCATGTATGCGGGAAAACATACGGAGATCGCAAAGCTCCTGATCGAGCGCGGCGCGGACATCAACGCGAAGGACAAGGACAACGGGACCGCGCTCATGAGCGCAGCAGCAGCCGGGAATGCGGAACTCGTTCGGGAGCTGCTCGAGCGCGGAGCGGATGTCCAGGTGATCGACAGCGCCGGGAATACCCCCCTTCTTGTCGCCGCCAGGGACGGCCACACCGAGGTCGTGCAGGTTCTGCTGGAGCACGACGCCCGTGCGAACATCAGGAACAACATGGGCAGGACGCCGCTCGCGCTGGCAAAGAAATACGGCCACCGAAAGATCGTGGGGATGCTCGAAAAGGTTCTCGGTCCGAGCACGGCAAAAACCGGACGAGCGGTCGAGAGAAAAGAACCGAAAAAGTCGGAATAGTATACGACTATGCAAGGAGGCCAGGGAAAATGAAAAAACTATGGATGTTGATTCTTGCCGGTGTTCTGCTGTGCGCGGCAGTTCCCGCGGGCAGTGCCGAGTTCCACGACGGTCACGTGCATCTGACCAACTACATTCAGCGCGGCCTTACTGCGCAGGAGATGCTCGAGCGCATGGGGGATATGGTCGGCAGGAGCGTGCTGTTCGGCCTGCCGCTCCAGCAGAAGTGGGACGACTCGCTCGATGGCGACCGGGCGCCGAGCTACTATCTTCATTCAGATGCCGAGCTCTACTACTCCTCCTTTACCGACGCAATGATCGCGGAAGAGTTCAGAAAACTTGCGCCCAAGCAGCAGAAGCGGTTCGATCCCATGATCACGGGCTTTAATCCCACGGACCGCTATGCAGTGGACCATATCAGGCGATGCCTGCTCATGTATCCCGGTGTGTTCACGGGTATCGGCGAGTTTTCGATCAACAAGGAGTTTGTCTCGCCCAAGATCGCCGGCGGCAAGGCGAGCCTGCGCGACCGGGCATTTCACGATATTCTCACCTTTGCCGGGGAGAGCGGCCTCGTCGTCCTGCTGCATACCGACATCAGCACGATCATTTCTCCGCTCGGGGACAAGCCGGCGTTCCTCGACGACCTGAAGACAGCGCTTCGGCAGCATAAGGACGCCGTGATCATCTGGGCCCATACCGGCGTCGGCAGGGCGGTGAAGCCTACCAAGGACCATGTGAAACTGCTCCGCGAGTTCCTTGAGGATCCGTCGCTCAGTCATGTGTCCATGGACATCTCCTGGGACCTCGTGGCACAGTATGTTACCGAGAGCAAGGAGTCACTGAAGGAATGGTCGGGTCTGATCAACGACCATCGGGACAGAATCCTGTTCGGCACCGACGCGGTTGCCCCGAAGAACCAGGAGGCCTATCTCAAGACCTACCATGACTATGAACCGCTCTGGAAGAAGCTGGACAAGAAGGCGGCGGACCTGGTGAAGAAGGGGAACTATGAGCGTATTTTCGATGCGGGCGCGAAGAAGGTAAGGGCATGGGAGGCGAAAAACCTGAAAAAGTGATACCTGAGACGAGATCGGAAACCGAGACGACACGCGAGGAATGCAGCGGAACCAGGATAAGGTTGGCAATACAACACGATTGCCGGGCTGCCAATTTAAGGTCCTGTTCTGAATAAGCGGTGCGGGGACCTATTTCATCGCCCTGATGGTGGACCGGGCATATGGCCCCTCATTGGAACGAATACAGATGCGGAAACACCCCGGCGTTTTCCACCTGGATACGAAGAACCCCGCAGAAAACCTTGGAACGATTAGCCTTTCTGTACTGTAACAGGCCAGAGGAGAGTCTCCATGGCAAAGAACCAGGCATTCACGCACACGCCGGTCAAGATCAGGGGCGAGCGGCGGCTGAAGCTCATTGCCGATGACCCTGCTCGGCGGCACATACATGCTGCTCATCAGCGGCCTCTGGCGGTTACTGCTTGTGCTGTTTCAGCGTCCCGAGCAACGGCTGGTCCGCGTGGGAGTAGCAGGAGCGCCGGCGGCCGTACTGGCACTTACGCTGGCATTCAGCCCGCAATTGCTGAAACCGGCTACGCAGCCGGTAAATCAGTACATCAACGACCATTTGAGAACGTCACCGCGATCGCCGCGAAAGTGCGCATTGCCCCTGAACCCTGGGCGAGCCCGGCCGATCGTTTCGAAAGTAAGATCAAATCGTGAGCGGCACTTGCTGGAGCGGGGGGCGAACTGCGGGAAAATAGGTGACGCCGGACGGAAACCGCTTATGGAGCTTGACGCCATAAAAAACTGAAAAAATCCGGCACCACGGACTTCCGGCGACTGATCGATCCTTGTCTTAGCGCGGACGGGGACGAGAACGCGCAGGCAGGGAAGGCAAGACCACACTGATGAACGTTGTCGAGAATAGGTTCTGCAAGAAGGTGCTGCTGGAGACCGCTACAAAAGTGAAGGCGCTCGGGAAATGTAATGCATCTTCGACCTGCTGCGGAAGGTCCCGACGGCGCCGGTCGGGCTTCGAAGCATGCAGGAATTCGGATATGCTCGCTAACCCGGGAACGGCAGTTCACGGGTATCGCGCGATGCCGAGATAATAATGAACATGAGGATGAAGATGCAGGCGAAGATGAGCGCACAGAGGTCTGCACTTGACGCATTGAAATACATACCAACAAAAGAGGAAAGGAACATGAAAAAGAGAGTGTTGTTCGTACTGTGCTTCATGCTTCTCATGGGCGGGATGGCGGTTCTGGGCAGCAGTCCGGCTGAGGCCGGATCCAAGATCGTGCCGATCGAAGGGGCGAAGTACATGGTGACGTTCCCCATGAGCAAGAACATCGCGATGTATAAGGACAAACATATCACGGTCCTGCTAAAAGGCGGTCAGATTATGACCGGCAAGGTCATGGAGGTGAACGACAGTCATCTGCACCTCTCCGAGCTGTCGGGCGGCGAGGACTTCCTCGATGCACTCATTAATGTCGATGCCATCATCGCGATAAAGGCAAAATTCAGGAAATACGAGTAGTAGGGGGAGGGAACATACGAGCCCGATCACGCATATGTTCACCGGGTGGGCCGTGGCGAACACGGCCCGGCTCGGCCGCCGAGACCGTTTGCTGGTGACGCTCGCAGCCGTGCTGCCGGACGCAGACGGTCTCGGCGTACTGC
>JAOUEV010000117.1 GCA_029858565.1 Nitrospirota bacterium | reverse complement strand
AGTTTGGGGCACACGTCTTGGCCTAAGGTAGCGTCCCAAAGGGCGAACGCGAATGTCTGAGGCCGCAGGCCGAGTTTTCGCGGGCGAGCGGACGTGGCCTTAGACGGGTCCAAAATCTTATTCAGGATGCGAAGGGGATATGCAAAAAAGCCATAAGACCACAAATAGTACCCACACAAAACCCGGAAGACCAATTTGTTTTTGCGATTTAATCCTTGCCTCAATTTGCGGTTTGAGGTACTATTGTTGCCGGTCCACAGAAATGGCTGGCCGTCGTTCCTCCCCTGTCGTTCTCAATATGCAGGATCCCTGGAAGACAATAACTGATGTCAGGCCATACTCCATAGACTGAGGCAGTACAATCATTTGCGTTCTCAAGCGCAACGACGGAGGTTTGTCATGCGGAAATGGTTCCTTCCAGTTATCGCCTTGTTCACCGGTATCCTCATAGCCCAGTCCCCGGTCCTGGCCGCCGGTACTTCCGCGTGTGAGAAGAAGGACACGGCATGCCAGGCATTTGCAAAGCTTGCCGAAGCCGAGCAGTACGACAGGATCATTGAGACCGCTGATCCCAAAAAGACCTATTCCGCCGAATCCCGGAAGATCATCGGCCAGGCCTATTTGATGATCGCGGGCAGGGAGACCAACACGCCCGAGCAGGAGGAGCAGTTCTGTTTGAAAGCGCTGGAATACGGCGCAACCTCGGCATACATGGGCCTCTATTTCATTCATGCCGGCACGAACGCCGAGAAGGCACTTGGCTATCTGAAGCAGTATGTGGCGACAAAGCCCATGGACTCGGTCCCCTACGTCATCCTGGGCGAAGCTGAGCTTGAGAAGAACAATTACGCGGCTGCCAATACCTATCTCGTCGAGGCTCGCAGGGTTGCGCGCGGAAAGTCGGGGAACCTCGACTGGCTCCTGTTCCAGGCGAGCTATCTGAACGGCGACTATGCAACATCAGCGCAGATGCTTGACAGTTCCTTTTCCCAGGGAAAGACCATCGGAGATCTCAAGTCCCTGATCGCTTCCGATCCGCGCTTTTCCGATGTGGGAAAACGCGCGGAGTTCAAGAAGTTCATGTCCATCATAAACAACACGACCGTGGCCCGGGCGCAGATCCGGCCGTAAGCCTCCGGACGCTCATCTTCCAATAAAAAGCCCCCTTCCCTTTCGGGTCGGGGGCTTTTTTACTTCAACAACTCCCATCGAGGAGGATAGGGTCAGATGATCCCCTTGCGGCGGGCCACCACCAGGGCTTCCTGCCGGTCCTTGGCATGCAGTTTCTCGTAGATGTTCTTGATGTGCGTGTGGACCGTATGAGGGCTGATATTGAACTTGACCGAGATATCCTTGTAGGTCATGCCGTTCTCGATCTCCTTGACGATCCCCTTTTCCCGGGGACTGAGCAGATACTGCTCATCGGAGCCCTCGTCCTGGAACTCCCGGATAACCTTCCGTGCGATCTTCGGGCTCATGGGGGAGCCGCCCTTGTGCAGCGTATGCAGGGCGTCAATAAGCTCCCGCGGCGTGCTGCCTTTCAGGATATATGCGGACGCGCCTGCCTTGATGGCCGAGAATACCGTCTCGCGATCGTCGAACACCGTGTGCGCCATGATCTCCATGTCGGGCAACTGGTCCTTGATGTCACGGATCAGCTCAATGCCGGACCTCCCGGGCAGACCGATATCGGTCAGGAGTATGTCCGGCACCGTCCGTTTCAAACCGACCAGCGCGTCCTCGGCAGTAGCGTACGCGCCGACCACGGAAATGCCCGTCTCCCCGCTCAGGAGCAGCTTCAGGTTCTCCCGCAGGAGCATGTCGTCTTCTACGATCGATATTTTCATCTCAGCAACTCTATCACACCCGCCCGGCCAAATCCACTGTTGCAACGGGGTATTTTTAGGGTATGGGGACCTCGAGAACAATGTGGGTGCCGTCGTTGTCTTTGATCGTAAGCGTGCCGCCCATCTCAGCAGCGCGGGAGCGCATGTTGATAAGCCCTCTGCCGCCGGTCTTAGTCGCGTTCATCCCGACCCCGTTATCGCGTATCCCCAGGGTCACCGTTGCCGGACCGGCGCTGAAAGCAACTTCCACGGACTCGGCACGGGAATGCTTGACCACGTTCGCGAGAGCCTCCTTGTAGATGCGGAAAAGGTTCATGGTCAAGCTGCTCGACGGAGCGTTGCGGAGACCGTCTATCTTGGTATCGAGGGTGAACCGGATCCCGTGCGGCACGATGATCGTGTTGCCCAGATGGCGGAACTCCGCGGCAATGGCCTGCCAGTCCAGCTCACGCGCATCAAGGCTCTGGAGAAAGGTCCGGATCTCGGTCAGGCTTTCCCGTGACAGGTCCGCGATGGTCCCCAGGGATTTTCTGACGGCGGCGATATCGTCGTTCTGACGGGCCAGTTCGGCGAGCAAGTTGATATTCGTGGTAAGACCGCCGACCCCGTCATGAAGGTCCTTCATGATCTTTTCTTTTTCCGCATGATGCCGCTGCTGCTCCTCGATCCTCGCCCGGTACTGGTGCGCGCTTTCCTGGAACATCCGGTCCTTGTCCGCCTCGGCCCGCTTCTTATCAGTGACATCGAGCAGCGTCGCGATGACCGATTTTTTCCCCTCGAACTCTATCAGACCGGTGTTCGTCAAAGCCCAGCGTTCTGAGCCGTCGCGGTGCAGTACCTTGAACTCGTACTGCTGCGGAACGACCTGACCGTGCAGCCGCGCGCGGGCACGCTGGGTGACCAGGTCCAGAAAGGACGGATGGATGAGCTGCCAGAACTCCATGGCAAGAAGTTCCTGCTGCGAATAGCCGGTCAGGTGCGATGCCGCGGGATTGACGTACAGCAGCTTTCCGCCGGCATGGATGACGATGGCAGCGGTGAGCGTATCCGCCAGGATCCTGAACTTTTCCTCGCTTTTCTGGAGGGATTCCCTGATCCTGGCCGCTTCGTCGAACAACTGGGCGTTCTCGATGGCGACAGCAGCCTGGCTGGCGACCGTTGCCAGCAGTTCCAGGTCGCTGTCCACGTACGGTTCGCCGTTCGTACGCTCGCCCAGGGAAAGCGCCCCCAGCAGCCTGCCCTGATGCATGAGCGGGACGATCAGTTCGATATCCTGCTGCCGCAGGGTCACCGCAATGCGTTCAGCGTCCTCATCTCCGGTGTTCACCAGGAGCGAATGTATCAGCGGTTTGCCATTCTGCAGGGCGCCGCGGATGGACCGGTCGGCGAGAACGTCCGGCAACTGCCGGGGATCATTGCTATACGTTCGCGACGATGCCCCCTCTACCGCCAGATAGATATTGACCCTGGCGGCGCCGATCCCTTCGCGGATGGTGCGTACGATGAAATGGAGCAGTTCGTCGAGCTGCAGGATACTGATCATTGCCTGGGAGGACTGCATCAGCATTCTGCGATACATAAAGCGTTCCCGGAGCAGTATGTCATGTATCCAGGACTGCATGCGTCTGCCCAGCGGCGTTCCGAACAGCGCAAGAGCGATCACGGTGATAGAGATGGTGATCGTGGCGAATTCGCCGAGCGCCGGCGCAAGCAGCTTGTACAGCATGACCTGCACCGTGGAAATGACGATGGAAAGGAACAGCGCGCCGATGATGCGGGAGAGCACGAGCCTGATATCGAACAACCGGTACCGGGTGATCGAATAGAAGATCATCAGCACCCAGGGAAAACTGAAGTAGGCGCTCAACGTCGGTTCGAGCCCCCGCCCGGTGAAAAGCTGCAAAAAACCGCCGATCACCGCGCCGGCCAGGCCGAACAGGATGGTGCCGTACAGGTACCAGCTGAGCTGGGAGCGACGCAAACCTGTCGTCCCTTTCCGAAGCCTGAGTATCTCGTAGATCAGCCAGAACACCAGCAGCCCGCCGATCAGCCGGAAAGGCATCTCCAGCGGGCCGGGGCTGTTCTGATAGGGAATGGGGATGTATCCGTCGGTGACTACGAGATCCGTGAATATGCAGAGCGCCAGCACAAGGGTCCAGAAGGGATAGAGCACCCAGCCGGCAATGCGCGCCTTGCGGCTCTTCTCGTTCTCGAGAAAGAGCATGCTCTGGAGCGCCGAGGGCACCGTGAACCATCCCACCCAGCTCAACCGCGCAAAGAGCAGATAGTCCAGTCCGAGGTCGACCCGGATATACATGATCGCGGAGCTGAACGACCATAAACAGGCGGCTATGGAGCAAACGGCGATGGCCACGTTGACCGGGCTTTTACGCGGATTTTGTGCGAGAAGGAGCAGGCCGAGGAATAACTCGAGCGCTGCGATGGGAACCAGAGGATAACCGAGGAGTTGGGCGCTGTTCATGTCCTTGCACGTTCCGGAGCTTTAAGAGACGTGCTAGAAGTATCGCAAACACCCGTCGGCAAGTCAAGGGGAACTTTGGAGGGAACTTTAAGAGGACCGGCCCGGAGCGACCGGTGCGCCCCTTACCGAACAAAGAGATAGAGCATCACCGCGAAACCGACCAGGACGCCGGCAGCGGTCTCGTGCTCGGAGTTCTCTTTCACGACCTCCCAGCTCCAGCGGTTCGTTCCCCTGCCCGGATAAGGGGTGAACCGGGGAAGATAGTCAGGCACCGCGGCGTCGAATACCTTCCATGCCTCGCCGAAGCTGCCGATCAGTTTTTCGTTCTCCTGCTTTTTCTTGTAGGGCGCATAGTAGATGAAGAACCAGACGAATCCCGCGACCATGATCCAGGGATTCACCGCCATGGCGCTGTAGCCCAGCGTGATGAGAAGCGTCCCGATATACAGGGGGTTCTTGACATAGGAGTAAGGACCGGTGGTGGTGAGCTGTTTGTTCTTCCGCAGATGTCCGGCGGCCCAGAGGCGGAGCCATTCTCCGGCGATGGTGATGACCGCGCCGGGAACGAACCACGCAGCCGTCAGCTGTTTGTTCCTCGCCAGGTAGAACATCACGATGCCGACGATCGCGGCGAGCACCGTCTTGGTCGTGACCTTGGTCAATTTGTACTGCAGCGTATCCTTGACAGCCATGGGATCTCCTCGGAACGGTCCTGTGGGGCAAACGTGTCCGCTCCATCAGGTGCGAAGAATTGTACTAAAACGGAAGGCCTTTTGGCAAGATAATAATCAGCCGCAAGAAGCACCCTACCACTTCGTAGGCATGAACAGGTTCCTGATGCGGAGCATCCGCTGGTCCGCAGGAGTGAGCAGGTCAGGCGCGAAGATCCGCTTCATCTTGAGCAGCGAGAGGCGGTCGGCAAATCCAAGAAGCAGTACCAGCAGCCGTCCAAGGAGCGGCACCCCGCCGGGATGGAACGCAGACGCGAGGTCCACGACAACGACCCGGTCGTTCACCAGCAGGATATTGGACCGCCGCTGAAGATCGAGGTGGACCCAGCCCCGCGCATGGAGATCATCGATGATCTTTTCCAACTGGCGCACGACCTGCGGACTGATATCTCCCTGCGCCACGGCACCGAGGTCCCGGCCTTCAAGGTATTCGATGGCCAGGGCGAACGGCGAGAGACGGAGGAACCGCGAAGGGATCCCGGCGATGCCTGCCAGCGACCGGTAAGCACGGTACTCGCGGCTGATCACGATCCTGCCGATCAGGTTCCGCTCCCAGAACCCCTTCTGGCCGAAATCCTTCACAATGAACCGAGTCCCCGAGCGCACCGAAACGAACACGTCGGCCTTGGCGAACTTCTTCTCCGCAATAACGCGCTCGAGCCCTGACCGCGCTTCCTGGTATGTTATGTCCCGGTCCATCGTCCCTGTTCGTTCCTTTCGACACGTCATATTAGGAGACCCGGCGCCGGGTGTCAAGGATATCTGAGAAGCACGGAAAATCGTTTCCTTTTTCCGGCAAACCATGGTGCCAACCAGAAATAATTAAAATGAATAATCCGTTTTGGAATATTATTTTTCTATTTCTGGATATTACAGAAAGTGAATGTTAATCAATTTACCAAATACTAATATTTTCCGCTGGTTATAATGTTTTACTTGCTCATATTATTTGACCATCGAATGAATTTATGCTACTGTCTCCGGGAGAATTAATAACATTAATCTATAGAGGAACCCTATGAAGCAGATCGTTTTGCCGATAATTCTAGCGTTGTTTTTTTCCGCATATACCGCTGCAGCAGAGCACCTCCCTGGATGTCCCTCTTCAAGCCATGCACCCGAACAGTGCGCCTCCTTGATAGAAAAAGATATTCTCAGTAAGCACAAGGATCTCTTCGATCGAAAGAAGGATACCCTTACCGTACATTTGAAGAATGGAAAGAAGAAGACTTATATCACGCAATTGGGCAATAGTCCTGAGACTTTTGAAATATTTCTATTGGTAAATTACTACGCGGGCATCAATTATGCCTTAATCCTTGACCAATATTGGGAAGGCCTCTCATATATTCTTCTTCATTTGGCTACGGGTGTCGAATTAGATGCTAAAGGCTACGCGCTGTTATCGCCACAGAAAAAGCATTTTGTAGTTTATGCAAAAGATATCGATGCAGAGTATTCTCCAAACGTCCTGAGAATCTACCAGATCAAAGCAGATGGTGTATCAATCGAATTCGATGCTACTCCTGACAAATGGGGGCCATCTGATGTTCACTGGATAAGCGAAACAGAAATATCGTTCAGCAAGGATTCGCATGATGTGAATTCCCCTCATTATTCTAAGGCAACTTATGAAGCACGAGAACAAAAGCGACTGAAATACCACGATGG
>JAOUEV010000116.1 GCA_029858565.1 Nitrospirota bacterium | reverse complement strand
GACCTGTGCGACCAGTACCAGTTGCAGCCAACAATTTTCTATCAGTGGCAGAAGCAGTTCTTTGAAAACGGCGCAGCAACCTTTACCAAAGACAAGAATCCTAAACGTCAAGAGACCCAGCGCATCGTGAAAAATATGGGACGTTGTTACTTACGTTGCGTAACTCTTGACAGGATGGCCGAACATAGGTAGTATTGCACCATGCCGCGCAAAGCCCGCCTGGATGTCCCCGGCGCACTGCACCACATCATGGTTCGGGGGATCGACAAATCCAACATCTTCCGCGATGCAGGGGATAAAGCCCGCTTTCTGGAGCGCCTCGGGCAAAATGTGCAGGACGCAAACTGTACCGTGCATGCATGGGTCCTCATGGACAACCATGTCCACCTGCTGTTCCGGAGCGGCAAGGATGGCATCTCTTCGGTAATGCGGAAGCTTCTCACCTGGTATGCTCAATATTTCAACCGCAGGTACGGCAGGAAAGGGCATCTTTTCGAGAATCGGTACAAATCCATCCTTTGCGACGAAGAAAACTACCTCCTCGCGTTGGTCCGTTACATTCACCTGAATCCCGTGCGGGCAAATATTATTCAGACGCTGGAAGACCTGGAGAAATACCCCTGGACCGGTCATCGGGCTGTAGTCGAGAAGACAAAATATCCCTGGATGGACACCGCTACAGTGTTGACGCAGTTCGGCGGCGCGAAACGAAAAGCCGTGAAGGCTTATCGGCAGTTTATGCATGAAGGCATGGGGTTGGGCCATGATCCCCAGTTTTCCGGCGGCGGACTTGTTCGGAGCGTCGGCGGCTGGTCCAAGGTGCTTTCGTTGAGACGGAAAGGGCAGAGGAAAGAGGCTGATGAGCGAATCCTGGGGACCGGCGATTTTGTGCATCAGGTGGTCACGGAAGCGGAAGACCGGCTGATCCGGCAGATGAAGCACCGGAGGTCGGGCTTGACGCTGATAAAAATCATCGAACAGGAATGCGAAAAACACAAGGTCAGCCGGAAGGAGCTTGAGAGCGGCAGCCGCCGGTCAGTGGTAAGTCAAGCGCGCGCACAGGTTGCACGGCGCGGAGTGGAAGAACTGGGGTTCTCGGCTGCCGAGATTGCGAGACACCTCGGCGTGGCAACGTCAAGCATAACGCGGGCCGTTGAGAGAATACGCAGGAGCTAGGCTGAGCGCAACGCAACGTAAGTAACAACGTCCCCTAGTATTCTTTGTGCTTATTTTGAAATCATTTGCATCCATTATTTTGTTATGCTACATTTGGTGGGCGGTTCTGTTATAATTCTGCCATTCCAGAGGCTGAATAATCGCAAGTGGGTAAAGGCCGTTTTCCGGAGGTCAGTATGCTGAAAACATTATCAATTGCCGCATCTGTGCTGGTTTTATCCGTGGTGTCGGTGAATGTTTTTGCCGCGGATGATGACCCTGCGGTGTGGCGCCAGAGAAAGGTGACCAAGGAAAAGGCCGCGGCAGTCGGCACCACGAGCGAGGACATCGCTGAAGAGATCCGGTTCGGCAGGGAGATCGCGGCCCGGATCATCGGACGCTACGGCCTGTACGACAACGACGAATTGATGAAATATGTGAACCTGGTCGGGAAATCCGTTGCCGCGAACACGTGCAGACAGGAGATCCAGTTCCGTTTCGCGGTGCTGAACACCGAGGAAGTGAACGCCTACGCCGCGCCAGGGGGATACATATTCATCACCCGGGGCGCCCTGACCCATATGCAGGACGAGGCCGAACTGGCGGGTGTTCTGGCCCATGAGGTCGCCCACGTGACACAGAAGCATATCGTGAAAGAGCTGAACATCCAGTCGGAGGACACATCAGCGGCATCGGGCATGGCCCGTTTGATCGGAGGTACTTCCGAAGCAGCCAGGACAGCTTTTGCCCAGGCAGTTGACAAGGCCCTGGACATGCTTTTCAAGGATGGTTATAAACGCGAGGACGAGGTCGAGGCTGACCGCACAGGAGTCTCTTTCTCCGCGCTTGCGGGTTACGACCCCACGGGGCTTCCGCGGTATCTTGAGATCATCGGCCCGACAAAGGAAAAGGACACCGAGGTCCTGGACAAGACCCATCCGGGCTACAAGGAACGTGTTTCCTGGCTGACCGATACCATAAAGAACGACGGGCTGGACGCGGTGGGTAAGAAGGCGGGGAGAGAAAGGTTTACGTCTACAGTAAGGATTAAGTGAGGCTGGATTAAAAAGAGGTAGAAGGATTAAGAAGCAAGTTAAGGATCAAGTGAATCGGGATTAACAGGAAGAAGCAATATGAACATGAACAGAAACGGATTAGACTAGCTGCTGGGATCAAGTGGATCAAATAGGCTGAAAAGAAACAGGGAACAGCGATGCATTGGGATAAGTTAAAGGTTTGGGATAAATCACATCAGCTGGTTCTCGACATATACAAGATAACGGCTGCATTTCCGAAGGCGGAGTTATACGCTTTGACGAGCCAGATTCGGAGATCGGCTCTTTCGGTTCCTGCGAACATTGTTGAAGGACAAAGCAGGAATACAACCAAGGAGTATCACCAGTTTCTGTTTAACGCGCGGGGTTCTCTGGAAGAAACCAGGTATTACCTTCGTGTTGCGCGTGATCTGGAGTATATCACCGAAAAAGAGTATTCCGGTCTTGAAAGCCGTTACGAAGAAGTGAGCCGCATGCTGAATTCATTAATACAGTCGATCAAGAAGATGAGCAAATAAGGAGGGGATTATTCATGAATAAGCCCGATACTCGTGACTTGTCATTACCCTGCATCATCACTGCAGTAGCCAGACTTCTTAGCCCGTCTAATCCCGTTTCTTTCCCTGTAATCCGGTTGTTCCTGATCCTGCCCTTCCTAATCCTGCTTCTTGCCGCTGGAGCGGCAAGTGCGGACCAATACCACTACACCAACGCGCTGATCGGCGACCGGGCGTCGGGTATGGGAACGGCCTATACCGCGGTTGCCGACGACGCGACCGGGCTGTACTACAACCCCGCGGGCATCGTCTACGCGTCGGGGAAGAACATCTCCGCCAGCGTGAACGCCTACTATGGATTCGTGAAAAGCTATAAAGGCGTGATCGGCGGCAAAGACTGGGACCGGAAGTCATCGGCGCTCCTGCCGAACTATTTCGGCGTTGTCCAGCCCCTGGGAAAGTTCAAGATCGGGTTCTCTTATGCGGTGCCTGATACGATCCGGGAGGATCAGGACCAGGTATTTACCCAGCCCAATGCCAGTGTTGACAGGTTTGTGATCGATTTCAACAACGAGGACAATACCTACAATTTCGGCCCCTCCATTGCCATGGAATTCCGCGACGATCTCGCGATCGGCGCCACGCTCTATTTTCACCAGCGCAGGAACCAGATGATCATGAACCAGATGTTGAACATGAGCGACGGGACCAATCAATGGACGCTCCAGTATTTCGAGACAAATGAAAAAGGGCTGAAGCCCATCCTGGGCGTCATGTGGTCGCCCATAAAAAAGCTTTCCTTGGGAGCGACGCTGTCGAAAACGATTCTCTATGATGCAGTCTCTACAGGACAGAGCTTCTGTTCAAATTCGTCAGCAGGAGGATGTGACAACGATCCGGCAACGGTCGACCCGTTCTATCCGACCCTGGCGTATGCGGTTCCCGGCATGACGAACGAGAAGAAAAAATATCCCAACGTGATCACTTTGGGCGCCGCCTATTTCGCTTCCGACGAACTGCTGATCAGCGGGGATATCAAGTATTACTCCAAGGTGACCGATGCTTACTGGGGAAACAAGGAAGCGGTGATGAATCTTTCCGTGGGTGCTGAGTATTTCGTGAATAGTGGAACAGCGGTCAGGGCGGGTTTGTTTACGGATATGGCCAATACCCCGGATGTGGTTTCCGGAGGGTTTGGACAGGCTGAACACGTGGATCTTTACGGCATCAGCGCCAGCATCAGCAGCTTTACCAAGAATACGTCCGTATCGCTCGGCGGCAGTTATTTCATCGGAGACGGCAAGGCTCAGATTGCCGGTACAGATCCGTTGACAGGCATCCAGCCTGTTCAGAGCGTGGAAGCCACGGGGTGGACGCTGTTCCTGTCGTCGTCCTATTCGTACTAGGATAACCTGCAACAGGGATAAGAGAAGCTAGAGAAGGATTAAGAATAAAGAGCAGGGGATTATGAAAACAAGAAGGATCCTTGTGCCAGGAGAAGTATGAAAATGGGATCATCAAAGCGTTGCTTGTTGTAATTCCAGGTCATGTGATACTGTAGTTTGATATCTGTTTTCCGTTACTCCCGATTTATCTGATCTTTTAATTATACGTGAATAGTACCTTGACATATCGCGGAGTTATGCATAGAATAACGCCACCTTATAAGATTGACTGGTCGCGCAAATCCTGATGCAGCCAGCTAGACGTAATAACAACCGTGCTGTACAGTAAAACAAGTGGTTCCAGGTTGACAGTATAATTGGTTTATGATAGAGTTATTCTCATTCATGAAACACTATTGACCCTTCGGAATTCCTTTGATAAATTCGAAGCGAGGTACACCACATAAGAACAGTTCGCGATGTATCCGATATTCCTTTTGGCTCTATATGATCACCACAACCTTCCCTGGAAAGAGGGGAGAGGAGGTGAACGATAAATCGGATCGGTCCAACATTTCTTGAACTTATTCATGATCGGCTTTGACGATCAAATCCAACTCCTCGAAAGGAGCAGCACAATGAAAAAGATGTTCGCAGTAGTAGCGGTACTTGTTGTGGCAGCAATGATGTTCGCCGGCTGCGGCAGCGACAGCAGCAGTCCCGGAGCGACCGCGGTAACGACCACGACGCAGGGCGCACAGACGGCAAAGGTCGGCGCGTCAACAGCAAGCAACGTGGTGAATAGTGCGTTCTCGATCAATGGGATGGTAAGCTCCAGCATGCCCGGAGCGGCAAAGTTCTCAAACCAGACGAAGTCCTCCAAGGCATTTTCCAAGCGGATGGCCCGTACGATGCCGTTGATGAGGAAGGCAAAGGCTGCAATCATAAAGAAGGCCACCTATACCTATGATTGCACTGATGGCGGCTCGTTCTCAATCACGGACAACCAGACCAGCTTCACCATGACCGAGACCAATTGTAAGGAAGGCGGCGAGCTCAGGAACGGCACGTTCACCCTTTCCTGCGGTGATGCAAGCTGCAATTCCATCACCATGTCCGGTAGTTCTTCGGGCACCTACTATGTTCAGGATTGGAACACTGTAGGCAATGAGTACACGACTGTCGAATCCAAGTGGGCGGACAGTGGCAGCCTCACCTTCAGCATGACCCTGACCAACACGGTCGAGTCCTATACCATGAACGAGTCCATGTCGGGCTGGTTTGAGAACTATGTGGATTCCCCGACCTGGAAGGAAGAGTATGCTGATTCCGGTCTGAGCATCACCCTGACGGGTTCGCTGGCTACGCAGACCGTCTATGACCTCTCGATCTCCATGAACGGCACCATGTCCTGGAAGTATTCGGAATCCGGCAAGGTTATTCACGGCGAGACGCTCACCTATTCGAACCTGAAGGTGGCTGATACGTGGGATGATCAAACGGGTATCGATGAGTTCACGATCGACGGCACGGTCATCATCGACCTGACGCCAGACGACACCTGCGCAGAGGGTTCCTACACCTTCAAGACCGTAACCCCGATCACCTATAACTGGAACACGGGCCTGTATACCGCCGGCGAGATCACGATCAACACGGTCGTGGTTGTGAAGTACGGGGCTGACGGCACGGTCAGCGTCTCGATCGACAGCGGCAAGACCTTCACTGACTATACTGATGCCAATTTCGATGCAATGTGCGCGAACCTGTAATCTGATGAACAAATTGATGTTCTCAAAAGGAGGGAGCTTCGGCTCCCTCCTCTTCTTTCTGATCCTTTTCCTCCTGGTGCTTTTTCCGGTCCCATCGCCGGCTGCTCCTCAACCGTCATCATTGCGTCTTCTTTATTTCTTTAATACCTCCTGCGCTCATTGCCGTGAAATAAAGCCGTTTATTTTCGATCTGTCTAAAGAGTATAAAATGGAAGGGTGGATCGTTTCCAAACAGGATGTGAAGGATTACCCCTTTCCTGTCAAAGTTGGCTCCAAGGAGATCGCCCCGAAGTATCATGTGATAGGCGTCCCATCTATAGTTGTCCTCAAAAACGAACAGTTCGCGCAGTTGGCGTCAGGTGCGCCGAATATCAAGAACATACGACCCCTGCTCAAGGCTCTGGATGCCGGTGCTTTGAATGTTACCGAGGCTGTGCAGAAAAAATCCGGTGATGAGATATTTGTGACGGGTTACATCAAGATCCAGGGAGCGGATGCTAATGTCATTATCATTGACCATGCCAAGAGGCTTCCCGTTGACGCCTGGCTGCCGCGCGAAGCGGTAAAAAGCAAATTCAAGAAAACACCGCCCCGGACAATGTCCGAGCTGGCGGGGAAGGCAGTTGCGCTGAAAGGCAAGCTAGTAAAAGGTCCTGACGGAGCAATGCGCCTGCAGGTGAGGGAGGAAGTTCGTTATGACAAGGAAAACGCCGCAAAAACAGCCGCAGGCGAGAAATAGAGGTATTTTGGGTACGACTTTGAGCTTGACGAGGCAATTTCCCCTGAACGGTTTCCTCCCATCTGTTCTGTCGCTGATATTCCTGCTCCTGTTCTCATCATCATCGTTTGCCGCCCCTCATCTTACACGTCTTAAACCCGAGCCCGCGGTCAGGCCCGGGATACCCTTTGCCCAAAGAGTGGCCAAAAAGTTCGCGCCGGCCAATGCGATGCTGGCTCCGGCAGCTTATCTTTATAATGCCGACATACTGTTCCTGAAGGTGGATTTTCCGTCTGACAGCGACACTGCTACGACCGGGAACGGAACATGGAATGATCCTACCTATGCTACCTTGGGGGACCCCAATTACTGGCTGAGCAGTGATATAAGCCGGTTCATCTCGTATTACAATGAAGTATCCTATGGCAAATTGACCATAAATGTGGTGGAGTCAGCGTTATCTCGTATGC
>JAOUEV010000047.1 GCA_029858565.1 Nitrospirota bacterium | reverse complement strand
AAAGAGGTGTTCCTTGCCCAGCCGCTGGAGATGGCAAATATCCTCTTCGCGAACCACATGGCCCTTCTTGAAAGCCCGTCCCTTGAACTCGCCAGGCCGTATCTCGGTGATATCATGGGCAAGGACCGTGCCGACAGCCAGATTGACCGGGATCGATTTCATTGTTGCAGTATGATGATGACCCTCATGCGCATCGTCACACATGGGAACCTCCCAGAAAAAGGGCTTTGAATTTTTCGTCGACGACTTCACGGATACCCGCTTCCATCTGCTCAAACTTGTTCAGGAAAACTCTGGCTTCATCGGTGATACGCGCGCCGCCACCGTTCCTTCCGCCGGCCTGCCGCTCGACAAGCTGGACGCCGAGCCGTTCTTCCATGGCCTTGATATGACACCACGCCTTCCGGTAGGAAATGCCGACATCTTCGGCGGCCCGATTGATGGAACCATGAGTTTCTATGGCTTCGAGCAGGAACCGTCTCCCCCGGCCGAACACAGGCTCGCCGTCAACCTCGATCCACACCTTCGATCTTATCTCCAATCCGTTATGACTTTTCCGCATAACGCACCGCCGATAAAGACTGATTCACTTCGTAGTAGCCGCCCCGAGCGCAAGGAACGCACAGGACCTTGCCGTCCTGATAGACCTCCCTCATATCCTGAACGTGCTCACCGCAGGTGTCACACTGCACTCTGCGCATCGGCCTGCCCGGCATGTCCTGCGGCGCGATGTTGATGGCAACTTCCATCACGTCGAACAACTCTTCATCGGACATGATCTTGTACGCCTCAAGCTGTCCGGTATATTTATTCTCAATCTCCGGAAAACGCTCCTTTGCCTTGTCCCGGGAGTCTTCGCGCGCGAAGACCCGGACGGCCTTGCCGGTTTTCAGGTTCAGGAACGTCGCCGCCATCTTTCCGTAATCCATGAATTTCATGCTTCTCTTGCCCAGGCTGCAACCCGTAACGGACTGGACCGCGTCGGTGGCGCACCGGTCCATCTCGACGAAAACGATCAGGCTCTTCCGATCCGCGCCCTTCGGGTCGCCGATGCCGATCTCCCGCAGCCCGAGCATGGACATGCGGACGCCGAGCACCTGTCCCGCGCAGAGGTGGCCGTGGATACGGACGGATTCCTGCAGAAGCGTTTCAAAATCAGGAGCGCTTTCCATACAACAACAATACCCCCGTTCCTCCGCAAATCTGCGTTAATTCTTGTTCACCGCGTCTCGAGATGCGGAATTAACCGCATGACATATTTCATGTTCGAAGTAATTTTTGCCGTTGAATCCGCTTGTCACGGCAACGGCCGCTGCCGGACAGATGTCCTTACACAATGAACAACCATGACACAGCGAGGAATTAAACAGAAGCTCCGCACTGTTTGCATCCTTCCTGACTTGCAACGCGCCGGTGGGGCACATGCCCACACAGGCGGAGCAAACCGTACAGGACGATCCGGTCTTCACCGTAAAAGCATAGCTGTTGAGTATGGCTGTGGCCGCTTTGCCGTCGGATAAGCTCTTGAGCAACCTGTTCAGCAGCTGACGTTTCGCGGTCACTTTTTTTTCACCGTAGGAAGCGGGGGTTTTCACTTCCTGTTCATCAAGAAATCCGGCGACCTGCATGAACGTCGCCGCTTTGAGCGCCTGGAAAAATCCCCTTCTGTCCAGAGAAACGTCCTCGAACGCCAATGCCCCTGCATCTTCTGCCAGGATGATTTTCTCCCGGATATTGATGCCGGTATTTGCCTGCACGTTGCGAACGCGTTCCCGAAGTTTGTCAATGATGAAAGAATTCCGGCATGCGCCGCAAGCGCTCAGGTCGAGATACAGCGGCTTATCGAGAGACCCCGCCAGGACCATCAGGTGTTCCTCCGACAGAAAACCGAGGCAGCTTGTTTTTGCGTGCGCCGACCTGTCCCGAGCTGTTTTACAACTGACAACACAGGATGGAACGGACTTCTCCGTCTTACGCAATTTGGCGAGGAGGAGGTCGAAATCCTCACCTGCCGCCGACAAACATCCTGATGGGCACTCGGAAACACAGAGCATGCAGCCCGTGCACTTCGCCGCGTCGATTATGATCGCGCCGTCAATGGATATAGCTGCTGCGTCGCAAATAGCGGTGCAGTGGGAACAGGTATTCCTGCTGAACCGCATTCTCCCGCATCGGGACCGGTCCGCTGCCACCAGGGAGTCCGCGCCGCCCAGGGTTTTCGTAATGATCTTGTCCGTCAACATCGTATCTATCAAACTCGCGCAAGGGATTCCTGCAGTTCCACCGGCATCTCGCAATGGCCCGTTTTCGACAGGAAAACGGACAGGCAGTCTGCCAACGCCCGATAAAATTCATTATCCGTACCCTGTTTTATTTTTTCACAGAAAGGAGCGACCCAGGAGCCCAGGCACGTCAGCATGAATGCTTCACGTCGATCCAGACAGTACCGTGCTTTTTCTGTGTCGTTTTTTTCAAGAGCTTCGACTTCCCGGTAGGTGAGATAGTGCATGAATTCCAGTTCTGCCGTGATATGGTCCGGCAGATTATAATAATGTTGATCCATGGACAGGCCTTCCGCCTTGTAGAAATCCACGGCCTTGGCCGTTGATTCCCCCATCAATATTCCACCCTTGTCGAGATAAACCGCGCCGTAAGGAGGAGCGAGAAGTTCATTGGGCCCCAAAAAAAGCCGCGCGTACTCCACAAGGAGCGCCTCTTCATCGTAGCGCATGAGCGATTCCGCCATCTTCTTTGAAAACAATTCCGCATCCGGACAGATCCGTGTCAGCAGATCGCCGAGCATTGCAAATACGTTCTCATCCAAAAGCATCGCCTTTTGCGGCTGATAAAAACAAGCCGCGAGCAATTTATAGCAATCGCTCCGTGCCCGTTCGAATTTGACGAATTGTTCAATATCCATACAGCCCCCTCTCCATTTTCCCCTCAGGATCACCGGACCCCGATGAAAGAACGGGGCGACGGGGACCGGTCTATCCTCCGGTCCCCGTCACCCGTAACGCAATTACGACGCTTTCCCGGCCGAAGGTTTGTAGCTCCTGACATAAAACACGTTAGGCTTCGTGCTCTTTTCGCCGGCCTTCAGGATTCCGCCCTTGTTGCTCTTGAGCTGAACCGGCTTGTGTTTCTTGAGGACCAGGCTGATCTCGCTGTTCGGATCGTCCTGATCTCCGAAGATGCGGGCCTTTGCCGGGCAGGAAACAACGCAATAAGGCAGTTCGCCCTTCTTCACCCGGTGCTCACAAAATATGCATTTTTCCACGATGCCGCTCTTCCGAACGCTCTCATAATCCGGATGTTTGTAAAGATTGCGGTGCGGAGGGCTGTCTCCGGCTGCCTTGGACACCTCGGCTCCCGACGCGGTGCAGCCGGGGATCATCTCCTTTGAGTCACGGTAGAACGGATGCGTCGTGCCGCCGTGGGCGTTGAAACTGATCACGCTGTAAGCGGCCTTGCTCTTGTCCACGTCCGTGGCGCTGTAGGGGCAGGCCCGCTGGCAGTTCTGGCAGCCGATGCACCTCTCATCATTATGCATGGTGATGCCGTCCGGCGTTTTGAACATGGCCTTCGGCGTTACCGGGCAGGACTTTATGCACGGCGCGTCGGTGCAGTGGTTGCACAGCACCGGCATGGTGCTGGCCTTGACATTGGGGAACTTCCCTTCCTCTTTCATGAGGTAATCGGCCCAGTTGAAGGTTTGTCCGTCGGCCCGGTCCTGGGTATTATTCTCTGTCTTGCAGGCGAGGGCGCATGCGCCGCAGCCCACGCATTTCTGCAGATCTATGACCATTCCGTATTTAGGCATGTGTCGTCTTCTCCTTTCCTATATCTTCTCGATCTTGACGCCGGTGAAACCGCCGTTGCGGGCCGTGGCCCCGCTCAAACGGTCGTAGTCGTCAACGAGAAGTTCGTTATTGTTGCCGCCGCGCGGCTGCGCCTTGGCGTAATCCTTTGCGGCAACGCGGCCGTATGCCCAGTGGCCCTGACCATAGCACTTGGCGATCGTGCCGGGACGCACCCCTTCCCACAACTTCGCTTTGGTCACGATGGAGCCGGTGGTAGAGGTAAGGCGGATGACGTCGCCGTTCTTGATCCCCAGCTTTTTGGCGTCGCTTGGATTGATCTTGGCCACGTCGTCCCAGCTCACGTCTCCCTGGTCCACCTTCTTGAACTCGTGGTACCATGTCGTGTTCTGGCTCCGTCCCTCCCGGTTGAGCCGCGACTTGTAGTCGATGAAGGTAAAGGGGTATTCCTTGTCGCTGCCGTGACGCTTGGGTGACTCGTAGTGGGGCACAAAAGCCAGTTCGCCCTGGGCTTCGTAACCGCTCGACTTCAGCACGTCGTCGATACTGGTCTTGTGTTTTTCGGCAAACAACGTGAGGGTTTTCTTTAACGTTTCGCCGTAGAACTCGAACTTTTTGGTTACGGTCTTGAACTTGCCCCAGTTCTTTTTGTAGGCGTAGGTTTCGGAGTTGTAGATTCCCTTCTGCTTAAATTCCTCCCAGCCCGCGATCTGATCGCCCTTCATCTTTTCCTTGCCGTTCCATACCTTCTGGCTGGAGATCTTTGCGGCGATCTCGGCGAACTCTGCGGCATTGGCAGGCTTCTTCTTGGTTTCAGGATCTTCAAAGGAAGCATAATAGTCGAAGAGATTGGCAAATCCCTTGACCTTCAGTTTCTCGGCTAGAAGCCACATGACCTCAGTCTCCTCCGGCTTGGCCTGCCAGAGCGGCTTGATCACCGGCTGCTGGATGGACATGTGGCCGTGAAGATTCGCCATGTTGGTGACAATAGAAAGCTTCTCCGCCGGGGCGAAGGTGGCCGGCAATACGATGTCGGCATATTGCGTCATCTCCGATGCATTGGTGACCATGTGCACAAAGAACGGCATCTTGGCCATGGCCTTTTCCCATCGCTCAGTCCCGGTGCAGGAAAACACGAAGTTGCTCCAGGTGCTGAGGAACACCTTGATGGCCCCCGAATCCTTCAAGAGACCGTTGGCCACGTTGTTGGTCACCACATTGGCTAGGGGGCTTTCTATTTCTTTTCCTTCCTTGTCCTTCTTCTTCTCGAAACCGCCGAGGATCGCGGGCATGTCCTTGGCGCCGCGTCCGTCGATCTTTTTGCCGTGGCCGTGGTGCTTGGCAATCTCATCGATGAACGCGTCAGGCTTGGGGAACTTTTCCGTCGGCGCACCGGAGCTCTGCATTACGCCGCCCTCGGTATCAATGGAACCGAGCAGACCGTTCAAGGCGTAGACCGCCATGGCGGTATAGGTGCCTCTGGGCGTCATTGCCACACCGGGACCCATATAGACCGCGCAGGAAGAGCCTGCGACGCTCATGGCACGGGCCACGCGGATGATCTGCCCCTTGGGGATCAGAGTCTTTTTGGCGGCCCATGCCGGGGTCTTGTCCTTCAGCTCGATGTTCCACCATTTGACCACGCCGTTAGTTTCCTTCTCTACAAAAGCCGCCTCGTCAACAGTCTTGCCTGCCTTGAAGAGGTTTTTGCCATCCTTGAAATCGCCGACGAACTCCCTGCTCCACTTCCCGTCGGTCAGAATCACGTGAGCCATGGCTGCGGCCAAGGCGCCGTCCTCTCCCGGTTTGATGGGCAACCACTCAGTTGCCTTGGCAGCCGAGGTAGAGAAGCGCGGATCAACGGCAATCACCGTACCGCGGTCGAAAATGTCGCCGAATTTGCTTATGGCATTCGGCACCTGTCGGTTGGAGCTGAGAGGATCGCAGCCCCAGATTACCAGGCAAGTGGTCTTTGCTAGGTCATAGTCTCGGTAGCCGAAGAACCCCTGGGTGTACCCGGGTCCCATCTTTTCCGCTTCAGCACATATCGCGCTGTGGGAAAAATAGTTGGGAGTACCCCAGATCTTGGGTAGTGTGCCGTAGAGCAGATCGGTAGATGACGGAGAGTATCGCCCGCGCATGTACATCAACTTCTCCGGCTCCTCGGCCTTGCGCAGTTCCATCATCTTGTCCGCGATGGTGTCCAAAGCTTCGTCCCAGGTGATCGGGACGAACTTGGGATCTATACCGCGCCCCTTTTCAGGATTGGTTCGCTTCATAGGGACCTTGATCCGGTCGGGATCGTAGAGCTGCTGCAGCATCAGGTGGCCGCGCGGGCAGACGTAGCCGTTATTGGCCTTGCTGAACCGGTTGCCGCGCACCTTGACCGCGCGGCCTTCCTGCACGAAGAACTCGACAGGACACCAGGCAGTGCAGCCCTGACAAGTAGAGGGCATCCACTCTCCGGGTTCAGTGCCGCCGGTAGACTTTTCCTCTGTCTTGTCAGCGGCGAATGCATTCAGCGACGGACCGATTAATGCCGCTGCTGCACCTGCTGCAAGGCCCGTCTTAAGAAAATCCCTTCTTCTTATTTGCATCGCAACCTCCCTTTCAACGTTGAGATAGAATCCCTGTCCGATCCGATACAGAGAATCGCGTCTTCGAGAGCAGGTGGTCCTCACCACGATCAAGGCTGTTCCGCGCTTTTAACATTCCGAGGCAGTGCTGATGCGCATACCTTGTGCGGAACCTCTGATACATGAAACCTGCAATGGGCATAGCTGTTTCACGGCGCCAGGAGGATCACCCTAGTTGTCATTTACATTTTTTACGCGGAAGGATTTTGCCATGCAACAGACAGTGCATATGTCGAGAATATCACAGAATCGAGATACCTGTCGAAAAAATGTGTGTGGGGAGGGGGGGGAAGTGCTCAACATGCAACAAACTGCCTCATCACGAGAAGCCAAAGGCAAAAGCAGGCATTTGAACTCAGGGGAAAAGATTACCTACGACCCGTTTTCACGAACCGAGGGTAGATGTCATCGCACGGAAACAGTGACCTGTCACGAGCGCAAAAAAAATCCCTTTATTTCAGGCTCAGCATATAGTCGGTAAGCTCCTTCAGTTCCTTGTCCGTCAGCTCGATCCTCGGCATGATCGATCCCGGCACCACGGCCCGGGGATCCCGGAAATGACGGTAGTGCCATTCCGCTTCAGGACGCCTGACCGCCACATGGGTCAGGTCAGGCCCGACCTTGCCGCCCTTGCCGTGAATGCTGTGGCAGGCCTCGCACCCATGCCTACGGTAGATATCCCGCCCTGCCAGGACCGAAGGCGACGTGACCGCAGGTTCATTCACAATGGGAGCCCGCGCGCCCGCGAGGGTCAGTCCGATGACCGACAGGACCGCCAGTGCTGCCGCGGTCATCATGGCCTTTCTCTTCATGGGGTCCCGCTCCGGCCCACGGTCGAGGAACGGGATGAGCAGCAGAACGCCAATGGCAATGTTCGGCAGAATGACGGTCCCGACCAGCTCGAACTTTCCCTCGAATATCTTGAGCAGCTGAAACACGAAGTAGAAGTACCATTCCGGCCGCGGATTGTACGAACTGTCAGTTGGATCAGCCTGGGGCTCCAGCGGCGCCGGGAACAGGAGCGCAAGAGCGCTCAGGGCAATGAACAGAACCAGGATCATGATCGTGTCGCGGAATATCTGGTTCGGGAAGAGCGGCTCTGTCTTATACGGGACGCGGTCAGCGGCGTTCCAGATGCCGCCGGCGCCCGCCCGCTCAAGCAGAAAAATATGCAGCCCCGCAAGCAACGCGAGGGTTGCGGGAAGGATATAGGTATGGATCGCGAAGAACCTGCTGAGCGAGAGTGCTCCGAGCTCGGTGCCGCCGCGCACGATCCTGAGAAGCGTCCCTCCAATGACCGGCACCGTCCCGGCAACATTCGTGCCGACCACCGTGGCCCAGTAGGCCTTCTGGTCCCAGGGAAGCAGGTATCCGGTGAACGCGAATCCGCCGACCACGGCAATGAGCCCCACCCCGATCACCCAGATGATCTCCCGGGGCTTTTTGTATGAACCGAACACGAACACCCGGAGCAGATGGAGCGCCACGATCACCATCATGAAGCTCGCGCCCCAATGATGCAGACCGCGCACGAAGCTCCCGAATGGCGCCTCGTTCTGGATGTATTTCACGCTCGCGTAAGCGTGGTCCGGCGTGGGCGCATAGTACATGGTCAGCAGGATGCCGGTCATCGCCTGAAGGGTGAAGATGAAAACGAGCGATGCGCCGAGCACGTAGAACCAGCTGGCGCCGCCGGGGATCTGCCGGTCGGCAAAGGACCGCCACAGTTCCCGCACTTTGATGCGTTCATCTATCCAGTCGAGCACAAGCTTGATCATGATGCCTCCCTATGCGGAAACCTTGGCCGTTGTCCCGACCTGAAAGATCTCGAACTTCACGAACACCTTCCCATCCTCGACCTTCGCTTCGAGCCCATCGAGCGCACGCGGGGACGGCCCCGCGAGGACCTTGCCGTCAATGTCGAAAATGCTCGCGTGGCAGGGGCACTTGAAGCGCTGTTCCTGACCGAACCACCGGTACCCGCATCCGAGATGGGGGCAGCTCGGCGAGAACGCCTTGATGGTGCCATCGGGCTTCCGGACCAGCCAGACCGTCCGCTCCATATGGTCTTCCTGCCATCCATTCTTGACGGTTTGGGCGAACCGCCGCTCCTGGGGCGTGTTTACTTCAAGGTCCTTGAAGGTCCCGGCATCGCTCCATCCCGCCTGGCCTTTGCGGATCGCTGGCAGTATGCCGAATCCGGCGAGCGGCACCGTGATCGCCGCGCCGATGAAAGCTATGATCGCGATGATCGTCCGGGTCATGAAATTTCGGCGGGAAACACCTTGTTCGCTCATTGGATCCTCCTGGATGGCCTGAGTCCGGTTTCTGTACCTATTATTAGCTCGCCTAGAGCATTAGTCAAGCGCAGATTCATATTATATCAAGGAGTGGTGCCGCGGAACCCAAAAAACCCGGGATTCTCGATGATCAGTTAATTGCAGCATGGCCGATTTCAGGGCGTTTCTGTTCTCAAAGCTCCTGCATGATCATATCGGGATGAATGTTCTAAAGATCGGGCAGAACAGAACAACGGAACGGCTATTTTCCTTGATACTGTCATATCAACAGCACCGCCTGCTCGCCCCTGCTATACCGCTTAGCGAGTTGAAGGAGCTTCAGGTAGTAGTTGTCCAGGCTCGGCACGAAATCCTCGGAACGCACGAAAACACGCTCCTGCGCTCCGTTGCTTCGGGTCAATGCCGCCTCGAGTGAAGGGATTTCCGCGCAAAAGAGCCTGATACCCTTTTCCACGTCCATTTCCAGGACCCCGTCCACCTCTTCCTTTTGGAGTGACAGATGCGAGAGAGGTCCGTCAAGAGGCAGCAGGAACACGTCCTGGAATTCGCACTCCTGCACGCCTGGTTGAAAACCGTAGACAAAGACCCTTTTGCCCAGACTCACCAGCGCGGAGAACGGCACAGCAAGCCCCAGTTCCTCGCTGATCTCCCGGGGCCCCGCGGTTTCCGGCCCTTCCCCGGCCGCGTAATGGCCGCCCACGCTCACATCGAACTTTCCAGCCGCTATCTTCTTGTCCCGGGAACGGAGCTGGAACAGGGCACAAAGCCGTCCCTCGCGGTGATACGTGATCAGGCAGTGGAACGCTCCATGCCAGGCGCCGGACGCGTGGGCCTCGTCGCGCTTGATCATCCTTCCGGTCCTTTTGCCGGCACGATCCAGCACATCGAACTGTTCCTGTGCCTGTTCCATCGGTCGAGGTCCTCCCGCAACGGTCAATGATATGCAGCGTTTCCGATGCTCCCGCGGGCATTATATAGCAATCGCTTTTTTCCCACAATACACGCTTTTTTTCGCTATAATAGCTCCGGGGCCGGGATCCACTGTCACTCCGCCGTCAGCAGGCACCGATCGCAATGCATCATGACCATCGCCGACTTCTTTAACTCCTGGCCGGGCATGTACGTGGCCCAATCGTTTCTCCATGCGCTCGTTGCGGCCCTCCTGGTCGACATCGCGCTGCTCGCGTGGAAGATCGAGGACCCGTTGATCCGTCAGCCCTTCCGGCTGATCGTCATCATAACCCCGATCGTCTCGTTTCCGCTCTTTCAGCTCCTGTCGCCGGAGCGGGGTTCTCCGGCCTTCCGGATCGATGCTCTCTTTGACATCAACCGGTGGCTCAACCTGAGCATTCTGGGACCGGTCAGCGTCGGCCTTCTGTTCCTCCTGTTCCTGGGCTTCGCGTCGCTCGTGTTCCTGCTGCAGGAGATCATCCCGATCGTTCGTCATTCCGCCTCATCGGACGAGGGTGGTATTGAGGCGGAGTCCCCGGCAGCGGGCTCGTCGGAAGCTCTCGCGCTGGCTGCGCTTCCCGGCGACAAGCCGGAGGTCCTGGTCATTGATGACGATGAACCGCTCATATTCTCCACCACCGGCAAACGACCGGCCATTTATCTCTCCAGCGGCCTGACCCGCAGGCTGGAGACCGACGAGCTCAGGGCGGCGATCGCCCATGAGATCGGACATATCGCCCGGAGCAGACGACCGATCATGGTGCTGGTGTTCCTGCTCCGGATATGCATGTTCTTCAATCCGGTCGTCCTGATGGAATTCCGCAGGATCGTTCAGGAAGAGGAGAAGATCTGCGATGACGTAGCCGTGCAGATGACCGGAAACCGCGCGGCCCTGGCAAGCGCACTGAGCAAGTTCTACTACGGCGATGAATCCCGTGAGCACAGTATGCCGGACGGGACGCAGATCCGCGATCGCATCGAGGAGTACAGCCATACGCTGCTGATCGAAAGCCGCATCACCCGGCTTGAAGAGGACCTTCCCCCTTCCTCGGGAAGCGGCATACCGGCCTTTGCGATCACCCTGGCGTCGATCGCGGGCATCAACTATTTTCTGGTCTGATCACGAGGTGGTCACGTGCGTAACCAGCTGAAAGGGATTGTTGTTTTTCTGATCATGGCCGCCATCCTGCTCGGAGCGCTCAGGCTGCTCAGCTGGATCCCCGAAGCGTTCGATACAGGTTCATTCCGACGTTTTGAGACCCCTGAGGAGGCCCGATCTCACACCAAGATCGGCCAGATATATCTGCCGGCATTCTATCCGCAGAGCGTCACCTGGCCGCCGACCCTGATCGGCGCACAGACCCATCCCTATCCCGCGGTAATAACCGAGTTTTCCGGCAAGGGGCGCGAGGGCGTCTACCTCACCATAACCCAGACAGCGCTGTCCCGCCGGCCGCTCGCAGCGCGCATCCTGATGGCCTCGGTGCGGGAGAAAGTGACCTATCCCTTCAAAGGACGAAAGGCGCTCCTTGAGGTCGGTGTATGTGAAGATGATAAACAGTGCAGCAAGTTCAGCTGGGATGAAGGTCCTTTTGCCATGGCTCTCATCATCCGTTCTGCTCCGACGGAACTGGTCCGCATGGCCGAAAGCATGATCCCCCGCGAACAGGACGGCCACCCGGCTGTCCCGTGAAACCGGCTGTGAGGGCTGATCCCATAGCTTGCCGCAGGAAGCGGCAAGGGCCGAGAACAGCTTTTTGATAAACGCTAGGAACATATACTTATCGAACTAAGAAGAAATGCCTATTCCCCTGGGAGATCAAGTTTGCTAGAATTCGGACCAAGTATGGAGACACGCCGCCACATCGGTTCGCAGCCATGATCACACAGCGCCTTTCAACGGAACAAAGGAGGATCACGATGGGACATCGGGAAACGTCCTTTCTCGGAATTTGCCTGCTCGCCCTTATCCTGCTCTCCGGTATCGCCGCAGCCGCGGAACCGAACCTTCCCGCGGAGGCGATCGAGTGCCTTGGCTGCCACGGGCAGAAAGGCGTGAACTACGCCCTGCAGAACGGAGAGACGCTTGAGGCGTATGTCGACCGGAACAAATATCAGGCGTCCATGCACGGTTCGCTCAGCTGCACCGCCTGTCACGGGGAATTCTCGGCCAAGGACCATCCCGAGCGGAAGTTCAAGAGCAGAGAGCTCTATGCGCTGAAAGCCTCCCAGGTCTGTCATCAATGCCATCCCGATGAAATGATCAGCAAGGTTCCCGTGCACGCATCGCTCCTCAAGAGCGGGAACAAGGCGCCGGTCTGCTCCGGCTGCCACAATCCCCATGAGATCACCGCGATCACCGCCGGCAAGAAGCACTCGAACGAAAAGGACTACTGCCTCGGCTGCCACCGGCACTCTATGGGGATCAAGCTCCGGAACGGGGAATCGGTATCCCTTAAGGTGGACTCGGCCGCACTGGATGGATCGGTCCATGCGAAGCTTGCCTGTTTTGACTGTCACTTCGGGTTCTCCGGTACCCAGCACCCCAAGCGCAACTTCAATTCACCCCGTGATTTTTCCATAGCCCAGGCGGAGGCGTGCAGGCGCTGCCATTTCGACAAGTACACGAAGACCCTCGAAAGCATCCACTATTCAGTGCTCAGCCAGGGCAATCTCAATGCGCCGGTCTGTACCGATTGTCATGGTGCACATTCTGTCGCGCAGGCGCGCGCGGACAAAGTGAAGAGTTCTCAGCGCTGTGGCCGGTGCCATCAGGACATCTTTGGGACATACACCCGGAGCGTCCACGGCAATGCGCTCCTGCAGGAGCATAATCTTGATGTCCCCATCTGCGCCGACTGCCACACGGCCCACACGATACAGGGGGCCCACACCCAGGATTACCGGGAAAAGGTTCCTGAAATTTGCGGACGCTGCCACGGCGACGCCGTGCTTATGAAGAAATACGGGCTCTACGCTGGAGTGGTGAACTCCTATCTCTCCGACTTCCATGGGATCACCCTGAAGTTCTACAGGAAGCAGAAGGACGCCTCACCGGAAAGTTCCCGGAAATCCATCGCGACCTGTATTGACTGCCACGGGATCCATGACATCACAAAGACCTCGGGCCCCGCGACCAACATGGTAAAGTCCCGGCTGGTCAAACGCTGTGAAAAATGCCATGCCGGAGCCGCCGGATCGTTCCCGGACGCGTGGCTGTCCCATTATGAACCGAGCCTTACCAACGCGCCGCTGGTCTTCCTGATCAACCTGACCTACAAGCTGTTCATCCCCTTTATGCTGGTCGGTCTGATCCTGCAGATCCTGCTCCATGTGTGGCGCTACGCGGTGAACCGCTGAGATCCGTACAGCTAATCGAGACGAAGGAGGGAGTGTAGAATGACAGCCCATGCCTTAATAAAACGATTCGGATTTGGTCGCATTCTCGAGCACCAGGCGAATGCCATCGTCTTCACCCTCTTGGTCATCACCGGCCTCGCGCAGCGCTTTCACGAGTATCGGGTGTCACACTGGATTACCCTGACGCTCGGGGGTGTCGATACCATGCGAGTCGTGCATCGTTATTCAGGTCTCCTGTTCGCCTGCCTGATCCTGGTTCATATCGTCACCGGCATCTATGGCGTGATCATCAAGCGCTGGCCGGCAGCTATGATGATCAACATCAATGATTTCCGTAACGCCATCGAGAACATGAAATATTATTTCGGGATCAATTCACATCCCGCCCTGTGCGACCGCTACGACTACAAGCAGAAGTTCGAATACTGGGGGGTCATTGCGGGAGGCTTCCTGATGATATCGACCGGGCTCATCCTCTGGTTCCCGGTGGATGTCGCCCGCGTGCTCCCCGGCGAATTCATCCCGGCGGCCAAAGCCGCACATTCGAATGAAGCGCTCCTTGCCTTCCTCGTGATCGTCACCTGGCACATCTACAATTCGGTATTCAGCCCCGAGGTATTTCCGCTCGACACCGCGATCTTTACCGGAAAGATATCCCGGGAGCGCATGATCCACGAGCATCCCGTGGAGCTGGCCCGCATCGAGAACGTCCCGGTCGAGGAACTCATCAAGCATAACGGTCATGGCCACTCGGCCTCTGGAGAAAGCGGCGGGCACTGATCCTTCGCAGCACTGTTCCGACCGGGGACTGACTCTGCGGGACCGCGGGAGCACGCACGTATTTTCCACCTTGACGGGCCTGCGGAGTTATGCTATTGCATCTGTAACAGCCCATGCCGGGGCAGAACGGACTCTCCCTGACCTATGCAAAGAAGAATCATCATCTCTATCCTTCTCAGCGTCCTCATTATCCTTCTCAGCCTCGGTTTTATCAGCTACTACCACATCCAGGACACCATCGAACGCTCCTACGAGGACCGTCGCGGGGAAGCAGGCATTATCGCGACCATGATCGACCATGTTCTTGAGGAAAATCTTACGAGGCTTTACGATATTTCACTGGCGGATAAGATCGACCTGCGTGACGGGAACTGGACCCCGGAAGAGCAGGCACTGCAAGCCGCCTATCACTATTCCATCTTTTCCGACGGGATCTTTCTTCTGGACAAGCTCGGGAATGTCCTGATATCCTATCCCAGCCGAGAGGGAGAGGCGATCAACCTGCTGGGCGTCCCGCCGGTCAGCCGGGTGATATCGGAGATGCGGCCGGTCATCTCCAGCGTCTTCACTATGGAGCCCTCGCGGCGCAAGGTCATTTTCGCTCTTGTTCCCCTGCGGAATAAAAGCGGGGATGTCGTCGGGACCGCCGGAGGTCTTATCGACCCCACGAGCTACCATTTCACCAGGATCCTCACCTCCCTTGTGCTGGAAAAGCGGACCAACATCGAACTCGTCGACAACATGGGCATTGTCATCGCCTCGAACCATCCCAGCAGCATCCTCAGCGGGATCGACCACAACAAGTTCCTGAGCAAGCTCATCGACTCAAAGCAAAGCACCGTGGCTGCGTGCCACCGGTGCCATCTGGCAGACGCATCAGGATATCAGCGGCGTACTGAAGACATCCTGATCTTCTCTCCGCTCGACCTCGCTCCATGGGGCGTCGCTATCCGCGTTCCCCGTGACCAGGTTTACGCTCCCTCAACGTCGCTGCAGCGAGGATTTGTCGTGCTGGCAGTGATCGCGCTCGCAACCTCGTTCATCCTTGCCTTGGGAATGAGTAAGAGCATTGTCAAACCCGTCCAGCAGCTCATCCGCGCCACAGAGCGGATTGCCCGGGGGGACCTGTCCGTTCCGGTCAAGATCGAAAGCGCCGACGAGATCAGGACGCTTGCGGAGCAATTCGACGACATGCGCACGAAGCTGGACGCCTCCCTGAAGAGCATCCAGCAGTACAACATGGAGCTGGAGCAGCGGGTCAGGGACAGGACCCGCCAGCTCGAGGAAAAGCAAAGGGTCAACACTTCACTTCTGCGCAAGCTGATCACCTCGCAGGAGGACGAACGCAAGCGCATCGCCCGGGAGCTGCACGACGATTCGCTGCAAACATTATCCGCGCTTCTCATGAACATCGAGATGTGCCGATTGCATCCCGACCTGATCACGCCGGAAAAGGTTTCGGTGATGAAACAAACCGTTACCGTCGTCATCAATGAAATGACCAAGGTGATCCAGAACCTGCGGCCGACGGTTCTCGACGACCTCGGTTTCGAGGCAGGTATCGTCTGGCTCATCGACCGCAATTTGAGGGAGAAAGGCCTTCACTGCCATGTTAACATGCAGGAACTGGTCGAGGACCGGATTCCTCCGGAGATCCAACTGACTCTTTTCAGGATATTTCAGGAAGCAACGACGAATATCGGGCGTCATGCCGGCGCAGAACACGTGCAGATCCACATAAAGAACGACGACCATTCCTTCTTCATGAGCATCGAGGATGACGGGAAGGGATTCGAGACCGAGTCGGTTTTCGAGAATACCATGACCGGACGCGGGCTGGGGATCATGGGCATGAAGGAACGCGCGACGCAGGTAAATGGCACTTTGAAAGTATGCTCGAAGCAGGGCGGAGGGACAACAGTCCTGTGCACCGTTCCCCTTCGGCCGGAGGAATGATATGGGACTCAAAACAAAGGTATTGATCGCTGATGACCATGCGATGGTACGTCAGGGGATCGCTTCTTTCTTGAAAATGTCCGACGAGTGCGAGGTCGTAGGAGAGGCAGCCGATGGCGCTCAAGCGATCGAAGCGGCCAGGAAGACTCGCCCGGACATTGTTCTCATGGACATTTCCATGCCCGGTCTGGGTGGCCTCGAAGCGACCATCGAACTGAAAAAGATACTGCCGAACGTGAAGGTCCTGGTCCTGACGCAGTACGAAGATACGGTATATATCAGGCGGTTCTTCAAGGCGGGAGCATCAGGTTATCTGCTGAAAAAAGCGGTTGGTGAGGACCTCCTTACGGCAATACGGGCCGTTCGCGAGGGTAAGATCTATGTCCATCCATCTATCACCTCAGGTGTTGTGGATGGTTATCTGGGTCTGTCGAAGGGGGAACCGCGGGAGGACCCGTACGATATGCTCACGGACCGGGAGAAGCAGGTCCTGAAGCTCATTGCAGAAGGGAACACACACAAGGAAGCGGCTGATATTCTCGGAATCAGCGTAAAGACCGTGATCGCACACCAGACCAATATCACCGAAAAACTGAATATCCACTCGCGGGCGGGATTGATCAAGTTCGCGATCCAGAAAGGCATAATACGGATCGAATAACCGCGACGGAAAACGAGCGGCTATAGTTTCCCATCCACCATTTCACGCATTTCTTTCCCGGCCTTGAAAAAAGGCACTTTTTTCGGAGGGACCGACACGGTCTCGCCGGTCTTGGGATTCCGGCCTTCCTTTGCTCGCCGATGGCGGATCCTGAAGCTACCGAACCCGCGAATCTCGACCTTGTCTTCCTTGGCCAAGGCATCCTTGATACTGTCGAGAACGCTGTTCACGACGACCTCGACCTGTTTTCGCGTGAGCCCGGGCCTTTTCTCAGATATCTTGTCGATCAATTCCGCCTTCGTCATGCATCCCCCTCCTCGCATATCATTACTGATAGAGGTATTCCAGCTTCACCATGGTCCTTCCGAGACTGCGTGCCAGGAACTCGGAGAACCACGATGCCGTTTCTTCCTTCAGATATTCCAGGAACTGCATTTTCTTCTCACGGTGGACGACGTTCGGCTTGCCTTTGATACCGGCAAGCTCCGCCGCCACCCGTATCGTCTCGTCCAGATCTCCCAGGTGGTCCACCAGCTTCAGTTGCAGCGCCTGGCGGCCCGTGAAGATCCTGCCGTCGGCGATCGCGCGGACGTCCGCTTCCGGGAGATTTCTCCCTTTCGCGACCGCTTCTATGAATTGGGCATGTACATCATCGATCACCCACTGGAGCAGTTTCTTCTCGTACTCCGTCATGTCGCGGAACGGCGAACCGACATCCTTGTATTCTCCTGCCTTGATCACCATTCCCTTGACGCCGATCTTTTCCAGGAGCTTTTCCATGTTCGCGAATTCCATCTTCACGCCGATGCTGCCCGTGAGGGTCCCGGGATTCGCGACGATCTTGTCGGCTGCCGCAGCGATATAATATCCGCCCGAGGCGGCCACTGATCCCATGGAAATGACGACCTTCTTCCCTTCCTTGCGGGCATTCAGCAGGGCATTGTAAATCTCCTGGGAAGCGACCACCCCTCCGCCCGGGCTATCGACCCGGACAATGATGGCTTTAATGGAGGAATCCTCGCTGTATTCCGAGATCTCCTCGACAACCTGCTCCGAAGTGACCAGCATTCCTTCTACCTTGACCAGCGCCACACGATTGCTCCCCGGGAGCGGTGCAAGACGTCGTGACGTCTTGCCCCCGGTCAGCATCGTGGCGATAAAAAGGACCACGAAGAGCAGAACGCTCAGCCCAAGCGCAGTGAACACAATGACGACTACGGGTTTGTTCTTCATGCCCCGTCAGTTCCCCCGCTCTTTGAGCAGAGCGCCTATGGACGTATCGATCTTTTCCTGCTGTTTCATGAACTCCTGGAGGCTTTCCTTATCCTGGCCCTTGACGTGCGCCTTGATGGAAAGGGCAACCTTGCGTTCGCTCCGGTCCACCTTGATAACGCGTGCGGTCACTTCATCGCCTTCCTTGATATCCGGAGCGTCGCGGAGCAGTTCCGAGGAGGGGATCAGTCCTTCGATATCATGCTCCAGCGCAACGAACAGTCCGAAATCCGCTTTTTTAACGACCTTCACGGTCTCGTCCCGTCCTACCTTGTAACGGCCGGGAATGATCTGCTCCCAGGGATCCGGGCTCAGTTGCTTCAGCCCGAGCGAGATGCGGTGCCGCTGCGAATCTATGCTCAGCACAACGGCCTTGACCGATTGGCCCTTCTTGAGCATCTCGGACGGATGCTTCACATGCACCAGCCAGGACATGTCGGAGATATGGAGCAGTCCGTCGATTCCCTCCTCGATTCCGACAAAAGCGCCGAAATCGGTGAGCGTGCGCACGTTCCCTTCGACAATGGCACCGACAGGATATTTCTGCGAGATCGAATCCCAGGGATTCGCCATGACCTGTTTCATTCCCAGAGAGATGCGCTTTGCCTTCGGGTCGACAGCTAGTACCTGCGCCTCCACGGTGTCCCCGACATTCATGATCTTTGAGGGATGCTTGACCTTCTGGGTCCAGGACATCTCCGAGACGTGGATCAACCCTTCGACGCCATGTTCGATCTCCACGAAGGCCCCGTACTCGGCAAGGCTCGTGACCGTGCCGCGCAGCCTGGTACCCGCGGGATATCGTTCCGCTGTGGTTGCCCAGGGGTCCGGCGTCCTCTGCTTGAGCCCCAGGGAAACCTTCTGCTTTTCCCGGTCGAACTTCAGGACCACGGCTTCCACAGGGTCCCCGGGTTTTAATACCGATGATGGATGGCCGATCCTTCCCCAGGACATGTCGGTCACATGGATCAATCCGTCGATGCCGCCGAGATCAACAAAGACGCCGTAATCGGCCACGTTCTTCACGGTCCCTGACACGATGCTGCCTTCTGCAAGCCCATCGAGCAGCCGTTCTCTCCGAGCCTTCTGCTCTGTTTCCACGAGGGCCCTGCGGGACATGACAATGTTCCCTCGGCCGGAGTTCATCTTGATGATCTGCATATCCAGGACCTGACCGACATAGCTGTCGAGGTTGCGCACCGGCCGCACGTCGATCTGGGACCCGGGCAGGAACGCCGGCACCCCGATATCGACGGTAAGCCCGCCCTTGATCTTGGACGTCACCTTTCCCTTGATCACGGTCCCGTTCTGGTAGGCCAGGTTCAGATCGTCCCAGGCCTGAAGCTTTCTTGCCTTTTCGCGGGAGAGCACAAGGTTTCCCCGCGCGTCCTCAGCATCCTCCAGATACACTTCAAGCTCATCACCGGGCTTCAGCGATGCCAGTTCGTCGGAAGTGAACTGTTCAACAGGAATGATGCCATCCGATTTATACCCGAGATCCAGTATCACCGCGGTGGACTGAACACGGAGCACCCTGCCTTTGACAAGGGATCCCTTCTGAAAGCTCCTGAGCGACTGGTTGTACAGCCGTTCGAACTCACTTCCTTCTTCGTGGTCAGAGGTGTTATCCTCGTATTCGATATCATCACCGCTCGTAATCATGAGACTGCTGTGACCTCCTTGCATCCCGAATCCCTTGTCAAGTAACCGGCTTTTTCCCGCCGGCGTGAAGCCATTTCACCACCGCTTCAATGATCCAGCCGGGCGTGGACGCTCCGGCGGTGACACCTACCCGGGTCGCTCCCTCCAGCCACTCCGGGCGGATCTCGTCCACAACCTCAATATGGTAGGTCGGCTTCCCGGCTTCCCGGCAGAGTGAGACAAGCCTGCTCGTGTTCGCGCTGTTCCTGCCACCCACCACGATCATGACATCAACACGGGATGCCAGAACGCGGGCGGCGTCCTGACGTTCCTTGGTCGAGCTGCAGATCGTATTAAAAACCTTTAACTCCTTGGAAAGACGGAGTAATCTTAGCACGATTTCTGAAAAATTTCCATAGGATTGCGTGGTCTGGGCAACAACACCAATTTTCCCTGAAAGACTTAGGCCATCAAGATCTCCGGGCAGTTCCACAACAATCGCACTCTGCCCCGCGTACCCGAGAATGCTTTGCACCTCCGGATGCTGCTTCTCACCCACAAGGATCACCTGGTAGCCTTCACGATTCAGCGTGTCTGCGTGCTGCTGCGCCTTGGCAACGAACGGACAAGTGAGATCAATGATGTTCAATCCCTGAGCACGCGCCTTCTCAAGCACAGCCGGAGGCACGCCATGGGACCGGATAATGAGCGAACTTCCCTGCTTGAGCTGGGTAAAATCAGCGACCGTATCGATCCCGGCTTGGCGTAACCGCTCCACTTCCTGGGGATTGTGGATGAGCGGGCCGTAGCAGTATACGTTCCCTTCACCAGCAGCCTTGAAGGCCGTATTGATGGCCCGCTGGACGCCGAAACAGAAACCTGCTTTATCTGCAAGAATGACTTCCATTGTTCCTATAAGCTCCGTCGTTCGATCTCGCTCATCAGCCGATCCACCACCTGCTCGATGGTCATGGTGCTGGAGTCCACATAAGCAGCATCGGATGCCTGCTTGAGCGGAGCGATATCCCTTCCGCTGTCCTGCAGGTCACGCGCGGTGATCTCAGCGGTTATCACGTTCACGTCAACATCCATTCCCTTATCCTTCAGTTCGCGCCACCGGCGTCTGCCTCGCTCGGCCGCCGAAGCATCCAGGAAGAACTTCACGTCGGCGTCCGGAAATACCACCGTTCCGATATCCCTTCCATCCATCACCACGCTCCCCTGTTCGCCCAGCGACCGCTGGATGATCAGCAGCCGCGCGCGGACCGCCGGGGACTTGGAGACCGTGGACGCGATCATGCCCATCTCCGGCGTGCGAATCGCATCGGTCACGTCTGCTCCGTCTACCGAGACACGCTGCGAACCGTTCTCGTAGCGCAACCGGACATCCACCCGCGAACACAGCGCGGCCAGCACGTGCTCGTCAGTCGGATCAACGCCTTCCTGCCGGGCTTTCCATCCGATCGCCCGGTAGAGCGCTCCGGTATCGATATACGTATATCCAAGCCGCCTCGATAAAAGCTTTGCAATCGTGCTCTTTCCCGCACCCGACGGCCCGTCGATCGCTATTACCAGCCCTTTCATTCCGATTCCCCTGAATCTCCTGCTACATCGCCCAAGTGGTGTTCTGTTTCCTTCCTAAAGTTCCTGGCCAGTCAGACGATAGTACGCAGATCGGAGACGGCTCTCGATGTAATTGGACGGTGGGTTCTTGGCCATTTCCTTGATCGCTCCTGCTGCCCGCTTGTCTCCCAGCCTGACGAGGGAATCCGCAAGGTCAGCTTCCAATCCCAGCCGTTTCTGCTTGTCCTCGGCGATTGCGATCAGCGCGTCGACCGCCCGTGCATCCTTGGTATCGCCCAGTGCCCGGACGAACAGGAAACGTGCACGCTTTCCGGGATTATCCAGGGACGCAAGCAAATAGTCCGTTGCCGCGGGTACCTGCATTCCTCCCAGGACCCCCAGAGCAGTCTCGACCACATGGGCATCCGGTGACTCCGACAGCGCGATCATGGTAGAGATGGGCTTCCATCCCCCTTTGCTGATCGTGCGAATAGCGCCGTCCTTGCGCAGGTTGTCAAGTTTCTCGAGGGTCTTGATCAGGAGTTCCCGTGCGTCGCTCTCCGGATAGAACGACAATGCCCGGGCACAAGCGGTACTGACGATCTCCTCGGGATCCAGTATTCCCTGCATAAGAAGCGGGATTGACTTCTTGTCACCCTGAGCACCTATCGCAACCGCCGCCTCAGCCCGGACCTGCGCCGCCGAAAGACTATCACCATACATACTGAGCAGGAGCCCGCCGACCGACTTGTCCTTGAGATCCGACAACTTCCGGAGTGACTCTGCTCGTTTCGCGATATCAAACTCGAGATTGACCGCTTCCGTGGCCAGCGCGACGGCAGATGCGGAGAGTTTCGAGAACATCCCGATCACATCACCCAGGGAGTTCCAGTCGGCAAGGCCCAGGGACGTTCGCAGATGCGCCCCGGCCTGAGGCGCCGGGAGCACCGTGATCGTCACATTCTTTGGATAGGCGGGAGGTCGCTTCATCCCCGCAGGATAGTCGTCGCGGATCAGGAGCTCTATGGTGTTCTCGCTCTTCAGCTTGGTAAAAACCGCAATGAACGGATACAAGTACTTGTCGTTCCGCACGACCTTCTGGCCGTTGACGGAAAATTCCATCCAATCCACCTTCTCGCCGAGGGTCACGCCGTTCTGAAGCTTAATGACATAGACAGCTTCCTTTGCGGTAAACGTGGCGGTATAGAGGTTCGGCTTTCCGTACCGGTCCTTGACATCGTATTTCACCGGCCCGAAGGCCGCCTCTTCTGCCGAGTCTGCCGGCGCGATCGCTGCCAGGACAAGCACAAAACACAGAAGGATGCTCTGCAGTGGTTTCATACGCGAACTCCTTTCGCACAGGTCAATGAACGGCATTCTCAAGCATCGCGGCAAAACCGGGAAAGGATGTCTCGATCCATTCGGTATCGCGCACGGTTGTCACTCCCTCGGCCGCCAGCCCCGCAACAGCCAGCGACATAGCGATGCGATGATCGCCATGGCTCTCGCACAAATTGCCGCGCAACCGTTTGGTCCCGGCGATCTCCATCCCGTCGGGGCGTTCGCGAACATCAGCACCCAGTTTCCTGAGCTCCGCAGCCATCGTAGCGATACGGTCCGACTCCTTCACGCGCAACTCCTCAGCGTCGCGGATGACCGTTGTACCTTCAGCGCAGGCTGCTGCCACCGCGAGGACCGGTACCTCATCGATCAGCCGCGGGATGATGTCGCCCTTGATCTCCGTCGCGCGTAATGCGCGGTGCCGCACCCGAAGATCAGCAACCGGTTCTCCGGCCTGTTCACGCCGGTTTTCCAGGATAATGTCCGCGCCCATGGCTGTAAGCACATCGAGGATCCCGGTGCGCGTGGGATTGATCCCCACGTTCCTTATGATGAGGTCCGAACCCGGTACGATCGTGGCAGCGACCAGGAAAAAGGCTGCCGAGGAAATGTCCGCGGGAATGACGAGGGAACCGGCCGCGCGAAGCGCCTGATTGCCCTGAACGCTCACCTTGAGGCCGTCTTCGCGGACATCGACGCCAAAGAAGCGGAGCATCCGTTCCGTGTGGTCCCGGGACTTGTGCGGTTCGCTTACCGAGGTGGCGCCGGCGGCGTAGAGCCCGCAAAGCAATACCGCGGATTTGACCTGCGCGCTCGCCACAGGGCTCCGGTAGTCGATCGCCTTGATGTTCTTTCCCGCTCCGCGAATTGCCAGGGGAGCGAACTTCCCGGCGGTCCTGCCGTCGATCGCCGCGCCCATGGTCCTGAGGGGATCGGCGATCCGGCCCATGGGACGCTTCACCAGGTACTGGTCCCCGGTAAGGACCGAAAAGAAGTCCTGTCCCGCAAGAAGTCCCGCGAGAAGCCGCATGCCCGTGCCGGAATTTCCCAGATCGAGCACGCCGGCCGGTTCGGACAAACCCCGCAGGCCCTTGCCATGGACCACGAACCTTCCGGCACCCAGGTCATCGATCTGAACCCCGAGCATGCGCATCGCCCGCGCGGTGTTCAGCGTGTCCTCGCCTGCAAGGAACCCGGATATTTGAGTTTCTCCCTCGGCTATGGACGAGAACATCACCGCGCGGTGCGAAAGGGACTTGTCGCCAGGCGGCGTGATCTCGCCGCGCAGACCGCGGGAACCGTGGATGACCAGATCGCTCATCGCCTACCGCATCCCCCGCCTGAGGTCGCTCGCCCTGCGCAGCAATTCCTCAAGCTTCTTCCCGTTGTTCTGCTTGATCGCTTTTTTTATGCGGTTGAGGGAGAACTGGTACTGCTCGATCATTTCCACCATGTTCTTTCCGTTCAGCAAACAGATGTCCCGCCACATCTCGGGAGAGCTTGCGGCTATTCGCGTAAAGTCGCGGAATCCCGCGCCTGAAAAATTAATATAGTTCGTCGAACCTTCACTGAACTCGGCGACCGTGCTGACCATGGCGTAGGCAGCTGCGTGGGGCAGATGGCTTACAGCCGCGAAGACGTGGTCATGGCGGTCCGGGTCCATGGTGATAATATTCATGCCTGCTGCCTGCCAGACCGAGCAGACCCGTTCGAGCGCGGTCTTGTCGGTCAGCTCCGTCGGCGTCACAATGCACCGCGCCCCGTTGAACAGGTCGTCGGTCGCCGCCTCCACGCCGTGTTTTTCCCGTCCGGCGATGGGGTGGGCAGGAACGTAGTGTACTCCTGCAGGCAGCATGCATTCTATGGTCCTGACAAGATCCCCCTTGACGCTTCCCACATCGGTCACGATGGCGCCTTTTTTCAGGTGGGAAGCGATATCCGTGACGATCGATGTAAAGGTCCCGACCGGCGTTGCAAGAACAACCAGGTCCGAGCTCTCCACCGCATGTGCCGTACTCTGGCCCATGTGATCGATCACGCCGAGCCTGATCGCCTTCTCGAGCGTCTCGCGGCTCCGGCCGCTTCCGTGGATCTCTTTGGCAAGGCCTTTGGACTTCAGTACCTTTGCCAGCGACCCGCCGATGAGGCCCACGCCGATGATGGTGACTTTGTTGAATGAGAATGACATGAGCTATTGTGTTCTACATTGCCTGATATATGGAAACAACCACGTGATAAGCAATATTCCGATGATGAGAAAAACAAAGAAAAGGAGGTTTCCCCAAGCGCTCAACTCGAACCATCCCGTTTTTTCTTTTTTGTCGTCCTTCGTAATCTCAACACCTTAAATCCATGAAACCTAATCCATACAACCCGGAATCAAAAGCAATCTCACACGAAGCCACGAAGTCACGAAGAAAAACTAAGGAGCCGAACCGCGGGTTTCACGGAAATGACGATATTTGCAGTTTCGACTTGTCTTTCATTCCGCATTCCGCATTCCGAATTCCGAATTTCTTATATTTCCCTTCCCACCGCCTTTGCGATGGGCCTGAGTTCATCCATCAATTTCTTGAAAGCATCGGGCGTGAGCGACTGTTCACCGTCGCAGAGCGCTTCCTCGGGATTGGAGTGGACCTCGATCAGGAGCCCGTCAGCTCCCGCGGCGACCGCGGCCTTGGCCATGGGCGCGACCAGATCGCGCTTGCCCACCGCATGGCTCGGGTCCACCACCACGGGAAGATGGGTCATTTTCTTGAGAACCGGAATCGCAGAGAGGTCAAGAGTGTTCCGGGTCTCGGTCTCATAGGTCCTGATGCCCCGCTCGCACAGGATCACCTGGTGGTTTCCTCCGGCCATGATGTATTCGGCTGACATGAGCCATTCCTTGATCGTTGCCGAGATGCCGCGCTTCAGAAGAATGGGCTTCTTGCACATCCCCACGTCTTTCAGCAGCCGGAAGTTCTGCATGTTCCGCGCGCCGATCTGGAGCACGTCGGCGTATTCCGCGATGAGCTGGATGTCCCGGGGGTCCATTACTTCGGTCACGACCGGCAGACCCGTATGCTCCCTGGCCAGGGCAAGGTATTTGAGCCCTTCCTCTTCGAGACCCTGGAACGCATAGGGCGAGGTTCGGGGCTTGAACGCGCCGCCTCGTACAAAGTTGGCGCCGCCGGCCTTCACGCCTTTGGCGATCTCGACCATCAGGGTCTTGTTCTCCACTGCGCAGGGACCGGCGATCACGGCGATGTGATTGCCGCCGATCTCGGACGAGCCGACCTTGATAATGGAATTCTCACGACGGAAATCGCGGCTGGCGAGCTTGAAGGGTTTGAGGATCGGGAGAACGCTCTCCACGCCCGGAAAGGCCTCCAGCGGCATGGCACGCAGTATCGCTTCATCACCGATGGCGCCGACCAGGGTCCGCTCCACGCCCTTGGAAATGTGGGCCTGCAGCCCAACGTCCTTCAGTTTCTTTACGAGATGGTCCAGATCTTCCTGGGTCGCGTCCGGACGGAGTACGATGATCATACTGTTCCTTTCAGCGCTTCTTCCAGCTCCGCCACGAACCGCTTGTTCTCTTCCGGCAGGCCGATGGTCACGCGAAGCCGCTTGGGACCCATTGGCCGGATGATCACGCCTTTTTTCAGCAGGGCCGTGTATAAATCCTTGGCCTCAAACTCGGTCTCGAACATGATGAAATTCGTTTCCGTGGGAATGTACTTGACGCCGAGCCGCTCGAACTCGCGGTACAGAAGCTGCTTGCCCTCGTTGTTCAGGGTAACCGACTTTTCCACGTGCTTGCGGTCTGAAAGCGCGGCCAGCGCGCCGACCTGTCCGAGCGAATTGGTATTGAACGGCTGGCGCACTTTGTTCATCAGTTCGGCGATCGCCGGGCTGGTCACACCGTAGCCGATGCGCAGTCCCGCGAGGCCGTAGATCTTCGAGAAGGTCCGCAGGGCCAGGATGTTCTTTTCCTCGCGGAGGTAATCGATCGAATCGGGATAATCAGCGCGGGTCACGTACTCATAATATGCCTCGTCAACGCACACAAGCACGTGGTCAGGCGCCGCGGCCATGAACCGGTCCATCTCGGCCTTGGTATTCATGGTGCCCGTGGGATTGTTCGGATTGGCGATGAATACCAGCTTCGTCTTCGGGGTGATCGCCGCTGCCATGGCATCAAGGTCATGGGTCATGTTCCTGCAGGGGACGATCACGTTCGTCCCGCCCGCCGCCTGGGTGATCATCTTGTACACGACGAACGAAGGGTCGGCCGAAACCACTTCATCGCCGGGCTGCACAAAGGTCCGCACCGCCAGCTCGATCAGTTCGTTCGAGCCATTCCCCAGGATGACCTGGCTGATCTCCACATCAAGTTTCTTCGCCAGCGCCTGGGACAGAAAGAACCCGCTGCCGTCAGGATAACGGTTAAGGCCCTCCACCGCCTTTTTGACCGCGTTCACCGCCCTGGTCGAAGGTCCGAGCGGATTCTCGTTCGAGGCAAGCTTGATGCTGCCCGAGATCCCGAGCTCCCGCTCCAGTTCCTCGATGGGCTTCCCCGGTACGTACGGGGAGATGCTCTTAATATTATCGGCAACTTTGATCATGGTAGCTGCTCCAGAATTGCGGATTTCGGATTGCGGATTGCGGATTGCGGATTTTACAGCAGGACCTCCATCTGGCATTCTGACCTCCGCGATTCCGCAGCCCGTTATTTCAATTTTCCACACTGCCTTCGTCACCTTAATGCGTCGTACGCCCGTGTCTCTCGAATTGCATCACGCCGGTCAATCCGCAATCCGAAATCTACAATCCGAAATTGAATCATCCGCTCCGCGGATAGGACCCCAGCACCTTCAGGAACATGCAGTCCTGCTTCAGCCGTTCGATCGCGTCGGCCACTTTCTGTTCCTCGATATGGCCTTCCATATCAAGGAAGAAGACGTAGTCCCACACTTTCTGCCCCGACGGACGGGCGTCGAGCCGGTTCAGGTTGATACCCGCGTCGGCAAAAGGCGTCAGCATGCCGTGGAGCGCCCCGACCTTGTCCTTGATCGAGAACATGATGGAGGTCTTGTCCCGTCCGGTCTTGCCCGGCGATTTCCTGGAAATGATCAGGAACCGCGTCACATTGTGCGGATTGTCCTCGATCTTCTTTGCAACGAACTGGAGCCCGTACAGGATCGCGGCCATCTCGCTGGCGATCGCGCCTGCCTCGGGATCGTCCTTTGCCATCTCGGCTGCACGCGCGGTCGACGGCGCGTCAAAGATGGGGATCCCCGCGAGATTCTTCTCGATCCACTGCCGGCACTGGCCCGGAACCTGGGGATGGGTATAGATCTTCCTGATGTCCTCGATCTTGCCTGACCGGTTCATCAGGTTCTGGGAGACCTCAAGCATCACTTCTGCATAGATCTTGAGATCCGAGTCGATGAACATGTCGAGGGTGTAGTTCACCACGCCTTCGGTCGAGTTCTCGATGGGGACCACACCGTAGTCTGACCGGCCCCGCTCCACCTCGCTGAACACGTCCTTGATGCTCTCTACAGGGACATACTGTGACGCAAGGCCGAACTGCTGCATGCCCGCCATGTGGGTGAACGTGGCCCGGGGGCCGAGGTATGCAACCTTGAGCGGCCGCTCCAGGGAAAGTGAGGACGACAGGATCTCGCGATAGACCGCCCGGAGCGTATCCTGGGGAAAGGGCCCTTTATTGCGGCTGGTCAGGCGTTCCAGAATCTCGCGCTCCCGTCCCGGGGAGTGGAAATCGAGCTTTTCCTTTTTCTTGATATCTCCGACCTCGATCACGATCCTGGCGCGCTCGTTCAGGAGGTCCACGATCTTGGTATCGATCTCGTCGATCTTGTTTCTGAGGTCTTTAAGCTTGTCGTTTGCCATGAGAGAAATGCCGCCCAGCGGCAGGAGAATGGATTATAGTAAATTTATTGAGGAGTTGCAAGGGTTTTTTCGGGGGAATTTATAGAGATTTCAGCCATTCCGGCGGGGAAAGGTTGCCAGCCGGGAAAGAACATCCTTCGCCTGACAGAAAAGGTAATCCTCGCCCCCCATTGCTGAGGGGCGCTACCGTTCCACGATGGTCACAACAGGGCCAATCCTATGACGTTTCAATCCTCGCCCCCCATTGCTGAGGGGCGCTACACAGTTGAAAGCGATCATGCCGCGATTGACCGATGTTTCAATCCTCGCCCCCCATTGCTGAGGGGCGCTACTACCTA
>JAOUEV010000115.1 GCA_029858565.1 Nitrospirota bacterium | reverse complement strand
AACATACCTTTTCGATTTTAATTCCGAACACAGTTGCGGTTCTCCCTCCAAAATTACCGATCGAAATCAGCACTCGTCTCTCACGTGAACTAGATATTGAGTTCAGGAAGAACCAATCAAACAGCGGCATGCTACTACTGCGTAATTTCGAACGGACGCAACCATTATCAATTACTGTTTGTTACCTGCAGATGAACATGTTATTGTCTATTCGCTACCTGGTTTATAATATTATAAGCTTTTCCAACTCCGTTCCTCGTATTTTCCCAAAAGGGATGTACCACACTCGTTCCTGCGGGTCCCACCTTCCCTTGGCTGATCTTGCCTCTTCCCGAAGAGTCGTATCGCTAAAACCAATGCGCACCGGTACCAACATGTTCTCGTTGTATCGTTGATGAGCCGGTGTCCAGGGCTGCTTCTCAACGACAAGTTCTATTGTCTTGATTTTCTACCGAGTTACCTCATCGTAGTAATAGCGGACACAAAGAAGCGCATCGCCGTATTTGGCAACAAGGCTTTATGTTCCCTTTTGACCTGGTTTCAGCTTTACTCGTGCGGTCATCGTATCAGAAAAATAATCTTGTTTATTACAGCAGGAGGGAATAGGCATTTCTGCCTGCGACAGCAAGAGTATATTTTATGAAGTGGGAAGTGTCAAGCTAAAGTTGAAAAGCTAAAGTTGAAAAGAGCAGTTGCGCGCGGGATGAACTTCAACCAACAAGGTAAGCCGTCACAAACACCCAGACTATTGCACTGTGCATGTGGCCAGGATAATACAACTACTTCGAAACTCTATTTTTCCAGTAACCCGGTTTCTTCCGCAAATGGGCTACTGCAACAATAACTATTTCATCCGGATCGTTCCTATAAAGAACACAGCAGGGAAATCTTCGAATCAGTCTTCGGCGCATGTGACCGGTAATGATTGGCCACGTTTCCGGTGCTGTAGAGATAGCGTGAATTGCCCGCTGTACCTCTGAAAGATACTCACCGCCCAATCCGTCCGCCTGAGCCTCGTAGTATGCTGCCGCCTCCAGCATCTCTTGCTCGGCCTCGGGAAGGAATACGACTGCCTTCATTTGTATTTTTCACGCGCTTCCCGCATGACCAGCTCCGCTGATCGCGCTTTGATCCCGCTTTTTTTGTACTCCTGATATCGCCGCTCGGCTTCTTCTACCCACGCCTTCTCCGCCTCGGGATCCTCTTCAGCATCCAGACTATTGATAAGATGCTCCGCAAGCAACGCCCGAGCTCGAGCGTCAAGCTTCAGGGCTTCTTTCTCGATCTCTTTTACTGTTAACGGCATAGAGCATACCTCCCGCTGAATCCAGCAGCGAGCGCATTCCCCGTAGCTTGCTGCGGGGTTAGCGAGCGAATAGGATAATGAGCCCGCCTTGAGGATCTAGATTCCCTGCTGCTTGCTGCAGGGAGCGTCAATACTGAACCAATTTTACATCAGATGAAATATTCGTGCAACCGTGGAAGTTCTGGAGAGAACGATCAGAAAGATTTCAATCAACAAGATACGCAGTCACGAACACTCCGACCATGGCCAATGCCAGCGCGATCTTCATGGCAGCGCCGAGGACCAGGCCGAACAGCGTGCCGTATCCCACCTGCCCCGCCCGCACAAGGTCGCGCTTCGCAAGGAACTCGCCTAAAGCCGCTCCCAGGAACGGGCCGGCGAAGATCCCGATGATGCCGAAGAAGATGCCCACGATGCTGCCGATGGCCGCGCCGATAATGGCTTGTTTGCTCGCGCCGGCCTTTTGCGCGCCGGCTCCTGTTGCCACGAGGTCAGTTACAAAAGACAAAGCGGTCATAATGCCGAGTACAAGAAGCGGCACCCAACCCACTTTCGCGAACCCGTCGATCCACGCGGCAAGGAGCAGGCCGCCGAAGACCAGGATCGGGCCTGGAAGAGCCGGCAGGACCGTGCCGATGATGCCCGCGATCACGAGAATGACTGCGATGATCCAGAGAAGGATGGTCATAGGCAAACGTGAATAAACTTTTCAAATGAACGACTTTATCGCGCAAAGCCGCAAAGGCGCGAAGGAACTCATAAACAATAAGGATGGACGGATTTGCTTTTCTTAGCGGCTTGGCGGCTTTGCGCGAGACGCCGTTCGGCTTCATTTCTTTGACTCAGATTTTCAATCCGCAATCCGAATTGCGTCTCTTTCTATTCCTTAAAGGTCCAATAAGAATTCAGGAAGTAATTGATCAGCGTGGCGGGAATGATGCCGATGAGCTGGTGGACCTGGGGGATGCCGTTCGGGTCAACAGCGCTTAGTATAAGGAAGGTCGTGTAACTGACAGCGAGCGCCACAAAGGAGACCGCGTTGAACTTGAGGCCCCGGATATGGATACGGTCGTTCATGTCCCGTTCCGAGAAGGTCCAGTAATTGTTCATGAGGAAGTTCGTGATGATCGAGATCTCGATGGCCAGGGGCGAAGCAAGAAATTTGTTCATGCCGAATTTCATCAAAAGGGTGAAGGACAGCAGGTTCACGACCACGCCCGCAGCTCCCACGATGCCGAACTTGAGGAAGGTCTTGCTCCGCTCCAACCTGATCCACCAGGCGTTCAGCATGAACTCGATGATGTCCGACAGCCCCAGCTTGGTCACGCCCCGCGTCCGGTCGATGAACACCACCGGCACCTCAGTGACCTTCGCATGGTTCAGGATCGCCTCGTGGAGCAGCGAGATCTGGAACGCGTAGCCCTTGACCTTCAGCGTGTCCGGATCGATCTTGTTGATGATCGCGGAACGGATCGCCCGGAATCCGGCTGTGCAGTCCCTGACCTTGTACATGCCTGCGACATAGCGGGCAAAGACATTGCCCCACTTGGAATTCATGCGCCGCAGGAAGCTCCAGTTGTCAGGGATCTTTCCGCCGGGCACATACCTGCTGCCTATCACGAAATCAGCGCCCTCATCCAGGGCCGCGATCAGCCTCGGCACATCCTCGGGCTTGTGCGAGAAGTCCGCGTCCATCTCCATGACCGCGTCAGCGCCTAGCTCGTTGATGGCATGCTTCATGCCCCGGATATAAGCAGCTCCCAAACCTTCTTTCTTCCCGGTGATCAGGAAGATGTTCTTTGCCTTTGCCATCTCCGCGCGGACAATATCCGCGGTCCCGTCCGGCGAGTTGTCGTCCACAACCAGGATATTCATGTCGTGCTTGATCCCGGTGAACTGCTGCTGCAAGGCGCTGATCAGCAGCACGATGTTATCGCGTTCGTTATAAGTTGGAAGGATGATGACGATCTTCATTTCATTAGCACCAAGTCAAGATCTTATTGCCACGGATCAACACGGATGGACACCGGTAAAATCGTTAATCACAGGAACCCGAAAATTAATCATTCCCACCCCTGTTTAAATCATCCTGATGGAACGGAAGTGATCTATTAATCCGTGTCCATCAGTGTGCATCCGTGGCTAATCTGAAGCTGTCCTTTGTTCGCCATGCTCAAACAGCCGCGCGATCACATGGGCAGTGAAGAGCACCGCCATGAGCGGCAATATCCAGCTTGTGCCCGCCATCGGCGTCAAGGTGCGTTCGATCTTTCTGCTGGCGACCATCACGACCACCATGCCGCCCAGCAATGCCGCGGGCACGGTTCGCTTCTCGATCAGCCAGTCCGAAGCAAGGAACAGGGCGATCGACGGGCCGAGCATGGCGTAGGTATTGTTCTCGGTCCGGGGACTGAAGAGCATGAGATAGGCAGCGGCAAGGGTATACACAAAGATCGCTGACCGATCCGAGTCATGGCGTTTCCGTGCCGCCCAGCAGAGCGCCAGGGTAACACCTGCGGCGGCAAGACGGATGACCGTCTGAACACGTTCAGCGACGTTGATCCCCGTTACAGTAAGAGCGTTGAACAGCGTTGTCCATCCCTTTTCCACCGCGCCGACATGGGCCGCTGTTGTGGTGTTCTGCAGGAAACCCGTGTACTGGCTCATAACATAGCCCGGCGCCTGGGCCAGGAACGGCGCGGCAAAGAGCGCTGCTAATCCGACAAGCACGCGCCAGGACATGGGCCGGTCAATGGCGGCAACAAGAAGGATGAGCACGATGGAGAGCGGCTTAAAGGCCACGCTCAGCATGAGCCACAGGGTCGCCCGCCACCATTTTTCACGTGAGATATCCGCCACAGCGAACATCATGAGGCCGGCCATGATCAGCGTGGTCTGGCCGTTCCGGGCGCAGGACCAGGCAAGGGGGATCGAGACCAGCGTGAGCAGCGGGAAGAGATCCGGTCCGGCCTTGCCCGAGGCAAGACGGCCGAACTCGCGGATCCCCAGGGCGAAGACCGCGATATTGAACAGCCGCCAGAGCACTTCGCTCAAGGTCTCCGGCAGAAGCGCGAAGGGAAGGTACAGGAGAGCTGACTGGGGAAGGTAGGTGAAGCCGCCCACGCCAAGCCCGTCGTAGAGGCTTGTTCCGTTGACCCAGTTCAACGCGGCCATGCGGTAGTTCAGAACTACCGAGCGCTGGCTTCCGGAGATCATGATCGCGGCAACAGCAAGGAACAGCACAGCCCATGCGATCCAGGCGTTCCGCACAGCCACTTTGCTTGTGAACGTCACGAACTAGCCCCCCCTTCTCTCTCAATGGGCCATTGATCAGCACGGTCACATTACCAGAGTTCGCGGGCCATTTCAAGTATTCCCGGCCCGCTGATCTGGGCTATACTAGCTCCATGCAGGCGCTCACCGAGCAGGGAGAGATCACCTTCCAGCGAACTTCCAGCGGATCGTATAGGCTTTCCGCAACCCGGTTCCTGCCACTTTCGTGGATCATTGTCCGCCTGCCCGATTTACTGATATTCAGCTCATCGGTCCCTACCGGTCATGGCGCCACCTTCATACGTTCGAACCCGCCCACGGCGGCACGATCATGAACGATAGTGTCACCTACAGACTGCCTTCCGGCCCGCTTGGCCGGCTTGCCCACAACGTGATCATCCGGCGCCAGCTCGAGAATATATTCCGCTACCGCGCGAAGCGCATCACGGAATGGGCCCACGGCACGTTCCGGGCAAATGACCTGTAGGGGCAGCCCCGCGTGGCTGCCCATTTCGGGCGGCTGCAATCAACAGCACATTTCTAAGCCTCTGGATTGCCGAGGTATTCATTCCGCACTCCGCACTCCGCACTTCGCACTCATCATCCCCCCATCTCCTCGAGCCTTGCTTTTTCCCCCTCTTTCGACTATCTTCTTAACAGATACCGGTGCGCGCTCCTCATTGTCTTCCTCCGGGAATCTCGTCAACCATGAAATTTCTCCATTATCGCGGACGGTTCTTCCAGGGCATCGCACTTTTCCTCCGGGTACTCCTGAGCTACCGGATGCTCACCCTGCGCAGCCTCTTTTCCTCCGAGGCCTCGAAGCAGGAGCGGCTCCGTCACCTCCATGCCAGGAACGCTTCGATGCTGCGGGAAAAGATGATCGAGCAGCGGGGCGTGTTCATCAAGATCGGGCAGTTCCTGTCGTCGCGTGTGGACCTGCTCCCCCCGGAGTACACTGATGAGCTTTCCAAGCTCCAGGACCAGGTCCCGCCCGCGCCCTACGCCTCCATTGTCAAACGGGTGACCGAAGAGCTCGGGGACATGGAAAGCGTGTTCTCGTCCTTTGATCCTATCCCGATCGCATCGGCTTCCCTTGGCCAGGTCCACCGCGCCTGCCTCAGGGACGGCGACTGCATTGTCGTGAAGGTCCAATATCCGGGCATCGAGGAAGTGATCGAGGCGGATATGCGCACGATCAAGGCGATTATGCGGATCCTGCGGGTCCTCTACTCCCGGATCAATCTGGACGTGATCTACTCCGAGTTCTCCCGCATCGTCATGGAGGAGCTCGACTACATTCAGGAGGGCCGGACCGCCGAGTCCTTCGCCCGGAACTTCAAGGACAATCCCCGGATCCGCATCCCGATCGTGTACTGGCCCTTCACCACCAAAAAGGTGCTGACCCTGGAGTACCTGGAAGGCATCAAGATCACCGACTTCGCCAGGATCGACGCCGAGGGCATTGACCGCAAGGAGGTCGCGCGGCTCCTTGCCGAGGCCTATTCCCAGATGTTCTTCCTCGACGGCCTGTTCCATGGAGACCCCCACCCGGGCAACATCTTCGTCATTCCCGGACCGGAGATCATCCTCGTGGATTTCGGCATGGTGGACCGGATATCCCAGTCCAAACGCCGCGGGCTGCGACAGGCCTTCATGGCGGTCGTGGACCGCGACGCGCTCGGCGTGGTGCGCAGTCTCGTGGACATGGGCTTCATCCCGCTGACCCGGGACATCCACCCGCTGGTGACCTTTGTGGAGCGCATGCTCCAGAAGTACCGCGAAATGTCCCTGACCGAGTTCAAGGCCATGGACATCGACGACATCGGCGACGACATCCTGCAGGCGCTCCGGATCAGCCCGTCGATCCAGATCCCCAATGATTTCATCCTCTTCGGCCGCGTCATCGGCATGCTGAACGGCCTGGGGTCCCAGCTCGACCCCGGGACGAACCTCATCGAGATCGCCGCGCCTTTTGCCAAGCAGTTCATCCGCGCGGAAGAACGCATCCCCGGCGCCGTGCTCAAGGAAGTTTCGACAGCGGCGCGTGCCACGGTCCGGCTGCCCCGGTTGATCGCGGATTTCCTCGTCTCCACGAACCGCGGCGAAACGCGAGTCGAGATCACGTCGCACGACATCGTGCATGAGCTCCGAAGGATCTACCGGGTAGGCAAGGGGTTCATCATCGCCCTGCTGATCGCGGGGGCGGGCCTCGCGGCCATGGTCTTCCGCATCAACGGCTTTAGCAGGGAAAGTCTGGGGTCTGCGGTCCTCGCCGGGCTGTTCTTTCTCTGGCTCATGGCGGTGCTCTACCGGAAGGATGCGTGAACGGGCCCATGATCAGTCTGCCAGCTGAGGACGCGCGGTGAATGCGCATGGGCGTGGGCTTCTGCATAATTTGTCACTTTACAGGCGTTGCGCTGGTCAATTGATCCAGCGCTTCCTCTTTTCGGGGCCTGACCCCAATCCCGCGATAGAAAGATGCCGTGAGAAACAAAAAAACCTTGCTGGCCGCTGTAGAAGCGGATATAAAAGGATTGCCGCCAAGCAAATCCTTTCACCAACA
>JAOUEV010000114.1 GCA_029858565.1 Nitrospirota bacterium | reverse complement strand
CACGCCTACTGCCTCATGGACAACCATTACCATCTCCTGATCGAAACCCCTGACGGAAACCTCGCCCTCGGCATGCGGCAGTTGAACGGCGTATACACTCAGCTCTTCAACAACATACGCCACAGAACCGGACATCTCTTTCAAGGCAGATACAAGTCCATCCTTATCCAGAAGGACACGCATCTCCTGGAAGTCTGCCGGTATGTAGTTCTGAACCCGGTCCGCGCTCGCATGGTGGAACTAGAACACTTAGGGTCAGGTCTATTGAATTGACATTAGACCTTTCCCGTGCTATCTTCGCTCCGTGGCCCGTCCCCTTCGCATAGAATACCCGGGTGCTGTTTATCATGTGACCTCGCGCGGTAACGAAATGAAAGCCGTGTTCAAGGTGTGCAATATTATGAGAAAGAGCAGCTAATACCAATACAATAGACCTGACCCTAGTTAGTTCCAATCAGTTTTTGAAACACGAACAGAGAACCGAGAACTGCGCACTGGGAACCGGTTTTTACTGCGAACCGTGAACCGAGTACCGTGAACCATCCTTAAAGGGTTATAGATTTCTCCTTATTCACCGCCCACCACTCCTTGTATTCCTTGAGCTTCGTCTTGATGCCCGTGCCATTATTAGTGTCTAGATAGACCGCAATAAGGTTTTTCTCGTCAACGGCTTCCGTACGATAGTACTTCTCCCGGTAATCCAAGAAGATATTCATGCTTTTGACGGCCTGCTGATAAACCTCTTTATCCTCGATTTTCCGAAGTTGCAGCTGCATAAACCACTTGTCACACAGCCATAGGCGTCGGTCCATTTCGTCTTTGATCCAGGTGGTTATATTTTCAGTGCTGCGTAATTGCTTTAACGTAATTGGCGCAAGAGTTGAAGGATGCTTCGCCAAATATGCCTTTACAACCTCAATCGGCTCTGGTTTTTCCATTTGGAGATCTGTATATTCAATGCGAATCACCTTGTTCCCACTAAGCCAGCGATACTCCCTACCGCCAGCTCCAAAATCCATTATTGTGTGCCCATCAATCACCCTTGGCCCGTATGATTCGCCGGGAATACCCAGAGAGGTCCTGAAACCCTTATCAACCTCATGCAGCAGCCACTTGATTGAATCAGCGGGATCGGTGTGTTTAGTGACTTCGACATTTACGCCTATTTCAGCGGGTTCATTGAAATACATACCCCCATATGACTCATCTACATGATCTTTGCTGAAATGTCCGGTAGCTGCTAATACTCCAGAACCGTGACCGCCACCTTTGCCCATGAACATATATTGACCAATGTCCTGCACTATCAAATAGTCCGAGGCTGTAGCCGAATGACTACTAACAGGTGCAATCAACACGAGCGATATCAGCATCCAAAACTTTTTCATCTGTTGCCTCCTATTGAGAGACGTATACTGTTTTTATTATTTCCTTTATGATGCCCGTTACATTCCAGTTGCCTTCACATTGCCCGTTGGGACACGCTGACACGCTCTTCATAATTTTATTCATCTCGTGCGTGTTGCCGCCTGGGTATGCCACGATTACCGGGACGTTTGAATCACTTGGATTAAGCGAGCCGTGCCAGGATTTGCATGCTACACCCGACGTATACCTGTTCTCCGGAATGTCGTTTGTAAAGCTCTTGAATATGAGGACTATGTCACCGCTTCTGCTCGGGTGATTCATGCCGTTTATCCTCATTGCTGCTTTTACATACCTAGAGGTGCTCAGTTCGGGATAATTATCCAACGCTGTGCTTATTATATCGGAACCATCAGATTTGATTCCGTGGAAGACTTCGTAGCTATTACCTCGGCGCACCAAAATCATGTCCACAGAATTCATCAATAGCTTCATACCCGCCATTATGGGGACGGCTTTTTCAAACATCCCTACGGGAAACAAGTTGACGAGGTTCGACGGTGCCTTATTATTTGAGATCGTTAGCCTCAAAAGTTCTGCGACATGTCCGATGTCTTCCACCAACCGGGGATCATTCCAAGAGGTCGTGATGCGGTTTTTTACATAGATGTGAGACATAGGTCCATTTAACGCGGCGATAACATTCGCTGTTTCTACATTAGATTTTGCGCCGTAAGTAAACTGTTCATAGAGGTTTGCGATCTCTTGCGGTGCCATTACCGCGAAATTCAGGCCCTCCGTTCCTTTCAAGAATCCCGTCTGCCTCATCACCTCCCCCAGCTCCCAGATGTGCAGGTTGTTGTTGGCTTGTTCGGCTTTCATTGCCTTGGCATCCGGCTCATCAGCAGTACCGAAATCGAGATTTAGTCTGCAAGCAGGCTCAGCATCAAGTTCAATCACAACATCAATCGGTGTGTCGGCTGCATCAAACGTCTTTACCGGTAACTTGTACTTGAATTTCTCCGGCATCGCCGTATGCCCGTGATCCGCCACGACAATAAATATCTTATTGTCGAACTCTTCTATTTCTTTCAACGTAGCGACTACCTTGCCGATATATTCGTCTACTGTCGAGGTGACATATTTCTTATACGCCGTCATGCCCTTCGCATGTGCTTCATGGTCGGGCCCGGGCAGATACCAGACCGTCAGGGCGGAAAATGGCGTCTTATTTCGAACCAGGTTGTCGTCTACAATCTCGGTATACTTGCCATAGAGATAATCATCAAGCTTGTCCCAGCTTTGAGCATCCAGAGATGTTGATTCATCCAGAGAAAGCGGGAACAGGTTGAATTTTATATTCAAGTCCCAGGTCAGCCAGTACCCGCCCCGCGCATAATGATTGTTTGCGACAACGACGGGATCACCGCCCCGACGGCTGAAATACTGGTTCAGAACCGGCAACTTCTGGTTAAGGTCTTCATAGACAGTAGGAGTTGTCAGTATAATGTCTCTGTTCTGCGGCGTTGTCCAGGTACTGATTCCAGTTGCGGGATCTGTAAGGGGATCCACAGGTACTTTCCAATCAGCTTGATAGGGAATAAAGAACTTCCGCGTCGGTTTCTGCGCGTGTGGCAAGGCATCATATCCATTAAACGCACCACTACTGAAGGATACGATCCCAGCGGGATTCTGCATTACCTCAGGCACGGTAACTCCCTTTGCCACAAGATCACGTGCGAAGAATTCATTCCCCAGAATCCCTGTTTTATCCGGCAGTTTGCCCGTGAAGACACTGGCCCAACTTGCAAGGGTGATACTTGGAAATATTGCCGTCACGTCTTTGATCTTAACATGCTTATTTCCCCATCCAGTTGGATCGCACTGATTGCTGAACAAACCAGTCGAATATTTCCCTCCCATCACTTCGCATAGCCCCTTGAGCTTATCAGGCTGAATATAACAGCTAGTATTCTGGCCACATCCATGAGGATCGATATAACTTGCGGTAACCGTCTCGCCGCTTGTTAGTGTGGGCGAGTACAGCACATCCTGCCTCAGCCCGTCGATCGCCAGCACGATCACGCCCACCGGTTCAATAGGAACTTCCTTTCGTGCATCGCTTAGTTCTATCAGCTCCGCATTCCCCAACCCACCGTACAGCACCGATGTGTGCTGAGGAACGGTCCCGAGCTGGGTGAGGTCAGCTATAGAGCGGTTCGACACGATGAATCTCGGTTCGTCGTTGACCCGGACTGTGCAGCCGCTTGTCGGCGGGTTGAGGGAAAGCGGATACTGCATCGGGTAGAAATCCGATCCCGGTGATGTCGCTGTTACGCCGCTTTTGAGGATGGCTTTAATCGATCCTGTAAAAGAAGCTGCTTCACTGCACGATGCGCCCATATCGGCAGACTTCAGTTCGAGCTTATAGCGCTTATTGTCCTTCTTGCCGTCGCTGAATTTGATCTCGTCAACCGGCTCGGTGAATGTCGAATCATCGGTTTTGACGTTCAACTGCGCCATCCGGACCTGCACCTCATCCCCTTCCATCTCCAGGTCCGTGCCCCAATTCAGGACCACCTGCGCATAATGTTTGACCGAAACGCTCGCTGTTTCGCCTTCTGATAGAATTTCTACGCCAGTACCCTGCTTCTGGTCGCAGGTCAGATACCCGTCCCAGGATGCCAGGTTCTGCGCATCCTTCGTTATAAAATCGATATCAGCGCTCAAGGCGTTGTATTCCGGCGGCGCGATCGTATAGGTAAACGTCCGGTCGGTCGTGGTGAACCCCTGGTCATCCACAAGCATAATCTTCGGCTCGGCGGTCAGGTCGATCTTGACGCCGTAGACCGTGTATTCGATCGTCTGGTATTCTCCCGGCGCGGTTATCAGCACGGGCTGTCCCGTATTAATATTGAACTCGTACAACTGCCCGCTTTTCATGGTGATGCTCTTTGTCGGCAGATTCGTTGAAGTCGTATACGTTGCAAGATAACGATCGTTAATAGCATCATAGAAGACTTCCGGCACTTCCACCGTTGCTTCGGCGTCCGCAGCGACCTTATTGACCGCCGCTACCGTGCCAGTGGTGTACGAGGTCAGATAAATGCCAGGCTGGGGATTTACGGTATCCGACGTCGTGCCGTTTCCTTGTTTTGGCGTGAACGTAACCGTGGCGTTTGCGACCGCCGTGGTCTTTATCGCGCCTGTCGGGGTCACCTTCCAGCATTGAGTCGATTGATTGTTGATCGTACAGGAAACCGGGCCTTCCTTTTTAACTTCGTCTTCAAAGCGGTACAATTTCGCGACCAAGGGCGGCTTCAGCTTCGACCCCGCCTTTGCAGCATTCACCTGATGACCGCCTGCATCGACAGCATCGAGATGGCTGAGCAGAATTCCCGAGGCAATGTATGCTGTCGCTTTTTCGCGCTGTCCGGTGCTTTGTAGTGAGAATTGCTCCTTTCCAGCAACCCCGGCTGTGGACGCTTCGACGAAGTATTGCGTGCCCACGGTATTTCCCGCCATTGCTTCTACGCGCGCGCCGCTGTAGTCCGTCTTTACAGCAACTGTCGACAGGGGCGTACACTCTCCATACAGCGGATTCAATACCGCGCAATCCTCTTTTTTGTAGAAGGTCACGTTTCTGCAATTCCCCGACGACCAGCAGGAAGCTGACGGCCCCTCGGTGCCGGCCAGAGGGACTGGATAACTTGCAGCTGGTGCGAAGGTAACGGTTGCGTTCGAGATCGGATTTCCGTACTGATCAGCAACCAGCGCCACAAGCGTGCCGAGAGGCGTGTTTACGACCGCCTTGTTGCCGTTGCCGGATACTTTCAAGATTTGCGCGGGCATATCCGGTTTTCCGTATTGTTCAAATGGCCGGTCGAGATAGAGTGTGCCGGAGTAACTTGTCGCCGAGGCATTGATTATGTTCTGGCCGAGCTGGGCAGGATAGACCGTGCCCGTCGGGGCTGTTTCGAGTATCCGGTAAACGGGATTGTCGGCCGTCAGCTTTCCGAGACGAAGCTGCGCTTGCGCTATGCCGTATGTTGATGAAGTCTGTGTGTAGCAGGTCGATTTACTCGGCAATCCGATAGGATTGCCATTCTCGTCCAGGCATTGAATTTCGCCGCCGCCTGCCTTTATTTCGAACGTCACCTTGGCTTTTGTTACAGGATTGCCGCTTCGGTCCACCACGGCTACGGCTAGCGGTTTTTCCAGCGGCTCATTGACGGTTTTTGCAGGCTGGTTATCTGTTGCCGGTATTTTGAAGACCCTTGCGCCAGCCAAAGGATCGAGGTTCTTTGGTCCTGTGTAAGGTGTGCTTAAGGTCTGCATCAGCAACATATTGTTCAGCCATTCTTTTGGTACTGTACTCCCGCCCGCAATCATGCCGCTGAGCATCCAGCCGGATTCGCCGGATTCGGGGTTCTCCTTGATGTAGCCAATACCGGTCCAATCTTTGTAGGAGTAAGTAGTAAGGGGTACGTTGTAAGCAGACGGCATGCGAACGACGAAATTCTGGTACACGGAGTTACGGATGTCTTCTTTGATGTTGTCTGCAACGTCGAGCGTCGGAAGGACGGTATTGATATTGCTGCCGTCAATTGTGAAATATTGACCGCTTAGTGCCGACTGCTGAGCGCTTGCCAGCTGAATGAGCTTGGCCGTAGAAATGCTCTCCACCTTGAAATCGTCCTCGAGCAACCGGTGCTCCAGTACCGATCCCTGGAGCGACGAAATCTTCATGAACTGTTTTTCCCGCTCACCGGGAACCGAGGACCGCGAACCGGGAACGATCTCTACGCTTCTCAAATCCGCATCCAGATACACGCCTTTCCACGTAAACCCATGGGGCATGTCGAGAACATAGGTGACATCGATCATCCCGCCGATGGTCGCAACCGTGGGCAGCGGCCGGGCGACTGCCAGATGAAGCAGCGACGCAAGCTCGTCCTCCGACCTGTTCCACCGGTCGATATAGTTTGTCGCTTCCCGATAGAGAATATCCTCAGCTGTTTCTACTTCGTGACCCTTCGTGTCCTTCGTGGATAAACCCGCCACAATCCCTATTGCCGTCAGATTCCCGGTTATCATGGTGTTGGTTATTGTTTCCGCAGGCGCAGCGCCCCCGTTTACCGAAGGCGAATAGAGCTCAATCGTCAGATTGTAGTCTGAGCCCATGTGCAAGCCGTCGGTCCCAACCGCGACCCGCTCGCCGTTCACCTTCAGGACCGGCCTGAGCCGCACGAGATAAGCAGGCGTATTGTCCAGGCTGCCGTAGGAGTTGATGATCTCCTGGTCCTCCACAGTCTCGGGCTCATAGGAGATAATCACCTGCTTGTTGCTGACCTCCATGACGGTCAGTTCACGGTTCAATAGTTCCCGGTTCCCGGTGGAAGCAGTGACAAACCGGACCTTGTGCTTCAGCTCTTCGGGGATCGTCGTGTACTCGTTCGTGATCCTGATCTCCTTGAACTGCATGCCCGCGGGAAGGATGTTCATGATTTCGGGAATCTGGGTACGGGTGCGCAGGAAATCGTCGTACGTCAGTGCCGAGTTCCCGGTTCCCAGTTCACTGTTGATGGAGGACTTGACATATTCAAGCGGCGTCTGGGTCTGGAGCTGCGAGAGACATTCGTCCCTGAGCGCTGACAGCTTACCGCTCACGGCTGACAGCTCGAAGATGTCCTTCGCCGTTCCATACTCATAGCCCTTCACCTTGATGCTCGTGTCCAGCCCCAACCACGTCTTGCCGTGCTCGTCGATGATCGCGCCGCGGTAATTGGAATAAGGGATCTGGCTCTCGACCCAGACGTGCCCGATCTGGCAA
>JAOUEV010000113.1 GCA_029858565.1 Nitrospirota bacterium | reverse complement strand
CTCCTGCTCCGCCACTGAGGAGGATGCCCGCTTCTTCATAAACACGGTGAACACGCCGTCGACCGCATATGAGGTCATGTCCCTTCCCGCGAGCGCCATTACCGGCGAACGGTTGATCCTCCCGGAAACGCAGTCTCCCTGACGAAGCCCATGCGCTGTTCATATGATCCACAGGCCGCCGCAGGCAATCGTGCCGTTCTAAGCAAATAATCCTGTGTGCATCATGATAATTCGGTTGAAATATTCCCCTGATGCTTGACAGCCGTGCTGCCATGGCATAGTATGCCCGACGGAACGCCGCAGTCATGCAGTGGATAGTAATAACAGGAGGGACGTGAATGAAACAGATTGTCGCAGGTGCAGTGATGATGTTCGTGCTGCTGGCAGGCACGGGGATGGTATCCACAGCGCAGGCCGCAGGTACGGTCGACGGTTCTCTTATATTTGCGACCGAGCCTGTGGGCGGATTTGATTCGACCGTGGGCATCGGTGTGGGCGGGACCTTTGATGTTTCCAAGGCCGCCAGGGACGTCAAAGTCGCGGTGCGGGCCGACATGTCCTATTTTGAGTGGGATGGCGGAGCCTTTGGCGTCGATCTGTCGTACTCCCGGCTCATGTTCTTCGGCGGACCCCGTTTCTATTTTGGCGGTGGTGGCGGAAGAACGCCGGTGTCCCCCTATCTTGAAGGCGGACTGGAGCTGAGCTTCGACGAGGTGGAGTTCTATCATCCGGTCCTGGGAAAGGTGAGCGGCGATGACACCAGCATCGGCCTTGCCGGCGGCGGCGGCGTGGAGATCGGTCTTGCCGATCGGCTCAAGCTGGGCATCGGGGCCCGGCTCCATGTGATCGACGACGACTTCCTGTCGATCTCGTTCTCGCTCGGCTACGCGTTCTGATAAAAGACCACTGACGACATCAACGAAGCATTGATCCAAAGGACCTGTACTCATAATGAGTATAGGTCCTTTTTTTTCAGATCACACGTTATGCGGGATGCCTGCGCGGACTTGCTGAGTGGATGCAATTGCTGATCACCTTGCCATAAAGACAGCGAGATAAACAGCCGCAAGCACGATGATCGGCCACGATCTCCGGAGAAGATGCGCATGTTCCAGCAAAGACGTTTTCAGTATGTTTCTCAGCACGGCCGCGGAACCCGCCGTGCCGGCTGCCACCAGAAGGACCTGTGCGATCAGAACCACGGCAGTCGGCGCGATAATGCCGGGCAGCTCATGGGAAAGTCCGAGCTGCCTGCCGAGGACCGGGAGGAACTGTCCCGCGAGGAGCAGGAACCGTTCGAGATGAAGCGCCGCTTCAAAGGCGAAGACCAGCGGCAGGAGGGCATAGGAGATGCGAAGCGTTGCGTTTGTCGCTCCTGATTGTCGCGGCCCGAAAGCCACCCTGCCCGCAAGACTGCTGAACAGCCAGGCGATCAAGGCAGTGCCGATGAGGAGGGCAAAAGTGCCTCCCCACCAGCTGAATGCGTTTTCCCTGACGGCTGCGGGAAAGCCGAAGAGCCCGATCCCGCGGAAGAACTGCGTTCCCATGAGCGCGATCGTGATGACGCCGAAGGCAGTGTCCGGCGCTCGCTGGGTCCAGAGCTCGTATCCCGGGAGCCGCAGGTTCAGGACCGGAGAGTGATTGGGGCAGACCTTCACACAGTTGCCGCAGAGCACGCAGGTGCGGTTCGAGCTGAGCGCGAAGGGGCCTTCGAACATGGGGCAGCCCTCGCGATCGTCGGTCCCTGCGTAGCATTCGTGCTTCAGGCAGGTGCTGTTGCAGATGCCGTAGTTCGACCGCATCTCGAGCACGGAGGCGCCCGCGAACACGCCCATCATGCCGCCCAGGGGGCAGAGATAGCGGCACCAGGTGCGGCGCTGGAACAGGAACCCGGCCAGACCGGCGAGCAGCACCAGCGGGATCACGAGCATGGCCGTGGCGAACGGCGAAGAAGGCATGTCAAAGACCGCTTCGAGCCAGAAGATCAGGGCGATGCCCGCTGCGGTGAAGTAGAAACCCCGGTTCCTGATCCAGAGGGGGACCTTGTAATTCCTGCCGGCGAACTTCCGGACCAGTGCGCTGACCGCGCCGATAGGACAGACGCTGCACCAGGCGCGGCCCGTGAAGAGGGCGCTCAGCACCAGCGTCGGCTCCCAGAGCCCCCAGGTCAGGATGAGGGCAAGATTGCTGTCCGGCGACTGGGATCCGAACATGCCGAGGCCGATGATCACGGCAATGAAGGGGATCGTGACGAGGTGCGTCGCTTTCGGGTAGAGCCTGTTCAGGAACAGTTTGCGCACGGGCGGGAAGGCCAGAAGGTCGATGGCGTATTTGCCGGTGACGGGCGGAGGTCCGATGAAGATGTCCTCGACCGAGAGGCTGCGGCCCTGGGCGATGCTGACGGCCCGGCGGATGACCGTGCGCAGCTCCTCGGTGTTTCCCGGCCAGTCGTAGTTGACGAGGGAATGATAAGCCTCTTCATCCATGCCCGAAACATGCTTGCCGAGCATGCGGTTGCTCCGTTTTATCAGTTCATCCGCCGTGATGGCGATGTCCTGTTTCCGCTTCCGCAGAGGCGGCACGGTAATGACCCGAGCCGACAGCATCCGTTCCAGCCGCCGGTCAAAGGCGCCGGTCCCGGCCAATGCTCCCAGGTCTGCGCTCGATGTGGCGATGATACGGGCATCGGACCTGATCGCTCCCGGCTCGCCGATCGCGGTGAAGACGCCGGTCTCGAGGTACTCGGCAAGGCGTTCCTGGATGCGCGGCGCAAGGAATTCTACGTTCTCGATCACCACGGCGCCCCCGGCCGCCATCGTGAGCAGGCCAAGCCTCCGGTCCGGCGCAAAGGGGATGGCGTTGCGGCCCCGTCCGAAGAGCGTGCCGGACTGGTTCAGTTCCGTGAACAGGTCGCTCCCGCCGGTTCCCGGTGCGGCGCTGTCGCAGGCCGTGGCATCAAGTGACAGCAGCATCCCCGCCCCATCCCTCGCCATGTCGTGGATCAGTCCGGCGACATCCTTCATCTCCGCGCCCGGCTCTCCCCGGACGAGTACGGGCCCGCTGCTTCCCGCGAGGGTCCCGATCTCGCGGATGAGCTTCATGACCGCCTGGCTGGTGCCGATGAAAAGCGGTTCGTCACGCCTGAGCTGATCAACGATGAACTGGCGATAGGCCTGTTCAGCAGCGGTCGCATCCACGATCATGTCGTAACCGCGGGACAGCCGCTCGGCAAGGGTCCTGGCCGCGGTCATGGCGGACGTGGGATGGGAAAAGACCGTTTCCAGAAAAACGTCCTTCGGGATCGCCAGCAGGCTGGTGCGGGTCGTTGTCTCCGCGGAAGAAGAGTGGGGCCCGTTGGTCAGGACCGCGATCTCCCCGAATCCCTCTCCCGGACCGCGATGGCTGAGAACCACGACGGTCCCATCGGGATCGCTTCGCAGGATTCTGACCGATCCGGAAACAACAACATAGAATGCCTCACCAGGGGCCGTTTGACGGAAAACGACCTCTCCGGCGGACAGAATCCTGGTCGTGAGCGTGTTAGCGAGCTTGTGCAGGACCTCGGGAGGAAGGGAGGAAAACAGTTCGACGCTGCCCAGGATATCGGTGCGCTGTGCACGCAGGGAGGCGTCAAGATCCGCCTCGTCGATGCCCTCGGCCCCGGCAAGGATGCTTCCCAGGGGTTTGTAAACACCCTGCTTTTCAAAGGAACCCTGGGTATCAAGTGCCTTTTCAATGTCCCTTGCCGCGCCGGGTCTCTGATCGGCAAGATAGGCGCCGATCGGCCGGACGGTTCTTTTCGACATGCTCTTGTCCACGCGTGTTCCCGCTGCACGGCCGGAGCGATCCGGACGCGCCTTTTGCTAGGCTGATACAATTCTAGCACAAGGTCCGGTACGGGATGGAAAGCGATCTGGGAGGCTCCGGAGGGGATCCGTCAGAACTCGATGTTCGGCCGGAGGATGATCTGGAGGTCGCTGGTCTCGCGACCCGCGGAGAGCGGGCCGGTGTACTTCTTGAAGGATTCCCAGATGACGCCGAGCACGACCGTGAAGGCGCTCTTGCCGCCGGCAAGGGGCCATTTCTTGTCCACGGTGAAGTAATGGCGGATCGCGTTCAGGGTCTTCCGGTCCATGTCGTAGGTGTACTCGAAACCGCTGTTGTTGAAGACCGAGGCGCGGTCGGGTTTGTAGTCCAGCCTGCTCCTGCGGAAGGACAGGTAAACGATGTCGGTGATATAGGGATTCTCATGGTATTTCGCGCCGACGCGGAAGCTCCAGCTGAGCTTCCGGTCAGCTGTTTTCCGGTAGCCTTTGACCTTCCACTCGAATTCGTCCCAATCGTCCCGGATCAGGATATTGTCCTTGATATGATAGGTGCCGAAGCTGTAGAGGAGTCCGCTGTACCCTTTTCCCGACATATCCCTGTTCCCGGGCACGTCGAAGTTCACCACATTGCCGAGGAAGACCGAAGCAGCATAGGGCTCCTCGAAGCCTGCGGTCACGGCCTTGACCCAGTTGAAGTTGCCGGTGATCTCCGCGTCGTTATAAAAGGTCTCGTGGCGGTCCCGGATGTAGGTGCCCAGGCAGGGAAGAGGGTTCACGCTGGCCTCGAGCAGGAGGAACCGCGGGGCATAGGCGCGCGACAGGAGCGTTGCATAGATCTCTTTTTCGGTCTGTTCGCCCACATGGGGGATCGGCGCCGAAGTGAGCGCGACGGTCATGCCGACATTCGAGTAGTAGGCATCAGGCTCGAAGCTCAGTTCGAGCCATTGCTGGTCTTGCTGTTCCGTTGATGCGGCCTCGGGGAGGGGGGGTGGACTGTCAGGGAACGAGGGAGGCGTTTGTTGGGAAATTGACTGCTCCTCGCCACCCCCTGTCGTCTGGGCAAGACAGACGGCAGGGGGCAGCGCAAGCAGGAGGAACACGATGGTGCGGAAAAGCCGTTGGTGCATCAGGCCATGGCCGTCTCCCGGAGCTTCACCGAAACGACCCGGGAACATCCCGGTTCGTCCATGGTGATCCCGTAGAGCGCGTCAGCCATCTCCATGGTCCGCTTGTTGTGGGTGATCACGATGAACTGGGACTTGTCGCTCATCTGGCGGATGAGCTTGGTGTATCTTCCCACGTTCGCCTCGTCCAGCGGCGCGTCGGCCTCGTCAAGCATGCAGAAGGGGCTGGGCTTCACGAGGAAGGCCGCGAAGAGCAGGGCGATGGCAGTGAGCGCCTTCTCGCCGCCCGAGAGCTGCAGGATGCTGTTGGGCTTCTTGCCCCGGGGCTGGGCGATGATCTCGATGCCCGATTCGAGGATGTTCGCTTCATCGAGCAGGATCACGTCGGCCTTGCCGCCCTCGAAGAGCAGCGCGTAGACCTCGTGGAACTTCTCGCGGATCGCGGTGAAGGCCTGGGAGAAGAGCTCCACGGTCTCCACGTCGAGCTTGGCGATGGTCGCCTTGAGGTTCGCGATGGAATCGCTGATGTCCTGCTGCTGGCCCGACAGCAGATCGAAGCGCTCCTTGAGCTCGTTGTACTCCTGGAGCGCGTCGACGTTGATGGGGCCCATCTGGTCGATCTTCTGTCGCAGGTCGTCGACCTTGGCCTTGGTCTCCTCCAGGTTGATCTCGAACTGCCCCAGCTCGGTGACGAGCGTTTCGAGCTCGGTGTGGTAGGCGGTCCAGATGTTGTCCTTCAGGTGTTCGATCTTCATGCGCAGTTCGGTGCGCCGCACTTCCACGGCCGACAGCCGCTTCTGCGCCGCCTCGATGTCGTGGCGAAGCTGGCGGGCCTGCTCCTCGTGCGAGGCCAGCGCCCGGGCCTTCTCGGCATGGACCTCCTGCTTCTCCGCGAGCCCGCGCTTCTCGACTTCCAGCGCGTTGATGCGGCCGCGGATCTCCTCCTCGGCCGCTGCGATGGCCGCCTGAAGCTCCTGCACCTTGCCGGCGATATCGTTGATCTCGCTCTCCCGTTTCCGCAGACGGTCCGCGAGGTCCGCCTCGGTCAGAACGAGCGTCTCCAGGGTCTTCCTTGCCGCGGTCTGCTTTTCCTGCAGCGCGGTCACGGCCATGCGGATCTCGGTGATCTCGGCGCGCGCCCGGTCGAGGTTTTCCCGCTCCGCGGACAGCTCCCGCTGGAGCGCTTCGATGCCTGCCTGGGCCGTGGTATGGCCTTCTTCGAGGTTCCGGAGGGTAACGGAGGACCGTTCGATCTCGCCCTGCAGGTCCGCGCGCTGGGTGGCGCGGACCGCGATCTCCGATGCCAGCAGTTCCATGCGGGAACCGGTGCGCTTCACTTCGTCGCGAAGGGCGGCTACATCCTTTTCCTGGTGCAGGATGTCGAGCTCGGCCTTGTGCACGTCCTGGGAAAGCGTGGCCTCGGCCTGCTTGTCAGCGTTGATGGCGGTTTCCAGGGCCTGCACGTCATCGGCGATCTCGCCGGCACGCTGCGTCAGCCCCGCGACCTCCTGCTCCAGGTCCTTGATCTCGCGCCGCTTCTGGAGCATGCCGTGGCCGCCGGCCTCGACCGCGCCGCCGGTGACCGCGCCCCAGGGGTCCACGATGTCGCCGGAGAGCGTCACAATGGTCTTCCTGATGCCGTTCTTGTGCCAGAGGTAGAGCGCCGTGTCCATGGTGTCCACGAGGACCACGTCCCCGAGGAGATAGTGGGCCACGTTCTTGTAATCGTCCTTCACGCGCACGATGTCGAGCGCCGATCCGATGACCCCGCCGTGGCCGTTCTTGATGAAGGGATCTGTCTTGATCTCGCGGGGAGCCTGGGGGATGAAGGTGCTGCGGCCTGCGCCCTCGGACTTGAGATAGTCGATGGCCTTGAGCGAGTCGCTCTGGGAGCCGACCACCACGTTCTGGAGCCGGTCGCCGAGCACGGCCTCGATCGCCACTTCATACCGGGCCTCGGTCTCGATGATGTCCGCGACCAGGCCGTGGATCGTGCCGAGCTGGCCGCCTTCCTTGCGCGCGGTCATGACCGACCGCACGCCCTTCTGGTAGCCTTCGAGCCGCTGTTCCAGCTCGATCAGCGAATGGAGCCGGGACTGCTGGCCTGCCAGCCGGTTGCGCGTTGTGTTCAGTTCCTCGTCCAGCGCCTTCTTGCGGCTCACCGCCTCTTCGAGCCGGGAACTGACCCGGGTCCGCTCGGCCTGGAGCCCGTCGCGGCGCGCTGAGGCGGCAGCCACGTCCTGCTCCTTCTGCGCGACCAGCACGCGCAGGCCCTCGAGCTTGGTCGCCAGCTCGCCGGTCTCGGCGCGGGTGCGGGAATCCTGCTCATCGATCTGCTGCAGTTTGGCCTGGAGGTTCGCGATCCTGCTCTTCTCGG
>JAOUEV010000112.1 GCA_029858565.1 Nitrospirota bacterium | reverse complement strand
ACGAAGCGGTCGAGAAATACGGGTATACTCAGCGTGCGATTGCCAGATACCTGGGCCTGCATTATTCCTACATCAGCCTGATCCTGAGAAAGAATAGAAAAGTGTAACATTCAATACCTGACCCCCAGGGGGGTTGAAGGACGACCGGGATGCGCTGATCGAAAAGATGACCGCATCGGACGGCGTGATCTTCGCGACGCCAAACTATTCCTGCCAGAGGACCGCTTCGTGAACATCGTCGTGATGCGGCTGAGGCGTGGTGAAGGGGAAACTGTGTGGCGCAACGCATGGAGCAGCATTCCGCAGGCGTACTAGGGTTGCCGAGCAGCGGAGGGTGAAATGCGCGGAGGGAGACGTGGGCCGAATTTCTCTCATTCGGCGGGGGAACAATAAAGCCTTGCGCCAGAATATGCTATTGCGTACAATCCCTTTGAGCAGCAATCATGCCAGATCCGGAGGTTGACATGCAGGATTCTTCAAATCTCTTAATCCGGAACAATCGTTTTGCCCTCCTCCTCTGCCTTGTCGTCACGGCGATCACCTCCTGCGGCGGGAACGCAGGAGGAAGCGACACTTCCGCGCCCACGGCGCCAACGGGTCTGACGGCCGATGCGGTCTCTGATACCCGGATAGACCTCTCGTGGTCTGCCTCGACTGACAACGTCTCGGTAGCTGGCTACCGGGTTTACCGGGGCAGCCCCGCAACGGCGCTCGAGAACGTCAAGGACACATCGACGTTCGACACCGGCCTGATCCCCGCGACCCAGTATTGCTACCAGGTCACTGCATATGACGCCGCGGGGAACGAATCCGGCCGGAGTGCAGAGGCCTGCGCCGCGACAAACATCGACGACAGGATCCAAAGCTATACTTCCTATGCCTACGACGCGAACGGCAGAATGACGAAGGAGGTCGCTTCCATCGGCGCCGGGACCGATCAACTGTGGGACTCGGCCGATGACGTGACCGGATACTATTACGCCTATACCTACGACGGGAACGGCAGGATGACGAAAGCGGTCTACTATGCCGCGGCCGGGGCCGATGCGCTGTGGGACACGGCCGACGACACGGCAGGGAACTATTCCGCGTACACCTATGACGCGAACGGAAGGATGAGCAGGAATGTCTACTATGCCGGAGCCGGGGCAGATGGGACCTGGTTCACGGCCGACGACGCTGCCGGCTACTATTTCACCTACACCTATGACGGGAGCGGCCGAAAAATCCGGGAGATCTACTACATCGGGGCCGGAGATGACGGGACCTGGTTCACCGCCGACGATACCCAAATGGCCTACCGCGCCTACGCATATGACGTGAACGGCCTCATGACGGAGGAGACCTACTACTCCAGTGCCGGCGCCGACGGGACCTGGTTCACGTCCGACGACACGGCAGGGTTCTACTATACCTATACCCATGACGGACAGGGAAGCATGACGCGGAAGGTGCTCCACGCCGCAGGTGCCGACGGTATCTGCTTCACGGCCGACGACGCGGTTGCTGACTACCGCGCGTACATTTATGGCGCGAACGGAGAGATGACGATGTCCGTCTACTACAGCGGGGCCGGGGCGGATGCATCATGGTTCACGGCCGATGATGCGGCGTCGTTCTATTACACGTACGAATATGACGCGAACGGGAACATGGCAAAGGAGGTCTACTACTCCGGACCCGGGGCCAACGGCATATGGCTCCAGTGATCCTGCCTCTCCTTCCGGAGAGAGCGAAAGAGGGGCGCGAAGCTGCTTATCCGAACTTCCTGGGGTCAGGTCTATTGAATTGGTGCTGGCCATCCCGTGATAGGCTCAAGACTTCACATTTGACTTCACTGGAAAACCGCGACACGCTCAAAAGAAGGGATCCTACCATGAACAAGAAAACCATCAACCTCCTCATCCTCATCGCCGGTATCGTTCTGCTGATCCTGGGCTTCAACGAGTTCGGCACCTTCGGCTCCCGCGCTGGCAGGCTGCTCGGCGCAGGTCTGTCGAACAAGGTGCTGTTCTACTTCATTAGCGGCGGGCTTTGCACTGCTTACGGTCTGCTCCAGATGCGGAAGAAATAGGTCCGCAGCCCTGGAAAGAGTACTGACCTTGCCGGGCTATTGTCTCTCGTTCGGTCTGTACCTTGTTCACCCTTACTGACGAACTACCGCCGATTCCTGGCGCCCTCTGTTTCCTAACAACATCACTGGTGGTGTAGTGCAATAACAAGCCAATGCCGCGCTCGAGATCCAGTCGCATATCCTTCAGTTATTTCAGCATATGCCTCCTTTGCCTTGATCCGCCATTCCAAAATCCCCGCAGACCGTTGATTGCATGGCATATTTGCGCTTGCCCGAAGTGGCATGCTATGTGCTTTATACTTAACTATGAACAACAGCGTACGCGAACTGATGCGGCGCAAGGGAGGGAATGACATGAAAGTCGCGCTATTCAAAGTGAGCAACGAACGCTGCGGAGCATGCTCCTCTGCGCTGCGCCGCTTTATCGGGGGCATGGAGGGCGTGGGCTCCATCGACGTCGAGCACGGGAAGATCGCGGTGCGGTTCGACGAGACCGCGATCGACGAGGAGAAGTTGACAACGATCGCGAAGGACAGCATTGAAAAGCTCGGCTATCGGATCAAGGAATGACCGTCGTTTGGGCGCCAGTGCCTCGATCCCCGATAGGGAGATACTGACAGCACAGCGTTCACAGCGCTGAATCGACACAGGAAAAGGAGAACAACGATGCTTAAGATACTGATTAGCTTTGTGGTGATCGCAGGAATGGCATTGCTTGCGACCGGCGTCTGGGCGCAAGGCATGGGCGGCTGGGGCATGATGGATGACAGTGATATGCCGATGTACAACAGCGGGCCCGGCATGATGAGCGGCGGCATGGGGCCCGGGTCCTGCGGCATGATGGGCAGCAGTATGGGAATGATGGGGTCCGGCCAGTTCAGCGCACTGGACCTCACCAAGGACCAGAAGGCCAGGATCAACAAGATCCAGGACGAGCTTCGGAAGCAGCATTGGGCCGTGATGGGCAAGATGATGGATGAGCAGTCGAAGCTTCGCGATCTTTATGACGAGGAAAAGCTGGATGCAAAGAAGATCAACGCGGTGTCCGATGCCATCCATGGGCTGCGCAAGCAGATGATCGAGTCGCGGATCGACGCGTTCAATCGCATGCGCGAGGTCCTGACCGCGGAACAGCGGGACCAGCTCAAGAGCTCGCCGCGCACCGGCTCCGGCGCGATGGGCCAGGGGCACCGGCATGGCACCATGATGGGTCAGTAAGGCCGCCGGCGTGCGCTCAGCATCTCTGCGCCTGTGGGGAACCTTCCGGTGGAGGATCTTGACTGTTTAGCTCTGCGGTCTTTCTCAGGCTCCCTTCCTTCACCTGCCCGTACTCGTAGATTTTGTCCTCGCAGGAAGCCACAGCGGCCCGAAGCAAGATTCTAACCCGCAGAGGTCTGTTCACGGCTTGTTCAATTTTGTATCCGGTATCCCGTAATGCTTTGCGTGCCGGTGATCGTTCCCAGGGGCGACGTGGTCGAGAGCGTATAGCTTCCTTTGGCGACCGCGTTGGCATTCGGGAAGTTTCCGTTGATCGTGAACGAACAGGAACCGACCGTCTGCATCCCGCACCCGGAGCCGTGCAGATTGACGCAGTCGAACCGGTCCCCGGGGCTGTCGTGATAGGAATTTCCTCCTACGAGCAGGTTATAGCACTTGTTGCCGCTGGTGTCGTACATCCAGAGGAGCGGACTGTCGCTGGTCACTCCCCAGGTGCTGCCGGTCGTGATGGGCGCGATGTAGACCTTGATCGTCTGGGGATGCATCGTATCTTCGAAGGTAAGGCTCCAATACTGACCGGCCGTACTGCTGCTGGTGCTGCTGCTTGATCCGCCGCAGCTGACCATCAGTACCCACAGGACCGACAGGCTGATCAACGAAAGTTTCTTCATGACCGGCTCCTTTCGTCAGCGGCCCTGTTTTCCGGCGCCGCTTGTGAACTCTTGATCGATGATCGTACCCTGTTAAATTATATCATGCTATTCCGGCGCCGATGCGGGGCTTATAACCTCTCAGGGAGGCGACAGGGTCAGGTCCTTTTGTTGCATTTAGCTCTTTTCTTTGAATAACTGCCGTAAGGACTGGCAGGCTTAATTGTTGAGATTATTGCTTCTCTTCGTGGTATCCGAATCATCATGCTGTCACGTCCCCCGATCTGATCGCTCAAGGGCACGTTTAATTGTTAGACCGCACTTTCTTTCTCTGCTATCCTCGCGGACTGCTTCCCGGCGGTCTTCGTCTGCTCATGGCGGGAAAGGTCGAGGAAGAGAAGCAGGAGGCGAGGAACGTCAGAAGGGCGGCGATGTCATTGGTCATTCTTCGCCGCGCCGCTGATGACCGGCTCGATGATCCTGAACGGCAGTTGAAGGGTCCGCTTCGTGATGTTGATGAGGCCCTCGCCTACGGCCGAGGGGGGGAGGATCATGACCGACGGATCTCCCGCCGGCCCGGACACGCTGACGGGGATTGCGATCAGGGAATCGCTCAGGATGTCGCGCACCAGGGGGATTTTCCTGATCAGCCGGTTGCCGGTTTTGATCGGCGCGGCAAGCAGCGTGAGGTCGAGGGTGTTGGCGGCGAAGTCGATGCTGCCGGCGCCGGTGAGGTCCATGACCTCGCTGTCCATGACGAACTCATGGACGATCACGCTTTTCCGCTTCAATTCCGCCCTGGCCGTCAGGGACCGGTAGCGGACCCCGCCTTTCTCCTTCCCTGCGTACTCCCCGGCAACAATATCCGTGATGTTCAGGAGAGCGAGCACCCGCGTCAGGATCGTCGCCTGCAGGATTTCCCCGTCCTTTGCGCTGATCCGGACCGGCCCGGACAGATTGTCGAGCAGCGCAGCGGCCGGCCCCTGGGCAGCCAGGTCAGCAGAGAGATCGGCCTTTCCGCTTATCCGGAGGTCCTTGCCCAGTGCGCATGCCAGAGCCGGTTCCAGGTCGAGGCCCGCTGCCGTGGGCCGTACGCGCAGCGCAAGGTCCTTGCCTGTTTGCGCGAGCGATCCGGCCAGGCTGATGCCGCAGAAGGTCGCGCGGCCGACCTGCAGTTGAATGCCGTCAGGATTCACGTGAAGGGTCGCGTTGACGTGCTGCAGGGCGTAGGTGCCGTACGACAGGCTGCCGAGTTCCAGGCGGAGAACACCCGCGAGGGCAGGGGACGGTTTCGGCTGTTTTTCCGCTGCCGCGGCAGTCTTTGGCGCGGGTTTTTCCGAGGATTTAAAGAGCGGCAAAAGTTTTTTGACATCGAGCGCAGGGATGCGGAGATCGGCGTCGACCCGGATGCCTGCTTTTGACAGGAAGGCCGCGCCCGAAAGGGACGCCTCGTGGCCGGTCATGGCCAGGTCCGCGCTCTCTACCATGATTCGGTCGTCCTCCGCGCGCAGGGACGCATGCTTCACCTGCAGCGGTTCCGGCAGGGGGCCGCTGACCAGGAGGCCGTCGACCCGGAGCGCGCCCCATGCGCGGGTGTTCAGGGGACGCGACAGGTCGAGCTTTGCCCGGACCTCTCCGCTGAGTGAGCCGAAGTCATAGGGCGAAGGGCCGAAGAGCCGTTCGAGGCTTGCCTTGCGCAGGTCGCCGCGAAAGGCCAGGTCCACGATATCCTTCCTGCGCAGGACGGACAGGAAGGCCGCGGAACCGGCATCCCGCACCTCCAGGTGTTCGAGGTTGAATTCGTCTCTGTTCCATCGCGCCCGGGCCGCGACCGACGGGCCGTCCGGCATTTTCAGAACGCTCTGCAGGGCCGTGGCGCCGTTGCGCTCCCATTGCAGGCGGGTATCGGAGAAGGAGAACGGGGTGCGCACCATCCGGACGGCCGGCAGGGGGAAGGCCGACGCGAGCCATGCCGTTGTGCGCGGTCCCACGGTCCCGCTGCAGGACAGGTCAGCGGCCTGGACATTCGGCGCAGCAAGGGCCACGGCCGCGGTCGCGGCGATCGCTGTGTCGAGCAAAGCGGCGTCCAGGCGCGCTACGGTCACCTGCGTTTTCGCCAGGGTGAATTCGGCGCGAGGGACCCGGAGCCGGTCCGGCAGGTCCGGCGTTCCGATCGCGAGGTTTTCAACGGCGGCCCGGATGTCGAACGCGCCCTTCTCCGGCCCGGCCAGCGGCCCTTGAAAGCCGAGCCTGCTCAGGATGACCGTTCCTTCCAGGAAGTCGATCCGCGCAGGCGCGCCGCGCAAAAGCTCCAGGGAGACGATGCGCGGAAAGAGCTGGTCCAGGCGCAGCACGGCCTTCCCGGCCGCGAGGCTGACGGACCATTCCTTTTTCTTGCTGAAGCGCGCGGAGAGGCCGGAGACGGATGACTTTGCCGTGGAGATGGCCGCGCTGCTGAGGGCCACAACGTCCTTGTCCGGGACCTCGATCCGTCCTTCTGCGGAAAATTCGCCCCAGCGGTCGAATGTTCCCGCCACTGCCAGGTCCGCTCCCTGCGGGAGCAGGTGGAACCGCGCGCTGACCTCGCGGACGGACCATGACCGGCCGCCGGCCGCCCGGATGGCAAGCGCGCCCTCATCCACTTCCCACAGGAGGCCCGGGGCATAGGTCCGGAGTTCTGCGAGCGCATCAGCGAGGGACGGCCCGTTCGGTTTCGGTTTGCGGCGACCGTTGGCCTGCCGCTTCTTCGCGGCAGGTGAGGCGAGCTCCACGAGCACCTCCGGCCTGGCCATCGAGACCTTGGCAAGATGGATGGAGCCGGTGAAGAGGGGGAGGATCTCGGGATAGACGTGGAGGGCCCCGATATCGGCGGATGCCCTGTCCGGCAGAGAAAGACGCATTGCCTCGATCGTGAGACGGGGCCGGGGGAAAAAGGCGATCGCCAGGCTCCGGTAGGTGAGGCTTTTGCCTGTCCGGTCGGCGATGACCCGGCGTATCTTCTGCTCGAACGCACTCGTGTTGATGAGCCACGGCGCCAAAAGCAGCAGGAGCATCAGGAGCAGCAGCAGCGCGCCTGCGGTCCCTGCGAGGAGGATGAGCGATCGTCTCAATCGAGCCATGAAAGCAACTCCGATGCGCCCCGCTCGCCCTACTGAAATGGTGAGGGGGTTACGCGCGGGGCGCGGGAATACCGCGGACTGGGGAGATTATGCACCCGGGAGGGGATTAAGTCAATTTCGCATTTTCGATAACAACAGGGTTTTTCGCAGGGTGGCGACAGGGTCAGGTATTGAATGTTTGACTTGCCCGGATTCCTCTGATATCCTCCCTGCATGACCCGTCCTTTACGCATTGAATATGCCGGTGCGGTTTACCACATCACCTCGCGCGGTAATGAACGGAAGGCGGTTTTCAAAAGCGACG
>JAOUEV010000111.1 GCA_029858565.1 Nitrospirota bacterium | reverse complement strand
CTAGAGATAAAATGCATCTCACGTATCAACGTCCCCAAATCGGTTTCGGTATTACGAATAACCGGTGTTGAGATACTGGGAAGAAGCTGTCAGGAGACGCGGGAATGAAAGCTATCGTTCAGGACAGGTACGGCTCGCCGGACGAGGTGCTCCGGCTTCGCGAGATCGAAATGCCCGCGGTCGGGGATGACGATGTGCTCGTGCGGGTGCGCGCCGCGTCCGTGCATGCCGACGTCTGGCACGTGGTGACGGGCCAGCCTTATGTGTTGCGCCTCATGGGCGGCGGGTTCTCTCGGCCGAAGAACCCGGTCCCGGGAACGGACATGGCGGGGATTGTCGAAGCCGTCGGCAGGAACGTCACGCGCTTCCGGCCCGGGGACGAGGTGTTCGGCGAGACGGTCAAGGCGAACCAGTGGACGAACGGCGGCGCGTTCGCGGAGTACGTGTCCGCGCACCACGGCAGCCTGGAGATCAAGCCCCGGAACGTCGGCTTCGAACAGGCCGCCGGCGTTCCCACATCAGGCCTCATCGTGCTGAACAACCTGCAGGGCCAGAGGAGCATCCTGCCGGGACAGAAGGTGCTGATCAACGGTGCTGCAGGCGGCGTGGGGTCCCTTGCGGTCCAGATCGCCAAGGCCCGGGGCGCCGTGGTGACCGGCGTGGACAGCGCCGCGAAACTGGAGATGGTCCGGTCCCTCGGCGCGGACCGCGTCATCGACTACCGGTCAGAGGATTTCACCCGCTCGGGCGAGCGCTATGACCTCATCATCGATGTGGCCTCCACGCTCTCGCTCGCGGACAGCAAACGCGCGCTTGCGCCAGCAGGGCTCTACGTCCTCATCGGCCACGATCACTACGGAAAGGCGCGTCGCCCTGTTCTCGGCAGCCTGCCGCGCTTCTTCCTGAACGCCGCGATATCGTCATTCGTGCGCCAGCTGGGAAAGTCCTTTTTCGAGCCTCTGGACCGGAGGGAGACCATGCCGGTGCTCAGGGAACTGCTCGAAGCAGGCAAGATCACGCCGGTCATCGACAGGACCTTCCCGCTGAGCAAGGTCTCCGAGGCGATAGGGTATCTCCAGGAAGGCACGGCCCGGGGGAAGATCATCATCGTTCCCTAGCCCGCAGACGGGGTGCGAAGTTGCGTCTGGATCAGAGGTTCATGACGGGGAAGGATGGGGAAGTGGAGCAGGGAGCTATATAAACATTATAGACCCCTCTGGAGTCCCGCTGTCGGATCAAGGATACGGGCCAGGGTAAAACGGGAAGCGATCGACGAACTTTCGGGTGCGCTGCTGATGAAATGGAACATGACGGTCGAGCGCGAAGGCGGGGAAAAGCCCTGCTGCGCGGCGGAGTGGTTGTTGCGGTATTATGAATAATAAAGGACGCGTTGAAACAAAAATTGACCTGCACTTCAGTGGTTCCTGAATCTCAATAATTACGTGACCCCATGTGGTCGAGAGGAGGATGTTATGAAACAGCTAGTGGGAGTTGTGGCAATCGTTTTTTCCGTTCTGATGCTGGCGAATACGTCGTACGCCTTTGACTGGGACAAGGAGCAGCACGAGTTCAGCGTAAAGCTGGGCATGGTCCTCGAGAGCGAGGTTTATATAGACCCGCCGGACCGGTATTTCGACACGGATGCCGGAACGATGCTCGCGATCCGGGCGGATGCGGTTGTGTCGCCCAAGCTGTCCGTTGGCGGTTTTTTCCACCAGATCACGAACTCGACCGGAGCAGGGGATGACATCACGACGAACGCCATCGGCGGAACAATGAAGTACCGGGCGAACCTGACGCCGGACCTGCAGCTCAGGCCCGGGGTGTCGCTGGGGTACAATTTCCTGATCACCAGCGACGCTTTCCGGAACGATGCGACAGGACTCGAGATAGGCGCGTTTCTGGAAGCGGCCTACCACCTGCGGGACGGTCATATGCTGAACGGCGAGATCGGTTTCGTGACCCAGCCGGCCGGCGGCAACAGTGATATCGACATGACCTACGGACCGACATGGTACCTGCTGGTCGGGTATGCTTTCGGGAAATGACGGATCCGACAGGAGCTGGTGCCGGGACCGGGCCGGGATACGCCAGCGGGGTCCCGGGAAGAAACGAACGAATGAAAAAGATCATCAAACGAATTGCGCTCATCCTCGGAGGCCTCCTGGGGGGCCTGATCCTGTTCCTGACCCTGGGAACCATGATCAGCAGCAGGCTGGTTTCCACGCCTCCTTTTAGGGACAGCGCCGGTAAAGTTATCCCGAACAGCATCGCATCGCTCGAAGAGGTCGAGCTGGGCAAGGTCAAGCAGACGCTCCTGATCCGGGGCAGGAGCATGGACGATCCCGTGCTGCTCTATCTCCATGGCGGGCCGGGGTCCACGGAACTGCCGCTGGTGCGCCATTACAATTCCGTGCTTGAGGACCACTATGTTGTCGTGCTCTGGGACCAGCGGGGCGCGGGCAAATCCTATTCCCTGTTCCTCGATTCCAAGACGCTCACGATCGACCGGATGCTGCAGGACACGCACGAACTGGTCGAGCTCCTGCGCAAGCGCTTTAACAAGAAAAAGATCTACCTCGTGGGCCACTCCTGGGGCAGCATGCTGGGGCTCGCTACTGCGCACAAATATCCCGAACTCTTGTATGCCTACATCGGCATCGGCCAGGCCATCGATTTCCAGGAAGGCGAGCGCCTGAGCCTCCAGTACACGCTGCAGCAGGCCCGGGAAACGAAGAATGAAAAGGCGGTGAAGGAGCTCGAAGGCCTCAAGGACTATCCGGCCCTGAACGACCACTGGATCAGCGATGTGCTTACGGAGCGGAAGTGGCTGGGCCAGTTCGGCGGGGTCATGTACGGGAAAAAGGGGATGCAGGACCTGTTCCTGGTCAAACGGCCGCCGGAGTTCACGCTCTTCGACTTCGTGCCTTTCGCCCTCGGCAGCGTCCGGTCGCTCAAGAGCCTCTGGCCGCAGATCCTGCAGTACGGGGACTTCCGGAAAATTGCGCCTGAGCTGGAGGTGCCGGTCTATTTCGTGACCGGCAGGCACGACTATAATGTGCCCTTCGCGCTGGTGGAGGAGTATTTCCAGCTGGTCAAGGCGCCGCGGAAAAGGATGGTCTGGTTCGAGCAGTCGGCGCACATGCCGAACTTCGAGGAACCCGGCAAGTTCAATGAGTTCATGATCAATACGGTGTTGCAGGAGACCTATTCAGCGAGTGAGAGGCACGGAAGGAGCGGGACAAAGCGCTGATTGCTTCGGATGAGTGCAACAAAAAGGGACAACGCCCTCAAGACCCACTCCCCAAAAGCCTGCCCGGTCAGCGGGTTATTCTGATTGACAGGATATAGTAAGATTGCTAGAATATTAATAAGATAACAGTTCATAATCTTATTAATATGGTGAGGTAGGACAATGAAAACCCTGGTGAGCGAGCGGGGACAGGTCGTTATTCCCAAGAAGATACGGGAAACGGTGCATATCGAAAAGGGCGACGAACTGGAGATCGACGTGCGGGGCGACAGCATCGTGCTGCGGCCGATCAGGCGTTTCAAGGCCAAGGGATGGCGGGATTACGCCGGCATCGGCGAAGGGGTCGTGGAAGGGCACCTGAAGGACCGGAAAAAGGAAAAGGCCGATGAAGACCTATATCCTTGACAGCTATGCGCTGCTGTGCCTGTTCGACAAGAAGCGAAAGAAGGAGCGGGACGCGATTGTCGCGCTGCTCGAGCAGGCGGAACTGAAAAAGATCGGCCTGATCATCAGCAAGATCAACGAAGGCGAAGTGTTCTATCGCCTGCACAAATTTCTCAGCCCCCCGATCGCGCAGGGGTTCCGGGAAGACCTGAAGGCCGGCATCTTCCCGATCACCGTTGCCCCGGTGAACGACAAGCGCGCTGAAGCGGCGTCGGTGATCAAAGCCGGGCATGCGGTTTCCTATGCGGACGCCTTCTGCATCGCCCTGGCAAAGGAGATGAACCACCCGGTCGTTACCGGCGATCCGGAGTTCGAAAACGTCAAAGATGTCATTACCGTCGCGCCGCTCGTCGGGTAGCGTTGATCCCGAGGGGAACCGGATGCGGGGAGGTTGCCATCGTAAACCGCTCAGTAGTGATCATAAAAGCCAAAGAACCCTTCATGCAGTGGCTGAAAACGCTTCCCGATCCGATGGATATTTCGCTGGCAGAGGTAAACGATGATACTTCCGCGTACCTCCTGCCGGATTATGAGGATGACGATGAACAGGACGAGATTCTTCGGCGTTTTTATGGTCATATCTTCGAAGAACAGCTCGATGGCTGGTGGACTGACGAGCGCGACTGGCCGCAGAACAGGACCTTGGAGCTCTTTGCCGAGTGGTTCACCGTCGAGTTTCACTCGCTGGTCATCGATCTTGTCGACGCGCCATTGGAGAGTGAGGAATAAGGAGTGCGTCGTGTATCGGTGTGTCGTTGAAGTTGGCTCAGTGCAGGGAGAAGGACTAGACCCTGCCGGGGCAATGGAGAACATCGGAAAGCCGTAGGCGGGAAAACCGCATGCACGGTTTGATGAGGGAGGGCCGGCCAAGGCAGCAATGGTTTGGCTATTGAGGCACCGTCGGACGAAAGGGACGGTAACAGATAGGCCGAACCTAAAGCGGCAGCAACCAGCTCTCTACTCTACCCCGACGGTCCTGACTCAAACGGGGTAAAGGAACAGCGGGCGGTCTATAGAACAGCCTGCAAACGGTGAATATCAACATTCAATACCTGACCCCCAGGGGCTCCGGGGTTAGGCATCAGAAATAAGATTTAAATTAGTTCACAATGGGAATGCTAATAATGAAGTCTGACCCCAAGCGGTTCCTCCAAGGTATTGGCTGACTATCTTACAACCTATAAGTTTCTGGCATTCTATGTGGTAGGTTTCGATAAGATAAGGAAATTCGTTGTTTCCTATACGAGTAGCGGATAAATATCTACTGGTTAATTCTTAATATGCTTGATGCAAATAACATAGAAACTATTCGATCTCTTCGTTTGCTGTTTGATCTTTCAAAACAGGAATCTAGAAAGCTAGTATTTTGGGTCGGTGCCGGCGCAAGCTCTTGGTGCGGTTATCCACGCTGGAAAAAATTAGCAGAACGCGTTCACGCGGAGTATACAAGATACGAAGCAAAATATGAGACTAAAAAGGGGTATAGTTACCTCAATAAACAAAGATATCCTGAGCTCTTTCAAATATGCAAGACAGTAAGCGCCGATAGATTCTATTCGTGTATTTCAAATGCGTTCCCTCCAGTAGAACTGACTCCTATTTACAATCGTTTTATTGCAGCACTACGTGGCTTCAATCCGACCTTTATTCTGACAACAAACATTGATGAATTATTGGAAAAACAATTGCAAGGTGTCTCAACCATAAGCCGACACGATATACAGCGCGCAGAAAGTATGTTGAGAAACGACCAGTCTTTTGTCTGCAAACTACATGGCTCCATTAGCGATGTGCGATCCACTGTTTTTACTACGAGTGATTACAAAAATCTATTGAGCGATCCAGCATATAGAACTTTCTTGGAACGGATGGTTGCGTCAGCAACTGTTATTTTTATTGGATATGGACTCCAAGATGATTATGTGTTATCACTGATGTCGCGTAATTGGAATATCGGATACTTATTCGGTGACGGCCCTCATTTCGCAATCTTGCCGCACAAACATACTACACTGCCGCCAAGTGTTCGACTAATACATTACCATCCCACCCCGCATAAAGACCATAGAGCTGTAATTCAAGTTATTGAAGAAATGAACTTTACAAAGCAACAAAGAGAAAATGATACGGTCGTGGTTCAATCGAATCCTGATACAAAATCGCCTGCACAAGATATTTCTAGCGCTCATCTTTTATTTGATGTTCTACCACCTGGGTCCTGGACTACATCGCAAACCTTAACAATAACTGACTCTGAGGGCAATAATAAGCAAGCCATAACCGGGACTGGATATTCCGATTTAGAATTTCCTTCCAATCAGTCAACAGCAATGCACGATATTGTCGTTGGGCTTCTTTGCTTTGATCACGTATATGCCCCTCTCTTCTCTTTACGCAGGGTTCATGATATGCTCGGTTCCCAACGGTTCTGGCATCTTGTAGAGAACGGGGTATTATCATTCATAAAATGGGACTTTGAACCAGGAATTATATTTCCAAGTGGCGATTCTATAGCCGGAGGCGATCTTGCCAATTTTACAGTAAGCGATCCGGTGAAGGGAAAGATAACGGTTTCAAGTATTATCCGAGAACATCTCAGCGCTGTACCCGGCAGAGAAAGTGTTGCTGAAGGTCTTTTTGCAATGTTGAATGAAAAAACTAGAGAAATTTCATTAGATGAAGAAGGTTCCACATCTGACTTGGTAAGGAGTCTGTTATTACGTCCTTCGTTACGACAACTCATCGGCGTTAGTGAAGGAATGCCACTTAATTCTATTACTAGATGGAATACTTACCCGATTCTTCGACTAGCGAATGTGGTGAAACTTGGTGTCACATGCAGACTGCTTAAGATTGGTTCAGTAAAACTCAATTTTGGCGCTGCAGGGCTGGCAGGCCCTGCATTCGCTGCTACGCTTGGAGCTGAATGGGCAGATGATACTGCTAGTTATGTATTGGCAGGTAAGTTTGCAGCTAACCTCGGTGCTTTAGTCATACAAGATCCATCTATTCTCGACAAAATCATTGCTTTTCGTGAAACTAGTTCAGGTAAACAATTGAGAAAAGAAGTTTATTCAAAATTATTAGCTAACGCGAGCGCAGATGTCAGTGTTGCGATTAACAGTGGTTTGCGAAGTGCTATGCCGAACACTGTGCTTCAAGGAGCGCGTGACGATTTTATCAGATTATTCATCCGGACAAATAATATACAATGCTGCTCGACCGCAATTTGGAACGACGTAAGATTTGCGGAGAACGATTTAATGCGTTGGAGGAAACGCAGTCGACAAATTCTAGAAGAAATATTGCAACAGCGTAATTTAAATAAATTTGATACATGTCCATGTGGATCTGGTGAAAAAATTAGAGATTGCTGTTTAAAAGCTATTGCAAAGTAGCAAAGTTTCTTCTGGCGGGGATACAGCTGGACCAGATTTCTATATCTCATGGCTACATCAAGAATTCACAACTCAGTCGAGAGGATCGGGAAGACTTCCCTCACGGTAGCGTTCATATGTCGGATTTGATCTGTAGTTGTTTTTGTTTCGATAGACAGGAACTACAGGTTTTTAGGTGAACAGTCGCGTGGTTGATTCTTCCTGTAATTCACTGCGGGAGTACATGATAGGCTGCTATAGATTATATTCCGAAATATAAGTCACAATGCAT
>JAOUEV010000110.1 GCA_029858565.1 Nitrospirota bacterium | reverse complement strand
CGCGAGAACTTTCTGAACAGGCTTCAGCGCGTCAACAAACGATACAACTGGATCTGCCACGCCTACTGCCTTATGACCAACCATTGCCATCTTCTTATCGAAATCCCGGACAGCACCTTGCCCTCGGCATGCGGCAGCTGAACGGCGTGTACACGCAGCCTTTCAACAAACGCCACGGCAGGACCGGGCATCTGTTCCACGGCAGGCACAAAGCCATCCTTATCCATCCGTCACTGATATGGCGGTCATTCTTTTGGAACCATGAGACGATTGCGCAAAGGCATGACACGCCGTCCGGGAAAAAACCATAATAATTAGTATAATTCTAAATATAATGGGTTGACAGCCTGGCCCTCTGCTGTCATAATTTTCTCAGCTTGAAAGGGTGACAAATATGTTCATTAAATGCCAGTGCTCTGAGCAGGGGGGAGGAGGAACACCATGAACGTCACGAGCAACATGAAGGTCGGAACGAAGATACTGGGACTGGTCGGTGTCCTGCTGGTACTGATGGCAATGGTCGCGGCATACGGCATCATTAAGATCAGCAATGTCGGAGAGGAGATCAAAGCAGTTGCCGAGGAGGATCTTCCGATCCTCCATATGGTGGTCGATATCGAGACCCACCAACTGGAGTCGGCGATCCAGCTGGAGCGCGCGCTTCGGTTCGCCGACCTCCAGACCTCGCAGGAGGCGGCAAAGAAGGGTGTGGCGGCAGCAGAGCAGGAGTTCGAGCGCATGACCAAGATGGCCGACGAGGAGTTCAAGAAGGCCGAGGCCCTCGTGGCCCGGTCACGCGAGCAAGCCGTGATAGAAAAGGACCGCAAAAAGCTGGAGGAGATCAGCAGGCATCTCGCGGAGATCGACAAGCATCACGCTGAATATGAGAACATGGTCCATGAGGTGTTCGGCCTGATCAACCAGGGGAGGGCCCAGGAAGCGGGAGCGCTGGCCGAGAAGGTCGTGAAAGTGCAGGACGACCTGGATGCGGACCTGGAAGAAGTGGTCAAGGAGATCCTGAAGTTCTCCGAAGATGCGGCACTCACGGCGGAGCGCGATGAGCAGGCAGCGGTCCGCGGCATAACAGGCATCACTGTCGCGGCATTCATCATCGGGCTGGCGGCCGGCGTTGTGATCACCCGGAGCATCACGAGCGCGCTCGCGAATGCCGTTCAGATATTCAAGAGGATGTCGGAAGGCGATCTGACCGTCGACATCTCCGTGCAGGGCAAGGATGAAACAAGCCAGATGCTCCTTGCGACCAAGGCGATGGTCGATAAGCTCAAAAACGTGGTCTCCGACGTCAAGACCGCGGCGGACAACGTGGCCTCGGGCAGCGAGCAGCTCTCGTCCGGAGCTCAGCAGATGTCCCAGGGCACGACCGAGCAGGCGGCAAGCACCGAGGAAGCCTCGTCGTCGGTCGAGGAGATGAACGCCACGATCCGGCAGAACGCGGACAATGCCATGCAGACCGAGAAGATCGCGTTAAAGAGCTCCTCGGACGCCCAGGAGAGCGGCAAGGCGGTGACGGAGACCGTGGAGGCGATGAAGCAGATCGCCCAGAAGATCAACATCATCGAGGAGATCGCGCGCCAGACGAACCTCCTGGCCCTGAACGCGGCGATCGAGGCGGCGCGGGCGGGCGAGCACGGCAAGGGCTTCGCCGTGGTGGCCTCGGAAGTACGGAAGCTTGCTGAGCGGAGCCAGACCGCGGCGGGCGAGATCAGCGATCTGTCTATCCGGAGCGTGGACGTGGCGGACAAGGCGGGCCAGATGCTGGGCAAGCTGGTGCCGGACATCCAGAAGACCTCTGAACTGGTGCAGGAGATCAGCGCGTCGTCCAAGGAACAGGCGAGCGGCGCTGACCAGATCAACAGCGCGATCCAGCAGCTGAACCAGGTGGTGCAGCAGAACGCGGGCGCGGCCGAGGAGATGGCGTCCACGGCCGAGGAACTTTCGTCCCAGGCGGACCAACTCCAGAACACGATTGCGTTCTTCAAAATTAACGACACCACGGGCCTTCTGCAGATGCAGCGCAGGGTCGCAAAGCCGGCGCACCGGGCCCAGATCGCACATATCGCGAAGACGACGAGGCCGAAGGCCCCGGCAGCAGGCACTGGCGTGCATCTGGAGATGGGTCAAATGGCCGGAGGGAAGGGAGACGTGAAAGACAAGGAATTTGAGAAATTTTAACTGCGAGGAGCAAGCGGCAAGTAGGGGGACCTTGAGGGTCAGGTCCCCAATCCCGCGATAGAAAGATGCCGTGAGAAACAAAAAAACCTTGCTGGCCGCTGTAGAAGCGGATATAAAAGGATTGCCGCCAAGCAAATCCTTTCACCAACAAGGTGGGAACATGATACGACAGACCGTATTCGGATTCAAGATCGAAAAAACCGAGGAAGAACTGACCGCCCATGGAGGATTGGCTCTCCTTGCGGAGTATAACCACGGGATGGGAGTGCGGGAGCTTGCCGTTCGGTATCTTCCCGCTCCCGGCAGCAATCGAGGCTATGCGGCCTCGGCGTTCGTTGACAGCCTGGTCCTCCTGCTTCAAGCGGGCGGTCGGCGCTTGGAAGACCTTCGGGAACTGCGGCGGGAAGCCCCGCTTTTGAAACTGGTGGGCCGAGACCTTATCCCCGACAGCGACACCGTAGGTGATTGGCTCAGACGCATGGGCGATCCCACGACCGGCCAAGCAGGGCTTGTGGGGTTGGGAGCGATCCGGGACATTCTCAACCATCGCCTCTTGCGGCGCGACGAGCGGAGGGACTATACCCTTGATATGGACGCTATGCAGGTGGAGGGAGAGAAACAAGACGCTCATTTCACGTATCAGGGAGTGAAAGGCTACATGCCGATGCTGGGGTATCTTTTCGAGCCCGGCATCTGCCTGCATGACGAGTTTCGGGAGGGAAACGAATCCCCCGGTGCGGGTCATGTGGCCTTTTACCGGCAGTGCAAAGAACGCATGCCGAAAGGAAAGCGGATCGCCCGTTTTCGGGCCGACAGCGCCTCGTACCAGTCGGATATCATCAACGAACTGGAAAAAGACGAGGTGGCATGGACGATCACGGCGGACCAGGATTCAGCGGTACAGAAGGTTATCAGGGACATTCCGGAGGATGCGTGGCAACGGCCCTATCCCGGATGCGACTATGAACTCGCCGAGACCGTCCACAGCATGGAGAAGACCAAGAAATCGTTCCGGGTAGTGGTCAAACGGGAAGAGCGAAGGCAGAAGAATCTTTTCGAACGGGAACAGTACTTTCACTATGCCGTTGCCACGAACCTGCCGGAGGAAAAGACTGCCCAGGACGTGCTTGCCTGGCACAACCAGCGGGGACAGGCGGAGAATTTCAACAAGGAGCTGAAGATCGGTTTTGGCCAGGACCAGATGCCCTGCGGTCAGACCCACGCCAATGCTGTCTACTTTCGCATCGGCGTCATAGCGTACAATCTGTTTCTCGGGTTCAAGCGCCTTGCCTGCCCGGCAGCCTGGGGACGCCATACGATGACGACGTTTCGGTGGAAGCTTATTCAGATTGCCGGGCGGATCGTTCGTCATGCCGGGCAGGTGATCCTGAAGCTGGTTGTGGAGGCGGACCTGCTCATTCTGGTTCAAGGCATACGTCGGCGATGCTACGAGGTGAGTTGGTTTCCGGTCTGACAGCAGCGGTGCAGATCAGGATGCGGTTGGCATAGTGGTTACAAGGGAGACGCTTGTCTTCAGCGAGCTCCACGTTGAATGATTTGAGTATCATGAGCGCATCCCGCGTTCTCGCGCGGACGTACTGGGCGATAGGACAGGGCCTCAGCTGAAAAAACCGCTGTTTGTCCTCATGGCGAAGCATGATCCGATTCCTATCGCTGTGCTTGGGAGGCAGGCACTTGTTGACAAATCCATAGCAGTATGCGATTATCCTGACGGTTATGAGAATCATCCGGGGCATTAAAACCTGCTGTGAGAAATTTCCTTCACCAGTTCTGACCCTGGGGAACTTCGACGGTGTGCATCTTGGTCATCAAGCGATCTTCAGGAAGGTCGTGGACCGCGCTAAGGAGATCAAAGGCACATCTCTGGCATTCACCTTTGAACCCCACCCCCTCAAAGTACTTGCTCCCGAACGTTCTCCCCGTCTGCTCAATACCTTTCACGGAAAGATGAAGCTCATAGAGGCATCGGGAATGCAGATCGTCATCTGCGCGGATTTCACCCGGGAATTCGCCGAGCAGCATCCCGAGGATTTCGCCAAGCGGTTGCTCGTGGATGGCATCGGAGTAAAAGAAGTATATGTCGGCTACGATTATGCCTTTGGGAAGGGGCGGGAAGGAAGCATCGATTCTCTGCGGCAGATGGGTGCGTCCCTGGGCTTTTCCGTTGGTGTGGTCGAGGCGGTGCAGGTGGGCGGGGCCGTTGTGAGCAGTTCCCTGGTCCGCGAGTTGATATCCGGCGGCAGGGTGGATGAAGTGCAGGAATATCTGGGACGGCACTACGCGATCGAGGGGAATGTGGTCCATGGCGCGAGCCGCGGGCAGACACTCGGTTTTCCGACGGCGAACATCCAGACTGCGAACGAGCTGCTGCCGTCCTTCGGCGTCTATGCGGTTCGCATGATCATAGGCGGGATGGCCCACGACGGTGTTGCCGCCATCGGCATCCGTCCGACCTTCGGCGACGGGCCGGTATCCATCGAAGTGTTCCTGTTCGATTATGACGGGAACCTTTATGGCAAACATGTGGAGGTCGCGTTCATCAAACGGTTGCGGGGAGAGCAGAAATTCCCTGATGCCGATGCTCTTGTCAAACAGATGCACCTGGATGTTGCTCAGGCCAAAGCGGTCCTGGCCGCAGTCAAATCTGTCGGGTAGCTGCCGGTCCGGACCTGCAGGATCGGCAGGGGATATCATCTTTGCGCGGGAGGAGGTGACTGACAATGGCATGCGGAACAAAGGGCTGCGGGATAAAGAAGGCTGCGAAAAAGAAAACAGCCAAGAAGGCTGTGAAAAAGGCTGCGAAGAAGAAGGCGAAGAAGAAGTAGCAGATGCCGTGGAAACAATCGCCGGCGGGATATCATGTCCCGCCGGCTTTTTGCTGCTCATCAACGACGCGGGCATGATGTGTGCTCAGGCTGAACAGCACCTGGTCGAGCAGGGCAGCCTCCTCTATGGTCAGGTTGCCCGCGGTCTTGGTCTTCAGCATGTCGAGGATATCGATCATCTGCTTTGCAGCGCCGATGTTCACCTCGACCTTCCCGGTCTCGGGATGAGGGATGGCTCCCAGGTTCATCTGTGTTGAGGTGGCCAGGAATATAATAAAAGAGGCGAAGTCCAACGCGGGAGGATGTTTATCCTTCCCGCTGGACGGCTTTGCTGACGAGGACCCCGTCTCTTCGTTGTTCCGTCCTGCGTCAGTTGGTCCCCTGCGGTCGTTCACACTGAATCCACCGTTCTCCTCCATGGGTTCCTCCTGTCAAGCTTCTTCTCAATGAGTACCATACTCCCTGCGTAATTGCAGTGTCAAGGTGCGCAGAGTTCCCAAATAGATTTGACTTTTACGGTCACCTATGATAGAAAATCCCTCTGCTTGCAACAGGTGCTGAGCATGGGCGGATAAGATGGTTTGTCCCGGTGAAAGAGCCGAACCTTGCAACAGTTGAGGGGGATAAGCAAGTCTCGAGCCCTCTTGTTTCGAAAGGTATGGAATAATGGTTTCTGCCAAAGAACAGCTTGATATCATCAAACGGGGAGCCGTCGAAGTCATTGTGGAGGATGACCTTCGGAGAAAGCTCGAGCGCTCCGTCACATCCAATAAGCCGCTCCGGATCAAGGCCGGATTTGATCCCACGGCCCCGGATATCCATGTGGGCCACACTGTTCTTCTGAACAAGATGCGCCAGTTCCAGGAATTGGGTCATCAGGTGATCTTCCTGATCGGCGATTTCACCGGGATGATCGGCGATCCCACGGGAAAGTCCGAGACGCGGAAGCACCTGACCCGCGAGGAAGTGCTCGAGAACGCCAAGACCTACCAGCAGCAGATCTATAAAATTCTGGACAAAGAGAAGACGATCATCTCCTTTAACAGCGAATGGATGATGAAGATGTCGTCCATTGAGATGATCCAGCTCGCGGCCCGGCATACGGTGGCTCGCATGCTCGAACGCGACGATTTCAAGAAACGTTACGAGGCCCAGCTGCCGATCAGCGTCCATGAGTTTCTCTATCCCCTGATCCAGGGATACGATTCGGTCGCGCTCAAGGCCGATGTGGAACTTGGCGGTACGGACCAGAAGTTCAACCTCCTGGTAGGCCGTGAGCTCCAGAAGGAGTACGGCCAGGAGCCGCAGTGCATCGTCATGATGCCGCTTCTTGAGGGGCTTGACGGTGTGAACAAAATGAGCAAGAGCCTGGGGAACTACATCGGTATCAACGAGCCGGCAAAGGAGATCTTCGGCAAGGTGATGTCCGTGAGTGATGTGCTGATGATCCGGTACTATGAGCTGGTGAGTTCGATAACCATTGCCGAACTCGACGGGATCAAGGCGGATCTGAAGTCCGGTGCGCTCCATCCTATGGAAGCAAAGAAGCGGCTGGCCGTGGAACTGGTTGACCGGTACTGCGGTGAGGGCGAAGGTACCAAGGCCCGGGCGGAGTTCGAGAAGGTCTTCAGCAAGAAGGACATGCCCGACGATATTCCGGTCGTGGAAATCGCCTGGGACGGCGGGAAAATGAAACTTGCGAAGATCATTGCCCTAGCCGGAGCGGCAAAGAGCAACTCCGACGGCAGGCGCCTGATCCTGCAGGGCGCGGTCGAGATCGACCAGCAGCCGGTAAAAGACCCGGATATGGAACTTGCCGCAGGGGAAACCTTTGTTCTCCGCGTTGGAAAGAAGCGTTTCGTAAAGGTAGTTCCGAAGAAGTAAGATGTTCCCCACGAACGGCAAAAATCGTTGACTTACCCGTACTCTTACGCTACAGTATCGTTATGAACACGGCAACCGCTAAACAGGTTTACACCTACCAGGATATCCACCATCTTCCGGACGGCAATTACGAGATCATCGACGGGGAGAGGCATGACATGACGCCCACAGGGTTTGAGCACGGCCATCTGGAGGCAAAGCTGGGCGAGCTTCTCAGGCACGCCCTGAAAGACCGTGGATATGTGGCAGTAGGAGAGGTCGGAATAGTAATTGGGAAAACGCCGTTCCGTCTGCGGGCAGCGGACGTTGTTTATATCAGTAAGGAAAAAACGGCCGAGCGTCCGAAAGGCATGCTTGAAATTGCGCCCGATCTGATCATCGAAATCATCTCCGAAAGCAACACCGCATGGGAAGTGACCGACAAGGTGAGAGACTACCTCGCCTTTGGCGTGGACCGGGTCGTTCTTGTGGACCCG
>JAOUEV010000046.1 GCA_029858565.1 Nitrospirota bacterium | reverse complement strand
GCATCTGACAACGACCGGTTCTGAGCTCCGAGCCGGTCGTTGTCAGATGCGGACGGTCACAACCGCGGGAAGGGTTCGCTTACCGTGCCGCCCAGCGTGAACAGGTAGAATCCCTCGGCGTCGCGGTTCTTGAGGAACGAGAGCAGCCCCGACTGCTCACGGCTGAGCCGCTCCGACGGTTTCAGCCTGATCGCGAGGTTCATGGTCCCCCGCTCGCGCATCACCACATCGCCCGACACCCTGATCTTCAATTCCTTCCCGTCCAGCTCCAGCTTGCGGACCATGAAACGGTCGCCCCTGACCTCAGCCTCGATCCAGCCCTGCTCGAAATCGAGGTCAGGCACGGGAAACCCCTTGACCTTCAGCTCCCGGCTCGCGAGGTTCTTGAACCAGATACGCCCTTTCCCGACATCGTTCACCATTTCGAAGTTCCCGCCCACGGTCCCCGATAGTTTGAATCCCAGGTTCTTGAGGAGCCCGTAGGTTCCGATATCAAGGTTGCTCGCATCAACAGACCAGGACCGCCGCTTGGAACCCTCTTCGGAACGCAGCGAGATCTCACCGCCGTAAGCGGGCCCCTGAAGATTGACGATGCGAAGACCGCGCAGGAAGCCGAGCAGGGAAAGATGCACCTTGATCCCCGGGCTTTCGAACAGAACGCGGCCGGTCTTGTCCGACAGCACCACATCGGAAAGCAGGACGCGGTTCGCGAAGCGGGGGGAAATGCGCGCGATCGAAAGCTCGAACGGAGTCTTCGCGCCCACCTCGGCCTCAATCCGCTTTTTCACCTGGTCAAAAGGGAACAGGAGAACAAGGAACACCATGAACGCTGCAACAAAGTACAGCGAAAAGGAGAGTATGCGAAATATGTTCTTTTTAGTGACCATGATCAGAGGATCGCGCAGGGACCTCGGGCCGGAGCGGGATCACCCGGCGCTCGTGACCAGCAGAGTGGCGTTCAGGAGCTTGGGATTGTCGTACCGCGGCTTGAAGTAGAGCTTTCGGACCCGGAGCAGTTCCTTTTCCATGAGATAAACATAGTTGACCACGTCATAGAGCGTTATGTTGTCAAGCTTGATCTCGACAACGCTCTCTTTGAACCCCTCGGACTGGGTGCCCGCCTGAGGTTTCAGCGAAACGATCTTCCCGGACAGGTTCGCGCGTTTGGTGATATTCTCGATCTCCGTCAGGAGCGGTCCCCGTTTGGCTGCCGCGTCCTGCGCAATCTGGAGCTGTTTCTGGAGCTCCTTGTAGTCGTCCCGGAGCTTCTTCATCTCCGTCAGGTCCCGCTCTTTCTTCGGGATCAGGTCGCGCTTCCGTGACAAGTCGGCCAGGAACGGGGACAGCACGAACAGGTACAGCACGATCGCGGCAGCGATCGGTCCGCCGATAAATAGCGCGCGTTTGTCTCGTTCTTCAAGCTTCACGATAACTCCATTTGGAACCACGGATGAACACGGTTAAACAACAAATCTCTCGCATTCCAGTTTTGGCCTTGCGAAATTGATCAGCAGGCCAACACGCAGGCCGGATATCCTCAGATAATTAAGTAACTGTGCGCGATGGACATCATCGATCTTGTCTACTGATTTGACCTCAACGATAACCTTTTCATCGACGACCAAGTCTGCGTAATAAACGCCGACTTCCTTGTCGCGATACATGACGCTGAACTCTTGTTGTGGACCTACTTTTTTCTTCTTGAGCTCTAAATCCCAAACAAGGGCATTTCCATAGACCTTTTCCAGCAAGCCACATCCCAAGGCGTTATGAACCTTAAATGCAGATTCAATAATTTCTTTTGTAAGATCTCTATGCAACAGCTCTGAATCAGCAGTCATCTTTTAACCGTGTTCATCCGTGGTTCAGAATGTTGTGCGTTTATTTCGCCTGCTTCACCTTGATATCCACCCGGAACTTCACCTTGTTCGCCACCCCCATGCGCGTGTCCTGCACGGAAACGTCCTCGAAGAACGGCGATTTCTGCAGTTCCGCCTTTACCTTGTCCACGGCCTCGAAGGACGGGGCTTCGCCCTGGAGCTTCAGCCGATCGCCGTCAAGATTGAACTCCTGAAAGGCCACGCGGATCTCCTTGGGAATGCCGTCGGTCACGGTCTTCATCACATCCAGGACCGAGGTGGACGATCCGAGCACGCCGATCCGCTTCTTCGCCTCAGCGACCTTGTCGCGCATCTGGCGCAGGGGATCGGCGGATGACTTCGCGTCGGGAAAGGTCTGGCGATAGATGTCCTTGATCTCCCGGTCCAGCTTGCCGTACCCGGACTGGACAATGGAGTACTTCACGCCGATGTTGACGCACAAGAGGACTGCAACCGTTGCCGCGGCGATGATGACCGACCGCCGCTGCCTGCGCGCACCCTCGTCGATCCTGCGATGAGCGAACTCGCCCTGGCGGAAATTTACCTCCCCCGACAATGCCGCGCCCAAGCTCACCGGATCAGTTGCCTTTTTGCCGCCCAGCCCGGGCGCGGCTTGTTCAACCGTGATCCCGAGCTCCGACAGGCCGGACTGCGCGGCGCTGTCCGTCCCCAGTACCAGCGCCTTTTCAGCGGTCTCCTTGAATTCCGTGGCAAAGGACTGAAGCACATGACGAATTCCGCCGGTGGAAGAGTCCCCGAGGGTCCGGAGGGCCTTTATCGCGCCCTTGGACCTGAAGCAGACATCACTGCCCGAGAACAGCAGTGAACCGGCATCGGCCGGCATCATCCTGGCAAGTGCCGCAAGACCGGCAAAGGACGGAACTACGGCCTGGGGATCGATCCCCGCGGAAGCCAGCAGTTCCAGATGCTGCCGCAGCACGGTCTTCGGCACGATCAGGCAGAGGACCGTTGTCTCTGCTCCCTTGCCGCTACCGGCCTCGAGCACAAGATGGTCCATCACCACCTCGTCAATTTCAAATGGAAGCGTGTCCTCCACTTCAAAGGGCAGCGCCTTCTCGATCTTCTTCCGGTCGCTGAAGGGAAGCGTTACGGTGCGCTGCGTGCAGAGGTGACCGGGGATCACGGATACGATGCGGCTGCCTGCCCATGCTTTTGCCTTTTCGCGCAGCAGCGCCGCCAATTCCCCGTCGGAGCTGTAAGGAGCGGTGAACGTGTCCACCAGTTCGGCCTTGCTGAACTGCCGCTCCACCACCGTCGCGGTGACCCGTCCTCGTGCTAGGGAAAGTCCCAGGATCTTCACAAGATCCTCCAATAGGGGATTTGAGACCCGATGATCGCGACAGCTTCCTTGCTGTAGCCTCCGACCGTGGCGATGCAATGCACCGTATAGATGTTGTTCGATTTCGTCGTCAAATAGTTTACAGCGTTCACGTTGTTGATCTTGATGTTGTCACCAATGATCTCTCCGGGCACCGACGTATAGGGGGTTCTCTGCCGGTTCTGAACAATGATATCGACTGCCCCCTGGCTGATGCCAATGCTTTGGAGCACGTCCGCCGACGCTGTATTGATATTGATGTTGCTCCACTTGCCCACGGTCAGAGCGTTCGCTACCTTGCCGTACTCCTCATCGCTCATGTACTGCCTGAGCTCCTGCAGCAGGATCGTGAAGTTGATCGTGCTCGCGGGATCGACCATCCGGTCGAATACCGTGGTATCTATCTTCTTGACGTCCTCAAGGAATGACCGCAACACGGTCTGCGTGACCGGATTCGACTTTACATCGGTAAATCCGATCTTCCCCGCCTCATCCTCCCACATGACCTTCACTTCCGTATCGCCCTGGCTCACTTCGGGAACGACACCCCATTCACCCTGGGGGATCATTTCCTTCAGGTCCTTATACTTTGTAAAGATCCTCACCCCCGACCGGGCCAGGAAGTAGGCCCGCTGACTGTCTCGGAAGTTCGCCGCTGCCCGGAGGCTCACCCTCGTTCCATAGGCGAACTCGAACACAAGCGCGAGCAGCAATGTCGTCACCAGGAGGGTGATCAGGAGCGCAACGCCCCGGTCATTTCGAATCAGAGTTCCTGTTTCCGCGCCGATCCTCATCGTCGTCATCCGCGCTCCGCTCACTACTTTATCCCGATCTCCACAGAGGTCGCGTAGACCCCGCCCGCGGCCATGACCAGCACTATCTCAACCGCCTTGGGAAGGGCGTTCTGATTTTTACTGTCCCACTCATCAATCCAGGCCGAACCGTTGAAATACCGGAACCGGAGGCTTGCGATCTGGTCCGTGATCTCGTATTCCACACCGCCTTCGAGCGGTGGCACATCCGCGCTCAGTTCCCGCTTTTCCCTGCGGACCAGCGCCCGGCCCTTTCCATCAGGCCGGTCCTTGAAATAGTATCCCAGCTCCCAGAGCTCCATCTCCCTGGTGTCGGGTCTCCGCCAGTTCGTGAGCGTTGTCAGGAACAGGCTGTCCAGTCGTATTTTCCTGTCTGCCCCTCCGTCCTCTTCCACTTTACGGCCATAGAAAAAGGTCGGCTCGATCGTTTTCGCGTAATAAAAAGCGTTCGCCACATCGGTCGCGATGCGGGACATCAGGGTCCGCGCTGCGTCGGTTCCATCACGGACCTGTTCCGCCTGTGCGACAGTGCTTCCTGTTGTCGCGAATACACTGTAGAGCACGGTCGCCACGCCCGCGAATATCGCCAGGGCAAGCAGCACCTCGATGAGGGTAAACCCTTTTGAATGCGGAGTGCGAAGTGCGACGTGCGAAGTTAAAGTGCACCGTAGTGTGTCGTGGATCTTGTACTCCGCACTCCGCACTCCGCACTCCGCACTGATTCTATTCATAGCTCACCAGTTCGACCATCTCCTCGCGTTCGCCCTCTTTCCAGAGGACCGCGACCCGGACCTCATAAATGCCGGCGTCGGGAATCGGCGTTAAGGAGACGGTTTTCTTCCAAAGATAGTCCTTGAACTCCTCGTCGTCGAACTGACCGTCCTTTTCCAGGGGAACGAGCGGTTTGACCAGGAGAGTCTCGGTCATCACCCGCTTTGCCAGGAGCGTTGCCGTGGTCATATGCTCGGCGAACACCACATCCTGGACGCTCCGGTTCTTGAGCCCGATCAGCGATACGATCACCAGGGATAATATCGCGACAGCGATCATGACCTCGAGGAGGGTAAAGCCCTTCGAGTGCGAAGTGCGGAGTGCGAAGTGCGAAGAGAAAACAAATGATGAAAACGAGATCTGTTTCTTGCTGGACCTTAACTCCGCATTCCGCACTTCGCACTCCGCACTATTATTCACTTCTCCTCCACCCGGCCCTCGAGGAGTTCCGTGTCGCCGGTGAGCGGTTTCACCAGAAGCGTGTAGTCCTTTCCGTCCCCGTCCTGCAGATAGATGAAGGACTTCTCAACCCATCCGTCAGGCGTGAACAGGATGAACGGATCATCGGGGTGACTGCCGACATGGATGCTGCGCATCACCGTCTGGCCGGACAAACTTCCCTCGGTGGATATCACCGAATCGATCTTTTTGAACTCCACGGTATCATCGTCGATCAGGACCGGCGCTTCCGCCCAGTAGTGCCCGTTCGACACATCGAACCGAAGACGGAAGATCTTCTTTTTGGCTTCCGCCTCGTCCCGCAGGAACCGGATCGTCCCGGTAAGATGCCGTGCACTCTTCTTCAGATTCGAGCCAGTGATCTCGTTCAGCGACGGGATCACCAGGGTCAGCATGATCCCGAGCACGACAATTACCACACCCAGTTCAACCAGGGTGAAGCCGTTCCTATTTCGGATTGCGAATTGCGGATTCTCGATTGCAGGCAACACGGACGAAAGCCGGTTCGGATTTTTCTCTCGGCGTTCAATCCGCAATCCGCGATCCGAAATCCGAAATTGTCTTTGCATTACTCGATCTTCCAGCTCTCGATATCCGCACCTTTGCCCTCACCGCCCTGTTCACCATCAGCGCCGTAGGAGATGATCTCATACTCCCGGTTCTCATTGCCCGGCGAGAAGTAATGATAATCATGGCCCCAGGGGTCCTTGGGGATGCGCGCAGGCTTGAGATAACCGCCTTCGCGCCACTTGGCCGGGACGCGGCCCGACTCAGGCTTCTTGATCAGCGCGTCCAGCCCCTGATCGGTCGCGGGATAAAATCCATTGTCGAGTTTGAATCCGTCCAAGGCGCTCTCGAGCGACCGGATCTGTGTCCTGGCCGTACCGATCCGCGCTTCCTCTTCCCTGCCCAGGATCTTCGGCAGGACCAGACCTGCCAGCAGTCCGAGGATGATCACCACCACCATGATCTCAATAAGGGTAAAGCCTCTCTGGTTCTTCATGCTTTGTCTCCTTGCTTTTGCATTGTACTTTTTACCCCTTACCACTTACCCCTTACGACTTACGTTTTATCTCACTCCCGAGCTCATCTGCAGGATCGGCAGCATGATCGCGATCACGATCGTGCCGATGATCAAGCCCATCACAAGGATGATGATGGGTTCCACCAGGGACATGAGCGCCGCGATGCGCGATTCCACGGTCCGGTCAAAGGAATCGGATACCTTGAGCAGCATCTTTTCCAGTTCTCCGCTCTTTTCTCCCACCGCCACCATCTGGACCACCACCGGCGGAAAGAGACCGCTCCTGCGGAGCGGGTCTGCGATGGATTCGCCTTCGCGCACGTTCTCGCGCGCCTTTCGGACCGCGTCCGCAAGGATCGTGTTCCCGATCACGCTCTGGACAATGTCCAGGGCCGTGAGCGCCGGGACCCCGCTTTCGAGCAGGGTCCCCAGGGTGCGCGTGAACCGGGATACCGAGATCATCCTGATCAGCGTGCCCGCGACCGGCGCCCTGAGCAGCCAGCTGTCCAGCTGTTCCTTCCCTGCAGCAGTACTGAAATACCTGCGAAGATAATAAGCGGCTCCGCCCGCGAGCAGCAGGATGAGCCACCAAAAACGAGACAGAAAACCCACGACACCCAGGAGCGCCAGGGTAATGAACGGAAGCTGCTGCCGCATATCCTCGAACATGCCCACGACACGCGGAAGGACAAAGCTGAACAGGAAGAACAGCACGCCGATACCGATCAGCGTCATGAGCGCCGGATAGGCCAGAGCCGCGGCAAGCTTGTTCCTGAAGCGCGTCTGCTCCTCCAGAAAGTCCGCAAGCCGGGCAAGCGTGATCTCGAGCGTGCCGCTTACCTCTCCGGCCGAGACCATGTTCACATAAAGCGGCGAGAACACCCGGGGGCTCTGGCGCAGGGCGTCGGCAAGCGACGAGCCTTCACGCACCGCGTCGCGCGCAGACGAGAGCGATCCCTTGAGCGTCGACCCCTCTTCCTGGTCCACGAGCACGTTCAAGGCATCCATGAGCGGCAGGCCCGACGACAGGAGCGTGGCCAGCTGACGGGTGGCGTTGGCAAGGTCGGCGGGACTCACCCGGCCGCCGCCAAAGCTGATATTCCTGTTCCGTGCAGCGCGGGACGATCCGCCCTCGCGGATCTCCAGGACCACGATGCCGTCCTTCTTGAGCTTCGCCCGGACCGCCTTCAGGCCCTCGCCGTCCTGCACGCCCGAAACGTTCCTGCCGGCGCTGGTGACCCCTTTGTATTCGTAGACAGGCATCTGTTTAATATAGGGGCGGGTTTAAAACCCGCCCCTACTGCGATTCCTTCTGTGTCACCCGCACGACTTCGTCCACCGAGGTGATTCCCTTGAGCACCTTATCCGCGCCGTCCTGACGCAGGGTCCGCATTCCTTTTTTCACGACGTAGGATTTGATGGTCGAGGCGTCGGCGTTCTTCATGATGAGCTGGCGCACCTCGTCATTGATATCAAGCAGTTCGTAGATCGCCGAGCGCCCCAGGTATCCGGTCTGGAAACAGGCGGGACACCCTTTCGCCCGGTACACGGTCGGATGTTCGCCTGTCGCCGGGATCTCCAGCTCGGTCATCTCCAGGGCAGGCATCTGGTAGGGCTCCCGGCATTCGGGACAGAGCACACGCACCAGCCGCTGCGCCAAAATGCCCAGCACCGATGACGAGATGAGGAATGGCTCGATCTTCATGTCCTGGAGCCGCGTCACTGCGCCGGCAGCGTCGTTCGTGTGGAGCGTGGAAAAGACCAGGTGGCCGGTAAGCGCGGCCTGGATCGCGATCTCCGCGGTCTCGGAATCCCGGATCTCGCCCACGAGGATAACGTCAGGGTCCTGCCGCAGCACGGAGCGCAGCCCCGCGGCAAAGGTCAGGCTGATCTTGGCATTCACCTGGATCTGTCCAATGCCCTTGAGCTGGTATTCAATGGGGTCTTCGATGGTGATGATGTTCTTGTCCGGCGAATTGATCTTGGAAAGCGACGCGTACAGGGTCGTGGTCTTGCCGCTGCCCGTAGGACCCGTGACCAGGATGATGCCGTGGGGCCGTTCAATGAGATCATTGAACCGGTCCAGGGTGTCGCCGGAAAAACCGATCTTGTCCAGGGCCAGGAGCGCGCTCTCGCGATACAGAAGCCGGAGCACGATGCGTTCGCCGAATGCCGTGGGCACGATGGACACGCGCACATCCACATCCTTGCCGCCGATCTTGATCCGCATGCCCCCGTCCTGGGGAAGCCGCTTCTCGGCGATGTTCAGGCCGGACATGATCTTGACGCGCGAGGCAATGCTGGCCTGAAAACGCTTCTGGATCGTCAGGATATTGTACAGGATGCCGTCGATGCGGAACCGGGCCACGACCTCTTTTTCAAAGGGTTCAATGTGGATGTCACTGGCCCGTTCGCGGATGGCCTGGGACAGGAGCGAGTTCACCAGCCGGATGATCGGCGCGTCATCGGTCGCTTCGAGCAGGTCCGTGGGCTCTTCGAGCTCCGCGGCCAGGAAGGAAAGGTCTTCTTCCTCCATCTCCTGGGCGGTGTCCTCGGCCTTGTTCAGGTCCTCGCTGTGCAGCCGGTTCAGGTTGTCGAGGATGGTCTCCGAAGGGGCAAGAACAAGCGAGACCTCCGCGCCCAGCAGGACCCGCAGGTCGTCAATGGTGGAGAGCAACAGCGGTTCGGCGGTTGCCGCGACAACAGTACCGTTCTCACGCCTGAGCGGAATGACCACGGCCTTTTTCGCGTAGGTGATGGGAACGTTGAGCGCGAGCTCGCGGTCGATCTCGCCAAGCTCGGGCTGAAAGGGAAGGCCGATCTGACTGCCCAGAGCGGTCAGCACCTCTGCCTCGGTCACGAAGTTCAGGCGGACGAGCAGCGTTCCGATCCTTCCGCCGCGCTTCTTCTGAAGATCGAGGGCCTTCTTGAGCCGCTCTGCGGCAAGTCCGGACTCAACGAGTATCTCGCCGAGCAGGCGTCTCACCGGCCTCCCTCCGCGGGAAACTTGGGCTTTTCGCCGGTCTCCGCAACAGGCGGGGCTCCTGCATCGGGTAGTGATGTTGTCGGCGCGGATGACGGAACTAACAGGTCAGGAACAGGCGCCACAGGTGATACCGTCGAAGTCGGTTTGCTTTCAATGGCGTGTTCGCCCGACGGCGGGGGCGCCGGAGCGGTCACCGTGGTCTTGCTCTGGAGCGCCGGTTCTATCTTCTTCTTTTCAAAATGCTGCTCCTTGCGGAACTCTTCGAGACCGTCGGTCTTCTTCTTCGTGATCGCCGCGGAATCTTCCTCGTTCTTGATGATGTAGGGCGTGATGAAGATCATGAGGTTCGTCTTCTCGATCCGCGTGGTCTTGTACTTGAAGAGCCATCCGAGGATCGGGATGTCACCCAGGAACGGCACCTTGCTCTCGGCAGTGGTCACATTGTCCCGGATCAGGCCGCCGATGACCATGGTCTCGCGGTCCTTCACCACCACGGTCGTGATCGCAGAGCGCTTGTTGGTGATCAGACCGCCGGCGTTCACCGTGGACGACGCGACCACGTCGGATATCTCCTGGTTGATGTCCAGCTTCACGCTGTCATCCGACGATATCTGCGGGGTGATCGCCAGCTTGATGCCCACGTCCTTCCGTTCGACGGTATTGAAGAAACTGCCGCTGCCGGTCGTGGCGTTCTGCGTCTGGCCGGTGGTAAAGGGCACGTTCTGGCCCACCATGATCTCGGCCTTCTGATTGTCGCTCGTGAGAATGTTCGGCGTCGAGAGCACATTGACGTCGCTGTCGCTCTGGATCGCCCGGAGCAGCGCTCCCACGTTCAGGAACTCCTGCCCCTTGAACGTGAAGGTCCCCTTTACCGCACCCACGGCCAGGCCGTTGAAGTTGGCGAATGCGGCCGGGCCCTGGACCGTGGCCGGCACAATGCCGCCGAAGTTCGTACCGCCGACCCCGGTGATCCTGCTGTTGTCCAGCGGGCTCATGGCGCGGAACTCGAAACCAAGCTCGCGCTGTTTGGCAAGCCCCATTTCGATGATGGCCGCCTCCACATAGACCTGTCGCCGCCGGATGTCGAGCTTCTGTATCACATCACGGACCGTCTCGAAATCCCCTGGCGATCCGACGATGATCAGCGAGTTGGTAAGTTTGTCCGAGGTGATGGTGACCGCGCCCTCGAGGATCGTTGCGGGTCCCGCGGGCTGGGCCGCGGCCCCGGCGGCCGGCGCCGGAAGGCGGGACACGAGGGCCTGCATCACCTTGGCGATGTCCTCGGCGTTGGCGTTCTTGAGGTAATAGACGTTGATCTTTCCCTTGCCCGCAGGCGCAGGGACGTCCATGATCTCGATAAGCTTCTCGATCTTTCTGATGGAATATACGGCGTCGGTAATGATAAGCGAATTGGTGGCGGGATTCGCGATAAGCGTGCCATCCTTGGTGATGAGCGGCGAAAGGGTCCTGACCAGGTCCTGGGGATTCACATAGGTCACGCGAATGAGCTTGGTAACGTAGCCCTCGCCGTGCATCGAACCGTCCTGCATCACCTTCAGTCCGCTCTGCTTCACCATTGCCGTAGGGATGATGCGGGTGATGGTCCCGTCCTCCACCGCGGTGAAGCCCTTTATCTCGAGAGCGGACAGGAAGACCTGATAGGCCTCGTCGTAAGATATCTTGGTGGGGGTCATGAGCGTGACCTTGCCGGTCACGCGCTCGTCAAGGATGAAGTTCCTGCGCGTATACTCGCTCATGACCTTCACCAGCGCCGCGATGTCGATGTTGCTGAAATTGAGGGTGATGTAATCGTCACCGGCCTTGATTGCCGGCGCATCCAGCTTGTCGGGAGCGGGCGGAACGGCCGTATCCTGGGCATGGCCGATGCCGACGCTCATGAGCCCCGCGAGCAGCAGGGCTGGTAGTCTTTTCACGCGGAACCTCCGAGAGTGGGCAGGGACAGTGCGACGCGGGGAAGGGGCGTTTCAGGTCGCGGGAACATTCTCATGCCCGCCGCCGCGTCACCGCGTCCCGGATATGCAGCCTGATCATTGGATGTCGTAGTTCAGTGTTTGACGCTGGCCGTTGCGAAGCAGATCGACCGAGATGCTCTTCTCATCCTTGAGCCCCTGGTACAGTTGGAAAAATTTACCGGGATCATCGACGTCCTGGGAATTGACCCGCTGGATGACGTCGCCGTTCACGAGACCGATCTTCTCATAGAGGCTGCCCGGCACGATCTCGCTGATGCGGAATCCCACGGTCTTCCCGCCATCGATAAAGGGCATCGCACGCGCCTGAGTAAGCAGCTTGTTCAAATTCTCCGTGCTCGATGCGATCTCCCGTTCATCGACCATGAATTTGCCTTCCCCCATCCTGCGAACACCGACGGCGGCCGGTCTGCTTGCCACATTCACGATCTTGGTGTCATCGATGATCTGGAGTTCCTGCGTGGACCCGTCGCTCCGCTTGAGCGTAACGCGGTCGCGGGACACCTTGATGATCTGCGATCCGTCGGGAAGTTTCTCGCGCAATCGGTAGAAGGTCTGCGGACCGGTCCCCTCCTGCAGCACCGCGCCGGCAAAGACCGATCCTTCGACTGTGCCGATGAGCGTATAGTTGGAAACAGGACCGGCCGCGGAGCCGTTCACGGGCGCCTTGCCCTCGCCGAACAGCCCGCGGTCAAGGATGGAGGAGTAATCGGCAAGGGCCCGCCGAGGTTCTACTCCAGCGCGCTCCTGCGTGATCGAGCCAGAATACTTCGGCGCGGCATCAAGGCTTCTGCCGATCATGGCATCCACCGTATCCGCGAGGAGATAGGCCGAGACGGTCAGAAGGGCTACAAGGAACACTGTATGGATCGTGGATGACTCTTTCACAACCTCACCACCCTATTCTTGGTTCTTGAGGATTATACTCTCCCGGCATAGGGTTGTCAATTGTTTTGGCTCGGAACCTTCTGGAAAGACAGGAGTTTTTCCGCCCTGTCGATGACACCTGAACGGGGAGGCTGCGCGGTCTTGGAGCAGGGAGGCAGGATCAGGCGTCGGGACGCTGTCCCCCATGCATCCGTTGTACACCAACCATCTGTTCAAGCTTCATGATCGCTGACGGCTCTCCCAGCACGATGAGCGTATCCCTTCCGTCAATGCGGGTATGGGAGTCCGGATTGAACACCATCTTTCCCGTTGCCTTCTTGATACCCACGATGATCACGCCGGTCTGTTTGCGAAAACCCGAACTCACCAGGTTCTCTCCGACGAACGATGACGTATCGGATATGCAGATCTCCTCTATCTGCAGGTCCAGATGCTCCCGCGCGGTCGCGATCTCGATGAAATCCACGACGTTCGGCCGCAGGATCGCCTGGGCCATTCGGCTCCCGCCGATGTGGTAGGGGGAAATGACCTTGTTCGCACCCGCTCGTTTGAGCTTGACCTCCGACCCCTCTTCCCCGGCCCGCGCCAGGATAAAAAGCTCCGGGTTCAGCCCCCGCGCTGTCAGGGTGATGTACACGTTCTCGGTATCCGATGTCACCACGGCGATCAAACCTTTTGCGCGCTTGATGCCCGCCTTCAGCAGGGACTCGTCCTCGGTTGCGCTGCCCCGGATGAACAGATACCCATCGTGTTCAAGCTTTTCAAGCACCGATGGATTGCTCTCTACCACAACAAAGGGAACCGGCCGGGCCGAGAACTCCTTGCAGATGAGCGCCCCGATCCTGCCATACCCACAGATGATATAGTGGTCCTTCAGGGATTCGATCTGCTTTTCCACCTTCTTCCTCCCGATGAAGCTTTCCAGTTGCCCCTCGAACATGATCTGGGCGAACTTTCCGATGGTGTACCAAAGGACGCTCACGCCGAAAACGATCAGCAGCGTCGTGAAGACCATCCCGCGGTCGCTCAGTTCGTGTACCTCCCGGTACCCAACTGTCGCAATCGTGATGATGGTCATGTAAAAGGCGTCGAGCACCCGCCAGCCTTCGATGACCATGTAGCCGCCGGTCCCGAGCGCAACGAGGACCGCCAACGCGGCGATGGATACCTTGAGTTGCCTGATGAGGTGCATGGATCAGTCGCCGCTCCCGGAGCGCTTCTGGTCGCCGTCATCCAGAAAAAAGATGAACGCCATCGCCGGTCTGCGCGACGATTCATTGGTTACAAAATGGATGCTCCAGAAGGAGTATCCATTTGCGGTCCATTCGTTCACAATGCGCTCGATCGCCTCGTCAGTGACCGTACTTGTCTCAACAACCTTATAGGGCATGGCGCCATTATAGAGGATGTGATTGCTTTTTTCAACAAATCCGCGTGGGATGTGGTCCGGGGTATCGTGATCCCGGCACTGCTGCCGGGAAAGGCCCGGCAGGTTCTTTCAGAACTACCCGAACGGGTAGTTCCCCTCTTTTTTCGAATTACGTATAATCATCGGGTCCCCGTACAACGTCCCGCACGCTATGAGGAGGTCCTGCATTATGATCACGCAAAAGTTCATTCCTTCGCGATCTTCGCTGGTCCTTGAGCGGGAGCGCCTGCTCGGAAAGCTTACGTCCTGGAGCGACAAGAAAGTGGTGATCATCCAAGCCCCTGCAGGACAGGGAAAGAGTACCCTTGCTGCCGACCATGTGCGGTCCCTGGCCGATCCGGCGGTGTGGTACACCCTGGATAACGAGGATGGGGACCCCGCATTCTTCCTATCACGCTTCGCTGAAGCGCTCCACCGCATCTTTCCCAACCAGGTGCCGATCGTGCCGGTCATTCCCCGGGACCGCTACCGTGCCAGCGATCCATCTCTGGTCATCTCACAGTGGATCGGCAGGCTTTTTCGGGACATTCCTCCCGGCGTGATCGTTTTCGACAACTATCATGTTCTCGCTGATTCTCCCGCTACAGCGGAACTTCTGTCCCAGCTCATAGAGACTTCTCCGCCCGGTGTGCGCATCATGGTCCTTTCCCGCACAAAACCGGAGATGGCTCTCGCCAGTCTGCGGTCGAAGCGCGCGGTCGGGGAACTGTCCGCAGCGGACCTGCGGTTCACCGACAACGAGGTGATCGAGTTGTTCGGCTCGGTGTTCGGAACACACCTGTCCCGGCCCCGGGCAGCGGACATATGCAGGATGACCGAAGGCTGGGCAGTCGGACTGGTGCTTTTACATGAATATCTCATGACCAAAGGAGATCAGCGGAACGACGCAATTCCTGAAGATCTCCAGCGCGGATTCCGGGACCAGGTATTCGACTACCTTGCCAATGAGGTCTTCTCTCATCTTGCCCCGGGCCTGCAGGCGTTCCTTCTCCGTACCTCTCTTGCCGAAGCGGTCCCGGTGCCGCTGGCGTGCATCCTGACGGGACTGCCCGCGAAAGCCGCCCCGGGACGGAGTTCTGTATCGGAGATGCTCGCCGAACTTGCGCGTCGCAACCTGTTCATCGACGCGAACAAGGAAGGAGATGCTATTCGCTACCACGCGTTATTCCGGGAGTTCCTCGCGGCACGGTTCGCATCGAGTGCAGGCGCATCGGATCTCAGACGGGCATACGGCGCCGCAGCTGCTTACTTCGTTCGGAACGGCGATCCGGTACGGGCGGCAGGCCTTTTCATCGCATCGGACCAGCATGCAAAAGCCGCAAATGTTCTCGAACGATCGTGGAGGAACCTCATCGCGCGCGGTCAGATCAGAACGCTGCTCCAGATGATAGATCTTCTTCCGTTCCACTTGCAAAAACGGCCCTGGCTCCTTTTCGCCCGCGCCGTGGAATGCCGCTTCAGCGATCCCAAGCAGGCGCTCTCGCTCTACGACCTGGCCCTGGCCGGTTTCCGCCGGGAGAAGAACAGTGCCGGCCAGATGCTGTCGCTCGGCGGGGTCATTGAGGCTGCGTTCCACAGCGGCGGCGACTTCCAGCGCATGGAGCGCGCTGTAGTCCAGGCGCAGAGGATCCTCCGGAAGCAGGAACGCGCATCCCCAGAGGCACGCGCGACCCTCCTGCTTGCCCTTGGCACTGCTTGGTTCTTTACGGGCAAACTGCACCAGGGGATCGATGCGCTGCGCAAGGCCACAGACCTGTTCCGGTCAACAGGTGATCATTTTTCGCTCATTTCCTGCGCCATCTATCTCACGCCCTGCGCACTCTATCACGGCGATTTCCAACTGGCACACGATACGGTCGCAGCAGGATTTGAAGCACAAAAGGCGGCTACTGATGAGCCGGGCGGTGAAGCTGCGCTCTTTCTGGTACAGGCCATGACCAGCCTCTTCGTCGGCGACTTTAGCGCTGCGCAGGAATCCCTTGATGCCGGACGGCGGATCGCCACGGAATACCGCATCGAGTCCATAGACCTGCTGCTGCTCGATATCTATGGATGGCTCAAGATAGCCCAGGGAGATTACCGCGGAGCGGAAAAACTGCTCGATGAATGCCGGCAGCGGGGCGAGGTTTCGGCCAAGGCGTTCTTCAACCTGTCGGCATCGCACTTTCTCGCCTTAGCCTGTCTGTTTCAGCGGAAGCTCGACCGCGCCAAGAAGCTCTCGGACCATGCTCTTGCTCCGGGGGTGCGGGGGAACAGCAGGCTCTTTCACGCGATCTATCTCATTGCTGACGGCGCAATCCTCCGGGAGCAGGGGGAAATCGCACGCGCGGAGCTAGAGCTGCAAACAGCGATACGCATGCTGCGCCAGAGCGGCGCGGCCCAGCAGGAGGCGAACGGACACCTCATCCTCGCAAGCCTGTATCTGATGAGGAACAAGACCGCGCAGGCTCATCGCCATTTACAACTGGGCTTCTCGATCGGCGAGGAGCGGGGTTTCACCTATTATGCTCCTCTTGCTCCGAGAGAACTGCATGACCTTGCGCAGGAAGCCGTGATGAACGGGATCTGCGCCGGCTATTGTGCCGCGCTCCTTGACCGCAGCCGTCCGGCGGCAGCGCCGCTGCTCAGGATCCATTGCCTCGGTGGATTTCGCATTGAGCGGAATGGCGAAGCGATCAGGGAACGCGAATGGAAAGGCAGGCAGGCGAAAAAGCTTGTCAAGTTGCTCGCCACGGGCAACGGAAAGCCGCTCTCCCGCGATATTGTTATCGAAACAATCTGGCCGAACGGCGACCCTGCACGATACGCCCCGGTGCTCAGCAGCCTTCTCCATCGTGTTCGAAAGACGCTCGACAATGGTTCGACATCAGGGCCGCAAAGCTCCTGCGTCCGTTTCGATGCTGAACACCTGTCCCTGGACCGTGCGCTGGTCTGGACGGATATAGATGCTTTCCGGAGCGCAGCAGACGAGGCTTTCCGTTGCCGGAACGGTAAAGATAATGCACGTTCTCTCCGGCTCTATGATCATGCGCTCGCGATCTACCAGGGAGACCTCCTGCCCGAAGACAGGTATGAGGACTGGACCCTTCTGCTTCGTGACGATCTGCGGACGACCTATCTCAGAATGCTCGAACAGGCAGCGGATATCGCAGACAACGAGCAGGACCTCCAGACCGCGATGGCCTACCAGGTGCGATTATTCGATGCTGACCAGTGTAATGAGAAAGCTTGCCGCTGGCTCATGACACATGCTGTTGCCAATGGCCTTCGTGGCAAAGCAGTCCGGACCTACGAACGGTGCCAGCTTGCGCTTCGGAAGGAACTGGATATCGAACCTGATGAGAGGACGAGGAGGTTATACCGGAGCATCATTGGCGGGTAGGCTTCTACGGCAGAGGGCACGGCAATCGCACAGAGAAACGAAAGTCCGGCACGAACTTAGCTGAGGAGAAAATGCCAATTACCTGCGGTGCAGCTGAGCGTGCGCTTCGTTTGACTGGTTGGTGGAACTTCTCTATTCCATGAGCGGGATTTCTTCGATATCCAAGAAAAAACTTCTTCTATCCTCTGTGTGCTCTGATATCTCTGCATTTACCAAGAATCGTTTCTCTCTTCCTTTTTCCGGAGAAGGAAATAGAGTTTCCCTTCCTGCTGCATATACCCCGCTGACAATTCCGCTTCCTTGCCCTGGCCCCAGAACAGGTCCACCCTCCCCGCCCCCCGGATCGCTCCGCCGGTATCCTGGTTCATCACAAAGCGGGTGAACGCGTTCCACTCCTTGACCGTTCCGTCCTCGGCGATGACCGGCTTCTCCGTCCTGATCAGCGCCAGCGCGCCTTTCGGGAAAAGACGGTAATCAGTCGCAATGGATCGCCGTGCGGTGAGCGGTACATTGATATTGCCCACAGCCAGCTTGTTCTCGACCTTGAAGAACACGTAGCTCGGATTTTGGTGCAATATATCGAAAAGCTTCTCGGGATTTGCTTTCAGGTAATCGCGGATCGCCGGCATGGACATCTTCTCCTTCGGGATCGCTCCGCTATCGATCAGATATCTGCCGATTCCGCGATAAGGCCTGCCGTTCTGACCGTCATAGAGAATGCCGACGATCTCGCCGTTTCCCAGGTCCGCCTTGCCCGATCCCTGTACCTGGACCGTGTAGATGTCAACAAGATCAGCGCACCACAAGACCTCCAGCCCCTTCCCTGCAAGCTGTTTCTGCTGATCGATCTCCTGACGGCTGAAGTAGGGGATTACCTTCTTCCCGTTCAGCCTGCCGAAGATGCGGTCCTTGCCGAAGTTCTCGCCAAACTGCGATAAGTCGATCTCAAGTATGTCGTCGGGCCGCTTGTAGAGCGGGAATTTATACGTATCATCGGCGGTCCGTCTGCAGGAAAGCACCGGCTCATAATACCCGGTGAACAAGACCTTTCCCCTGCCATTCGATCCAACGGAGCGATAGATGTCGAAGCCGTTCTTGATCTGTTCGACCTTTAGCTCGGGCGTCAGCGATGTGTTCTCGACGATCAGCAGAAGATTCTGGAGCGTCACAACCATATCTCCGGCGGTAACACGTATCGGCCCGAAAACAAATGACGAGTCAGCGGGAAGTCTCTTATAGTACTCCATGCTCTGACGTGCCGCCTCGGCCAGGCCCTGGAACTCCAGGTCATCGGCCTTGAGCCCGGCGCGCCACCAGGATACCTGCTCCAGGGCAAACTCCGGCTTGGTCACCGGCGGTTTGGCGCAGGACGTCAGAAGAAACACGACACATGACAATATGCTGAATAGTATTTTATACATATCTGCAGGATGCTGTGCGGTCTTGTCTATAGCCATTCACCGCGCCTCTGCGTCTCCGTGCGAAAATGGGCATCTATTTTTTCATGTCTTTCTTCGGAAGGTTGAAATATCCGATCTTCAGTTTCGGGAATTCTTTTTTCAACATGCTGATGAGTTTCCTGACGCCCATGGCCTTGCCTTCCGGCCGGGTCACGGACCTCATGTACAGTGCCGGGTCGATAGAGAAGTTTCGCATCTGGATCAGGTCCACCCTGGTCTTTGCGATCAGCTTGAACAACTTGTCAACCTCATCCTGCCGGTCAGTATATCCCGGGAAAATGATGTAGTTAAGACTCGTAAACAGACCGATCTTCTTTGCAACCGAGACCGATTCCATCATATCTTCGAACCTGTAGCCCCGGGGGCGATAATATTGATTGTAGCGTTCCCGGTCGCAGGAGTTCAAACTTATCCGGATGCTGTCCAGCCCCGCATCCCGCATGGCTCTGATGCGGTCCGATGAAAATCCGTTGGTATTCAGATTAATGACGCCCCGCGACGTGGCGTCGCGCATCATGGCCACCGCCTTTACCAGCGTTCTTGATTGAACCAACGGTTCGCCCTCGCATCCCTGGCCAAAGCTCACAATGGGGTCTTCGGCTGTTTTGAGATGAGGGATCGCGGCCTCGGCGATCTCGTGTGGCGTGGGAACGAAAGTGATCCGGTCCTGGGACGCACAGCACTCGCCTTCCTGGAGCGAGAGACACCCGATGCACCGGGCATTGCAGGATGGCGACGTTGGAAGCGGGGCTTCCCATCGGCCAACAAATATGTTCTTCGCGGCAAAGCAATGGTAGAACATTGCGCATTTCGATAGGTGTTTGAGCAGCCGGTTCTTCGGGAACTGCTTGAGCTTCTCTGTCACGATCGGCCCGATCACATTATCATCGTGCAGTTTGGGATCGGCCTTCTTCATCCAGGCAACCCGGACAGCCGCGGCGTGGAACGTCCCCTTGTACCAGGCGACCGCGGTGTAGGACCAGAGCGGCAGAATCGGATCAGGCTGCACTTCTTCATAGGCTGGAAAATAGGTGCGCGTGTATCCAGGAGGCAGGAACGCTGCGACCGGATAGACTCCATCGAGCACAACAGGACCGCCCGTTTTGGAGAATCCGACCGGCAATCCCTTGGAAATGAAGTAGAACTGACTGCCAACAGGCAGCGGAATAAGATCGGACGCCTTCAGTTGAACAAAATCCCCTCCCGCCATGCCGCTGGCGAGATACCGGGGATCGTCATATATATCACCTTTTTGGTCTGCCACAAGAAGCCGCGGAACATCAGCGCGCGGTTTGGATGCGGTGGTTATTTTCTTCACTATTTTCAAAGGATCTCCTGATGTGGCTTATTACTTTGGATCGGATTAACAGGCAGATCCGCCGGTACATCTCGGATCGTCAGCAATTGTGCCGAAATACCTTCTTCGGCATTATGGAACAATCACAACCCTTTTTCAATGAATTTTATCAAGTGCCACAAGAGCAAGAAGTTCTACATTAGCAGTCTATGTGAAGTCGGGCTCGCGACACGACCATCAGCGTTCTGGAATGGACCACATGGTCTATACGAACCAATATACGACAATCTATCGCAGTCATACTCTCTGGGCGCATGGCCAATCAGTGACGTGTTGTTGCATTCAAAACATTCGTGCGCACTTTTTGCACGAAATTGGTCATCATCTGGATGGTGCGTTCTTTAGGTGAATATGCTCATTCAACACCGAGGGCTTGTATAAGAGAAAACCATGCCCGGTTCATAATATCATGACCAAACAGAATGTCTCTCGCAATTAGGCCGGGAAATAAGCTCTTGCTTTTCGGCTTTAAAAGTACGACTATGTATCTTGCGAAGTTGGAAAATCGCACAGGCCGTGCCGCAAAGACCTGCGTCTTTTGCGGCATTTTTGTTCACCTTTTTCCCTGGAGAATCGTCTATGAGCTACAAACCCAGCTATCGTGAAAAGCAGGAACAGAAGAAGAACATCATGCTCGCGGCAGGTTTGATCTCTGATCGCTTCCCCGGCGTATCGAATATCGCCTGCAAGTTGACCTATTACCAGCGGACCGTTGATCCCATCCTCATGGAACGCACGATAAACTTTTCCCCCTCAAGCTATGCGCTGCTTCATATGAACTGCCTTCGAGACGGTTGCGCTGAAGGCGGATTCGATCTTACTCCGGTCATCAACGGGCTTGTCAAAGGCCGTAAAACCTCGGGAACAGGCCGCATTCCCTGCCACGGAACACGCCACTCATTGGATCCAGGCCATGCTGTTCTCGCGTACCGCGTCAACATTGAGTATCGTTCCTGAAGCCCTCGCATCGAGCGAAATCACGTACTGCCACGCCACTATCATAATATAGTTTTACAACGATTTTCCTTAGCAATAGGGATTCGCATCAGCCTCCGTTTTTCCACAATCGATTATTTCCGGCATGAGAACAATAAAAAAGCAGGCTCCGGAAAATCCGAAACCTGCTTAGGGTGAACTACGTATAAAGCCTAGAGCTTTACAACGTTAGCGGCCTTGGGGCCCTTGGGCGATTCGACTATCTCGAACTGCACCTGCTGGCCTTCGGCCAGGCTCTTGAATCCGCTGTCCTGGATGTCGCCGAAGTGAACAAACACGTCTGCGCCACCTTCACGGCTAATGAAGCCAAATCCCTTGGCATCATTGAACCATTTCACGGTACCTGTGATCATGATGATTTCCTCCTTCTTCGTGAATTTGAAGATGACGAAAGGGCCAACAAAAAAACCGCAAGGACGAAAAGTCTTTGCGGTTTTGCGAGCAAATAACTTCCGAAACTTCTTGTTATATAATCGCACTCCCGTGGGAGTAAGTCAAGCGTTATTATTCTCATGAAGTATTGCCGGCCTATCGCTACTCTTTGCCCTGCTCCATTTCTGCAGGGGCATGCTCCCCCTGGGATCCTTCCGTCGCTGCTTCCTGACCGTCCTCGGGAGCTGATGGCGACTTTTCCATCTTTCGTTGTTTCTTCTCTTCTTTCTTCTTCTGTCGGGCCAGTTCCTTCTGTCGTTTTTGGAAGCTGAAATTCGGTTTCGCCACTGGCAGCTCCTTTCAGTACAAACAGGTTTTTTCCATTATACCGTGCTTCAACGCATATGTATATACGGATATGGTTATCAGTACAAAAAAAAGAAAGCCCGCCAGCAAAAGCTGACGGGCTTATAAAATATTCCGGCGACGTCCTACTTTCCCATGACCTCTCGGTCATAGTATCATCGGCCCAGGAGAGCTTAACTTCCGTGTTCGGGATGGGAACGGGTGTGACCTCTCCGGTATAGCCACCGAAAACCTTATGACAAAAATACGATGACAACGAATAAGCAAGGATATTCCGAAAAGCCGAATCTGCCAGAAGCAGATAATAAATAGTGGTTAAGCCGCACGGCCTATTAGTACTGGTTAGCTTAGGATGTTACCACCCTTACACGCCCAGCCTATCAACCCGGTGGTCTACCGGGGGCCTTCAGGGGGATTGCTCCCCGGGAGATCTAGTCTTGAGGTGGGTTTCCCACTTAGATGCTTTCAGCGGTTATCCCGACCGAACATAGCTACCCAGCACTGCCCCTGGCGGGACAACTGGCACACTAGAGGTTCGTCCATCCCGGTCCTCTCGTACTAGGGACAGATCCTCTCAAATCTCCTACGCCCACAACAGATAGGGACCAAACTGTCTCACGACGTTTTGAACCCAGCTCTCGTACCGCTTTAATTGGCGAACAGCCAAACCCTTGGGACCTACTTCAGCCCCAGGATGCGATGAGCCGACATCGAGGTGCCAAACCGCGTCGTCGATGTGAACTCTTGGACGCGATAAGCCTGTTATCCCCGGAGTACCTTTTGTCCGATGAGCGATGGCCCTTCCACGAGGGGCCACCGGATCACTAAGCCCGACTTTCGTCTCTGCTCGACCTGTCAGTCTCGCAGTCAAGCTCCCTTCTGCCTTTACACTCGACGGCTGATTTCCGACCAGCCTGAGGGAACCTTTGGGCGCCTCCGTTACAATTTGGGAGGCGACCGCCCCAGTCAAACTACCCACCAGGCAATGTCCCCGGCCCAGATCATGGGCCCAGGTTAGAACGCCGAAAAAGTAAGGGTGGTATTTCAACGGCGACTCCACGAGAGCTAGCGCTCCCGTCTCAACGTCTCCCACCTATCCTACACATACGTTTCCAGTATTCATTGCCAAGCTATAGTAAAGGTTCACAGGGTCTTTCCGTCTAGTTGCGGGTAATCGGCATCTTCACCGATGATACAAGTTCGCTGAGTCTCTGGCCGAGACAGTGCTCCAGTCGTTATGCCATTCGTGCAGGTCGGAACTTACCCGACAAGGAATTTCGCTACCTTAGGACCGTTATAGTTACGGCCGCCGTTTACCGGGGCTTCGATTCAGGGCTTCGCCTTGCGACTAACCCCTCCTGTTAACCTTCCGGCACCGGGCAGGCATCAGTGCCTATACATCGCCTTACGGCTTAGCAGACACCTGTGTTTTTGATAAACAGTCGCCAGAGCCATTTCACTGCGGCCACTTCAGGCTTTAACACCCTACCGTGGCGCCCCTTCTCCCGAAGTTACGGGGCTAATTTGCCGAGTTCCTTAGCCAGAGTTCTCTCAAGCGCCTTAGAGTTTTCCTCCTACCTACCTGTGTCGGTTTGCGGTACGGTTACTATGATTCCTCGCTAGAGGTTTTTCTTGGCAGCGTAGGATCAACCAGTTGGCTTGCCCGAAGGCTCGCTTCCCCGCTTTCCTCAGAGTTAATGACCCCGCGGATTTACCTACGGAATCCCCCTTGAATTGCGGCCAGACATTTCCAGTCGTCTGTAGGCCTACCTTCCTGCGTCCCCCCATTGCTGGTAACGGAACCACAGTAGTGCAGGAATATTAACCTGCTGTCCATCGACTACTCCTTTCGGCCTCGTCTTAGGTACCGACTCACCCTGGGATGATTAACATTGCCCAGGAAACCTTAGGTTTTCGGCGAACGGATTTTTCATCCGTTTTATCGCTACTTATGCCGGCAGAATCTCTTCTGTTTCGTCCAGCGGTCCTTACGGTCCACCTTCAACCTACGACAGAATGCTCCCCTACCACGCGTATTGCTACGCATCCGCAGCTTCGGTAATATGCTTTAGCCCCGTTGTATTTTCGGCGCAGGCTCGCTTGACCAGTGAGCTATTACGCTTTCTTTAAAGGATTGCTGCTTCTAAGCAAACCTCCTGGCTGTCTGAGCGCTCCCACAACCTTTACCACTTAGCATATATTTAGGGACCTTAGCTGGCGGTCTGGGCTCTTTCCCTTTTGACCACGAATCTTAGCACCCGTAGTCTGACTCCTGCGGTAAGACTTGACGGTATTCGGAGTTTGATTGGGTTTGGTAACCGGGTAAGGCCCCTAGTCCATTCAGTGCTCTACCTCCGTCAGTTAATTCGCAGGGCTAGTCCTCAAGCTATTTCGGGGAGAACCAGCTATCACGGAATTTGATTAGCCTTTCACCCCTACCCACAGTTCATCCGGTATCTTTGCAACGATAATCGGTTCGGGCCTCCACGGGGGTTTAACCCCGCTTCACCCTGACCATGGGTAGATCATCCCGCTTCGGGTCTATTAAGCGTAACTAAATCGCCCTATTCAGACTCGCTTTCGCTACGGCTTCCCACGTTTATCGTGGTTAACCTTGCCACGCCTAATAACTCGCCGGCTCATTATGCAAAAGGCACGCGATCAGGCATTGACCTTGCGGCCCATAGCCCTCTCACTGCTTGTAAGTGTACGGTTTCAGGTTCTTTTCACTCCCCTCCCGGGGTTCTTTTCACCTTTCCCTCACGGTACTGGTTCACTATCGGTCGCCAAGGAGTATTTAGCCTTGGGAAGTGGTCTTCCCGGATTCCCACAGGGTTTCTCGTGTCCCGTGGTACTTAGGATATCTGCCCAGAGAGCCTCTCGTCGTTTCGTTTACCGGGCTTTCACCGTCTATGGCCGATCGTTCCAGATCGTTCAACTACAACAGAGGTTTGTAACTCTCCGTGAGGTCTGCGGTCCCCACCGGCAAAATCCTGCAACCCCCGATCCATAACGCCCGCAAGCTATCACATGGATCAGGTTTGGGCTGTTCCCCGTTCGCTCGCCACTACTAGGGGAATCGATGTCTCTTTCTCTTCCTTCAGGTACTGAGATGTTTCACTTCCCTGAGTTAGCTTCTGCAACCTATGAATTCAGTTGCAGATTACCTGGCAGCACCAGGTAGGGTTGCCCCATTCGGAAATCTCCGGATCAAAGCCTGTTAGCGGCTCCCCGAAGCTTATCGCAGCTTGCCACGTCCTTCATAGCCTCTTGGCGCCAAGGCATCCACCATACACCTTCTGTAGCTTAACCACCGAATCTGCCTCTGGCAGATCCGGCGTTTCTTGAGTTGCCTCAGCTTTTCTTGTACCCTTGCTTATTCAGTTGTCAAAGACCAGATCGGAGCGCATACCTGCGTGTCCGAAATCTTGTGAATCAAAATTATGAATTCTGGTGGAGCTGAGCGGGATCGAACCGCTGACCCCCTGCTTGCAAAGCAGGTGCTCTCCCAGCTGAGCTACAGCCCCATTTTAAATTTAGGAACTCGGAATATGGAATTCGGAATTTCCTTCCGCACTCCGCATTCATCCATTCCGCATTTGATTTGGTGGGCCTAGGTAGAGTCGAACTACCGACCTCACCCTTATCAGGGGTGCGCTCTAACCAACTGAGCTATAGGCCCGTTCTGATTATCAGACTCAGGACTTTTCCCGGGGGTAAAGCTCCGAGCCCATGCCTATAGCCCTGAGCATTGCTCATGGTCCTTCAAAACTAAATAGGTGCGAGTCGGCGGGACCGACCAGGATGTGAGACAGATACCTCATCCGGAGATGATGCATCGTCTAGGTCATCCTTAGAAAGGAGGTGATCCAGCCGCAGGTTCTCCTACGGCTACCTTGTTACGACTTCACCCCAATCACCGATCATACCGTGGGCGCCTGTCTCCTTGCGGTTAACGCAGCGACTTAAGGTACAATAGGCTTTCGTGGTGTGACGGGCGGTGTGTACAAGGCCCGGGAACGTATTCACCGCGGCGTTCTGATCCGCGATTACTAGCGATTCCGACTTCACGGAGTCGAGTTGCAGACTCCGATCTGAACTGAGGCCGGTTTTCTGGGATTGGCTCCCCCTCGCGGGATTGCGACCCTTTGTACCGGCCATTGTTGCACGTGTGTAGCCCTAGGCATAAAGGCCATGAGGACTTGACGTCATCCCCACCTTCCTCCCAGTTATCCTGGGCAGTTCCCTCTGAGTGCCCGGCATGACCCGGTAGCAACTGAGGGTAAGGGTTGCGCTCGTTGCGGGACTTAACCCAACATCTCACGACACGAGCTGACGACAGCCATGCAGCACCTGTCTCCTGGCTCTCTTGCGAGCACCCCCCCGTTTCCGGGAGGTTCCAGGGATGTCAAGCCTAGGTAAGGTTCTTCGCGTTGCGTCGAATTAAACCACATGCACCACCGCTTGTGCGGGCCCCCGTCAATTCCTTTGAGTTTCAACCTTGCGGCCGTACTCCCCAGGCGGGGCACTTAATGCGTTAGCTGCGGCACGGAAGGGGTCGATACCTCCCACACCTAGTGCCCATCGTTTAGGGCGTGGACTACCAGGGTATCTAATCCTGTTTGCTCCCCACGCTTTCGAACATGAGTGTCAGTTGCATGCCAGGAAGCCGCCTTCGCCACCGGTGTTCCTCCGAATATCTACGAATTTCACCTCTACACTCGGAATTCCGCTTCCCCCTCATGCACTCTAGAAAGGCAGTATCAAAGGCAGTGCCGCAGTTAAGCTGCGGAATTTCACCTCTGACTTACCAAACCACCTGCGTTCGCTTTACGCCCAATAAATCCGAACAACGCTCGCCACCTCTGTCTTACCGCGGCTGCTGGCACAGAGTTAGCCGTGGCTTCTTCTCCCGGTACCGTCGACCCTCCTGATTGTTTACCAGAAGGGGATTCGTTCCGATCGAAAGGGGTTTACAATCCGAGAACCTTCATCCCCCACGCGGCGTTGCTGCGTCAGGCTTTCGCCCATTGCGCAATATTCCCCACTGCTGCCTCCCGTAGGAGTCTGGACCGTGTCTCAGTTCCAGTGTGGCTGATCGTCCTCTCAGACCAGCTACCCATCATCGCCTTGGTAGGCCGTTACCCTACCAACTAGCTAATGGGCCGCGGGCCCATCCTCGAGTGATAGCTTATAAATAGAGGCCATCTTTTACCTCAGGAACTTTCGTCCCCGTGGTCTTATTCGGTATTAGCCCCGCTTTCGCGGGGTTATCCCAAACTCAAGGGCAGGTTACCCACGTGTTACTCACCCGTTCGCCACTTTACAATACGTATTGCTACGTACTTCTCGTTCGACTTGCATGTGTTAAGCACGCCGCCAGCGTTCGTTCTGAGCCAGGATCAAACTCTCCAAGAAAATCTGATCCATAATTCAAAGTTACCTTATAAGGTAATTTGACAGGTAAAACTACTCAAAACCCGCCGACCCCAAAAGCTTTAAAAAAGCTGTTTGGAATTAGCACCTATTTAGTTTTCAAAGACCATGTGTGTGTCGCAGAATAGCAATATTAGCGACTCGCACTACTTTTGTCAAGAACTTTTATTGAGTTGTGAAAGAATTATTTATGCTAGTAACTGCTCGTTGGGTATTCAAACATCGAGGTTTTTCCCGAGGCTTTCCTACGAACGAGGGCGCAATATACAGGAAGCCCCCTCACCTGTCAATACTTTTTTAACAGAAAATTCATTTTTTTTATTTTTTCGAAATTACCATAACAAACCGCTTCTTACCAACCCCTGATTATATCCGAATAGCTGTTTTCGAGAATCGCTTGCACACGAACTTCATACCATCCACCTCCTCCAGGTCCGCAACCCCTGTCCAGATCATCATTTTGTAAGCTCCTGCTGATGCCACAATGACGGAGCAAGCACGAGCAGTCTAATGGAAAACAGGCAGTGCTGATCATTTCCTCTCCGTTGAGACCTGTTCCTCCGTTAACGACTCCCGGCGGTCCGCTCCGTGATTTTAATCAATTCGTTCGCAATAGTGGGACTTTCCAGGCGCATAATGCTTTCTTCCGCGTCGCCGTAGCTCAATAGATTGATGCTGCCGTACCAGACAAGCCTCTGGTCGATCACGGCGAACTTCTGGTGAATGTTCGAGCGGAATACCAGGCGCACGCCGGCGTCCTCGAACGACTTCAGGGTTTCCCGCAAAGCGGCGGCGTCCTTTTCCTTGAAATCCTCGGGACGGCGGGTCACGACTATCATTCTCACTCCGTTTTTCGCCGCTGCTTCGAGCAGCGGCAACATCCGGAGGGCGCGCCTCCGGGTGACGAAGGGGCTTACGATGACGATCTCCCGTTTCCCCGCGGAGATATCACTGGTGAACACCGGCAGGAAACTTCCCTTGTCAAAGATAATGTCGGTCGAATCCGTTTCGACCACTCCGGCTTTTATCTTATAGCCTATTGCGGCATACCCGTTGAGACGCCGCTGATACATCTTTTCCAGCATTCGGACGTGAACGTCCACGTAATCATAGATCCGGGCCTCTTTCTTGCTATCGAACAGCCGATGCAACCGGCCTGCATACTGTTGCAGCGTCCCTTTCCATGATATCGGCATGGTCAGGAAAAGCGTGTCCAGGCGCGGTTCGTCAAAACCCTCGCCGATGTACCTCCCGGTGGCGATGAGCGTCAGCGGACGGTCCGCGGGAACAGAAGCAATTCGGCTGAGGACCTCGCCTGTCTCTTTCGCCCCCATGCTTCCGACCAGAGCGTGCACGTCCGGTATTTTTTCCTTCAGCTTTCCCGCAAGATAATCCACATGAGCCGTCCGTTCCGTCAACACGAGGTTGTTTCTTCCCTGCTCGTGGCTCGCTGTGATATCGTCGACAATCAACTGATTCCGGAATTCATTGACAGTGAGTTCGGCATAGAGCGCCTGGATGGACGGTTCTTTCTCCTCCTGATCGAGCGGCGGACGGAACTGCGTGAACCTGGGCACCACGAAATGCTCGAACGGTCTTTGTTCCGCCTGCTTCCTGGCATCGTCGCGGAATCGCACCGGCCCGCACTGCATGAATATGACCGGATGGTGGCCGTCTTTCCTCTCCGGCGTGGCGGTCAAACCATATACGTATCCGGCGTTTGCGGCTTTCAGGATCGCCTCGAAACTGAAAGCCGCGACATGGTGACATTCATCGACAATGACCATGCCGTAATCCTTCACGCACTCCTTGACTTCGCCCATTCTGCAGAGCGATTGCATCAGGGCAATATCGATGACGCCGTTCAGCGCCGCCTTTCCCTGGCCCAATTGCCCGATGATGCTCTTCTCCCTCTTTCGCCCTCTTCCCTTTTTTATCGTCTCCTGCCCTGCTTCATTGATGACAAGGAACTCCTGCAATCTCTTTCGCCATTGGCCGATCAGACCGGCCCGGTTCACGATGATCAGCGTGTTGACCTTTCTTTCAGCGATAAGCTTGATCGCGACAACGGTCTTTCCAAAGGCCGTTGTCCCGGAAAGAACGCCGGTTTCGTGGGCAAGCATTTTTTCCAGTGCCCGCGATTGTTCACCCCGCAGAACCCCCTTGAATTCCACGTTGATCTTTCTGCCGAAATCGGTCTTATCCCGCACCGTGACAACAACTTGATGTTCGGCCAGGAACGATTCCAGTTCTTCCCTGCATCCTCTCGGCAAACAGAGATATTCCGCCGTCTCATCGGCGCAGCAGATGACCCTCGGTTTGCCAAAGGTCGGCAACCGCATCGCCTGCGCCCTGAAGAACTCCGGGTTTTTGAAGGCAGCCAGCCGTTTGAGCCTGTTCAGCGCCCTCTGCGACATCCCCGCTTTGGGAACATACAACATGTTCGCTTCGGTTATTTCGATTGCTTCCGGAAAATCCGACGGCGACAATGCGACGACGGCTGTTTCCCATGGTTTCTGCGAATCCTCGTCATCAATCTTCAGAATTCCAAGTTCGCTCCCCCGGCACATCGTCGCCGTGAGCGAACCAACCTCTTCCTCGCTCAGTTTTCGGATCGCGCCCAGATAGCACCACTGACAGGCTTAGGG
>JAOUEV010000109.1 GCA_029858565.1 Nitrospirota bacterium | reverse complement strand
AGAATCGAGATTAAATCGAAGTCGATCACCACAGCGAACGGATAATCCTAACAACCGAAGCGATGAAGCGACGATAAATTGAAGAACGGGTCTTTTAAAAATCGACTTTTTCTACAGACTCGTTAGGGTATGAATATGAAAACGACTTACACGGCGATTATTTGGATTCTATTGTTTAGCTATAATTCCGCAACTGCTGACGGAATCGGATGTCCTAAAGGAACAAAGCCAAAAGGAGAACAAACGCCAGAAGTTTCAGAAGCTTGGTGTGATAAGTCAGTTAGTGGAAAAGTAGTTATGCATGGGCCATACCGTTCGTGGTGGCCTAATGGAAAGCTTGGGACTGAAGGGAAATATGAAAATGGAAAACAGGTCGGATTATTGCGTGGTTGGTATGAGAGTGGTGAGCTTCAAGGGGAGGAATTATTTGAAAATGGCCACTAAGTAAAGGGCCGTTATTTTGACAAACAAGGAAAGGCAAAGAACAAACCCTAACAACCTATACTATACGCCGCTATGCCGCTTTCCTTAATGCGGCCTTCAGGGCCTTGCGCTTGTCTTTAAGCAGCCACAGATCGTAGGTTGTCTGAATATTAAGCCATGTTTGTGCAGTGGAGCCAAAGACCAATTCAAGCCGGAGAGCCATTTCAGGCGTAACAGCGCCCTTTCCGTTGATGATCTTGTACAATGTTTTCCTCGAAACACCGAGCTGTTTTGCCGCGTCGGCAACGGATATGTCCTTCGGCGCCAAACAGAGTTCCCTGATTATGTCTCCTGGATGTGCCGGGTTGTGCATCGTAGCCATGATTTACTCCTTAATGATAATCTTCGTAATTTACAACGTGGGCATTGCCATCGTCAAACCGGAATGTGACCCGCCAGTTCGCCTGAACGGTCACGGCCCATGTATCGCTCCGTGTCCCTTTCAATTTGTGTAGTTTTAGCGCCGGCAACCTCATACCCGCAACGGTCTGCGAAGCGTCAAGGAGGCTTAGAATTAACCGCAGTTTAGCAGCATGAATCGCTTGGATGCCTGAAACGGTTCCCGTTCGATAGAAGCGTTCAAGCCCTTTATGAGCAAAGGAAGCAATCACAGTCGAATTGTAACCTAAAGGGTAACAAGAGTCAAGGTTTATCCAGCAACGTTGTCAGTGATCACAATGATACCAACCAGGCGACATCGACTCGCCCAAAAGCGGCGAGTCAGCACCGCATTATGCAATTGTGCCCCACCACACTGCGATTGGGAGAAATCACTTATGAGATTACTAATCAGTATCATTCTTGTATTGTCGTCCACGCACGCTTTTGCAGCGTCTTGGAATTGTCGCAATAATGATCTGGAGATTCGTTGCAGCTCGAGTAAATGCGAAACCTCCGATGATTTTACGCCATTTGCCATAAGCGTCAATGCCGATGGAGAGTTATCCGTTTGTGCTTATTCGGGTTGCTGGGAAGGAAAGGGCAAAGTAATGAAATCAGGAAAACATATCCTTGTGTCTGGCGCCGATCTGAAGTGGACCGGCACCAATCCAAGCACTGCTGATTTTATTGTGGCTGTTGATGCCAGTGACAAAGTGGGCTTCGTAAAGGGTGAGGGATTTGCGATGCCAACCAGTTGCACACCGCAGGCTAGGTAATGCATGGCAACGCCAGCAACAGGGACTCGAAAAAGCGGCGTTTCACGCTGCTTTTTCTCATAGGTTATGACGAACGATGGCCCGCGCTTCGCGCGCGCCATTCTCTTATTGCAAACGTGGCATGGATAGTGGCAAAATGTCCGTCCAAAGAACATTCAAAGGAGATCGAAATGAAAAGTATGGTCATAGCAGCCTCGTTGTTGTCGCTGGTGCTTGCCGGACCTGCAGCCGCTGCAGAGGGCATTCAGGCGACTGATACCCAAAGCAGCGCCGTTGCGCTCTTTGAGGAAGGGACCGGCTTCCTCCTGGACCGCAAGCTGGAAGAGGCCGAAAAGGCCTTCCGCCAGGCGGTCGCTCTGGACCCGAACTATGCGGAAGCCTACGCCAGCCTGGGGAAGGTCCTGGTGCAGCAGGAGCAGTACGAAGAAGCGGTAAGGCAGTTTTCCAAGGCCCTTGAGCTCTCCGCAACCGACGTCTCCGCGCACTTTAACCGCGGTGCCGCACTGCTGCGTCTGAAAAGGCTGGGGGAGGCGATCGGCGATTTCACCGAGGTCATCCGCGTCTATCCGAAGAACCAGGCTGCGTACAATATCCGCGGCATTGCCAAGTTCGAACAGGGGAGGACCGACGAGGCGATCGAGGACTACACGATGGCCATTCAGCTGAATCCCGGCTATGCCAAAGCATACAACAACCGGGCGATTGCCTATCTGAAGCAGGGAAAGAACGCCGAAGCAGAGCGTGATTTCGCAAAAGCAGGGCAGTCCATGCCCGGACCGGGGGAAAAACGTCCGAGTCAGTGCGCTTTTTAACAGACGGACGTGACCGCCTGGACGTGAGGCGAGCACCGCGGCGTCCGGGCAACCTGCCATCGGTCATTCTCTTTCCGTTGCAGCAAGAAGTTCCTGCCGACAGGATTCCCGCCACGCCGGGAGGGTCGCTGAAAACGCGCTCCTTCCGGCGGCGTTACACAGCCCAACTGCATCATCATGTCCTATGAACTCGCGACCACTGCGTGCGATAAAACCAGGCAGATATTTGTCGCCGGTTTACAATGAGGCACTATGGCCGGAACTAATTCATTCGATCAGAACGTGGACCGCTACGAGGCCTGGTTCATCGACCATCCACTTGCCTATGTTTCGGAACTGCGCGCCATCCGCGAGCTGCTGCCCAATGGCAGCGGTGTGGAGATCGGCGTGGGCACGGGACGGTTCGCGGCGCCGCTGGGGATCACCCGGGGCGTTGAACCGTCGAGGCCCATGGCGGAGCTGGCTCGGAAAAAAGGCATCGAGGTCGCGGCGGGTGTAGCGGAGCATCTGCCCTATTCCGACGGAGAGTTCGACTACGCCCTGATGGCGACCACGGTCTGCTTTCTGGATGATATCGAGACCGCGTTCCGCGAGGTGCACCGGGTGCTCCGGCCGGGAGGATCGTTCCTTATCGGCTTCGTGGACCGTGACAGCAGCCTGGGCAGGGAGTATCTGGAGCGGAAGGACAAGAGCGTCTTTTATCGTGACGCGACCTTCTATTCCGTGTCCGATATCATCACCCAGCTTGAAAAAGCCGGCTTCAGGGACCACAGGTTCCGCCAGACGCTCTTTCGGCCGCCCGCGGACCTCACCGAGACGGAGCCGGTGCGCCCGGGCCACGGCGAAGGGTCTTTTGTGGTGGTGCAGGCGTTGAAAAGCACGTAAGCAAGCAGTGCTATACTTGAATTGCCAGGCAGGGACTGCGCTATGCCGACAGGTTCCACTGTTCCAGAAGAGGGACCGGGGAAAAGATCCTGCGTGAAGGACTGTTCCATGGGAAATACGAGAAAGATCGTAAAAACAGGGAAAAGCACACCGACCCGGGAAGGCGCGGGCGTTCATCTCAGGCGGGCTTTTGGTTTCAATGAGGTTCCGGAGCTCGATCCTTTTCTGCTGCTTGATGACTTCCGGTCCCAGGAACCGGCGCATTATCTGGCGGGATTTCCCTGGCATCCGCACCGTGGCATCGAGACCATCACCTATATGCTGGCAGGAAGCGTGGAACACGGCGACAGCATGGGAAACAAGGGCACCATCGGCCCGGGGGACGTGCAGTGGATGACCGCGGGATCCGGGATCATTCACCAGGAAATGCCGAAAGGCGACGAACAGGGCCGCATGGGAGGTTTTCAGCTCTGGGCAAACCTGCCGTCAGGAAGCAAGATGATGGATCCGCGGTACCGCGAGGTCAAAGGATCCGCGATCCCAACGGTCGCTCCGTCAACAGGCTGCACCGCACGGATAATCTGCGGAGAGATCAACGGGATCGTCGGACCGGTCAGGGACATCGTGACCGATCCTGAATATCTTGATATCAGTCTCGAGGCCGGCGCGTCGTTCACGCACCGGACGAAGAGAGGGCATACGCTGTTCGCCTACGTTATAGAAGGCACCGTGAATGCCGGCGAAACACCGGTCGCGTCGGAGCACCTGGTGATATTTGACCGCGAAGGCCGGGAGGCGGTCTTCTCCGCAGGGAAGGGAAAAGCACGTTTCCTGCTCATTTCCGGCAAGCCGCTGGGTGAACCTGTGGCCTGGTACGGCCCGATCGTGATGAACACGGAAGAGGAGCTGGAACTGGCGTTCGAGGAATACCGGAAGGGAACGTTCATTAAGAAGAGCTAGAGTAGTAAGCGTTAAGAGGTAAGCAGGAAGGAAGACGACGTGAAATAAAAAAGGGATGCCGATGGCGGCATCCCTTTTGAGTTCCAACGGAAGACAGCTATTTTTCCGCAGCGATCAGCTTCCGCACGTACAGCTGCTGCACAATGGACAGGACGTTCGAGAGCGTGATGTAAAGCAGGAGGCCTGCGGGGAGCCAGGCAAAGAGGAAGATGAAGGCGATGTTCATGAACATCATCATCTTCTTCTGCTGGGGATCAATGGAGGTGGAGGTCATCTGCATGGTCGCGACCATGCTGACGCCCATAAGGATCGGGAGAATATAGAACGGATCGTGGACCGAGAGGTCCTTGATCCAGAAGGAGAGAAAGGGAGCCTGCCGGAGCTCGATCGACACGGAGAGCACATTGTAGAGCGCCACGAAGAACGGCAGCTGGAGCAGCATGGGCAGGCACCCGCCCATGGGGTTCACCTTATGCTCCTTGTACAGCCGCATGATCTCCTGGTTCATCTTCTGCGGGTCTTTCTTGTACTTCTCCCGGATGGCGTTCATCTCGGGCTGGAGCGCCTTCATCTCCTCCATGGCCGTTGCGCTCTTGAGCGACGGGTAGAACAGGAGCGCGCGCACCACGATGGTCAGCAGGATGATCGCGATGCCGTAGTTCCCGGCGAACGCGTAGAACCAGTTCATGAGCCAGAACATGGGCCGCGCCAGAACGCCGAACCAGCCGTAGTCCACGAGCTGTTCCAGGCCCTTGCCGTAGGCCTTGAGGTCGTTGAAGCTCATGGGGCCGGCGTAGAGTGTGAAGGTGCGCGACCCGGGTTTGTCCTTTACCAGGAGCGAGGTCGTGACCAGGTCGCCGACCTCCTTGGGAGCGCTGGTGCGCTTTGTCGTGACGATGCCCGGCGCGCCGGACAAGATGGTTGCGGTAAAATACTTGTCGTGCTGGCCGAACCAATCCACCGTACCGGAATACTGCAGCTCGCCTTTGATGCTTTCGAATTTTTCCGCATTCACCTTGCCGTCAACGAACGCGGAAACGCCCACCCGGCCGCTTGCATTGGAGCTGATCTTGTCGGTCATGCCGAAGTCGGTGCCCAGGGACAGGGTATAGCCGTCGAGCCCCCTGGTCAGGACCTCGACGTCGACCCGATAGGTATTGTAATGGAAGGTGAGCTTCTTTTCGACTGAGATCCCGCCGGGGCCTGCATAGGAAAGCGTGAGGGTCGCTTCGGGCTTGTCCTTGTCCAGCTTCAGCGAGGAGGCGCTTGCCCGGAACTCCACGGCGCCGAGCTTGTCGAGCGCCTTCTCGGTCGGGATAATGGTCAGCGGTGCTGTCACGTCCTCGCGGTTCACACCGTCATAGCGGGTGAAAAGGTGGACGTTACCCAGGTCTTTTGCCGGCTTCGGCTCCTGTGTCTGGCCGCCCGTCAGCCGGTGGAACAGCGGCATAATCCCGACCTCGGTCTTGTCTGCTTCGCGGAAGTGTTTCAGCTCCCACTGGGTGATCACTCCGCCTGCGGTGTTCACCACGGCCTTCAGCACATCGGTCTCGATCACGATGTCCTTGCCGCTCGAGGCAACGGCGATCTTCCTGGCCACCGACGCGGGCGCTGCCCTGGGCGCCGCTGCTGCCGGCTCCGCGGCCTTGTCAGCCGCCGCGGTCTGCTGCTCCGCCGCGGGTGGTGTCTCGACCGGCTGGGGCGCGAAGAAGCGCATATAGACCATCAGCACCATCATGGAAAGGCCGATGGCCAGTATATATCGTTTGTTATCCATGGAACCTCCAAAAGTTACTTCACCGGATCATGACCGCCGGGATGAAAGGGATGGCATTTCGCTATCCTGACGATCGTCAACCACGCGGCGGTCAACAGCGATTTCTTTTCAAAGGCCTCAATCGCGTATTCAGAACAGGTTGGCGTGAAGCGGCATGCCGGCGGCAAGAGGGGTGATAAGAATCGCTTGTACCAACGAAGAATATGCAGGATCAAGGCTTTCACAGCGCGTTGCCTTTGGACCGCGGGCCGAGGACATCGGAGCGCTGAAGGATCCGGGTCACGACCCGCAGGACCCCGGAGAAGTCCCTGCCCGAAAGTTCCTTGCGCGCCACGAACACCAGATCGAATCCCGCGGTCAGATCTCCGAGCACCCTTCCGATACAGTCCCGGAGCTGCCGCCTCAGCCGGTTCCTGGCCACCGCGTTGCCCAGCTTTTTTCCTACCGAAATGCCGACGCGGAAACCGTCCGCGCCGTTCTTCCTATAAAACAGAGAAAGACCGTCTTGCGACAGCCTTTTCCCTTTCATGGTTGCTACGAAATCCGAATTTTTCCGGAGCCGCTCGCTCTTCCGGTATGCGTACGGCATGGCTTAAGCCCGGGCGTTAGACCGAGAGCTTGGCCCTGCCCTTGGCCCGGCGGCGGTTCACGGTCTTGCGGCCGTTGGCCGTGCTCATGCGTTTGCGGAAGCCCTGCAGCCGCTTCTGCTTGAGATTGCTTTTTTGTGCAGTAGTTTCAGACATTTCCGACTCCTTTGACGGTGTTAGTAAGAGGCGTATTATAATCGAAATCGAAAATAAGTCAAGGAAAAAACAGGGTATTGCCCGATGATGAGTCCGGACCCAATTCAACTGATGGTGAAGAAATGGGGAACCGTATTTTTTGGATTCCAGCGCAGAATCAGCCTAATCCGGAAATATATGTTTAGATTTTCAAGGGCTGAACAAAAATACGTGAGGTCTGAGCTGTGAAAAGATGCTGACAGCTCGGACTTGTCGGCTCTATTATATATATGCGAGATAATCGTCACCAGGGCCCGCATCATTTTGTTTTGAATTTCGCTGCCACAAAAAGCATACTAGTAGCATGCCGTGTCTCATGTGGCCGACTGAAACGGGCAACCACGCGGGGTTGTTCCTGCAAAAGCTGCTGGAATAACGGATTGTTTGTCAGGCCGGATTAGAATCTGCTCTGACGTTTTCCCCGGCTACCGCCTGCCAAACACGGTTTTTTCGCATTTCCATCAAATCCATTACCCCCTTTCGCAGTCCTGCAAACCCCTATCAACCTGTCATTCCCGATAAATCAACAACTTAGACTTTGGCATGGGGGATGCAATATACAGGGCA
>JAOUEV010000045.1 GCA_029858565.1 Nitrospirota bacterium | reverse complement strand
GGAAACAGCCGCATCGACGCGGAAACTGCCAAAAGCCGCGTAGATGCTATGTGAAAGATCAATAGGGCAATGCTGAAATCGTCGTAAAAATCGCGACGAGCGGGTCAGCTCGCTCGAAACTCTAGTCAAATTGATACCCTTGGTTATTTCTAGTTTCGCAAACGAAGGATCCATTGGTTCACTTCTCGATGCTCGATATCTTGTCAAAGGTAAAGAAGTGAGCCTAAAAAGAAGAGAAGTGACCCTAAATAAAGTATATGCATGGTGCCTACGAATGGGGCAGCTCAAACAAGACGCCAATCACTTCCAGCGCATGTGTAAGTTTCGGCAGCCCTTCCGCGCCAGTGAAACCCAAGAGTTCCGCGGCTGTAGTGCCGTCTGGATTCAGACTTTCAAGCACCGCGAGATCGCCTCGGCAACGCAGTCGCTTGAAGTACCGAGTTCCATCTTCATCGACCGCCACGATGGGTCGGCTGTCGAATGACTTGATCTGCTCGATGGTTGTGACGGCCTCTCGGGTGATTAAGAACTGCCCCTCCAGTGCTATCGGCTCGGCGCTGCGCCCCTGCACCTCGAAAAGCCGCGCACCATTGAGCATCTGTTGCGGGACGCTAGAGTCTTTAAGAGCAACAACTTCGGCGTTCGGATCGAGGGCCGGGACCGCGAAGCGATGTGCCGCGAAGAGTGTTCCGACGATTTTGCGCAAATTGGCCTGCTCCCGCCCTATGATTAGGGGCTCGGGCAAGGCGCAAGGGTCGACCGACTGACCAGTCAGCACGGCGATCTCGGGATGCGCTTCCATCTCATTGTAGCGCCGCGCAAGCAACGCGTTTCCGTGTGCCGCTACGACCAGATCGCGCGGGTTGACCTTGGCGTGGTTGCAAACGATGACCAGATCGCCGATGGCCGCCACCGGATCCAAGGTCCCGGCTGCCAGCTGATAGATCTCATGATTGGTCAAGGTGATTGCAGTGGTCGTCTCCCATTCCTTGACCGTCACCACACCATCGCCTGCGCGACTGCCGGTCTTGGCAGCGGCGGCAATTCCGGTTTTCTGCAATGTAACCGTCTTCACATCCTCGCGGAAGCCACCTGGAAACGGAATCACTGTCTTGGCCCAGGGGAAGGTACGCGGCTCGCCGTAGAAGGATTCAAACGCGTCGTAGACGGCAAAGGCATCGTGGATTTGGTTCATGAAAGTCTTTTCCCAGAACGCATTGACGTCCCTTGCTTCCGCCAAGCCGATGCTCTCATCGTCCTTGTGGTGGACCTCATTGATCAGCTTCATGGGCTTGCCGCCACCACCCATCAACGTCTTGAGCAGATCAGCGAAGGCTTTACGGTTGAAGGGCGCAACATGGGCATCATGCAACCGCTTCAGCTCGTGTTTTAAACCGTCAAGGCTGAGATTCGGGATCGCGGGACCTTCGGCACGCAGCATGAACTTCAACAGATCCTCACAATAGATGCGAACATCGGCTATATAGTCTCGGGCGAGTGCATCATCATTGTTTTCACTTGCGTTCTGCCAAGCTCTCTGCAGCCAACCGGCATTGACGATCGTCGCCACACCAGAGGTTTTGTTAACACCACCGATTAGACCCTGTTCCCCTTTAAGCCGTTCGACGTCCACGATGCACTGATAAAATTGCCGTTCGTGAGTGGTGAGAAAGAGCTGAAGCCCTTTGGCCACCGTGCGGTCCATGTTCGCCAGGCGGGTGATCTCTTCCGCCCATTTGCGCTTGTTACGAGGATCAAAGCTCATTTGCGGATCGTCGAGCACCATAAGCGGGAACGGGTTGGCACCTAGGCCTTCAATCGTTTCTTCGCGCAAAGCGAGAATGAACGCCCACAGAATTGCCCGCAGCCAGGAGGTGTTGGCCACCAGAGCCGCATCAATCTGCATGCCGGTTTCAAAGCTGCCACCGACGTGTACGACCTTCTTGCCCAATGAGGTCTGTTCGTAAGTTAAGCGTTCTTTCAGGTGGATTCGCCCGAGAATATCCTTGATGCGGATCGACAGATTGGCGATCGAGCGAGCAGTTTCGGCCGAGACTAGCAGACGCAAGTGCTTGAGCGGCTCCAAGGCCTCAGCGATCGCTTCGCGCAAATCCTGCTCTTTGCGGATCGTGTCCCAGTTCGAAGCCGATGCAACGGCCTCCAGTAGAAATTTGGATAATGCGTCCAGTGGTTCAGCTTTGGACAACGCATCTTCCAACGCTCGGAGCTGGCCCTCGACGCTATCCGCCGGATAGGTGCCATCTTCCTGGACTTGCCCAATCACCTCCGACCAGGCCTGACGATATGCACCACGATGCTCAGACCACCATTCGACGAGAGCAGATAGCCGTTCGAGGTTATGCAGGCTGCGGCGCAAAATGATAGCCGGTTCCGGTTCATCCTCTGCAGGTTCAAACGTCGCAAACGCGAAAGTCGGTAATGCGGCCTCTTGCAGATCAACCCTGCTCTTTATCCGCCCTGCGAGTCCGAGCAGAACATTGGTAAAAGGGATCCCCTCGCAAAACCGTTCACGGATCGCAGCACCGTAGCCCGTCTTGGGCTCCATCGTTACCAGGAAGTCCCTGTGCCGCTTCAGCTCCGCCGGCAAGCGCTCCACCAACTCGGCCTCCAGACCGCGGCACACATCATCCAGCTTGCGCTCGGCCTCCGCGGCGTCTTTCTGGAGTTGGGCTAACCGCACCGCCAAATCCTGCTGCTCAGCCGTCGATAGGCGTGCCGAGCAGAGCGGACATTGCGCTGGTACGGAGTGTTCTTGCGGGGGTACGTAAAATTGCGCCGCTAAGGCTTTCAATCGAAATTTCTGGTCGGCGTTTTGTTGGGCGTGCCATGACAGGGCTCGGTCCAATCTTGCTCGCGCAGCATCAATAGCTGCGGGTAGACCCGCAAAAGCTTCATCTTCCTTCGCTGCCTTTAGCGCGATCCAAGCCTCGAAGAGTACAATTCCCTTTGTACCTTGGTTGACGATTGCCCGCGCCGAGGCTACGCCATCGCGGACCGTCGTGCGCCCCGCAATAGTGGACGTATCGATAGTGGGAGAAATCTGAGACTTCAGGGTCTCCAGATGAGTGCCTGCCTCGGTCGCCGCACTGACCGCAGCTTCCTTGAGATCGGTGACGAGCGTTTTGTCACCCAAACTACGCTTATCCGGCAGAACGAATCGCAACTCGCTCGCCTTCTCCACCGCTTTGGCAATCTCCTCTGTGAACTTCGCGGCCCAGCGCTCAAGACCTTTATCCTTGCCGTATTTTAAAAATCGTCGACCGCCGTGCGTGAATTGGGCGCAACCGTCCGCGATGTCTGCAAGCTGATCAAGACCGGTGAGCATTTTGACGGCTTCATACAGCGAGCCGCTCTTGTCGCCGAAGCCAATCCGAGCCAACCGCGCTGGCATCAGTAGCCCTGTCTCCAACAGTTCAGGGGCGGCCAACAGCCTTGAGTCAATCATGACCTCCGATTTAGGATCGTCCTTCAACGGACACTGCATCTGCCGGTACGCAGTGGCGATCTCACCTTGCTGGTTTACGAAGGTCAGCCGCACCCAGACGTTGACCGGTTTGGTTAGGTCGGCAGCGGACGATGGGTAGGAGGCAAAGGACGGCCAATCCCCAAGCTTCTTGCCGGTCTCGTTGATCACGGCCGCGCGTTCTCCGTGTTCGTCGACCGGCCCCTCTTGCTCGCGGATGCGCTTGCCCGTAAGAGCCCAGAGTATGGCACTCGCGAGTGACGTCTTGCCTGAGCCGTTTTGCCCATTGAGACACCAGTTCTCCCCACCGATGCGGAAATCGAATGGCGGACTACCAAACAGGGTCAAGCCGCCAAAGCCTGACGCTTCAATCCGATCCAGCCGCCAGACATCCTTGGACGATTTCGGGGTCTCGGTGGTCCCGTCTGCGGCCGGATCGACGCCGGAGCTGTTCCAGGCGGCAATGAGCCCGGCGAAGAGTTCTTCGTCGCCGCTCGCCACCTTCGCACGGTCCTGGGCCAGCAAGAAGGCGAACAGCCGTCTCTGTCCAGGCTTGGCCAGTATCAGTGACGCGGCCTTGTGTTCTTCGAAGGCGCCCCATGCCAGCGGTTTGCCGCCAAGCAGGCACCGGGTTGCTTCTGCAAAGGAAATCGCCATGTTGTTCCCCAAGATTTATTCCACCAGCCAAATTATTGGGTCAAACGAAAAACCCACGATTGTCCCTTTGGAAATGCGCTCGTACGGAATTACGTGACACACGAAACATGAGTGTTTGCTGATATTTACTCCCTGATTCACGGCGAAGTCAATGGTAACGATGAGAGTTTGTGATCGGCTATTTTAAGAGCACATCAATTAATACGGAATGTATCTGATGAGTTTCAAAATAGTGCGACTTCAATAGCTTCAGGAAGAAGTAGTGAGCCTCGCTACAATGTGAGAACTAGCTTCCTGATCTCCTCAACATCCACATGCCGGATGAACTCCGGAATATTTTTATACAACGAATGATACCCGTACCCGCCGTTCATCAACTCCTCAATAGCATCGTCCTTTGACCGATTTTGGAACACGATCCGGTACATTGCGCTGATAAGTCCGGTGCGGTCGGAGCCGTGCCAGCAGTGGATCAGGATCGGGCCGTTGCTGTTCCTGATGACGCGCAAGGCTTCTACGACCTTCTCTAACGTGATGTCGCCCGCCTCCATCTTGACGCGGAACAGGTTCAGACCGAAGTTCTTGCCGTCATCATCAGAATGATAGTCCCGGAAGCTGAGCACGTTCCTGATGCCGAGCGCTGCAAGCTCCTTGAAGCCCTTTTTGTTCGGCTGGGCAGAGCGGTACACTTTGTTGTCAAGCTTGTAGAAGTTCTTGAGATGTTCCGACTGAACTGGTGTTGCCCAGGCAGCGGGACGGTCCTGGGCCGGGGATGTGCCAGTGGTTTCTGAGCCATGCTCTCCGCAATAGCCTGTTGGATGCTTTAGCTTGTACTCATTGAGTTCTTTCCGGGCCTGCTGTTGCTCTGCAGCAGTCAGGACCTGATATCCTCTGCCATAGGACCAGCCGTATGCCCAGCGGTACCCTGTAGGAAATGCCGGATGCCCGCCTGCGCGTACGCCCAGGTACATGGTCTCGGCCAGCGCTTTGTCATTCGTCCTGCTGAACACGCAGTTCCTGAGCTCTTCGTCGGCTTTTTCCCTTACCTCCTCGGTTCCGCCCTGCCAGTAAGCGATGTCATGGCTCAGGCAGCAGTCGCACCATTTGGTGCGATCGTCGATCGTGCCGTCAGGGAAAAGACTGCAGCCGTCGCTGGAGAAGGGCTTGATGCGGCCTTCCGCAACAGCATGATCAGCACCAGTGACCAAACACAGCAGAATGAGCACAGCGCAATAGAGCGTCCGGCAATTTGAAAGGACCTGTTCAGTTTTCATGGTTGTGGCACTAGTATAGTGAAAGGTCAGAAAGAGTGCAATGGATTTTTATGAGCCGTCTTCCTGTCTGGACTGCCGGTATTTCATCATGGTAAACTGTGCTCCATGATCACCGCGCTGATCGTCTTCCTTATTACCTATGTCTTTGTGGGGCTGACCCAGGTTCCCCGTATCCCGATCAACCGGCCTGCAGGGGCCCTGGTGGGCGCGGTGCTGATGGTCGTTACCGGCGTGCTCACCCTGGACCAGGCATTCAGCGCAATTGACATGCACACGCTGCTGCTGCTGCTCGGCATGATGATCATCACGGTCTATCTCCGGACCGCGGGTTTTTTTGAGCTCATGGCCGAGCGCATCCTGTCCGTGGCCCGGACGCCGCAGCAGCTCCTGGTGCTGGTATCGCTGGCAAGCGCGCTGCTCTCGGCGCTCTTTGTGAACGACACCATCTGCCTGCTCTTCACGCCGATCCTGCTCGAGGTGACGATCCAGGCCGGCGTCAATCCTCTCCCCTATCTTCTGGCGCTTGCCACGGCATCGAATATCGGGAGCGTCATGACCATCACCGGAAATCCCCAGAACATGCTGATCGGCATCGCTTCGGGCATCCCCTATCTCTCCTTTTTACAGGCGCTCGCGCCGGTGGCAGCTATCGGCATCGCGGTCAGCATCGCGGTGATCCGTCTGGTCTACCGCAGGGAGATCACGAGCCAGCCTTTTTCCCGCCGGGCGCAGGTCTCGCCTGTTGCTGTCGATCGTCCGCTCCTGATCAAGTCGCTGATCGTGAGCGGCGGGGTGCTGGTACTCTTCTCGCTGGGCCATCCTTATCCCCTCGTTGCCGTGGCAGGAGCGGTCGCGCTGATGCTGGTGGGAAAGAAGAGCACCGAGCAGATACTCGAGGGCGTGGACTGGACGCTGCTGCTCTTCTTTGCCGGCCTCTTTATCGTGATGCACGGGGTGGAGGTGTCGGGATTGGCGGAAGTACTGCTGCGGCAGGCAGGGGCGCTGAACGAGGCCTCGCCGATCAACAGGATCGCTGGGCTCTCCCTGGTCTCCGCGGTGCTGTCGAACGTGGTGAGCAATGTGCCGGCGGTCATGTTGCTCCGGCCGCTGGTCAATGCTCTTGGCGGTGACCAGATCGCCTGGCTGACCCTTGCCATGAGCAGCACTCTTGCGGGCAATTTCACGCTGATCGGCTCGGTCGCGAACCTGATCGTGCTGCAGCAGGCGCGAAAACGGGTGACCATCGGTTTCTTCGAGTACTTCCGCGTTGGCGCGCTGATCACGGTGATCACGATCGCCGCGGGGATCCTGGTGCTCGTTGTCGGGACGCGGACCGCCCGGGGCGAAGAACAGCCGGCGCAGATGCGGACGCTCACCGTGAGCCCGGCAGGCGGAGGCACGCAACGGAACTATCGGATCGTTCTGGTCTGTACCACTGAGAAGGAAAAGGCAAAGGGGCTCCAGGGATTCCGGAAACTGGCATCTGACGAAGCGGCGCTGTTCCGTTTTGATCCGCCGGAAAGCACGACATTCTGGATGGCAAGCGTTTCCTACCCCATCGACATCCTGTTCGTGGAACAAGGCGGTTCGGTCGTCAGGACCTACCATGACCGCAGGCCTGGTTCACGGGAGCTTTATCCTTCCGGCGGGCCCGTAACCTGGGTGATCGAGACAGCAGGGGGCTCGGGGATCAAGCAGGGAGACCGGGTGACGATCAGCCCCTGACAGGCGCCAGGCATTTGCTATAATGAACACAGAACAAGATCCCGGCGGATGCAGGAAAGCATGCTATGAACGATAGTGGTGATGTCCCCGATGTGAGGAAGAAGCGGTTCGTCCTAATAGTGGATGACAACGCCAAGGATGCCTACTATACGGGGATGCTGCTTCAAAACTTCGGGTACAACGCGACAACGGTCAGGTCCGCCGAGGAAGCGCTGGAATATATCTCCATCGCCGTTCCCGCGCTCGTGGTGACCGAGCTGAAGCTGCCGGGCATGAACGGTTTCGATTTCCTGGCGAAGCTCCGGAAACACCGCGGGATACCGGTGATCATCCAGACGCAGCTGGCGGACCTGGAGAGCGAGGACCTTTGCAGGCGCGAGAATTGCGCGGTCTACCTTCGGAAGCCGGTCCATGCCGAGGAATTATACCGCGCAGTGCAGACGGTGCTCGAGGAGACGCCGCGCAGGAACATCCGTGTCGCGACCTTCCTGCGGACGTCCATCGACGGTGCGGGAACCGGGACGGAATTCATCACCATGCTCTCCGACACGGGATGTTTCGTCAAGACGCTCGGTCCCCGTCCGGTCGGAACAAAGCACTCCGTCAGCTTCATGGTGGGGAAGAGGATCGTGCGCACCGAAGCGCAGGTGCTGTACACCTACTCGTTCGGTGAAGGACCGAACAAGGAGCCGGGCATGGGCATGCGGTTCCTGGGCCTCACGCCGGATGACAAAGCCCAGATCGAGCAGTTCATCCGGAACAGCGTGGTGCCCCAGGTCCGGCCGGGCTGATCCGCTGTTACCCGCCTTACGACGTGACGCATCTCCCGGGAACGGAGTGCTGACAAAGACCCTCCACCACAGAAATAACCCGCCCTCCCTGTTATCACAATCAACCGTTCGTAAATGTTAAGAAGGCAAGGCCTGACCACAGAACCAAGGCCCGGAGGAATAGCTTATCCGAAGATTACGCAGATTGCGCAGATTCAGTTTTTGTACGATCAGGCAAAGCGTGCGGACCAAGGGCGGGGTGCGGCCTTCGCGGGTCAGGTCAGGCTTCGTTGCGAAGGGTCATCCAGTGTTCCATCTCAGAAGGCGAAAGGGGCTTTGAGAAAAGGAAACCCTGGCCGTAGTGGCAGTCAAGATCGCAGATCGTGGACAACTGGTCGCTCTGTTCCACGCCCTCGGCGATCACTTCGAGCCGCAGGTTCTGGGCAAGGGTGATGATCGTTCGCACGATCTCCTGGTTGTCTCCCCGCGACGACAGCTTGGCAATGAAGGACCGGTCGATCTTGAGCGCGTTGACCGGGAAGGAGTGGAGATAGCTGAGCGACGAGTAGCCTGTGCCGAAATCATCGATGTGGATGTGGACGCCCATGGACTGCAGGCGGGTCATGGCATCCATGGCCACGGTGGTATGTTCCATGAGCACGCTCTCGGTGATCTCCAGGGCAAGGCTGCCCTGAGGCAGAGATTCGTTATTGAGCACCGACGCGACCGTGTCGACGAAGCCGGGCTGCACCAGCGTCTTGCTCGACACATTCACACTGATGGCAAGCGTGGTGTCCGAGTCGTACTTCTTCTGCCACAGGCGAAGCTGCTTGCAGGACTCCAGGAGTATCCACTTGGTCAGCGGCAGGATCAGGCCGGTCTCCTCGGCAAGGGGGATGAACTCGAGCGGATAGAGCAGGCCCCGCGTCGGATGCTTCCACCGCACCAGCGACTCGAATCCCTTCAGCTGGCGGGTCTTCAGGTTCATGATGGGCTGGTAGTGCAGGACGAAGCCTTGCTGATGCTCGACCGCCACGCGCAGGTCCGCTTCGAGCTGCAGCCGGTCGATGATGGAGGCGTGCATGTTGGTGTCAAAGAACTCGTGGCGGGCCCGGCCGTCGGATTTGGCCTGGTACATGGCGATATCTGCGTCGCGCAGGATCTGCTCCGGCCACTCGTACCGGTCCGACTTGAGGGCCACGCCGATGCTCTGGGTGCTGATGATCTCGTGGTCCTGGATGCGGTACGGATGGGCAAGCTCCTCTTCGATGCGGCGGGTGACATCCTCGGCGTCGCCGACGCTCTTGATGTCCTCGAGGAGAACGGCGAACTCGTCGCCGCCCAGGCGGGCGACCGTGTCTCCCGGCCGGATGCCGGCCTTGATCCGCAGGCCGACCTCGATCAGAAGCATGTCGCCCACGCCGTGGCCCATGCTGTCGTTGATCACCTTGAACCGGTCCAGGTCGACGAACAGGACCGCGTAAAGGTAGTCGGGATGCCTGCGCGCGCTGGCAATGACATGTTCGAGCCGGTCCATGAAGAGCGCCCGGTTGGGCAAACCGGTGAGCGCGTCATGGAATGCGTCGTAGAGCAGCTGTTCCTCGGCGGTCTTGCGCGCGGTGATGTCCGTCTGTGATCCGGCCATGCGCAGCGCCTTGCCGTTCCCGTTCCGGACCGCGAGGCCGCGGCTCAGGACCCAGCGGTAGGCGCCGTCCTTGTGACGGACGCGGTACTCGCATTCGAACTGCTGGGTCTGATCGTTGATGTGGGCCGAGAGCTTGGCTTCGAGCTGTTCCCGGTCCGCGGGATGGACCAGGTCAAGCCAGGCCGCGAGCGTGTTGCCGATCTCTGTTTCCTCAAAGCCGAGCATGGATTTCCACCGCACCGAGTAGAAAATGTAGTTGTGGCGGATATCCCAGTCCCAGAGACCGTCATTGGCGCCGCGGGCGGCCAGCGCGTAGCGCTCCTCGCTCTCGCGCAGGGCTTCGATGGCGCCTTTCCGCTCCGTGATCTCGACCTCCAGCTTCGTGTAGTTCTCCTGCAGCGCCGCGCTCATGGCGTTGAAGTGTTTTGCCAGCAGACCGAACTCGGTCTTGTCCGTTGTGTCGACCGTCTGGCCGAGATTTCCCTCGGCTATCGCCCGGGTCGCCTCGACCAGTTTGGCGATGGGCCGGGTCACGGAGGTGACCAGATTCGCGGCTATGCTGATGCCGAGCAGGAATGTGAAAAGGATCGTGACTGTCAGAATGGTCTGGGCCTTGCCGATCTTCAGCATGGCCTCCGCGGTCGAGTGTTCGAGCTTTTCCGCGGCTGCCGAGGCCATCTGGCCGGTCCGGGCAAGCAGCCGGTTGCCGATCTCCGCGGCGTTCAGCTTGAGCCGGGAGATGTACGCCTGGTTCGCCGACGTGGTGATGTAATTGCTGATCGCGTGCTCGTACTGCTGGATGTCCGTCTGGACCAGGCCGATCTCGGTGATCACATCTGCGGAGTGATAGGCATGGCAGTTCGTGCACTGCTGCACGGCATCATCGAGACGGCTCACATTGTCCGTGATCGCGTTGATGTCATGGCCAAGCGGTGTGCCGATGGTGTACAACTCCGATTGGACGGTCTGGATGGTGATGATCAGGTGCTGCCGCATGTTGCCGATCTTATGCAGCTGGATCAGCCGGCCGAGCGTGGCGGTGGTGTTGCGGATATACAGGGTCGCTGTCACGGCTCCGGAAGCCGAGAAGAGGAATAGCAACAAGAGTGAGATGATGATCTTACGTTTCATGAAGCTGCAAGTCCTCTGAACGCGAGAATAGGATCACTCGTTCCGGTACCGGTACGTACGGACATCAATGCCCGCGTTGCGGGCCATATCAAAGACCGGCTTATAGTCGCCGGCGGTCGTTTCGATGAACCTGAGGGCGCCAAACTGTACAAGGACCTTTTTGCCTTCAGGGTCCTTGTCCAGGTTCAGCAGCGCTTCTTTCAGTTTCGCGATCAGGGTCGGTGGCAGGTCCTTGCGAACGCAGAGGCCGTTCGAAGGGACGGTCGGGGATTGCGCGAGGATGATCAGCTCCTCGTCCACCCGGGAATTCTCCTGTTTGACCCGGTCCCACATGCTGTGCTTTGCAGCGCCGATATCCGCCTTGCGGTCAAGGACAGCGCTGACGGCCGCATCATGGCTGCCGGCGAAGATGGTCTCGGAAAAAAAACCGTTAAGATCGGTCACCCCGTGCTCGCGGAAGTAGGCAAGCGGAAAGAGGTATCCCGCGGTGGTCGCTTTCTCGACATAGGCCATCCGTTTGCCTTTCATGTCCGCCACCGTCTTGATGGCGCTGTCCCGCCGCACAAAGAGGTAGCCGCTGTAGGTAGACGATCCGTCAAGGTTCACGGGCCTGGCCAGCGGGACCACACTGAGCTTCTTGATCGCCAGGGCGCCGGTAAAGGACCCGAAAAAGGCTCCGTCCATCCTCTCGGTCTTGAAACTATCGATGATATTCCCGTACCTGCTCAGGATGGTGAACTCCACGGGCAAACCGGTCTTTTTCGCGAGATAGTCGCCCAGCGGCTTGAACCGTTTCTTCTGTTTGAAGATGTTCATCTCGGGGATCAGGCCGAGCAGCAGCTTCTTTTGCTGGACGTCGGCGGCCTCGAGGGAAGCGGGAACGAGGAGGAGGGACAGCGAGAGTCCCAATATACCGTATCGGAGTGCGTGCAATATCCGGTTCATAAGCATCTCCTTTCATGCGCGCCGTGCAAAAATGCACGTTACCTATTTTCCCATTTTATATTGCGGTAGTCAACATATTTTAGTTTAGTAACATGTCGGAGAAAATGCGGCGGCTGCATGCTTTCAGCAGTTTCACCCATGCAGATCGTTACTCCGGCCGCGTTTCCTGTTGACAAGGCTGTCCTGTTTTGTTAATGTTCCGGCGTCGCCGTTCGCTTGCTTCGGCGCATTCTCCTGAGCGGCATTTCCAGCGAAATTCAAGTATCCACGCAGATAGTTCTCACCTTTGATCAAGCAGGAGGCAGTGATGGCAGACAAACTGGGAGTGGTCGTGGGCGGCGGTCCCGCGCCCGGCATCAACGGGGTGATCAGTGCGGTCACTTTTGAAGCTTCCAAGCAGGGCCTCGAAGTGGTCGGTTTCTATGACGGCTTCAAGTGGTTGTCCAGGGGCGACACGACCCAGGTCCGGATCCTCCGTCCCGACGAGATATCGCGGATCCATATGCGCGGCGGCTCGATCATCAGGACCTCGCGCGAGAACCCGACCAAGGACCCGGCCAAGATGGCCAACGTCATCAAGGCGCTCACCGACCTGGGCATCAAGTATCTCGTGACCATCGGCGGAGACGATACGGCCTTCACCTCCACTCAGGTGGAAAAGGCTGCGGCGGGCAAGATCTCGGTCTGCCATGTGCCGAAGACGATCGACAACGACCTGCCGCTGCCCCATGGCGTGCCTACGTTCGGTTTTGAAACCGCCCGGCAGCTCGGCGCGCAGCTGGTCGAGAACCTTATGGAGGACGCCCAGACGGCCTTCCGGTGGTATATCGTCGTTGCCATGGGCCGTTCGGCCGGCCATCTAGCCCTGGGCATGGGCATGGGCGCAGGCGCGACCTTGACGCTCATCCCCGAGGAACTGGGGAACAAGATATCCTGGAAAAAGGTCGTGGCCATTCTCACCGGCGCCATGATCAAGCGGATGGTCCTCGGCAGGAACCACGGCGTTGCCGTGATCGCCGAAGGAGTGGCCATCCGGTTCGATCCCGAGGAGATGTCCATCCTGAAGGACGTTCCGCTGGACGAACACGGGAACATCCGGCTGGCCGAGATCCCGCTGGCGGACATGCTGAAGCAGCATGTGCTCCAGGAGCTTGCGGCGCTGGGTCTCAAGATGACGATCATCGGCAAGGACATCGGGTACGAGCTGCGGTGCCAGCCGCCCATTTCCTTTGACCGCGAATACACGCGCTATCTCGGATTCAGCGCCGTCAAGTTCCTGGTGAACGGCGGGTCGGGCGCCATGATCATGCTCAAGGACGGCAAGAGCCTTCCGATCAAGTTCGCGGACCTCATCGATCCCGCGACGAAGAAAACAAAGATCCGGACCGTGGAAACCGACTCCGATGATTATCATATGGCCCGGCGGTATATGATCAGGCTGGAGAAAGAGGACCTGCAGGGCGAGATGCTCGATAAGATGGCATCAGCGGTAAAGATGAAGCCCGAGGAGTTCAAGAAAAAGTTCCAGATAGCAGTGGAATAAAAAGCAGGATTACAAAGCTAAAGAAGGGCTAGAGGGCTAAAGGGGTAGAGACAGCGAAAGGGACGGCAATTGCCGTCCCTTTTTTTACTGGTTTCCCCGCAGGGCGGCACTACCCCTTACTACTCTAGCCCTTGTTCATCTTTTAGAGGGGGATCCTCTTCTCGCGGGCGACGTTGCGCAGGATGATGATGGAGTTGTGGAGCCGCTGGAGCTTCATGTTCTTGTCGCGCATGGCGACCTGGTCGTGGAAGGTCACCGGCAGGTTCCGGGTCGCTGTCATGGCCTTGTTCAGGTGCTCGAAAAGGTCCTTCAGCATGTCCTTGTCGAACTTCTTCAGGAAAATGGGATTGATCGACGTATAGCCATCGACAACGTCGGTGGCCACCTGTTTCATGCTCTTTCCCCGCAATGCGCCTTCAGCCATGACGGCCTCCTATCCTAGTTTCCCAGCGCTTTGACTGCCTGCTCAAGCGCGGTGCGTAGCGTATGGATGCGTTCGATCCGGGGTCCCAGCTCTTTGCCGGTCACGCCCTTTTGTACCTGCTCGGTGAGGTCCGTGACCTCGCGCAGCAGCTCCCCGGCGGCGTCGCGGAGTGCGCGATGGTTCTGTCTGCTGCGGTCGCAAAGCCTGGTGATGCTCTGGGCCAGTTCCTTCATCATGGGATCATCGGCTTCCCGGAGGCGGAGGGTGACCGAACAGTCCCCGTCGGCGACATGCTCCACGGTCCTCCGGATGCGCGTAACGGGACCCACGAACTTGTGAGAATAGAGTGTGCCGGCGATGCCGATGAACGTCAGGAGCGACACCAGCGCGATTGGGAGGAACACGGGCAGATCGACGATCCCGGTCAGTTTCTGGAAGATCTTGAGCAGGAACGTGTAGCCGATCAGCAGGAATATGAGGAACACGATGAACCGCGCCTGCGGTCCTGCAGCTGAAAGAAGCCCTTTCCCCCGGGAAAAGTACTCGCGCTTTACCGGTTTTGTCATGGGGCCTCCTGTGCTGCCGGTCCGGCGTTCCGGGAAAGGACACGGTGCTGTCCGGCGCAAAAAAATTATAGCACACTGGGAATGGAGGTCAAGCTGATAATGGCGGACTGACTTTCACCTTGCAGTTCCCCGCACCCTGTGGTAGATTTTTTCATGCCGCTTGTTGATCACCACAATCGTCACATCGACTATCTCCGCGTTTCCGTCACCGATCGTTGCAACCTGTCCTGTGTTTACTGCAAGCCCCGGGGAAAGGTCCGCCTGCTCGACCATCAGGGCATCCTCCGGTATGAGGAGATCCTTCGCCTGGTCGGCAGAGCTGCCTCGCTCGGCATATCCCATGTCCGCGTCACGGGCGGAGAACCGCTGGTGCGCCGCGGCATCCTGCCGTTCATTGGCCGGCTGTGCGGTATTCCGGGCATCTCCGATGTGAGCTTGACCACCAACGGGGTCCTGCTCAGCGGCATGGCGGAGGGCCTTCGCGCCGCCGGCATCACGCGGCTGAACATCAGCCTGGATTCGCTCCGGCCGGAGCGTTTTGCCGAGATCACCGGCAGCGACGCCTGGGCCGCGGTATGGCGGGGGATCGAAAAGGCCGAAACCTGCGGATTTCATCCCATCAAGATCAACATGGTTCCTGTCAAAGGCGTGAACGATGATGAGATCGCGGACTTCGCGCGGTTGACCGTCGAGCGGGACCTCCATGTCCGGTTCATTGAGTTCATGCCCATCGGGGCCCATGATCGATGGCACTCCGACGCTTGTGTGCCTGCTGACGAGGTGCGAGCGGTCATCGAGCGGGAGTTCGGGCCGCTGGAAGCAGCCGCGTCGCATGGGGTCGGTCCTTCCCGGAACCACCGCGTTCCCGGAGGCAAAGGCGTCATCGGGTTCATATCGCCGATCACGAAACACTTCTGCTCGACCTGCCGCAGGCTCCGCTTGACCGCGGACGGCAAGATCCGTCCCTGCCTTCTGTCGGACACCGAGATCGATGTCAAGTCACCCCTGCGCGCCGGGTGCGAAGATGGGGAGCTGGAGCGGCTGCTCAAGTTCGCTCTCGAGATCAAGCCCGAGCGGCACTTCATCGCCGAGTCCGGGGACCAATGCTTCACCAGGACCATGTCGAAGATCGGCGGATGATTCCAATTGCGGATTAGGAAAAACAAAAAATGAAAAAGCTCAGCCATTTCGACGAACAAGGCGCGGCGCGGATGGTGGATGTGTCGGCAAAGGCAATTACCAGCCGGGAGGCCGCGGCCGGAGCGCGGGTGACGATGAAGGCTTCCACGCTCAAGCTTATTCTCGACCGCAAGCTCTCCAAGGGCGATGTGCTCGGGGTCGCGCGCATCGCCGGCATCATGGCGGCCAAAAAGACGCCCGATCTCATTCCCCTGTGCCATCCCCTGAACCTTTCGTCGGTCGAGATCTCCTTCGAGCCCGACAGAGGCGCATCATGCATCCATGTCACTGCCACGGTCAGGCTCGCAGGAAGAACGGGAGTTGAAATGGAAGCTCTCACCGCAGCTGCTGTGGCCGGGCTCACGGTCTATGACATGTGTAAAGCAGTTGACAAGGAAATCACGATCAGTGATATCCGTCTTCTGAAAAAATCAGGCGGCAAGAGCGGCGCTTTTGCGCGGAAGTAATGTCCCTTGCTCGTGCAGCACCTCAAAACCATCCTGCAATTCTCTGAACCAGTTTATCTTTCCGGCCAATTCCGGACCATCAACTGCTGAAGCCTGATCCCTCGTGTTTGTTCAAATGTAATATTTATGTTAAAAATCAGCGCGTTACTTGTTGTAGCACTCATGTTGACAGAGTGCTAATAAAGTGTTATATAAGAATTACCCGACGATTCGGTGAGGTGATGGTGCTGAACAAGCAAGTGCTGAGGATGAAGGGGTCTGTGTTCCGGTATCCAAAGGCGTCAGCAACCATTCCCGATCCATCATGCTGCAGGAAACAGATTCCCGATGACAGGCCTCGTATTCCTGCCTTTGATGAAGGCGGCGAAAGGAGGGGTCACTATGAAGAGCCTCGTACGATTTGATCCATTCAAGATGATCGGGCGCTGGGATCCCTTTGAGGATCTGCGGAGCATGCAGAAGGAAATGGACAGGGTGTTTACCCGGTTCCTTGGTGCCGGACGGCAGAGCGGTGAAATGACCGGGATCATGTGGGATCCGGCAGTGGAAAGCTATGTAAAGGAGGGGAAACTGATCTTGAAGGCGGAACTTCCGGGCATTGATCTCAAGGACCTTGACGTAACTGTCACGGACCGTGACCTGGTGTTGAAAGGCGAGCGCAGATCGGAAAAGAGCGGGCAGGAAAAGGAGTACGGATACCGGGAGATCTCCTATGGTTCCTTTGAGAGGCATTTCCTGCTGCCGGAAGGCGCCAGGGTCGAGGAGCTCAAGGCTACATTTACGAACGGCATTCTCGAGATCTCGGTCCCGGTTCCGGCCTTGCCTGAGGCAAAAAAGATTACGATAGAATCAAAAGAGGCAGGGCAGATCGAGGCGGAGCCCAAACTGAAGAAAGCGGCGTAACATAAAAGATGTTCAATCCGATCGGGCCATCCTGCATTTCTGTTAAGGACGCAGGATGGCTTTTTATTAGCTCCTCGCTTGATATAGAGCCACTCAACTTTCATGGTCAACTAGGTCTTGACACAAAATAACCGTTATGTTAAAGTCTTAGCACTCACAAAGTTTGAGTGCTAAGCTGCCGGCTGATAGTATGCCGGAGCGGGTAATGGTGCAGCATCATGGACCTGAACGAGCGAGCAAAAAAAGTTCTCCAAGCGGTGATCGACAATTACATCCAGACCGGTGCGCCGGTCGGTTCCGCCGTGCTGGCGAGGTCCTATGATTTCAGCCTCAGCTCCGCGACCCTGCGCAATATTATGGCTGATCTGGAGGAACTGGGGTATCTGACCCACCCCCACACATCAGCGGGCCGGGTGCCCACGGACAAAGGGTACCGCTATTATATCGACGCGCTGATCAGCGTGGAGCATGACACCGCGGGCATCAGCCGGCAGATGGAGCAGGCGGCCGTTCTCCAGAGCGGGGAGATCGGTCAGCTCATGGAGGAGGCAAGCCACTTCCTGGCGAAGCTCTCCCACCACACCGGCGTGGTCGTGGCGCCAGCGGAACCCGAGGGCCGGTACAAGCACATCGAGTTCGTCCGGCTGCGGGGCAACCAGGTCCTGATCATCTTTGTTACGAACACCGGGGCCGTGCTGAACAAGCTCGTGGAGATGGACGAGACGGTCCCGCAGCATGAACTGAACGCCTTCAGCAGCTATCTGGACGAAGAACTGGAACAGCACTCGCTCAGCGAAGTCCGGCAGCGGCTGGTCGAGCGGCTGCGCGAGGAAAAGGCGGGCTTCTTCCGTCTCCTGGAGCAGACCCACCGGGCGAGCCAGGAAGTGCGGGAGCGGGATTCCGACAAGGTCTACATCGGCGGGGCGTCGCAGATCTTCGACTCCCCCGAGTTCGCGGACATCGAAAAGATGCGGTCGCTCTTCCGGGCCTTTGAGGACCGGTACAAGCTGGTGAAGCTTCTGGACAAGACATCGGCGGCAGAGGGGATCAAGGTGTTCATAGGATCGGAGAATCCCTTCTTTGAAATGCAGGGGTGCAGTCTGGTGGTGGGAAATTATCAGGCGGGGAATGTGGTCGGGACCCTGGGCGTGATCGGTCCGGTGCGCATGCAGTACCGCCAGGTCATTCAGGTCGTGGATTACACCTCCCGGCTCCTGTCGCGCATCCTGGATGAACGGCTGAAGAAAGGCATTGAACGATGACGGAGCAGGACGAGGACAGCATGCAGGACCTTCCCGAGGGAGAAGAAACCCCCTCCATGGAGGAACTGGCGGCGGCGGCAGAGGAAGCGGCCGCTGCGACGGAAAAAGATCGCGGAGCACGCGAACTGCTTGAACAGAAAACAAAAGAAGCCGCAGAGGCCCAGGAGCGCTATCTGCGCACCTACGCGGACTTCGAGAACTACCGGAAGCGCATGCAGCGCGACATGGCAGATTTCCGCAAGTACGCCAACGAGCAGATGGCGCAGGAACTGCTCACGGTGGTCGACCACCTGGGACTTGCCCTCAAGCACGCGACGGACAGCGGCGAGACCAGCCAGGGCCTGGTCACGGGCGTTGAGCTGGTGTACAAGCAGTTCCGGGATGTTCTTGAGAAATTCGGCATCAAACCGTTCCTGGCCGAGGGGGAGCCTTTTGATCCCGCGAAACATGACGCCATGATGCAGGTGGAAACTGCGGACGTGCCCGAGAGCACCGTGGTCCAGGTGTTCCAGGACGGTTACCTGTACCATGACAAGATCCTCCGGCACGCGAAGGTGAGCGTCTCGAAACGGCCGGCGGCGAACGAGGAAGCAGCCACAGCGTAGGGCCGATCGGTCCTCTGCGCTGGATCAGTCTATAACTATTATTGTCGTTCATCAAGGAGGCTACTATGGCAAAAGTCATCGGCATCGACCTGGGCACCACGAACTCCTGCGTTGCGGTAATGGAGGGCGGCGAGCCCGTCGTGATCGCGAATTCCGAAGGAGGAAGGACCACCCCGTCGGTGGTCGGGTTCACCGAAAGCGGCGAGCGGCTGGTCGGACAGATCGCCAAGCGCCAGGCGATCACCAACCCCGACAACACGGTGTTCTCGATCAAGCGGCTCATCGGCCGCAAGTTCGACTCGGCTGAGGTGCAGGAGGCGATGAAGCATCTGCCCTACAAGATCGTAAAAGCGGCGAACGGCGACGCCCACGTGGACGTGCGGGGCAAAGTGTACAGCCCGGCGGAGATCTCGGCCATGATCCTGCAGAAGATGAAGCAGACAGCCGAGGATTTCCTGGGAGAAAAGGTGAACGACGCGGTGATCACCGTGCCGGCCTATTTCAACGACAGCCAGCGCCAGGCGACCAAGGACGCCGGCAGGATCGCGGGCCTGAACGTTCTGCGCATCATCAATGAGCCGACAGCTGCATCGCTTGCCTATGGTCTGGACAAGAAGAAGGACGAGACCATCGCGGTCTATGACCTCGGCGGAGGTACGTTCGACATCTCAATCCTGGAGCTGGGCGAAGGCGTGTTCGAGGTGAAATCCACGAACGGCGATACGTTCCTGGGCGGAGACGACTTTGACGAGAAGGTCATCACCTGGCTCGCGGATTCGTTCCTCAAGGACCAGGGCATTGACCTTCGGAAGGACAAGATGGCGCTCCAGCGTCTGAAAGAAGCCGCTGAAAAGGCCAAGATCGAGCTTTCCACGGTCATGGAGACCGAGATCAACCTTCCGTTCGTCACCGCGGACGCCAGCGGCCCGAAGCACCTGCTGTACAAGCTGTCGCGCGCCAAGTTCGAACAGCTGGTTGACGACCTTGTCACCAGGAGCATTGACCCGGTGCGAAAGGCATTGGGCGACGGCGGAAAAACCATCGACCAGATCAACGAGGCGGTGCTTGTGGGCGGCATGACCCGTATGCCCAAGGTGATCGCCACGGTAAAGGAGTTCTTCAAGAAGGAGCCGCATCGCGGCGTGAATCCCGACGAGGTCGTTGCCATCGGCGCGGCTATCCAGGGCGCGGTCCTGACCGGCCAGGTGAAGGATGTCCTGCTGCTTGACGTCACGCCGCTTTCCCTGGGCATCGAGACCCTGGGCAGCGTTACCACCCGGCTGATCGAACGCAACACCACGATCCCGACCAAGAAGAGCCAGGTGTTCTCGACCGCGTCGGACAACCAGACCGCGGTCTCGATCCATGTGCTCCAGGGCGAGCGCGAGATGGCGTCTGACAACAAGACGCTCGGCCGGTTCGAGCTTGTCGGCATCCCGCCTGCGCCGCGGGGCATCCCGCAGATCGAGGTGACCTTCGACATCGACGCGAACGGCATCGTCCACGTCATGGCCAAGGACCTCGGAACGGGCAAGGAGCAGTCCATCAAGATCACGGCGTCGTCGGGCATGAGCAAGGACGAGATCGACAAGGCTGTCAAGGACGCCGAAGCCCATGCCGCCGACGACAAGAAGAAGAAGGAACTGGCGGAGGCCCGGAACGAGGCCGACACGCTCGTGTATTCCGTGGAGAAGTCGCTGACCGACTACGGCGCCAAGCTGTCCGACGCGGAGAAGGCGGACATCCAGAAGGCGATCGAGGCTGTCAAGGGCGTGAAGGACGGTCAGGACCTTGAGGCGATCAAGAAGGCCGTGGCGGACCTTGCCAAGGCGTCGCACAAGATCGCCGAAGAGGTCTACTCCAAGATGGGCAAGGACCAGGCAGGAGCGGGCGGCGCAGGAGCGGCCACGGGCGCGGCGCCGGGCGGCAAGCCGGAAGAGAAGGTCGTGGACGCCGAGTTCGAGGAAGTGGACAAGGACAAGAAGTAACTCTATCCGATACGAGAGGATAGCAGTTTATTGCTGCTATCCTCTTTTTTTGTGAAGATAACCTAAACAAAAAAAGCCGGTCTCGCACGAAGGCACGAAAACACGAGGAATTTCAGGATGCTGATCTGCTTTCACGTTTTTCTTCGTGACTTCGTGGCTTCGTGCGATAAATGCCTTTTCTTGCTCGTACGATGCGGTTTAAAGTTAGTAATGCGGCCCGCTGCCTCTCAATAAGGTGACAATTACATTTTGCTTTTCTTAAAGGACCTATGGCAAAAGACTTTTACGAACTTCTCGGCGTGCACAAGAACGCCAGCGAGTCTGAACTGAAGAAGGCCTTCCGCAAGCTCGCGGTCCAGTATCATCCTGACAAGAATCCCGGCAACAAAGAGGCCGAGGAGAAATTCAAGGAGATGAGCCACGCCTACGAGGTCCTGTCGGACCCGGAAAAGCGCTCCTACTACGACCAATACGGCGTCGCGCCCGGTTCCCAGGGTGCTGGTCCGGGAGGGTTCGGCGCCGGGGCCGGCATGGGCGATATTTTTGGCGACATCTTCGGAGAGTTCTTTGGCGGAGGCCGCGGACGGTCGCGCGCGACCGCCGGTGAGGATGTACGGTACAATCTGACCATCAGCTTCGCCGATGCCGCGGTCGGGACATCGACCAAGATCCGGATCCCGCGCTGGGAGCGCTGCCCGGACTGCGACGGCACCGGCGCACGGTCCAAGGACTCGGTCTCCACCTGTACCCAGTGCCGCGGAACGGGCCAGATCAGGATCCAGCAGGGGTTCTTCACCATGACCCGGACCTGCTCGCGCTGCGGCGGCGAAGGCCGCGTGATCACCGATCCCTGCAAGACCTGCCGGGGCCGGAAACGGGTGGAGCGGGAACGGACGCTGCAGGTCAAGATACCCGCGGGAGTTGAAACGGGAAACACCATCAGGCTTTCCGGAGAGGGCGAGCTCGGCGAGTATGGCGGTCCTCCGGGCGATCTTTACATCTATCTTACGGTCGAAGAGCACCCGCTGTTCGGACGGGATGGCCAGAATGTGATCCTTGATGTCCCGCTCAGCTTTGTGCAGGCAACGCTCGGAACGGAGATCGAGGTTCCCACGCTCGGCGGCGCTGAAAAGCTGAAGGTACCCGCGGGGACCCAGCCGGGCCATGTGTTCCGGCTGCGCGGCAAGGGATTCCCTCATCTCCGGGGTTCGGGCGCCGGAGACCAGCTGTGCCGGGTGACGATCGAGGTGCCGACGAAGCTGTCATCGAAGCAGAAGGATCTGTTGAAGGAGTTCGACTGCCTGTCGAAAGAGGAGTGCACGCCGATCACAAAAGGCTTCTTTGACAAGGTGAAGGAGCTGTTCGGGGAAGGTCCAAAGAAGTGAAAAAAAGACCGGGGTGCGGAGATGTCTCCGCACCCCGCTGTTTTTCCGGTCCCGGGGGGAGTGGGGCCGGGGAGAAACTAATCGACAACTCGTTCAGAAAGCAGGTCGCCTTTCACTCCGATAATGGTCTCGGTAAAGGGAATGTTCTTGCCTGACCGCTTGATCGCCTCTTTCAGGATGGCGGTCATCCCGCCGCAGCAGGGGACTTCCATGCGAAGACAGGTGAGGCTCTTTATCGGCGTGTTCGAGAATATCTGGGTGAACTTCTCGACATATTGCATGCTGTCGTCGAGCTTCGGGCAACCGATCAGGACCTTCCGGTCCTTCAGGAACTCCGTGTGAAAGAAGGGGGTTGCAAAGGCCGTGCAGTCTGCGGCCACCAGCAGGTCCGCGTTGTTCAGGAACGGAACGATCGTTCCCAGGAGCTTGATCTGAATTGGCCAATGGGAGAGACGCTTGGGGCCGTCTCCGGAAGTATTGTCGAACACCGGTAGTGAGGAACAGGAAGGGCAGCCTTGTGACATAGGAACCTCCTTGGATATATGCTTGGTTTCGATGACAGAAGTATAACGCCGGTGCCGAAGATGTGCTATGAGCTAAATCATATGTCCCGAGAACACGTTGCAAAAGATATGCAGCGGTCCAAACAGCGTTTTGCGCCGGAGCGGGAACGGGAATGCCGTCTTGACAATTCAGCGCCGCGCCGTAGTATATCCCGATAAGGGCAGCAGGCGTTTCTTCGCTAACGAAGAGGACCGGATGTTCAGAAGAACGAGATCAGAGGGGGTAGCGGCATGAAAGTTTGTTTTCCCGTGCAGCAGGACCAGGGGATCGACAGCGTGGTGTTCAATCATTTCGGCTCCGCGCCGGCATTCATAGTGGTAGACACAGGCTCAAAAGGGATAACCACCATTCAGAACGGCGATAAGAACCATGCGCATGGCGCCTGCAATCCGCTGAAGGCGCTGGATAACCAGAAGATCGACGTTGTGATCGTGGGCGGCATAGGCGCGGGCGCACTGAGCCGGCTGGGCCAGGCGGGGATCCGGGTCTATCGGTCGGCTCCGGGTACGATCAATGAGAACCTGAGTCTTCTTGAACGAAAAGAGCTTGCCGAGTATGCGATGCAGGGCTGCTGCGGCGGCCACGGTCACGACCACGGTTCGGGCGGCGGCTGCGCGCACCACTGACATGCCTGAGCGGGCGGGAACACCTTAAGCTCCTTACCGGAGAAGGGGATCGTCAGGATGCAAGGACGATCTGCCGGTTTCAGCTGTTCATCCTGGCATCCGGTCCATTTTTTTCTTTGCCCGACAAGGAGGGACAGAATGAACATCATGAACCAGGTGCGGGGGTATCATTTTCTGCTCGGCGTTCTTAGAAGCCAGCAGGCCGATCTCTACTGCGGCCAATGCAGCGCGTGGAACAATACGCTGAACAACGCGCGCGAAGCACTGGTGAAATTCGAAACTGAACAGGCGGACTCTCTTGCAGCCGCATCCTCCCCGTTCCGGCGCATGCTCGCTGATGCCCGGGAAGGCCTGGCAGGCCTGCGGGGACCAGTTGCGCCGGCCGGGCAGAAAAAGGCCGGTAATTGCAAGCTGCCCGAAGGCGTCTGTTTTATCAAAGCCTCATTCGCAATTCTCCAGAAGATCTGAAGCACGAAACAGTCATCACCGCGGACCCGACGGGAGCATGTCCCGCACGGGAGTCCGGAATCCGGTCTCCCGAGCCCTGTCCGGGTGTGTTATAATATGCTCAGGCAAAGGATTTCGGATAATTACTATCCTTGATAGCATCCGGCCCGCACGGCCAGGCCGGAAATACTTCCCTGAACGAAGAAGGAGGAACGATGAACGCTCTTGAGGTCTCCAGGAAAATGGAAACGGACGCCATTGCTTTTTACAGCGAGGCTGCGAAGAAAACGCGGTATGCCGCCGGCAAAAAGATGTTCGAGACCATTGTCGAGGACGAAAAAAGGCACCTGGAGATGATCTCCCAGCTGATAAACGGGATGAACATCACGGTGCAGGATGTGAGCCCCATGAAGCGGGTCGCAACGGTATTCGAGTCCCTGAAGGGCGAAATGATGAAGAAAGTGGAGGCGAGCAAGGACGAGATGGAGGCCTTCAAGATTGCGATGCAGATGGAAAAGGAGGGGGAGGCATTCTATCAGCGGTCGCTCGCCGAGTCCAAGACTGACAAGGAAAAAGCGCTGTTCGCCCGTTTGATCGAAGAGGAGCGGCAGCACTATGCCATATTTTCCAACACCTACAGCCACCTCAGCGACACGGGAAACTGGTTCCTCTGGGAAGAGCGGGGTGTCATCGAAGGTTGACCCGACGCGGAGAGGGTCCTGAAGAAGATCTGCTCTCCGACCTTCCGCGCCGGTCATGGAAGGAAGGGGACGGCCATGAAATACTCACCTTGACAAGATGGATGCTGATGACTGCATGAGCACTATCCGCTGCATCCATCTGGGGATCAAGGTAGACCAGTTCATCGGCAGCTTCGAGGCCCGGGAGGTCTTTGGCAGGAAGGTGGCGTGAGCGGATCCGCGGAACAGCATGGACAAAAAAGGGCCCGGGAGGAATCTCCCGGGCCTGTATGTTTTCACGGGTCTCCTGTGAGAGATGCCATCAGCAGGAGCTTTTGCACTTGCAGGTCATTGCCGGGGTCTTTGAGACTTTCTTGATCGACATGAGAGGTCCTCCTTTCATCGCTGAGATAGAGCATATCAAGGTTCATCGGTCCTGTCAATGACGCCATAAAGGGAGCAGCGGTACGGGTCCCGTGCCGCGGGGTTGCCGTCCTGTTCCGCCCGGAACCGGCAGCCGCCCCTGCAGACATCTCGATATTCACAGGAACATTCGAGGTCTTCCAGTTTGACAGGCCGCACTAGTTCCCAGCAGGTACGCAATCCGTCCTCAACGGTCCCCACGGGCCGGTCGCCGTAGAAGGTGCATTTTGCCGCCTTGCCGTCGGGAAAGACCGCCATTAGATGGACGCCGCAGCCGTAACCCGCTGCGGGCGCATGCATGCCCCCGCCGTAGCCATATCCCAGGAATGTTCCGCCGGTCTCGGGGCTGACGAGCAGGTCCGCATTCTCCCGAAGCCTTCCGGACGGACAGGGCGCGTCAACGGTCCATTCGCGCACGCCCAGGGAGCGAAAGAGGCTTTCCATGGCGTCGAAATCACCGAGGTTCAGGGAGGTGACCATGGTGGAGACCGATATATCGAAGCCGGCGTCCTGCGCCTGCCGGAGCGTTTCCATGGACCGGTCCCAGTTCCCCGGTCCCCGCAGCCTGTCATGAGCGGAGCGCATCCCGTCGATGCTCACCTGGAGCTCGTGCACCTTGAGCCGCTTCAAACGCTCCGGCGTCATAAGCACGCCGTTCGTAAAGAGCACGCGCCGCAGGAAAAAATCAGCCAGCATCTCGTTGATCTCGTCGAACCTGCTGTGCAGCAGCGGCTCGCCGCCGGTGAGCAGAACGCGGAGGCCCTGCATCTCCTCGAACTCCCTGAGGACCTTCCTGACCAGCGCCACGGGCATGTCCCGGTTGCCGCCGTCGCCGAGGTAGCAGTGCCCGCATCGCAGATTGCACCGGTCGGTGATCTGCAGTTCCAGGTAGCGAAGCGAGGGTTCCGGGGACGGTGTGAGCAGCGGCCGGGCGATATCGGCCCGGTCCCGGGTCAACAGGCCCTCTTCAAGGCAATAATCGATAAAGGCGCTGTCCGCGTGTTCGCAACCGTCTCCGATCGCGCAGGCGCCGAGGAACCGGAAGGACTCCTGGTCGAGCTCGTACAGTTCGTCGCGGGCGATCTGGTACACCGACGGATTTTCCAGCATCTTGAGCGCGGCCTGGCGGGAAAGAAAATAGCTCATAGGGTAATTATAGCCCAAGAAGTGGCTGCGTTTTTTGTTATACTAATCCTATGCAAAAGCGGGCCCATGCGGATACGACTCTTTGCTTGAACTATTGTTCCTATTTCAAACCGGGCAAGAACGAGGACCTGGCGTGCCAGGGATTCATCGTTGTGCACAGCATCCTGCGGAGCGGCAAGCGGATCCCGCAGGAGCGGCCGGACCGCATCGCGATCCCCCCGCGAAGGACGCTGGAGGGGCTGAAACAGCGGGTCTGCGCTCTCTGTTCGTTCCATGATTCGGACTGCGACTATATCGCGACCAGCGGGGCCTCGGCATCCTGCGGCGGTTTCGCATTGCTTGCGCATCTGCTCGGGAGCGGTGAACTTACGCTGGGTGAGATCGACGAGGCACTCTGATCTCAGCAGGGGGTGGGAGTCTGCCGCGCGTGCGCGCTTCCGCCAGAACGCTCATTCACCGGAAAGGACAACTATGGACTATTCGATCAAGATCGGCGGAGAGGCCGGTCAGGGGATCCAGACCATCGGCGAGACACTGGGCCGGGTGTTCGCCCGCACGGGGCTGCATGTTTTCACGAACCAGGATTATGAGTCCCGCGTCCGGGGAGGACACAATTTCTACCAGATCCGGCTTTCCGACAGGCCGGTGCGGGCGCCCCGGGCGGAAATGGACATCGTTGTCGCCCTTGACCGGGAAAGCATCGCACAGCATGCGCGCGAGCTGACCGATCGCGGACAGATCATCTACGATGCCGAATCGCTCAAGGAGAAGCATGATCAGCCGTCGTTCCTCGATGTCCCGTTCGCGAAGCTGGCCATGGAGCATGGCGGGAGCAGGATCATGGCGAACACCGTTGCCACCGGAGCGGTGCTCGGCATGCTCGGCATGGACCTGGACGTGCTGCTCGGTCTGATCGACGAGACATTCAGGAAAAAGGGCGAACCGGTCATCAAGGCGAACCGGAGCGCGGCGCTCGCGGGATATGATCACGCGGTCAAAAGCTGCCTGCGCTGCAATTTCGCGGTGCCTGCCGGCGGGACGCCCGATCCCCTCATGCTTGTGGGCGGCACCGAAGCGATCGCGCTCGGCGCGCTGGCCTCGGGGGTCAAGTTCTACGCAGCCTATCCCATGACCCCGTCGACCGGCATCATGAACTATCTGGCGTCAAAGGAAAAGGAGTTCGGCCTTGTCGTGGAGCAGGCGGAAGACGAGATCGCCGCCGTCAACATGGCGGTGGGAGCTTCCTTCGCAGGCGCCCGCTCCATGACCGGCACGTCGGGCGGAGGATTCGCGCTCATGGTCGAGGGAGTGTCGCTTGCCGCTATCACCGAAACGCCCATCGTGATCGCGCTGGGTCAGCGCCCGGGGCCGGCAACGGGACTGCCGACCCGCACCGAGCAGGGAGAGCTTCACATGACGCTGCACGCGGGCCACGGAGAGTTCCCGCGTTTCATCTTCGCGCCGGGATCGCCGGAACAGGCGTTCTTTCTGACGAACAAGGCGTTCGATCTTGCAGAGAAGTATCAGGTGCCGGCGTTCGTGCTTTTCGACACCTCTCTGTCCGATTCCCAATGGACCTATCAGGGATTCGACCTCGCTCGGCTCCGGAATACCGACTATCGTCTCCGGGGCGAGGCCTTTGCGAAGCTTGCCCGTTACCAGCGCTTCCAGTATACGGAAAGCGGCGTGACCCCGCTCGCGGTTCCCGGCGATGGCCCGCATCTTGTAGTGGCTGACAGCGACGAGCACGATGAGGACGGCCATCTGACCGAGGACGCTGCAACGCGGATCAGGATGACCGAAAAGAGGATCTTCAATAAACTGCCGGCCATGCGGGAGGAGATCTCCCCGCCGTTTCTCTATGGCGATCATAAGCCCGATATTGTTCTGGTCTGCTGGGGCTCTCTCTACGGACTGGTGCGCGAGGCCGTGGACGCGCTTGCCGAAAATTACGGAATCGCAATGCTCCATTTTTCCGAGATCCATCCCTTTCCTTCGACGGAGCGCTTTGATTACCTGGAATTTCTCGGGAACGCGCGGTTAGCGCTCTGCGTGGAGCAGAACGCCACGGGCCAGTTCGCCCGGCTCATGCGGACCGAGACCGGGTTCGAGTTCAGCGACCATGTTCTGCGCTACGACGGCAGGCCGTTCATGGTGGAAGATCTTGTTGCAGAGCTGAAAATGAAGATATCCCGGATATAGCGAGGAGCAACCCATGGTGACCGCACAGGATTTTCAAGGACAGAAGCCCGCCTGGTGCCCAGGATGCGGGAATTTCGCGATCCTCAAGACGTTCAATGAGGCAGCGGCGGAGCTCGGCCTGGAGCCGCACCGGTTCATGCTGGTCTCGGGCATAGGCCAGGCGGCCAAGTTCCCCCACTACACCCGCGGAAACACGTTCAACGGGCTGCACGGACGCGCGCTGCCGATCGCGACCGGTATCCGGCTCGCGAACCATGAAATGCCGGTGATCGTGACCACCGGTGACGGTGATTGTTACGGCGAGGGAGGGAACCATCTGCTGGCGGCGATGCGGCGGAACCTGAACATCAAGCTCTTTGTGCACGACAACCAGATCTACGGCCTGACCAAGGGGCAGCCGTCGCCCACGACCGGAGAGGGCATGGTGACCAAGAACATGCCGCTCGGCGTGATAGCGGAGCAGTTCAATCCCATGGCGCTGGCGGTGGCCATGGACTGCAGCTTCGCTGCCCGGTCCTTTTCCGGGGACATGGAACATCTGAAGGGGATCATGAAGGAGGCGATCGACCATAAGGGCTTTGCCCTGGTCGATATCCTCCAGCCCTGCGTGTCCTTCAACAAGGTGAACACCTTCGAGTGGTACCGGCAGCGCGTCTACCGGCTGGAGAGCGGTTACGATCCCCGGGACCGGCAAGCGGCCTTTGGCAAGGCGCTCGAATGGGGCGACCGGATCCCCCTGGGAGTGATCTACCGGAGGCAGCGGCCGCTGTTCGAGGAGCGGCTTCCCATGCTCGCGGGCACGTCCCTTGTGCATGCCGGCGTGTTCCCCGGTCCGAAGATGGAAGCCGCCTTAAAGGAATTCTTTTAGGAATGACCAGGATAACGAAGCGCCGGATCAAGAAGGTGGGTCTGCCGTCGGAGACGCTCGTGTACACCGGCGAAAGACCCGGCGGCAGGGTCGATGTCACGCTGATCGATTACGACGAGCAGACCTTCGAAGAGCGGACGATCCGGAGCGCGGACGAGTGCGTGCCCTACCGGACCAAGCCCACGGCGACCTGGATCAACGTGGACGGCGTTCATGAAGCGCCAATGATCGAGCGGCTCGGCGAGTGCTTCGGCCTGCACAAGCTCGTGACCGAGGACCTCATGAGCGTGGTGCAGCGGCCCAAGGTCGAGGATTTCGGCGATTACCTCTTCATCGTGCTCAAGATGCTGACCTACGACGAGAAAGCGAAAAAGGTGGTCCCCGAGCAGGTAAGCCTCATTGTTGGACAGAGCTTCCTGCTGTCGTTCCAGGAGGGCGTGCAGGGCGATGTGTTCCAGCTCATCCGGGACCGGCTCCGGACCGGGCGCGGGAAGATCCGGAAGCTTGGCGCGGACTATCTCGCTTATTCGCTGCTCGACGCGCTCGTGGACGGCTACTTCCTGATCCTGGAGAAGCTCGGGGACCGGATCGACGCGCTCGAGGACGAGCTGATGGCCAGGCCCTCGCGGGCGATCGTGGAGAAGCTCTACCACCTGAAGCGGGAGCTGCTGTTCGTGCACAAAGCGGTCTGGCCGCTGCGCGAGGTGATCGCACGGCTGCAGCGGCGGGAATCCGCACTCATCCGGGAAACCACGACGCCCTATCTTCGGGATGTGTATGACCACCTGGCGCAGGTCATCGACAGCGTCGAGATCTACCGGGAGATCATGACGGAAATGCTCGAGACCTACCTGTCGTCGGTCAGCAACCGGTTGAACGAGATCATGAAAGTGCTGACCATCATTGCCACCATCTTCATGCCGCTCACCTTCCTTGCGGGCGTCTACGGCATGAACTTCAAGCACATGCCCGAGCTCGAATGGAAATACGGCTACTACCTTGTTTGGGCCGTCATGGCAGCGGTCGGCGGGGGCATGTTCCTCTATTTCAGGCGAAAAAAATGGATGTGAGCTGTCCGCGGCGGAGCGGCTCCGGCAACGGGGTGGGGTTCAGCGGTCCTTGGGGCGGGCCCGTTTCTGTTCGTACATGTTCTCATCGGCGCGGCGCAGGATGTCCTCGATCGAAGATTCCTGGCGGGGGTCCTGGCGCGTCATGCCGATGCTGACGCAG
>JAOUEV010000108.1 GCA_029858565.1 Nitrospirota bacterium | reverse complement strand
TTTCAGTTGTTCCCCGGTACGGCCGAGGGTCAGCAGCGCGAGGATGTTCGAGTCTGTCAGCGGAGGGTCGGATACGAAGGTCACCACGGACCTGTCAGCGGTTCCCGACACCGAAAGCCTGACCTGGTATTCCCGCACGCGGGTTTCCGCCTGCACGTCGAGCAGGGGATTGATACGGTTCGGATCGGCGAAATCAGCAGAAGCGTACAGGATCCGGAACACGTTTTTCCGGAAATAGACCTCTCCTTTTCTGGCCTCGATCCTTCCCAGCACCTGCGGCTGGTTAACCGTCCCCCGGAACAGCATATCGACCTCAAGCGGTATCTTCGCGAGATTGCTTTCGAATAGGATGCTCTCCTTGCCCGAGAACCTGATATTGAGCTGGGTTTCACCGATCCAGCCGATATCGGCCTTCTTTTTCTGTGTAAATCCCTTGCGCACATCGACCAGCATCGACTTCCAGTCAACACGTTTTTCATACCGCGCCCTGTTCACGATCATCTCGCCCGACAGCATGCGGGAAGCAAGGTCTCCTTCCAGGTAGAGCGTCCCGCCGACAACCGCCGTCAGGCCCTGAGGATATCGAACAGTGACGCCCTGAATGACCACTTTTGCTGTAAAGTCCTGCAGGGCCGCACCATCAATCTGGGCAGACCCGGATGCTGCAATTGCGCCGCCGCCTACTTCAGCGGTAAACCCTTCGGTCACGATCCTGCTGCGATCAAAGTTCAGGACACCGTTCACTGCCGTGAACTTCTGTGGAACGTCCCGGATCTTGACCTGACCATTGGTGATCGTCAATTCGCCCGCCACATCTGGATTGCTCCATTCCTCCCTGATCCTGACCGTCAGACCGGCTGTCCCGTCAGCATGCTCCACTTCCCGATAAAACAGCCTGAATAACGAGAGATTCGCATCGCCGGAAAAGAGAAGATCAATATTCTTTCCCGGGAATGCTGAACCGGATACGGTAAGTTCCGTATTCGTGCCTGCAAAATGCAGGGATCGCACTATAAACCGCCCCTTCTCCAGCCGCAGGACAAGGTCACCGGCATTGGCGATACGGTAATCGCCCTGGTTCAGCTCGAATCGGGAAAAGATCAGATTGCCGTTTATGTTCTCCAGCCGTCCACCTTCACCGTGAATATCCCCATGTCCCTGAGCTGAGAATGACAGCTTATCCCACAGCTCGCCGACCCCTGTCATTCCTGCCGGACCAATATCCCGGGCATCAATCGTTGTTCTCAGGGACCAGGGATATTGCTGCGCCAACAGCATGGTTCCCTGTACCGAAGCCAGGTTACCGCTCTCCCCCTTCAGGCCTGCGGTGATCATCATCCTTGAATCGACAATATCCAGAGTGCATGCCGCCTTGCCGAAATATGCTTCCCGGAACAGGAACGCTTCCGCTGTCGCCTCTGCATGTACGGTCGGCCGGGAAAAACTGCCCCCGGACCGGATATCAAGGGTGAAAGGTCCTGCAACATTCAGCCCGTCCAGGTGCTTCACTTCGGAAAGGTCAACGTCCGTGCTCGTCACCTGAGCTTCATAAGTGCCATCAAATCCGATCCATCCTTTTCCGGTGATCGAACCGTCCCGCTTTATGAGCGTTATATCTGTAAAAGTTACTCGCGTTGATGACAGGTCTACGATCAGCGTTCCCCGGTCAAAGGGTTCTCCATAGGCAACTCCTGCCGCAAATTCGAGACGACCGTGACCGGTAAATTCTTTTTTCGTTCCATCGAACCTGATCTCACCGGTAGCCGAAAGGTCCAAGGGTATTCGTTTGTAGAACAGCGCCACTATTCCTACGACATCGGACTTGATAACACTGAGCCTCGCGTGATACCGGGGCTCCGGGTCGGAAAGATCGACAGTCCCGTCCATAAGATATTTAGAACTGTCCTGCCTTATGGATATGCCTTCAAGGGACAGCATCCCCTTTCGCAGCCTGATCATTCCTGATATGTTTTGAAAAAGAACATTTCGAACGTGCATTGGACCCGCGGTCACGGTGCCTTCTACTTCGGGATCGGCGAATTTTCCTGTGAGCGTGCCCTGGACCGATACAGGACCATCCAAATTCACACCTGTCAAGACAGCGAGCGTCGATCCCGTTCCCATTGACCGGATGATGAATGCCATCCTGTAGCCCTCGGCTACTCCTGCCCTGCCGCTCAGGCTTACGGACGCATCCGAAGTGGTTATGGCTGCATCGATGACATCCACTCCATCCTTGCTGATTCCCAGATGCGCCGAGAGACCACGGACCGCAAGCGATCTTTCGCCTCGGGACAGCTCCCACCCGTCACCGGAGATCGCGGCGGTGCGGTTACGAAAGGACAGACGGAGGCTCGCTTTGTTAACCGTGAACTCCCCCATCGGAACGTCTGCGCATCGAGCCACAATCTCCACAGCAGGATCCGAGGTAGTGCCGCCCACAGTCCACTCAGCGTCAAGGCGCCCCTGGAGTTGTTTTGCTTTCTTCTTGAACAATCTTCCCAATGGTTTCCCGGTGCCGGCAGTGACCGCGCCGTTCATCCGGACATCGCCTGTTTTGAGATCGAGCGATCCTGATGCGGTGAACCGCGAAGTATCCGAATAAAGTTCCACCGTACCTACGTCGACACGCGCCTGCCGCACTGATGCTGATGCGCGAAGGCTCATCTTCAACTCAGGGTGGTCCGGGACCATCAGCGCGACAGCACCGGATGTTACACGAAGACCGATTTCTCCCTCGCTGCTTAGCGAGGACTTGAGACTGAGGCCGTTGATTGTCGCCTTCCCGCCGGTCCCATCGTCATGGACACGAATGACCGCGTTTCGCACATTGATCGATCGGACCCTGATAGAAGCGGCTGGCCCGCTGCCGGTGCTTTTTGATGCAAGATTGGAGCGCACGCGCTCAACGACTTCCTGCATATCGACAACTCCTTCTTTTGATCGGCGGACTTCGACTCTCGGCTCCTGGATCATCACGGAAGAGATCGCAACCGTCCGGTAGATCAGCGGCAGCGGATTAAGATATACCCGGATACGACGGACCGCGATCGCCGCAGCATTACCGCCACCCGGGACGGCAATATCTCGAACTTCCAGATAGAGCGGAAACAGGTTCGCCCTCACCCGACCGACACGCGCTCCTGGTCCCAAAGCCTGCTCCAGCGGCCCGGCCACAAGAGGCCTGATCCGGAGCGAGCAATCGTCGCTTCGCACGTACGCCCATAGCCCTCCAAAGAGGACCACGACGATACCGGCGAATATGATCAGTTTCTTTTTCATGTCAGCACAGTATGCCTGAAGCACTTACCATCATCCATATGCATGGCGATTCGACACTGGCAGAGTGGCTGCCTGATAATCAGACTTCATCACTCATGATTACGGTCGGACCCAGGCTACATCTCTTTTCGATAAAGCTAACCAGGGAGCGCAAGGACCTGAACGAGTGTTGACTTGATCTTGGCGAGTCTCGCGGGATCGATGATCTTTTCCCGCAGAAGGTCTGTCACGTAAAATGCATCAAGTGCTCTGATCCCTTCGGTAACGATCTTTGCCGATGCAATATCCAGATTAAGATCATAGAGCGATTTGGCAATGCTATGGAGCAAGCCGACCCGGTCTCGCGCTGAAACATCGATGATCGTGAAGGACTGAGAAGTATCATTATCAAACTCCACCGCCGGGTCGACATGACCCACCAGTTTCCGTGGGTACGCTGTCCCGCCTGTCGAAGGCGGCCTGCCGCCGGTACGCAAGGTCTCTCGAAGCTCCTCGATCGTTGTCTTCCATATCCGTTCATCTTTGACAATAGATCCGTTCTCATCGGTGATCTGGAACGTATCGAACATGATGCCGTTCCGCGCTGTGTAGACCTGCGCCCGGAGGATATTCAGCCCCTGGGCCGCGATAGTCCCCGCGGTGCGATAGAACATTCCGTAGGCGTCATAGGCGCATATCGTCAATTCTGAATAACCGCGGTCATCATGGTGACGCAGAACGATGACCGGCTGCTCCGTCTGCAACCGCTCGACCAGTTCAAGATGGGACACCATGCGTGACAGGGATGCGGATAGCAGATACGACTCCGGCATTGCACGGAGGAACTTGTCGATCTCCTGGTCCGGGAACCGCTCTCGTGCCGCATCCCGCAGTTTTCGCGATATATCCGCGATCCTGTCCCCGGGGGCCATCCTTGACACGGCTTTTTCGAGATGATCCCTGGTCCGGAGATAGAGATCCTGCAGCAGCGTCGCTTTCCAGGTGGACCAGGCGTTCGGACTGACCGCTGAAAGGTCCGCATAGGTCAACAGGTAGAGCATGTTCAGTGTCTCGCGGTCACCGACCGACCCGGCAAAATCATCAACGACCTTCCCGTCCGACAGTTCACGACGCTGCGACAGAACCGCCATGACCAAATGGTTCCCCACGAGAAACAGGATCCTTTCACGATCAGGCCCCGCGATCCTCAGACGCTCCAGTATCCGTTCCGCTATCTCCCGCCCCCGCACCTCATGGCTCCCCCGATAAGCCTTGCCCAGATCGTGCAATAGCAGGGCAAGCGTCAGGACCCAGCGCTTACTGACTTCGTGAAGCGCTTCCGCCAGGGTGGTCAAGGCAGCATATCGTCCCTGCCAGACATTTTCAAGATTCCGCATGGCTGTCAGAATATGCTCGTCAACGGTATAGGTATGGTGATAATCGTGGCGTGCAAGCGCCTCGATGGCGCGGAATTCGGGAAGATAGCGTCCAAGGAACCGCATATCACGCATCAGGACCAGCGTGTCCGCGAGATTCGTCGGATTGTCCAGGATCGCCAGAAAGGCCTTTGACGCAGCTGCTGAACTGCGGACCTCGTCATTGAACCTGCACGAGAGAATGAGGTTCTTGAGCCCATCCGAAAATCGCACATTGCGTTCTTGATATATTGCAAAAGCAGTAAAAAGCTGCGATGGGTCCTCGCGGGAAGGAGTTTCTCCGGAAAGTATCAGGGTTCGGCCTACAAGCGAAAAAGGTCCCAGCTTCCTGGTCCGCTGGAACCATGAACCTCCCGGTCCCTTGAGCGCTTTTTCGGTAACAATGCGGGAAAAGTCCAGGATGTTCCGCGCGTGGATAAAATAGGTCTTCATGAACCGTTCAACCGCAATAAGTTGACCGGTATCCCGGAACCGGAAATCACGCGCCGCGGCATCCTGAATGTCGAAGGTCAGATGGTCGTTCTTCCTGCCTGACAGATAGTGCAGTTCATTCCGGATCCTCCAGAGAAAGTTCCGTGAACGAAGAAAGACCGCCAGTTGGCCGGCCGTGATAACGCCGTCCCGGACCAGATCACTGAAGGCGAATGTGCGAAAGGAAGTAAAGGCGATCCATCGGGCAGTGTGAAAATCCCTGAGACCGCCCGCGCTTTCCTTGATGTTCGGCTCTCGAAGATAGAGCGACCCCCCGTATTTCAGGCGCACCGAACCGCGCTCGGAGAGCTTTTCCTCGATGAACTTGTCAGGCTTGCGGAAGAAGACCTCGGAATGCATGGTCTTGGAAAAAGCGGAGTAGGTGGCAGTATCTCCGGCTACGAGGCGTGATTCAAGAAGCGAGGTCCTGATCTTGGCATCATCCCTGGCCAGATCAACACACTCGGGAACAGTACGAACGCTGTAGCCGATGTCCATACCGATGTCCCAGAGAGCGTAAAGAAACGATGTGACCAGGTCGCGATCGTTATCGCGCCTGCACAGGAACAGGAGGTCTATATCGGAATGGGGATTGAGCTCTCCCCGGCCATATCCGCCAACAGCGACAAGTATCGGCATGTCCGGGTGAGACGACCATCGTTGGTAAAGGGTGCGAAGCGTCCTGTCGATAAGCGCTGTCCGGCGCTCGACGATCTCGCCACCTCCCGTACCGGCGAAGTGAGCGTTCCGTAAGCCGGCTTCTTCCACGGCAAGCAGCGCCTTGATGCCCGCCGCGTCAGGAGGTCCTATGCCATGGGTTCCCGCATTCATTCAGTTCAGATCAACCAAGCGCGGCAGCACACAGCGTTCATTTGAAAGCGATCCCCTTGATCTCTTCCATCATCAGCATGAAGCTCCCGAAAGGCGCCTCACCGTAACAGCGCGAATCAGCATCTATCTCGAACGCCGCTTCGCTGCCGTCGCGGAGGTGGGCGGTCACCTTGACCTTCTTTTCCTTCTTCTCACCAATGGAGAGGTCCTTGATCTTGTCAAAAGGAATAGTAACGCTCGCCATGCCGAGATAGCCTGCGAAATGGATACGGCCTTCCCAGCTGAACTTCTCTCCGCTGATCTTGTTTCCCGACGCGTCGGTCACGGTCACGGAGAAGCTTTTCTCCACGCGCGGCGCGCGCTCGAAACCGCCTCCCTTGCCGCCCATGGCGGTAAGGAAAAGGAACGCGAAAAGGATGAGCACCAGGGAGAATATCTTGCTTCGCATGAGTACGGCTCCTTTCAATTTTTGTGTTACCTTACCATAAGAGTATACCCCTTTCAAGAAAAAAGCTTGAAATGGCTCATGCCATTGTGTAACCTACGGCCCATGAGCAATGCCGATGGTGTTGACAGGGCGATTTCCGATCTCGTTGCGCTCATGGCGCGTCTTCGCGGCCCGCAAGGATGTCCCTGGGACAAGAAGCAGACTCCCGAGACGCTGAAGCCCTATCTTGTTGAAGAATGCTACGAGGTCATCGAGGCGATCGAGGAAGGAAGCTCCGACAAAGTACGCGATGAGCTGGGGGACCTCCTTTTCCAGATAGTGTTTCACAGCCGCATCGCTGAGGAACAGGGACAATTCACTCTCGCTGATGTAGCATCAGCCATACATGACAAGATGGTCCGCCGCCACCCTCACGTATTTGGAGATGTAAAGGTGTCCACTGCCGGCGAGGTAGTAGCGAACTGGGAAGAGATAAAACGCAAAGAAAAAGGCCATGAGGACCGAAAATCGGTCCTTGAAGGGGTTCCCCGCGCCCTTCCGGCCCTTCTTCGCGCCCATCGTCTGCAGGAAAAGGCCAGCAAGGTGGGATTCGACTGGAACCACCTGAAAGAGGTCCTTCCCAAACTCGACGAGGAGATCGCCGAGTTCAAGGAATCTCTGAAAAACGAGGACGCCGAGAAGATCGAAGAAGAGCTGGGAGATGTTTTCTTCACGCTCGTCAATATTTCCCGCTTCCTGGGTGTGAACCCCGACGACGCCCTGCATAAGACCATCTCCAAGTTCATCCATCGCTTCCGGCATATTGAGGAACAGGCTTCGCTGATCGGAAAATCGTTGAACGACATGACGCTGGAGGAGATGGACAAACTGTGGGAGGAAAGCAAGAACAACAAGGGGTAAGAGGATCAAAGGATTACAGAATTAATTCCAAAAGAAAAGGCGGAGCCTCCCAAGAGACTCCGCCTTTGATGTTTCAAACTGCTGCGTTTTTACTGCACCACGCCGCCGACGACTGAAGGCGCTCCTCCGTTCAGGAGAGCCGACCCCGTGGGTTCGGCGCCGACCTGCGGGTCAGACCATTCCGTGATCAAAGGCAGCGCATAGGACTGCGTCGAGAGACCTGCATCGATGCAAGCGGTCGATTGTCTCATGCGCTGTTCCATTTCCAGAGGCTTGGCAATGTACTCATTGCTTGCGCCCAATGACGCCCCCGCGGGA
>JAOUEV010000107.1 GCA_029858565.1 Nitrospirota bacterium | reverse complement strand
AAATTACGTCTAACCCTTGATTATGATGAAGACTATTGGCTTCTTGCTTCAATATGCAGGATGCTCGGCAATCTGGCGCATAGGGATGAGATATTACAGCTGTTTGCCAAAAATCCAGACCTCTATAAAATTAATTGGTTTCTTAATGATGAATGGAAAGCTGCGCAAAAAGCAAAGAAAATATGAGGGGAGCCACATGATAAGTAACGTAAAGAATCCATTCGGTAAGTTTAATGGCAATGAGGCTGAATATGTATTGCGCGCATTGGATACGGAAAACCCTGAGAATAAATCTTTTCCTTGGGTTCAGCGCTTTGAAGAAGCATTTTCAAAGAAGGTAGGAGCGACTTATGCGATTGCAGTGAACTCCGGGACGTCCGGATTACATGCGGCGCTCTATGCAGCCGGTGTCGGTGCCGGAGATGAGGTTATCCAGCCGGCAACGACCGTTGTTATGGATGCTTATGTAACGTATCATCTCGGTGCAATTCCCGTGTTTGTGGATATTGACCCGGACACCTGGAATATCGACGCAAAGAAGATCGAGGATAAAATCACCAAAAAGACGAAAGCGATTATTGTTGTCTCCCTATACGGCTTGCCTGTTGATATAGACCCTATTATGGCAATTGCAAAAAAACACAATCTGATTGTTGTTGACGATTCTGCTGAAACTGTGATGAGTTTATACAAGGGTCGGATAGCAGGTACCAGTGCGCATATGGGTGTTTTTAGCTTCGAAAAATCAAAGCATATGACGTCTGGTAGTGAAGGTGGCATGATTGTTACCAACGATGAAGAACTGGCTGTTCGTGCCCGCAAGTTTGCCGGAATTGGTTATCGGGGCCTCACCGCTGCCGCAGGTCGCACAAGCCTTGCTTCTTCTGTTTATCAAGATCCTGACTACGAGCGCTTTGACACCATTGGCTTGAATTATCGAATGAACGCGGTCACTGCAGCCGTTGGGCTGGCTCAGTTTGAACGCATCGATCATCTTGTGGAAAGACGGAAGGCTGTCGGAAAGATGTTTCTCGAGGCTATTGACGGCTGCAGTTGGCTTAAATCACAAAAGGTGCCTAGTCATTCAAATCATAGCTATTTTACCTTTGGTGTCTTATATCTCGGTGCTCAGCATAAAAATATTCCCTGGAAAGAGTTCTACTCGAAATACAAAGAAAGTGGCGGTGACGGTTTTTATGCCTGTTGGAAAAACCCCTATTTGGAACCATCTCTCAGGGGAAAGAAAATGGGGAATCAGGTTTTTGAACTGGGCCTCTGTCCCATCGCAGAAGATTACCAGAAAAAGATAATGGCATTCAAGACAAACTATAGAGATTTAGGCGAAGCACGACATAAGGTCGACATTTTGTCATCATTGATAGATAATATCGGCCGAAAAGGATGATCCGAATGACAAAGCACCATAATCTGAGATTTGGCATGGTGCAAGGAAGACTCATTCAAGCTCCTCCTGGTCAGTTGCAATGGTTTCCGCAGGAGCACTGGCAGGCTGAATTTTTTCTTGCAGCGGCACTCAGCATTGATTTCATCGAGATTATTGCAGAGCGGAATCATAATGCTGCTAATCCGCTATGGAGCGATGATGGTACCAACCAAATCAAATCACTCGTGAAGAGAAATGGACTTTCATTACATGCTTTTTGTAATGATTTCATCATAGATCATCCTTTGCCGGGAAATGATGATGTTCTTGAGCAGAACATGCGTCTTATTGATAGGGGTGCACGTCTGGGATGCGATAAATATATTTTACCCTTGTTTGAGCGGTCTGAATTGACTCTTGAAAATACTCAGGCCTTCATCGAGCCCCTTCGTGTCATTGCAGATAAAGCAAAAGAGTCTCACATGACCGTCTGTCTGGAAACTGCTTTGAACAGTTCCCAACTGGTCTCTGTACTGGATCGAATCAATCATCCATCACTTAGCGTTGTGTATGATACCGGTAACCGCATTGCTTTTGGCCATGATGTGCCCGGAGATATCAGGCTGCTGGGAAAAAGAATCAGTCATGTCCATATTAAAGATAAAAATGCGTCTAATGAAAATGTCTTATTAGGAACCGGACTGGTGAATTTTCGTACAACGTTCGAAGCACTCGCTGATATAGGGTATGATGGACCATACACTTTTGAAACACAGCGTGGGAAAAACCCTGTTCGAACGGCAGAGTATAATATTGGATTGGTAAAATATTTCCACGCAGAAGGATTCTCGCTGTGAGCTTCTCGCGGATACTGTTTATTGGGCTAGGCGGGGCAGGACAACGCCATTTACGCATTTTCCGCAAGCTGCTTCCGGAAACCACTATTTTTACTGCTTATCGCCGCACAGGGATGACACCCTTACTGCGTCCGGATTTTACCGTAGATACTCAGCATTCCCTGGAAACAGCATACAATCTTCACACTTTTGACAACCTTGGAGCAGCTTTTGCCTCGGGACCCGATCTAACTGTGGTTTCAACGCCAACCTCTTGCCATAGAGAACCGATGCTGATGGCTCTTGAAGCAGGAAGCGGGGTTCTTGTAGAAAAACCCTGGGCTGAAAATCTTTCCGGTTTTTTGAATTTCAAAAAAGGGATTCTGGCGAAACGTCTTCCTTTTCATATTTCCTTTCAACGCCGTTTCCATCCTTATATTGCTCGTGCCCACGATGCGGTGAAAACAGGCGTCATTGGAAAGCCAGTTGCTGCTACATTCACAGTCTATTCTCACGTGCCTTCCTGGCATCCGTATGAGGATTGGCGAAAGCTGTATGCAGTTCGATCCGACATGGGCGGCGGAGTGCTGCTTACTGAAATTCACGAAATTGATCTTGCCAATTGGTTCTTTGGAATGCCGGAATCAGTCTTTTGTTCCGGAGGCAACCGTTGTGCTGACCGATTGGATGTAGAAGACACCGTACAAATGACTCTACTATATGTTTCCTTTTCTGTACAAATCACGCTGTGCTTCATGCATAAAAAGCAGTCACGCTCTTTTCATATCGCTGGTACAAAAGGTGATATTTATTGGGATGGGGGACCGAACAAGCTAATCATTACACCGTTCTCAGCAAAATTCGACGAATTTACCGACTCGAGATTCACAAACGATGACATGTTCGTAGCACAAGCCGAACGATTCCTGTTGAAATGGTCGCTTGAAGATACAATTACTTCGCTGGATTCAGCCGCTGGTTCTCTTGCGATTGTGGAGGCGGCGCAACGTTCCATGAATACCGGGGCCGCAGAAAAGGTAGACCAGAGCCTGATGAGTAATAATTGAGGAAATGATCATGAGTAAAAGTCAACCTATCAGTAAATTTGACCTGACAAACAAAACAGCCCTTGTGACCGGCGGTGCTGGTTTGCTTGGGATTGAACATGCTGCTGCACTTCTGGAAACCGGTGCAATGATCGTCCTCACCGATATCAGCGAGACGGCTCTCTTCGAAGCCAAAAAAAAGCTTCTCAACGATATCGACCCGGCACGAGTGCTCACCAAGGTCATGGATGTCTCGCGACTAGATTCAATTCGTACGGTTGCCGCCGAGCTGGAAACAATCGGAAGGCGCATTGACATTTTGATCAACAATGCGGCGATCGATCCGAAGGTGCAGGGAGATCGCGGCGTGCTGGAAACCTCGCGTCTGGAGAATTTCCCTCTGGAACAGTGGAATCTGCAGATCGCAGTAGGTCTCACCGGTGCATTCCTCTGCAGCCAGATCTTCGGCACAGCCATGGCGCGTGATGGGAAGGGCGGGGTAATCCTGAATATCGCCTCCGATCTGTCCGTTTTTTCGCCCGACCAGAGGCTCTATCGAAAACAGGGCCTCCCGGAAGACCTTCAGCCGGTTAAGCCTGTTACCTATTCCGTTATCAAGACAGGGCTGGTGGGACTGACACGCTACCTTGCAACGTACTGGCCAGACCGCGGGATTCGGTCCAATGCCTTATCTCCGGGCGGTATATTCAACGGGCAGGGGGAAGAGTTCGTGAAGCGTCTTTCTTCCCTGATCCCGCTCGGCCGCATGGCTAGCCGGGAGGAATACCGTGCAGCAGTGCAGTTTCTTTGCTCCGATGCCTCTGCCTATCTCAACGGCCAGAATATTGTCATGGATGGCGGAAGAAGCGCATGGTGACCTCCTTGCCGAAAGAGCGGCAGCAACCGCCTATGATTGACGAAGCTGAATTTTACCGGAGGTTCGACCAGGTCGTGCCGGGAGCACTTGTTCCCGGAATTGCTCACGGACCGGTCGAGACCGAACTCTATTTTGAACGGTTATCCATGTCCGGGCTGGAGGAAATGCACCGCTATTCTGTTGATAAACGGCTCTATGAGTTCTTTGAATTTGATCCCTTTGAGACCATTGATGCAACCAGGGCCTACATCGATAAACTTCAGAAGCGAATGGCCGCAGACGTTCTGAAGAGAAGCGCAATGTACTGGTTTGTCAGACGCAAACAAGATAACTACCTTGTCGGGACCGCATCATTGGTCTCACTGCATTATGATCGCAAATCGATCGAATGGGGGTACGGGGTCGATCCCGCACTCTGGGGCAGCGGTTACGTACTGCAGATCCAGGAGATGCTGAAGCACTATGTGTTCGAAGTTCTTCAGCTGAACAGATTGCATGGAATTACCATGGTGACAAATGATAGAACGATAGCATCCATTCTCGCTGCCGGCATGAAACACGAAGGGACCCTGAGGGACTACTACTGCAAAAAAGGCGTCTTTGTTGACGGATGGCAGTATGGTATGGTCAGCAGGGATTATTTTTTCCTGCGCGACAGCCACCCGGCAGTTAAGACGAAACACAGTATCGAAGAGGTGGTCGCTGTCGTTTCCTCCGTATTAAGCGAGGCAGAGATCACCGCAGAGTCGGATATGCATAATGTCAGCAGCTGGGATTCGCTGAATCACATGTCGATCATGGTCGCCGTGGCCGATAAAATGGGCGTTTCTCTTTCGCCGCTCGATATTTCCCGGGCCACTTCGGTAAAGGCAATTGCCGATCTGGTCAACCAGTGATAACAGATTACTCATGACAATTTCGCTTTCCAGAATACTGCATGATAAGGCAACGTCCTTCTCTTCCCGGGAAGCCCTGCGAATCCGGGACAAGGGCATCACCTATGATGAATTAAACGTTCGTGCCCTGGCCGTTGCAGCCGCGCTAAATGAATGCGGCGCGTTCAGGGAGACGATCGGTATTGTCGGGCAGAGAAAACTGTCGTCCTATGTAGGCGTCGTTGCCGCTCTCTACGCCGGTTGTCATTATACGCCGATCAACCCGAAGTATAACGAAGACAGGATTCTCGCGATGCTGCGGGATGCGAAGATTCGTTTTCTGATCGGAGACCGATCTGATCTCGAGCTTCTCGAACCTGTTCTTTCCTGCGGAGAAGCGACTTCAATCGAAGTAGTCATCGTTCCGGAAGGAGAGGCTCCCTCGGGCAAGGCAAACTGGCGGGGAGAAGGCTCTCTGCGGAACCTGACGCCGCTCGCGCGTCCCCTTGAATCGAAACCTGAGGACCTGGCCTATATTCTCTATACATCCGGATCAACAGGTGTGCCCAAAGGTGTCCAAGTACAGAACTCAAACATCCTTGCATTTCTCAGGAGCATGTCTGCAATTTACCGCCTGGAGGCGGGATTTCGAGCTTCGCAAACCTTCGATTTTAGTTTTGATCCTTCGGTCTCGGACATGTTCTTCACCTGGACACAGGGTGGTGTGCTGTGTGTATTACCGGAAGAAGAAATGCTGCTCCCGCACGAATTTATCCAGAGGGAACGTATCGAGTACTGGAACTCAGTGCCTGCGGTAGCTGGTTTCATGAACAAGATGGGCAAACTCAAACCTGCAGTGTTCCCGGATCTGCGGTACAGCATGTTCTGTGGTGAACAGTTTCCTCAACAGCTTGCCAACGCATGGCAACAAGCCGCACCGAACAGCACCGTGGAAAATCTCTATGGCCCGACTGAGGCAACGATCTACATTTCCCGCTACCTCTATGGTCCGTCCGAACATGCCAAATCGTTTAAGAACTCGATCATCCCCATTGGCCGGGCTTTTCTGGATCATGAATTTGCGCTGATCGATGATGCAGGAAATAGATTGCCTTCCCAGGAAACAGGAGAGATCGTATACAAGGGCCCCCAGATCACCAGAGGCTATTTACACGACCCGGTCAAGACGGAAGCCGCATTCGTGTCCTTCCCCTGGGATCATAGCGGATCCCGATGGTACAAATCGGGCGACCTCGGTTTTTATAACGCCGATGGGAATCTGGAATGCATCGGACGCAAGGACAGCCAGATCAAACTTGGCGGACGCAGGATCGAGATAGGGGAGATCGAGGCGATTCTCGGCCGGTATCCGGAAACCAGTGATGCCGTGGTTGTTCCACTTAGAGACGAGAACCAGGTAGTCACCGGTTGCGTGGCCTTTACGATGCACCAGGTCAGCAAAACCGTGGAACGGCATATTCGCGAAGACAGCATCAAACACCTGGAACGGATCTTCTTCCCTAAGAAAATAATCACCATCGAGGTGTTCCCGGTTTCGCCGAGCGGCAAGAAAGATCGAAAAGCATTGTCAGCCCTGGCGCAGCAGATGCTTTCAACAAACACCTGACCTGTTGCATTGCTGTGATCCGATACCTTTTGCATGACCGCTATAAAACGAAAAGTCATTTTCAGGAGTCCTCAGCAGACAGATATCCTGATCTTCGAGCGAACCGGCAGCAACAGGATCAAGAAGTATATTTTACAGGATCTGCCGGCGCATGTTCTCGACTCACAGGTTGAAGAACTGTTCATTGGCATACGAATTTTTCTTTATTTCTTTCTATTTCTGCGATACCTGAACTTTTCGGACAGCAGCGAACTATGGCAAATGCCACGCTCTATTGCACGTCAAATCAGGCGTATTTACCTTCTCAGTTGCATCAAGTGTTTTCGCCCCAAGGTCGTCGTTACCTGGATAGATAATTATCCCATGTTCCACTGGCTGTGCGACCATTATCAAGATGCTGAATTCATTGCAATCCAGAACGGCAGCCGCACCAGGGTAGAATTTCGCGGATTGACCACGCCTTACAGGATCAATCACTTTTTCTGCTTTGGCAATTATGAAAGGGATCTGTATGCAGAATTTGGCCACAGGATCGACAACTACTATCCTGTGGGATCAGTTCTTGGTGGATATTATCGGTATGTAACGGCAATAAATCGAAGCGTAAGCGACAAGCAGAAATATGATATCTGCATCGTATCCTGCTGGCGAGGGAATATCGGGAATGGCCCTGACGTGCAGATGACCATGAAAGCGATGCACAAGATGGACAGCCTCTTGGCACGCTATATCAGAGTGAATAATCTAACTGCGTGTATTGCGCTGCGAAGCGAGCCCGTAAGTGCGGACCGGATTATCCCTGTCTATGGCGATGAAAAAGAGTATTTCCAGTCGATCTACCCGGAGCAGGTGGTATGCATAGATCCTGATTTCAAGGAACGCAATATTTACCCGATCATGGATGACAGCAGTCTTATTGTCAGCATTGCATCTACAGCATTGCGTGAGGCATTCGGCTGGGGGAAAAAAGCTTTATACTTTGATTTTACCGGGACGATATTATACAATGATTTCGATCCTGCCATCGTATGCAGGGATGATGATTACGAACTTCTGAAACATCGTCTCGATGATCTCAGGCGCATGCCATTGGAAGTGTATAGAGCATCAACGCGATCCTACGCATCCTACATCATGAATTACCAGGAAACCTATCCTCCCCAC
>JAOUEV010000106.1 GCA_029858565.1 Nitrospirota bacterium | reverse complement strand
GCACTTTCAAAGCCTAACTTCCGCTTTGAAAGTGCGGCTGCCCGAACCACCTCGTCCTGTCAAGCATTTTCGTCAAAACGAAGCGTTTTTTCTTCATGACAAAGAACACGAAACTCTAAACCCTAGTCTTTAATAACCACAGGTGATATTTTTTTTAATTTTCCTTCGTTCATTAAAAGTTCCCGTATATATTTTCCCGCTACATTATCCGGAAACGGTCCAATCCTAATCATTGCAAAATCATTAATCGTCTTCACCCCTGCGTTTACCATATTCAGGACATGCTCGATTCCTATAGAACCTCCTGCAAGCCATCGAACACCACCCATTTCCGGCATCTGCCTGAGCGCCCGAAACCAGTTAAGAAATTCACAAGCAGCATCAGCACCACTCTTTTTTGCGATGTTTTGAATGAGCATTGGTAGTTCATCGACAACAAAGAGAACCTTTCCCTCATACTCTGAAACGCGCTTGATAAGATCAGTACCCTGCTCTTGCCAATGAACACCAACCTTCTCTTTTAATTTTATCCTCGCATCAGCAAATCCGATTTCTTCTATTTTTTCGAATAATCCTGACAATTGCTTCACCAAAGACACTGCCTTTTTGCGAATAATGGAATCTGATAATATTTTCGTGATCAATGCGCTGATAAAATCCTGAGGCTCTCCCATGCCCTCTGTATCAAGAAAGATTGTTTTGAAGCCAGGTGCTGGATTCTCATAAACGCTATACATAATGCTTGTCTTTCCAAATCGCCTTGGCGCTTTCAGAAGAACAGATCCCTTTTCAAGAGCCTGCCAGATAGCGTGTACCTCGTGCTCTCTATCCCAAAAATCCCTTCCCTTTGCAACATTTCCAATTACGAAACCGGGCGCATCCATGTATCCTCCGATTAAACGACGACAGTGTTAGACAACACAAGTGTTATATAACAAAATTGTTAATATGTCAATATCAAATATTTGTGTAGATATTTTATTAATAAACAATGCGTTAATAATTTTATTGAATTAGCGAACATAAATTAAACAGCCGATAGTCACCTATTCAACGTTTCCTATAGGCAAAATTCTACTCTCTATAGGAACGAATTTAAAGTAGTATCCCATGGGATCCGGCTTAAATATTAAGATATATGCTTATCCGGTTAGCTCACCTTTTCGATTGCCAGAGGCCGGGTGATATGATACTCTAACCCCATCTCAAATTTAACGGAGGTGGGTTATGAACTTTCCTAGTATTTTGGAGTTTAAGGATATGTATACTCAAAAAGACATAAAAACATTATTTGCATGGTTCTTAGTTGCTATGGCACCTATTATAATTTATTTAGTTAATCCTGATAAATTTACAACCTTAACAATAGTATTTGAACTACCGTTGCTATTCATTGTGATTTCATTAAGGGCAGACTTTGAGCTTTTCTGGGATACATATAAACCAATTGTTGAAAGTTTGCCAAACATTGCTAATTCGCTAGAATCTAATGGAGAAATTAACGAATCTATTCTAATCAGATTCTATCCCAACAGCCCACCACGTTACGTTAAAAAATGTTTTCGCAGATTGATTAAAGATCACAAACTTATATTTCATAATGGGAAATGGCATTACCCTAGGTCAATATGAATCACTTACCTTATCCAAAAAGTATCATCGAATTTCAAAGAACATTTCAGTCAGAGCGTGACTGTGAAGAGTATCTTTTCAAGTCCCGATGGCCTAACGGTTTTGTTTGCCCTGTCTGCGGGGATCGTGAGTTTTATTTCATCGAAACTCGCAGAATATTCAAGTGCAAGAGCAAAGGGCATCAAACATCTTTAACCGCTGGTACTGTTATGCACCGCACAAAACAGCCGCTTTTGCTGTGGTTTTGGGCCGCTTATATTATGACAACCGAAACGCCGGGAGTATCAGCCTTACAGCTTCAAAGACAGCTAGGATTAAAGCGGTATGAGGTTGCTTATAATTTGCTTCAAAAACTTCGCGCCTCAATGGTGCGCCATGATCGGGACAAGATTAGCGGCACGGTCGAAGTTGATGAAACGTATATCGGCGGTCCAACTACAGGCGGTAAGAGAGGCCGTGGAGCAAAGAAAGCTATCGTTGTCGCCGCTGTTGAGCGCAAGGATAAATTCATGGGCCGCATACGTTTGAGAAAAATCCCGAACGTAACAGAAGAAACCTTGCTCGGTTTCATAAAAGAAACCATTGAACCGGGAAGCTACGTTGAGACAGACGGATTTTCCAGCTATCGCAATTTGAGCAAGCATGGTTACGATCATAGACCTATCGCTCCCGATGATGTTGACGTAGCACTTCCGAAAGCTCATATCGTTTTCGGAAATCTCAAAACATGGCTTAAAGGAACTTTCCATGGAGTTAGCCCGAAACATTTGCAAGCGTACCTCAATGAGTTTGTGTTTCGGTTCAATCGGCGAAAGACTCCGATGGCCGCTTTTCAAACTTTACTCGGGTTGTCAACGAACGTGGAGCAATGGCCCGAATATAAAACACTCTATAGCGGGAAATGGATTCATCCTAACGCGCCGATTGTGAAAACTACCCAAAAGGTGCTTTAACCGGATAAGCATATTAAGATATTCAGTTCTGTTGTGGAGTTTTATGAGCAGGTGGCCTGAGGGGCTGCTACACCCTCCCATTTTTTTGTGAGAGTACTATAACGAAAAAAACACAAACAAATAATAGAAAAGCCCGGAGAATTTTCGCTCTCCGGGCTTTGATTTGCTTCTCTTATTTCTGTACAGCTTAGTACATCCCGCCGCCCATTCCACCCATGCCGCCCATGCCGCCGGGCATCGGGGGCATTCCGCCGCCCTTCTCCTCGGGCAGTTCGGTGATCATCACTTCCGTCGTGAGCATGAGGCTCGCCACGGAGGCCGCATTCTGGAGTGCCGAGCGCGTGACCTTGGTCGGGTCGATGATGCCCGCCTGGAGCATGTCCACGTACTCTTCCTTCTGCGCGTCAAAGCCGTAGTTCGGCTTGTCCGCGGACTTCACCTTGTCCACGATCACCGACGGCTCGAGGCCGGCGTTGTTCACGATCTGGCGCATCGGCTCTTCGAGCGCCTTCTTCACGATGTTCGCGCCGATCTGCTCGTCGCCGCCGAGCTTCAGCTTGTCGAGCACCGGGATGCAGCGCATCAGGGCCACGCCGCCGCCGGCAACAATGCCCTCGTCCATGGCCGCGCGGGTCGCGTGCAGCGCGTCCTCGACACGGGCCTTCTTTTCCTTCATCTCGGTCTCGGTGGCTGCACCGACGTTGATCACGGCCACGCCGCCCACGATCTTGGCAAGCCGCTCCTGGAGCTTCTCGCGGTCGTAGTCCGAGGTGGTCTCGGCGATCTGCGCCTTGATCTGCTTCACCCGTCCCTGGATCGCCTCGTTCTTGCCGGCGCCTTCGACGATGGTGGTGTTGTCCTTGTCAATGGAGATCTTCTTGGCACGGCCGAGGTCCGTGATCTTCACGGACTCGAGCTTGATGCCCAGGTCCTCGGAGATGACCTGGCCGCCGGTCAGGATCGCGATGTCCTCGAGCATGGCCTTGCGGCGGTCGCCGAAGCCAGGGGCCTTGACAGCGCAGATCTGGAGGGTGCCGCGCAGCTTGTTCACCACCAGGGTCGCAAGGGCCTCGCCCTCGACGTCCTCGGCAATGATCACCATGGGCGCGCCCATCTTGGCGGTCTGCTCCAGGATCGGGAGCAGGTCCTTCATGCTGGAGATCTTCTTCTCCGACAGGAGGATGAAGGCGTTCTCGAGCACCGCTTCCATCTTCTCTGCGTTGGTAACGAAATAGGGGGAGATGTAGCCGCGGTCGAACTGCATACCCTCGACCACATCGAGGCTCGTGGTCATGCCCTTGGCCTCTTCCACGGTGATGACGCCGTCCTTGCCCACCTTGTCAACTGCCTCGGCGATCAGGTTGCCGATCGTCGCGTCGGAGTTGGCGGAGATGGAGCCGACCTGGGAGATCTCCTTCTTGTCGTGCACGGGCTTGGAGTTCTTCTTCAGGTTCTCGATAACGGCCTCGACAGCCTTCTCGATGCCCCGCTTCAGGTCCATGGGATTGGCGCCCGCGGTCACGTTCTTCATGCCTTCGCGGTAGATGGCCTGGGCCAGCACCGTGGCGGTCGTGGTTCCGTCGCCAGCCACGTCCGAGGTCTTGCTTGCCACTTCGCGCACGAGCTGGGCGCCCATGTTCTCATAGGGGTCCTTGAGCTCCACTTCCTTTGCCACGGTCACGCCGTCCTTGGTGATCGTGGGCGCGCCGAACTTCTTGTCGATCATCACGTTGCGGCCCTTGGGGCCCAGCGTTGCCTTCACCGCGTCGGTGAGGACATTCACGCCCTTCAGGATCGCCGCGCGGGCATCCTGGTCGAACATCAGCTGCTTTGCCATATTCATTTCCTCCTTAGGAAAACTTTAAAATTCGCTTTTATTGACACTGAAGACACTGAGAAGAACTATGAAACTGCACTGTCTTTTCTTAATGACGTTTCAGAGTCCTCAGTGTCTAAAGTAAGCTCTGCCTTAGCTCAGGATGCCGAGCACGTCCTCTTCCTTGATGATCAGGTAGTCGGCGTTGTCGATGTTGATCTTGGAACCCGAATACTTGTCAAAGAGGATCTTGTCCCCGACCTTCAGGGACTTCACATCATCGCCCACTGCCTCGACCTTGCCGCTCTGCGGCTTTTCCTTGGCGCTGTCGGGGATGTAGAGACCGCCTGCAGTCTTTGTCATCTCTTCGGTGTAGCTCACGAACACTCTGTCCTTCAACGGCTTAAACTTGACGCTCATAGACTTGAACTCCTTTCGCATTAAAAAAAGTGATACGTTATTAAGTGATTAGCACTCAATTTTAGGGAGTGCTAAATATATAACCCTGCGAAAAAAAAATCAAGAGGAATTTTACGGTGGAAGTGAGAATGTTGATCAGCCGGCAAAAGTGGACATAACATATTGATTAATAATCATTTATCAGCACACACCAGATGTGGATAACTTATTCGGTCCCCTGCCGCAGGAACCGGCAGGAACAGGCGCAATTCACTGATTAGCACTCTGACCTTGTCATTGCGCGCATTTCTTCTTTATCGTAAAGGGGATGCCCTGCGTAAGATCCCGCGGAATGCAGCGGCGTTTGAACGAATTCCCCGGACTTTGGACCGCGAGGCCGCGAAGACCGCGCTGGTGTTCTCATGATCCCCAAATCCTGGATCCCCGTGCGACCTACACCCTTGCCGCCCTCAGCCGCTTCTCATGCCGCCGGAAGACCTGGCGGAAATGGAATCCGTAGATCGAGAGCGTGATGGCGAGCGGCAGGAGGCGCGGCCTGCGGAACAGGGACCAGGCCAGAAGCTTCCAGTACTGGTACCGCTCCCTGCCGATGATGCCGAGACGGACAATGGACTGGGCCATGGCGCGGACGTACATGAACTTGAAGCGCACCCGCTTCGCCCGCGGCGGCTGGTACTCCTGCAGGAACTTCTTCACCCGGGCATAGTAGTGCTTGTGGTGATAGATCGTTCCCAGGATCCTGCGGTAACCGTTCATCAGGGCATCGGGATTCATCTTGGGCACGAAGTTCATGGAGAAGTCCGTGTTGTCCCCGGTCACGGCCTTGAGCACCCGGCCTTCCTGCTCCAGACGGCGGTGCAGTTTGGTGCCCGCGGGCGCGTTCAGGAGCCCCACCATGGCGGTCACGATGCCGCTCTCCTGGATGAACGCGATCAAACGCTCGAAGATCGCTGCCGGGTCCTTGTCGAATCCCACGATAAACCCCGCCTGCACCTCCAGGCCCGCGCGCTGGATCTTCCGGACGTTCGCGATCAGGTCGCGATTCCGGTTCTGGAGCTTGCTGCACTCCGCAAGACTTTCCTCGTTCGGCGACTCGATGCCGATGAACACCTGGTCGAACCCGGCCTTCACCATGAGCGCCATCAGCTCATCGTCGTCTGCCAGGTTGATCGAGACCTCGGTATAGAGCTTGAAAGGATGCTTGCGTTTCTCCATCCAGGCGATGATCGCGGGCAGAACCTCCTTCTTGAGCTTCGCCCGGTTCCCGATGAAGTTGTCGTCCACGATGAAGACGCTGGAACGCCAGCCGCGGACATGGAGGCTTTCGAGCTCGGCAACGACCTGGGCCGCGTCCTTGGTCCGCGGCGCGCGGCCGTAGAGCACGGTGATATTGCAGAAATCGCAGTCATAGGGACAGCCGCGGGAATACTGGATGTTCATGGAGGCGTAGTGCTTCATGGCCGGAAGGTCGAAGCGCGGAACAGGCGTCCGGGATAGGTCCGCCCAGCGGTCCGAGGTGTAGAGGTGCTGCGCTTTGCCCTGCTCCAGGTCGGCGAGGAACAGGGGCAGCGTGATCTCCGCCTCGTTCAGCACGAGATGGTCAACGTGCCCGTAGTCCGCGGGGTGGGCGGTGAAGAGCGGGCCGCCTGCTATCACTTTCACCGCATGCTGTCTGCACCGGCTGATGACGGCGTCAGCGGACCCTTTCTGGATGGACATGGCCGAGAGCAGAACATAGTCAGCCCAGCGAAGGTCCGCGTCCCTGAGCTTCGCCGTGTTCAGGTCAACGAGCCGCAGCTTCCATGTTCCGGGCAGCATGGCGGCCACGGTCAGGAGCCCCAGGGGCGGCAGACTCGCTTTTTTCGCGATGAATTGCAGTGCGTACTTGAAGCTCCAGAACGTGACAGGATACTGGGGATAGACAAGAAGGATGTTCATGAGCGGTCTCCTTAAAAGGGAAAAAAGGACTGGATCACGTGACCAGAAGGGTCCGGCCGGAAGTTCTTGCCTGATAGGGACAGTGTCGAAGCAGCGTGAAGGGTGGTTACATTATCCGTCCTTTGCATCAACGATACAAGGTATATTATAGCGCGAAAATCCAGGATAGGGACATGGGGGTAATACTTTAGGAGGAAGATCGCTGTGCAGGGCGATGCCTTGCGGTCGCCCTTTGGGACGCTTCCTCAGGCCAACACGTGTGCCCCAAAATCTTATAGGGCTGCTTCCGGGGACATGCGGGGATTGGGTAAAAGCTTTTAACGCCGTTGAACCTAACCCCATGCGGCCATTCCCGGCCTGCGACCGAGTCCGAGGGTTAAACACTTCAGATGTCTGAGCCCGGAGAGCTTCACCTGTTCGAAGGGCGAGTTTCTGAAATGTACTGAGGACGACCGAGCAGAACGGATCAGAATGGCCGCCGGGCGCCCCTCTTTGGATCACCTTTCTCGGGCGAGCGAGAAAGGTGAGAAAAGATCAGCCTCTGGCAACGCCGCACAGATAGATACAAGAAACTACTCCGAACCTGTTCTCTCACGAAGCCACGAAGTCACGAAGAAGGACATTAGGCCTTTCAAGGTCTTAAAAGCATTCCCATACGAAAATTTCAGCCGGGCGACCGAGTCCGAAGGTTAAACATTTCAGATGTCCGAGCCGCCTTCACCCGGCCCCTGGACGGGTGAATATAGGATCTACTTTCCTTCGGCGAGTTTCTGAAATGTACTGAGGACGACCGAGAACGGCGGTTAAGAATTTTCGTCGGGTGCCCTTCTTTGGTCCCCTTTCTTGGGCACGCAAGAAAGGGGAGAAAATAATCAGCTTGTATTGTCCCCATGTTCGGATCCTAGTGAGCAAACCCAAATCCATGCCGCTCATCCTTCTATCATGATCGGCATAGGGGGCGGCCATAAAGGCCGCGCCCCTGCCACACCACCCGGCATGCGGGTCCGCACCGGGCGGTTCAAGAAGTTGAGGCTATGAGAGACGCGGTACGCCGAGACGATCAAAGTACG
>JAOUEV010000044.1 GCA_029858565.1 Nitrospirota bacterium | reverse complement strand
AACCGAATCATAGGTGCTCCGCTCCAGCTTCCGGCTGGAGAACACCCCGGTGGCGTATCCATAGAACAGAAGCGCCAGACGCATCTCGGGATTATAAGGCTGGGAACCGCGCCCCGCATATGCGGCTTTCAAAGAGCTGAGATCGAGCTGATCCACGATCTCGACGACGAATCGGGCCAGGTGATCTTCGGGCAGCCAGTCCTGAAGCGACGGCGGCAGCAAATAGAGTGTTGATTGATCGTAATCGATAAACTTTGCGCTCATTTCTGTTCAACCTCGCTACGTGCGATTGAATAGCTGAGCGGACTATAACATATTTGATTCAGTCGGGAAAGTCCGACAAACGTGATAATTGAAGAGGTCAACACCGCTCTCCGGGGCTGGGTCGGATATTTTCATTACCGCAACAGCACTAAGGCGTTCAACCGTCTCAAGTTCCATGTGGAAGCGCGTGTACGCACGCATCTGCGGAAGCGGCATAAGATCAAGAGCAGGGCAGCAGGGTTTACGAGAGTCACCAATAGGTCTTTGTACGAGAAGTATGGGCTCTATAAAGTGCCGACGACAGCGGGTTGGACGAAGGCGCATGCCTTACGGTGAAGAACATCGGAAAGCCGTGTGCGGGAAAACTGCATGCACGGTTTGATGAGGGAGGGCTGGTCAAGTGACCAGCTCTCTACTCTACCTCGGCGGTCCGAATGAACTTTCGCAGGCCAGAAAAGTACCTTTCGTAGGAAAGGTCGCTGTATATTCGTCATTTTGGCAAGGGTATCATATGAGCCTTTTCGACCTCATATACGAACTTCGAAAACGCGAGCTGAACGCGGCCAAGGCTGCCAAAGTTGTGAAGGGTATCGGCCGGTTCTGCCTGTTCGCAGGGTTCTGGAACTTTATCGTACCATCGCTCTTTCCGCCCGATAAAAGCCCCTTTCCGATCCCGCTCTTGCGCTCATTGCTTTTGTGTTCGTCGGAACGCTCTTTTTCCTGTCGAGCCGAGGCATAGCGGACAAAGAGCCTTGGGGCAAAACGTCCCATTTCTTGTCTTTCCAAGGCCTGTTCTTATCATCTTCTCCATATTGTTTTCATCGGCCAGTTCGTGGTGCCGCCATGGTTCGGTGTGTCCTGCCCCGGCAGGCTGACGGCGCGTGAGGTTGGCCCTGTCAGGCTCTTTGAACGGCCGAATGTGGAAGAGCAGCTGTCTGGTACCGGTCAGGCGCGACATAATGGCGCAAGGAGGTTCAGTACAAGGACGCCTGTTCCTTTCGGCATTATTGGCACAGTCCTCGCTCTGATCGCCGTCCCCCTGGTCATCACGATGATAGCCAAGGCAAAAAAATACTTTGCCTTCCGTTTGATCATTTTATGCCGTGTGTTTTTAACCGCTGCCGCAAAGTGTTCCTGCTGATGCCGAGGAAACGGGCGGCATGCACCTCGTTCTGCCGATGCCTGTCCATGGCCAGGCTGATGAGCGCTTTTTCCGCTTCGGAAATGAATTTCCTGTAGACCGCTCCTGCGTGGCTGCCGGCTACGGTCTCGAAGAGCGGCTGAAACAGCTTCCTGTCCGGCGCGCCGGGCGCCGCAGGTGGCGGCTCACCGGATGGCCCGGGTTCGCCGAGCAGCGGGGCGAGGTCCTCGGGGAGCAGCGTGCCGCCTTTGCAGAAGACGACCGCGGTCTTCAGGACGTTTTTCAGCTCCCGCACATTGCCTTCCCAGGGATGGGTTCGGAGCAGCCCCATTGCCTGGGGTACTATCCTGACGGCAGGCTGCTGCTGTTCCCGGGCGATCTGCCTGACGAACAGGCCGGCGAGCAGCGGGATGTCCTCGATTCGCTCCCGCAGCGGAGGCAGGTGGATGGTCACCACCTTGAGACGGTAGTAGAGATCCACGCGGAAGCTTTTCTCCTTGACCGAAGCGATCAGGCTGCGGTTCGTCGCCGCGATGACCCGCACGTCCGCCGTGAGCGTTTCGGTGCCGCCGACGCGCGAGAATTCCCGGTTTTCCAGAACGCGGAGCAGCTTCGCCTGGCTTTTCATGCTCATTTCCGCGATCTCGTCGAGAAAAATCGTCCCGCCGGCGGCTTGCTCGAACCTGCCGATCCGCCTGGCGAAGGCGTCGGTGAAGGCCCCCTTTTCGTGCCCGAAGAGCTCGCTTTCCAGGAGCGTTTCCGGCAGGGCCGCGCAATTGACGGTCAGGAACGGCTTGTCACGACGGCGGGAATGATGGTAAATGGACCGGGCGAGCAGTTCCTTGCCGGTGCCGCTTTCTCCCTGAATGAGCACCGTCGCGTCCGACGCGGACAGTGTGCCCACCATCTTCCATATCTCGATGACTTCCGGCGAGGCGCCGATCATGACGTCCGCGGTGTTCTCCTCGACCGCTCCCTCCGCTTCCGTTCCGATGATCCGCACCTCGCGGCCCAGCATGCTGTTCTGCAGGGCACGTTCAACCACGCTTTTTACCAAGCGCCCGTCAAGCGGCTTGGTCAGATAATCGAAAGCTCCCTGCGTCATCGCGTCTATGGCGTCCTCGGTTGTCCCTTGTCCGGACATCACGATTACCCCGATGCGGGGGTATTTCTCCCTGAGCGTTTTTAGGATGCCGAGACCCCTTCCGCCGGATACGCCGATATCGATCAGGGCGACATCCGGATGGTCGGCTTGCGCGCATGCGAGCGCCGATCTGACGTCCGTTGTCTGCAACAGGGCGACGTCGGACCCCGCAAATATGCCGTGCAGTTCTTCCAGCGATTTATCGTCATTGTCCAGCACCAGCAGTTTTCTTTTCATGGAACATCGACTCCGAACCGCCGGCCCGAAGGCGGCCTGCTTTGCCTGCCCGGGAACGGACGGATTCCGTTCTCGTCCGATTCGCGGTGATCATGCATGTGTGACCGCCTCATGGCGGGAAGCTATCCAAATTGAACACCTGGATGCTCAACAGTTGCACAGCGAGCGGAAAGGCGCGCATGAAGAAGTGCGGCGCGAGGGAGAAAAATGCACGGCATTTCAAGACGTTCTCGACGCATTTCGGCAAAGCGTTATTTGGCATTGAAGTTGAATTACTAACAGCAAAAAGGGGCCGTGCGTGCAGTAGTGGCGCTGATTGTTGAGGCATAGCATGAGATATCGAAATATGACGCAGGTAACGGAAATCAGCGGAACAGGACTGCTCAGAACGGCGCTTATCCTGACGATATTGATCCTCCTGGCGGCTTGCGGGCGATCTGCCGAGACCGATGGCACGTCGGCGGTGGACGCGCCCGCAGTCGCTTCCTCCAATTATTTGAAGGTTACCCATGACGACTATGGCCTTCTGACGCCGAATTTCTATTATTCCACGGACAATGCCGTTTTCTGGTCGATCCAGGCGAGCGTTGCGGACAGCGTCTACGACCAGGATTACCGCTGCATCATCAGGATCGACGTGCCGAAAACGCAGGACGGCATGCCGCAGCTCGCCGGCAAGACCTTTGTCCTCGGAGAAGATTCCGGGTACGAGACGTTCCCTGGCGTTTTTTCCGTTTTCAACGGTCAGGTGTCCGTGTACAAAAAAGTGGAGCAGGGCACGATTTCCTTTGCCTCGGGACCGGATACTTCTTACCCGGTCGCTGTCGAGTTCGACGTGACTATGACCGATTACGATTCCCCGCTCAACCCGAAGCCGCACTACAGGATCGCCGGCGAATTCAGCATCGCCCTCGGCTCCTTCGGTCCGGCGGAGCCCATGCCGGCTGAAGTCTATCCCGCGCGGGGAAAGGAAACCTACGACGGTTCCTGCGCATCCTGCCATGCCCTGGGGACATATGATGTCGCTGCCGAGAGCGGACCAGACCTTGCCCTGCGCGGCGGCGAGTTGCCGATGGTGTATGATGCCGCGGAGGCTCACCATCGGGCGGTCAGGATCATCGACAAAGAATCGATGGCCGCGCTCAGGATATTCGTGAATGCTTGGTAAGCTGCTCATCCTTAGAGTCGCGATTCGGCTGTGTGGCCCATGCGGCCGAATCGTCGGTTTCTTGCTGTGGTATTTTATTCCGGATCATATGGCTCTTTCCCACTCAAGGTCGCTGCTCAGGGACAATGTGACGAAATTGCGGATTCGTGTTATGATTTCGTCGGCGATCTCGACGAAGCTGATTCCCATGCCGGGCTCCTCATTCAGATTGGCGCCAAGCAAGGTGGTTCGCACCACTTTCCCGGCAACGGTAATTTTCTCTTGATCATACGGCAGCGTGAAGGACAGGTGAAGGACCGTGTCCTCGGGAAGCGGATGAGGCGTTCGGAGATAAATGCCTCCCTCGGAGATGTTGACGCTGAAAAGGGAGGGCGCCGGCGCCCCTTCCGCTATCTCGACGCGTATCCGCACCTGCACGCGAGGCGTCTTTCGCGGTTCGCCGCTCAGTTTGCCGAGCACGCCGTAGGCCAGCGAAATGTCGACCGGCTTTGTGATGATGGCTGCGCATCCGGATGCGGACAGGTGCATGGAGAGGGAGTCGTCAACCTCCGAGAGCACGGCGACGATGGGGAGCTCCCGGGACACGGTGGCGGTTTTGAGAAGGGAAAACGTCTCGCTCCGCTCTTCCTCAGGCGTGTCGCCGTCGAGAATGATGATGCAAGCCGCTTCTTCCTCCAGGTGGAGCAGGGCGTCGTAGACGCTCCGGGTGAGAATGGGATCATAAGCGATGCGGCTGAGCAGCATGCCGAGACAGAGCCTGCCGGATGTGGATTTGCAGATGACGAGTGCTTTTTTTTTCGCGAACATGGCGTCTCTCCTCAGTGCCGGCGCTTACATGGGGCTGGCCGAGAGCATGAACGGCCAGGCGTAGGTGCCCGGCGCGGTCTCCGATGCGAGATCGAACCGGAAACTGAGCGTTATGACCGATTTCCCGAGGATCGGCAGCGTGACCAGACCGCCGTTGGACCCCAAAGCGATATCCCGTCCCATCACGCTTACCGTTGTTTTTCGGAAGGGGAGATCGTATGCAGCGATGGACAGGAGGCAGCCTGCCGGTGAATTGTTTTTCACTTCGACCGTTGATGCCGCCGCGACCTGTACATAGCCCCGCTGCACGTCGGCGTCGGTCACCACGATCTCCTGCGGCTGGCTGAGCACGTTCACGTGCGCATGCGCCAGGACGATCGCGTTGATCTGAATTTTTCCGGAGAATACCGTGCCCGCCTCCGCTTCCGGAACAGGTGCCGTAGCGGTAAGCGAGAGAGCTGCGCACAGCACGGCCCGCAGCAGCATGCCCTGCAGACGGACCGCCCATCCCACGGCCTTCTGATCGACATGGCCGCCTTCGACCAGGATCTCGCCGATCTTCCTGCCCGATTCTTTTTGACGGATGAGCGCGGCCTCAAGCTGCGGGCGGTTGATATGGCCGGCGGATACGAGCAGTTCGCCGAGCCTGAGCGGCGTCGGCAGATCGGCGCCCTTGGCCTGCACCTTCTGGATATCGAGCGCCGCGTCGATTTCCGCCTGCGTCGTCAAGCCAAGCCGAACCAGCAGCTGGCCGATCTTCTCCCCCGTTCTTTTCTGCTGTGCCAGCGCTCCGTCCAGCTGCTCCGTTGTTATGCGACCGGCGAGGACAAAAAGCTCGCCGAGCATATTCCGTATTCCCGCCGCGAGCCGTATCGCTTTCCCTCTGTCCGCAAGGTCGCTTTGCAGGGAGAGCGCGATATCGAGCTCCCTGCGGTCGACGGCGCCCATGGCGATGAGGATCTCGCCCAAAAGTTTGTTCGTTCTGTGCTGCTCTTCGAGAGCCTCTTTCAGTTTGTCATCGTTCAGAAGACCCGCATCGACAAGGATACGGCCGATAGGTCTCTTGATCAGTCTCGGATGCGTATAGGTCATGGTGTCGTCCTCTCAAAACATCAATCGAACCGTGCAGAGAATCAATTTCTGACGGTGGAATCAAGGGTTTGCCAAATGCCATTCCGGTGACAGGACTCGCAGAACGCCCGGCGCGGCCCGTCCCGGCGAAGATACATCGTTCGTTCGCCGGTCAGGGGATGGAAGCGCGACCGGTGGACGTTGTGGCAGGTCGCGCAGGTGAGCACCCCTCTGATGTCGAGAGACAGGTCAGCGGGGATTTCCATGGCCGGATCCATGTCCACGGGATGGTGCAGCGCGTCGTTCATCCTGTGGCATTCCCCGCAGATATGCCCGACGGACTTGCGCAGGATGCCCCGGCTCCGTACGCCGACTGAGCTGTGGCACGAGTCACACTTCCTGTTGAGCCGCGTGAAATCGTGCGGTTCCGGGTCCGATGCCTGCCTGGCCCCCGGGGACTCGGCTGCAAGGGCCGTGAAGAACAATGCCAGCAGGACCGGGACCGCTCCGCCCCATGTGCTAGCGTGTAAATGCATGTAACTCCTCCTTTGCCCGGGCGGCCTTGACCGCGACCTCATCGATATGAGCGGTCAGGAGCCGGCCCTGGAGGAACGCCCTGTCCAGGCGGGAAACCGCCAGGGCCAGTTCTTCATGGGTTTGCTTGATCGAGGAGAACCGGCGGCCCAGTTCCTTGCGCATGTTCTCCATGTCCGCCGCAAGGTCCTGGAACTCGTCATCCGGCCGCAGAGCAACGGGACTCGCGAGATCTCCCATCCCGATCCTGACAATGTCCCTCTTGAGCATGAAGTGGGGCGCGGAGATCTTTTTTCCGAGATCGTGGATCGCATAGGCCAGCAGGAACGAGTACGCCAGGAGCGCGATGCCCTCGGCGTGGAAGGCCGAAGGAAGGAGCAACTGGCCAGCCGACGCGACGGTCAGGTGGCCGGAGTACATCGTTTCCTCCAGCCGCTTCCCGGCGAACCAGGTGAACAGGTAGACAGCCGCCGCGGACCAGAGGGTGGTGACAACGGCGAACCGCGCGATGAACCTGGTCTGGTAGTCCTTGTGTATGAAAAATTGCCGTCTCCGATTCCTTTTCATGGCAACCTCGCTTTCTTTCGCGGTGAATGAGGAGGGCCGGACGCCGGCGCTTCTCACTTGTCATGGCACTCCAGGCACAGGCCCGATCGATTGTTGGCCACGGTCAGCAGCCTGGCCTCCCGGGAGAACATGTTATGGCAGGATGCGCAGCTGACCTTGCCGTTCACGAGCCTGATTCGCCGGTCGAGGGTTTCCGGCGGGCGCAGCCCGCCGCGCCGCAGCATTGCCCGGCGGTAGCTGACGCCGACGGGATGCGAGAGTTCCTGCGCCGTATCCCCCGTGCGGATCCCGTGCCGGAAGGACCCGATACGCACCGTTGCCGGCGCGCCGATGCTGCCGTCATGGCAGCTCAGGCAGGCCGAAGAGACGGCGTCGATCCGGCCGGTTTGCATCGCGTCGTATTCCATGTGAGCCGTCGTCAGGACCTGTGCGTGACCGGACGGGGCGTCTGGCGCGCCGGCGCCGCGGGAATGGCATGCTTCGCAAAAAGCCCTGCCGCCGCTCCTTCTCAGGGACGGCACTGGGCCCTCGCCTGCCTGCGCGGACGTTGCATGGATGTCGTGACAGGTGCTGCAGGTCAGTTTCCCGTCCCAGGACAACGGCAGGTCGGCGGGAAATACGCCCGAGAGGGGCGTAAAATCCACGGGATGGGAGACCGTATTATCCGGCCGGTGATGGCATCGGCTGCACAGCTCGCTGAGCGGCGCCTTCATCACCCGGGCTTGCGGGTCTCCTTTCACCGGAGATGCCGCATGACAGTCCCCGCACCGGTCTTCGGGAAAATCATGGACCTCGTTTCGCAGCGCCGACCAGGCTGCGACGGCGCATGCGGCAAGCAGCAGCAACGACAGCACATGCCGTCTCATGTCCGAATCTCCGCCAGCAGTTTTTCCGCGGCCCTGAACTCGGTCTTCATTTCCTGCAGCGCCGATGCAAGCGCCGCGGGGTCCGTGTTCCGATGCTCCAGGTCTTTCAACGTCGCGGCCCCGGCTTCCAGGCCGGTCGCGTGCCGGTCCAGGGCGTTGACGGTTTCCCGGTACCTGTGGGCGGCTAGTTTGAGCGCATCCGCAAGGTCGGTCAGGTTGTCCTTCCGGCGCAGGTCGAAATCGGCTTTCAGCTCGCCCCGGGCGATCCGGTCGGCCTCACGGCCGAGCCGGTACGCGGGCCCCGCGATACGGTGCGAGTAAAAGAGGTGCAGAAAGGCGGTTGCCAGCACGAGCAGGCCGGTCATGACCGCGAAGAGACCGGCGGAGCGGGGGACCAGCGATCGTTCGATGTCCCGGAGGGTCATGATCGCGTCTCCGTACCGGGAGCCCAATGCGGAGGGGAACAGCGCGTGCAGGCCGGCAGCCACGGAGAGGGCGCCGAGCAGCACGATGGCGAATGTGGTGAAAAAGAGTTTTCGGCGGTAATAGGGCCGTGTTGAAGCTATTCCGATGGTTTCCATAATCGATCCGTCCTCCTTCTGGCTGGTATGCTGCATTTTGGATTCACTGTGTTGATGCATTCGCTCCACCTGACGATCATCCGCCGAGTTTCTCGTAGATTTCCTCGAATATTCCCGCCGTCTTTCGGAACGCGTCGAGCACCTGGGGGTCGAAATGGTGCGGCATGGTCCTCCCGTCGCCGTTTAAAATGATGTCGCAGGTCCTCGCGTGGTCGAAGGCGGGCTTGTAGACCCGCTTGTTGCGCAGGGCGTCGTACTGGTCCGCGATGTTCAATATTCTTCCTTCGATGGGGATCTGATCGCCCTTCAGGCCGTAGGGATAGCCGCCGCCGTCCCATCGCTCGTGATGGGACAAGCACGCTTTCTTCGCAAGGGTCAGCCGGACGTGGTCGCCCAGAATGCGCGCTCCGCTCACGGTGTGCGCCTTGATTTCCTCGTACTCTTCCGAGGTGAGCTTCCCGGGCTTCTTCAGGACTTCCTGCCGCACGTGGATCTTGCCCACATCGTGCAAAGTCGCCTGGATCCGGATGATGTTCTGAAACTTATCGGAAAGACCGAGATCCTTGGCAAGCAAGGCGCAATATTCGCCGACCCGCATGATGTGGTTTCCCGTGTCCTCGTCGTTCGCTTCTGCTGCCCGAGCCAGGGCGAAGACGAGGTAGTCAAAGGCCTGTTCGGTATCGCTGACCTGGGCCGCGATGGAACGCAGGAACAGGCTCTGCATTACGATGCTGTTCAGCACGTCGGCGTCGTGTTGGGTGACGCACTTCCCGTAGTTCAGCGCCGCCACGCAGAATCGCACGCTTTGGAAACAGGCGATATTCATCAGGTCGAAAGGAAGCTCCCGCAGCCTGGCGGATACCGCGGCCGGCACGGCCGCAAGCTCTTCCGCGTTCTGGTACCAGAGCCAGGTATTGCTTTCTGTGGGCCAGTCCAGACCGCGGCAAATATCTTTTCGCAGCCACGTGCGATGGGGCCTGCCCATGCCGGGCTCGAACCGGTACCATTGCCATAGGTTCGCGTCGTCGAGAAATCCCACAAAGACGCTTTCCGGCCCGTCCGGGCAGTCCGGCGGGTAGCGAAGGATATGGCACACGATATCGTCGATGCCCCGAAGGAAATCGAAATTCAGCGGGTCGAAGGACATGATCAGCCGTTCGCCGAAGCCGGTCATGCTCGTGATATGGCCGTAGGCGGAGACGAGACGGTCGTTCAGGTCCTTGATTTTCAGCAGCATGCGGATCCGCGCGACCACCTCCGCGGCGTCTATGGGCTTCGAGATGAAGTCCTCGGCGCCCGCTTCTATGCCTTTGATGCGATCTTGCTTCGCGGCAAGGGCCGTGATCAGGACCACGGGGATGGAGTAGGTGAGCGGGTCCTCCTTGATTTTCTTGCAGACGGAGAACCCGTCGAGCCCGGGCATCATAACGTCGAGCAGCACGAGGTCGATCTTCCGGCTTCTGGTCAGATCGAGCGCTTCCTGACCGCTTCCCGCCTGCAGGATCTCGTAGCCGCGGGGCGTAAGCAGGGCCGCCAAGAGGTCGGTGTTGACGGGATCGTCATCGACGCACAGGATCACGGGCTTTTTCTGTTCCATAACGGTCTCCTTTGTCTTCCTTCAGATGCACATCGCGGACGGGTCTTCTTTCCGCGCTTGTCTCAGCGGGAGCAGAACGACGAATCTGCTGCCCCGGCCGAATTCGCTCTCCACCCGGATGTTGCCGCCGTGCAGCCCGACCAGTTTCTTCACCAGCGCAAGCCCCAGTCCGGCGCCCCGGAATATTTTCGTGGCAGGCGCTTCGAGCTGGACGAACTCCTGGAACAGCTTCGGGATGTTCTCCGGTTTGATGCCGATGCCGGTGTCGTCCACGGAAATTTCGATGAAGTCAGGTAAAGGGTCAGGGGTGAGGGGTGAGGGATTCTGATCTTTCCCCCGAACGCCTGACTCCTCACTCCTCACGTGCCTTGCCTTCACGCGCACGCTGCCCCCTGAAGGCGTGAACTTCAGCGCATTGTTCAGCAAGTGCCCGACGATGCGCCGGATATTTTCATCGTCCGCTTCGAGGTCCGCGTCCGCGCCGGGTTCCATCTCGACGGACAAGGTCACGCCGCGGCCGGCGGCCTCCTCCCGGACCGCGGCGACTGCGGCATGGAGCAGATCGCGAAGAGGGAAAACGCTGAGGCGGAGGAGGGCTGCGCCCTTCTCGGTTTCGGCATAGTCGAGAATGTTCAGCAGGAGGTCGCGCAGCTCCTTGCCGCCCGTGAGAATGTGCCGGGCGTATCCGCGCTGCTGCTCGCTCAGCTGCCCGCCGACGCCGTCGAGCAGGACCTCGGAGAAACCGATGACGGCGTTGAGCGGTGTGCGCAGTTCATGGCTCATGTTCGCGATGAACTCGGTCTTCGCCCGGCTGCCCGCTTCCGCGGCTTCTTTCGCAGTCTCAAGTTCCCTCGTCCGCTCGCGGACCAACTCCTCCAGGTGCTGCTGGTAGCGGCTGAGTTTCTCTTCCACCTCCACCTTCTCCACGGCGTGCCGGACATGCATCAGCAGGACTTCTATTTCGTAGGGCTTCAGAAGATATGAGTAGGCGCCCTGGTTCGTCGCTTCGATCGCCGAGTCGAGCGACGCATTTCCGGTCAGGATGATCGCCTGGGTTGCGGGGCATTCCTTCCGGACCATTTTCAGCACCTCGAGCCCCTGCATGTCCGGAAGCCCGAGATCGATAAGCGCGACGTGAACGAACCGTTTCCTGCACAGATCGATCCCTTCGGCCCCGCTGCCGGCCGTGAGCGCGGCATAGCCCTTGGCGCCGACAATATCGCACAAGGTCTTGCGCAAGTGGGGATCGTCATCGATGATCAAGACGGTTGGCGTCTCCATGAATTACCCCGCTGTCCTGTCGCACCCGAACGGCTCGCCGAGGGCGACGCGCAGTTTCTGTTTCCGGATATCGTTGATCGTCCTGAGCAGGGTTTCCACCGAGAGCGGCTTGTACAGGCAGGTGTACGCGCCGATCTGGAGACCCTGGTCGATGACGCCGGCCATGTCCTTCCGTTCTCCGGCAACCAGGAGCACGGGCTTGGTCGGGTATTTCGCACGAATGGCCTTCAGCGCCTCCAGGCCATTTGTATTGCCGACCTTGATGTCGAGAATCACAACCAGTTGGTAGCTTTCCTCCATGCGCGCCAGCGCCATGTCCGTGTCAGGCTCCGTTTTCACGGTACAGCCGCGCGCTTCCAGTACGCCTTGGAGCGTCTTGCAGAACGCGGGGTCGTCGTCAACGATCAGGATGCTCTTTTCCCTCTTCAAGAGAGCAAGGTACGACAGGACCATCTCGAGGTCGAAGGGCTTGGACAGAACGGCATCAGCGCCCTGTTTCCTGATCTCCGCAACCTGTTCCTCGGTGGTGTAGGCGCTCATCATCAGCACGGGGAGATAGGGGACCTCTGCCCGGATCATCTGGAGCGCGCTGATTCCGTCGGTGGCCGGCATGCGGACGTCCATCAGAATGCAGTCAAGGCGATTGGTCCTGGCCATTTCGACGGCTTCTGTGCCGGTGAAGGCTTCCAGCGTTGCATAGCCGTTCAGCCGCAAAACGTCGCGGATCGTCTTGACCATCCGGCGATCGTCGTCCACGACCAGGACGGTCACGGTTTTTACTTCCATCGCTGTCACCTCGTCATGCGGCAGGGACGGTCACCGTGAACGCGGCGCCTTGCCCGGCACTGCTTTTCACGGCGATCGTTCCGCCGTTTGACTCCGTCAGCTTTTTGCAGAGCGTCAATCCCAGCCCGATGCCCCGCATCTTCGTAGTGAAAAGAGGCTGGAACAGCTTCTCCATGTTCTCCGGCGTGATGCCTTCGCCCGTATCGGCGACCGTGATTTCCAATAATGCTTTCTCGTCACTCGACTCTCGTCTCTCGTCTCTCTTCAGACGCGCGCTCACCCGCAGTTCGCCGCCTTTCGGCATCGCCTGGACCGCGTTGACAACGAGGTTCCGGAACACCTGCGTCATCTGGAACAGGTCAACGTCGACCTCGGGCAGCGATTCCGGGATCTCGGCGCGCAACGCGATATTCCCGGGAACGGCGCACTTATCCAGGCTCTGCCGCAGCAGGCTTCCGGCAGCGACGCGGTTTTTTCTCGGCGGTGTGGTGCGGGCGAAATCGAGCAGTTCTGCGAGTATGCGCTCGGAGCCGTCCACTTCGCTCGCGATGATCTCCAGGTACTCCCGCACCGTCTCGGCCGGCGAGGGCAGCACGGTTTTGAGATAGTAGGCCGCGTTCTTGATCACGGCCAGCGGGTTCCGCAGCTCGTGGCCCACGGTCCCGGCAAGCTGGCCGAGCGTGGCGAGCTTCTCCTTGCGCGCCAGCTCTTCCTTGATCTTCCTGTGCTCAGTGGTGTCGCGGAAGATCCCCAGGAGATACGTCCGGTCTTCCAGCACAATCGGACCGCCGTTGACATCCATGGGGAGAATCGTTCCGTCCTTTCTTTTAAAAAGCACATCGGTCCCGGCGTGCAGGGTTTCGTTCGCGACCTTGCTGAGCGATTCGGCGATAACGGGCATATGCTCCTCGGTATGAATTTTCGCTAATTCAAAGCCCAGCAGTTCCTCGCGCCGGTATCCCAGCATCCGGCAGAACATCTCGTTGGCATCGACAATCTTCATGGTAGCGCCGTCGATCAAGGCAATGCCGTCTGCCGCGGCATTGAATATGGCCATCAATTTGGATTCACTCGTCTTCAGGGCGCTTAGCGCGCCGGTCAATTCCGAAGTCCGCTCAACAACCTTGCGCTCAAGCTCCTCGTACATCGCCTGCACTTGTAATTCGGCCAATTTTCGATCGGTGATGTCGGTTATGATGCCCAGGACAGCAGGTGCGTTCTCATAATTGATCACCGTGTGCATCTGGATGACCTCGACCCTTTTCCCTGTTTTTGTTACAAGGGCGATCTCGTACGCCGGGATATCTTCACCTGCCATATGCTTTCTGAATGCGTCGTCAATGATGGGGTGATATTCAGGAGCTATCAGCACTTTGAAATCAAAGCCCGGCGCGTAATACTCATCGAGCCTATATCCCATGATCTTCACACACTGTTCATTGGCGTACACGATTCGGCCCTGCTTGTTGATAAAGATCATGTTCGGCGACTTATCCGCCAGCACCCGGAATTTATCTTCGCTCTCGCGCAGGGACTTATCGGCAGCGAACCGCCGTTCCTCGGTGCCGATGGCCGCCGCGATGATGGACAGCAGCGTTCTGTCCGGCTGGTCGGGTGCGTAGTCCTTCTGGTACACCACGCAGAGCGAGCCGATCCCCTTGTCGGCGATCACCACTGCCCTGCCCATATAGGTTTCGAGCCCGTACTTCGACACGTTGGGATCGGACCGGAAGTAGGGCGTCGCGGGCAGATGACGGACCACAAGCGGTTCGTCGCCTGCCTGGCGGATCACGTCGTAGCAGATGTGGCCGTCCGGCTTGTCCATGGGAACGTAGTCCTGCGGCGCCTGCCACGTGCCCCGCGAACAGAGCATGCCCGCTTCCAGCCGGTTGTAGAGCGCGCACGCGGCGCCGAGCAGCTCGCCGCAGAGGCCGGTGAGCCGGTTGATGTTCACGAGGGGGTCGGGGCCGAAGTCCAGAAGGGTCTCGGTCAGCCGCTGCAGCCGTGTTTCCTCGTGCCGGCGCTGTTGCTCCATGCGGATCAGCTTTTTGGCGCTGAATCCGAGGATACCCAGGCCCGCCAGCCAGAACAAGGCGAGGAGCAGCGCAAAGATCCCGACGTGTTCCCGTTCGAATGCCGTGAACGGCGCCATGGGTATCGAAACGCTGATGCCTCCCCGGACCTCGCCCTCGCGATATCCCTGCCGCGCGTGGCATTTCAGGCAGGCCTTCTCGGTTATCAGCGGCCTTATCAACCGGTAGTATTTCTTGCTGTTCAACTCTGTGATAGCGGTACGTTCGGGTTCTCCCCGCTCGAAGGCCCGGAGCGCTTCCGTCTCCCAGGGATCGGGAGCGTTCCCGGGCCGGATGGGCTTGAGGCTCGTGATATGTCCTAAGACGCCTTTGCCCTGCCTCTGCAGTTCATGGATCTGGCGCGTCATATAAGCCGGATTCAACAGGGTCAGCTTCCTGCCTGACGGCGTGACGATGTCCCGCTCGGGCGTGCCGGACAGCCGTGGATTGGGGCCGGTCGCCGGGCTGACCGGCACGTAGACGCCGCCGTGTCCCGCGTTCCAGCGGCTGTAGAGGACGTCTCTCTCGAAGGTTGTCGCCGCCTGATGGCGTGCAGCCGCCAGGCTTTCCTTTTTCGTATGCGCCGCGTACCACGCCAGCGTCGAGACGATGAAGATCGTCCACAACGCTGCCGCGGCAACTATGCAGCGTTTTATCCGCGGCAGGGAAATGCGCGTACTGTCGTGACGGAATGCTTTCATGCCGCGGTCCCTTCGGCAGGCAGGGGCACCGTGAATTCGGCGCCTTTGCCCGGTTCGCTTTCAAAAATCACCGCGACCCGCTCGCTTTCAAAAAGACGGCTGATAAACGGTTGTATGAATTCAGCATGTTTCAGTCCCTCCTGTTGACAAAGGCCGGATGCCGTTTCCCTCGTGGATGCCGTTGCCGAGATTTCTTTTCACGATCTCGGGCAACTGCCGGGTGTCTATGGGCTTCGCGATATAGTCGTCGAACCCCGCCTCCAGTAACCGCTCCCGGTCGCCCGTCATTGCGAAGGAAGTGAGGGCGATCACCGGAATCCCCTGGAGCGAGGGATCGGTCCGGATGAGCCTGGCGGCAGTCATGCCGTCCATCACCGGCATCTGGATGTCCATGAGGATGAGGTCGGGCCGCTGTCGTATGGCCTTCTCGATCGCAACGGCGCCATTCTCCGCCTCGAAAACCTGAAAACCGTGATAGAGCAGGATATCCCTGATCAACTGGCGGTTCTTCTCGTTGTCCTCTGCCACCAGGATCGTTGCTGCCATGCTGCACACCTCAATTCCCGGCCATTTTCCCTGCTGCACCCGGTCCAGCTCCAGCATGAATCTTTCGCGCTGGACGGGCTAGGCGACGAAACCCGTCCACGGCAAGCGTGGGGGTGATGCTTTGCGCGCTTTCGCCGTAGCTGGCGCTGGCGTCGATCACGGGGATGTCTTTCGTAAGGGCGTCGTCCTTCCGTGTCCGAGAGCCGGATTTCGGTTGTTACGGTTCAGATCTCGCCAGCCCTCCCGATGCGCTTCGCCGCCGCTCTGGCGTCATCTCCGATCCTTCCGGCGGATGCCCTGTGTCTGGGGTCGATCGTTCCACCGCGTGTCGGATTGCGGAAATGCGCGGCGAACAACGGCGGCCGACGCGGACTCCCCGTGCATTACCGCATGTTTAACGATAGCAGGCGGTTGCAGCATTGACAATCGGGAGATCCCTGATAAGGAGGTCAGGAAATCCCCGAGGTTTTTTGGGGAGGGTTCCTTTGTTCCGGCGGGAGCGTGATGCCGTGCGTGCGGAGTTTCCTCCGCCGGGCGGCGTCGGGGCGGGCTCCGAACGCAGCGACGGACCGCAGGACATCGAACGTGCCGGATTCATCTCCGCGCGCGGCAGGGCGAGGCGGTCATGTTCAGGACTTTTTCGGAGAAATACTAGAGCGGGACAATCGATTCGCGAATGGCATACTTGGTGAGCTGCGGAAGATTGTCGATCTGGAGCTTCTTCATGAGATGCTGGCGGTGGGTCTCCACGGTCTTGACGCCGATGCCAAGACAAACGGCGATCGCGCGGGTGTTTTTTCCTTCTGTCAGGAGATGGAGCACTTCCCGTTCGCGGGCGGACAGGAGGGAGAATGCCGAGAGATTGCGCCACGGAATGTTGTCGGCTGTGGAATTCGTCAGCAGGGAACCGGCGAGGCTGCCGCTGATATAGCATCTGCCGGCGATCACGGACCTGATGGCATCTATCAGGTCCTCGCTGGAGCATTCTTTGAGAAGATACCCCGAGGCGCCTGCCCGCAGCATTTCCACGACAAAATGCAGTTCGTTGTGCATGGAGAGGGCGATGACCTTTACGCCGTGGCACTCGGCGGTGATTATTCGCGTGGCGTCCACTCCGTTTAGTTCAGGCAGGGCAATATCCATGAGAACGATCTGGGGATGGAGTTTTTTTGCGAGTTGGACGGCCGTTCTTCCGTCTTTTGCTTCTCCGACAACTTCCATGAACGGCCGGTGCTCTTCAAAGAGGGCAGAGAGCCCTTTCCGAAGGATGGCATGATCGTCTGCGAGAAGTATGGTTATGGTTTTCATAAGATTCTAGGCCTGCTTCGCGGCAGCGAGTAGGAGCGGCTGCCAGTGAAATTATAGTATCATAAAAAACGCGATTTTACCGTATGTGCGGCAGTAGAACGCAGTTAATTGTGGGGTATTTTCAGGGTAGTGGCGCGCATTGCCGGCTGCGAAAACCCGATGCCGTTCAACGTCCTGCCCTGCATGCTGAAAGCGCGGGGAAGAAATATGCTACAATAGGGAGCATTACGGAGTGAACAAAGCACGTCATCCTCTGGGGGAAGGAACGGTCAATGGCTGTCGGGGAAACCAAGAAACAAATGCTCGGCGAGATGCTCATCGCGGGCGGCCTGCTGAAGGAAGACCAGCTGGCAAAGGCGCTGGAAGAGCAGAAGCGGCGGGGCGGACGGATCGGCGAGATCCTGATCGATCTGGGATTCCTCACCGAACGCAACCTGGCTGCGTTCCTGAGCAAGCAACTGCACATCCCCTACGTGGAGATCGAGCGCCAGTTGATCGACCCCGATGTGACGAAGCTCGTTCCCGCCGCCATGGCCCAGCGCCTCAGCGCCCTTCCCCTGTACCGCGACAAGGACACGCTCATTGTCGCGATGGCGGACCCCCTGAATATCTACGGCGTCGACGATCTCACCAAGGAGACTAAACTCGACATCGAGCTCCGGGTGGCTGAGCGGACCGATATTCTCAGGGCCGTGAGCAAGTATTACGGCATGGCTCCGGCGATCGAGGAGGCTGAAAGGGAGTTCGGCGCCTCGGCGGCCGCTGAAGCTGCGCCCGTGACCGCCGCAACCGACGAATCTCCGGTTGTGAAGCTGGTGAGCATGCTGCTCGCCCAGGCCATTATGGACCGGGCGAGCGACATTCATGTCGACCCTGAGGGAAGGCATATCCAGGTGCGATTTCGGATCGACGGCGTGCTGCAGCAAGTCAAAACGCTCCCCCGGGAGATGCTTGCGCCCATCGTGTCACGCATCAAGATATTAGCGCAGATGGACATTGCCGAGCGCCGCGTACCGCAAGACGGACGCTTTCAGGCTTTGATCGTCCAAACCGAGGCCGGGCCGATGGTTACGTCTTTTTTCAGCGAGCGCAACGCCTTGCGCCTCGCCGGCGACACGAGGGTGGACGTGCGGGTCTCGACACTGCCGGTGCTCCAGGGAGAGAACGTGGTCATGCGCATTCTCGAAAGGAGCGCCATCATCACCGACCTCGGCGGTCTCCGGTTCACACCCGAGATGCTGGACTGCTACCGAAAGCTCATCCGGAGGCCCTACGGGATGATCCTGGTGACCGGCCCGACGGGCAGCGGCAAAACCACGACGCTCTATGCAAGCCTGGTCGCGTTGGACCGGAAAGCGATGAACATCGTAACCGTGGAGGACCCGGTCGAATACCAGCTCATGGGCATGAACCAGGTGCAGGTAAATCCCAAAGCCGGGGTCACCTTCGCCGACGGCCTGCGCTCCATTCTGCGGCAGGACCCCGACGTGATCATGGTCGGCGAGATCCGGGACCGGGAAACCGCCGAAATCGCCATCCACGCGGCCCTTACGGGCCATCTGGTGTTTTCCACGCTCCACACGAACGACGCGGCCGGAGCGGCGACGCGGCTCGTGGACATGGGGATCGAGCCCTTTCTCATCGCTTCCTCGACCATCGGGATCATAGCGCAACGCCTGGTCCGGAAGATCTGCGACAACTGCAAGACCTCCTATCCCGCGACGCCCGAGATGCTGGCGGAGCTCGGCATGACCGCATCTCCCCCGTTGTTTTATCGGGGCAAGGGGTGCGTTGCGTGCAAGGGAACCGGCTACCGGGGGAGACTCGGCATTTTCGAGCTTATTCTCCTGAACGAAGCCGTGCGCAGCCGGATCATGGCGAAGGCGCCGGTTGCCGAGATCCGGGCAACGGCATTCCAGGGAGGGTGCAGGCCCCTGCGGCAGGAGGGCTTGCTCAAGGCGGCGGAAGGGCTCACGACCGTCGAAGAGGTGCTGCGCGTGACCCAGGAAGCGGATATGTAGGAGGCAGAAAAAAAGAGCTAGGGCAGGGCTCGACGTGGCCTGGGGCCATCAGCCCTGCGAATACTGGGGAGGAAAGGCATCCTTGCCGCTGTATCAATACAAAGCGCGGGACCGCGAGGGGAACCTGCGGACCGGGACCATTGAGGCGGGCCGGAAGGAGGCTGTGGCGGAGCAGGTGCAGAGCCACGGCTTGATTCCGGTCTCGATCGAGGAGCGGGAATCGGCGTCTGGCCTGTCGTTCGGCCTGCTTGCCGCCGGCTTTCAGCGGATCGACTCTCGCGACATCATCCTCTTCAGCCGGCAGCTTTCCACCCTGGTGAGCGCCGGGATCCCCCTGTTGCAGAGCATGACGACCATCGACCGGCAGCTCGTGAATCCCCGGCTTAAGGCGATTGTCGCTGAGGTCCGGGCCGATCTGGAGCGCGGAACGTCGCTGTCCGACGCACTGTCCCGCCACCCCGCGGCGTTCAGCGGAATGTATGTGAGCATGGTCCGGGCCGGGGAGACCGCCGGCATCCTCGACGACGTCCTGGACCGTCTCTCGACGCTCGCGGAGCACGACGCGGACACCCGGGCGCGGGTCCAGACCGCCGTGCGCTACCCCTTGATCGTGGTGATCGCCGTCTGCGCCGCCTTCGCGTTCCTGGTCAGCTTCGTGATCCCGAAGTTCGCGGCGATCTTTGCGCGCTTCAAAACGGAGTTGCCGTTTCCCACCCGCCTGCTGATCGGCATCAACCAGGCGGTCCAGAACCACTGGTTCTTTCTGCTCATAGGCATCGTTGCGCTCGCGGCCGCGGTGGCGTGGTATCTGAAGACCCCGGTCGGAAGGCGGCAATGGGACCAGATGAAGCTGAAACTGCCGGTGTTCGGCCCTCTGTTCCACAAGGTCGCGCTCTCCCGGTTTGCAAGGGTGTTCTCGGCGCTCCAGAAGAGCGGGCTTCCCATGGATACGACGCTGGAGATTGTGGCCGGCACCGTCGGAAACGTGGTGATCGCCCGTGTTGTGGAGGATTTGCGCGACCAGCTGCGGCAGGGAGCGACCCTGGAGGGGCCGATGGAGGCCTCGGGGCTCTTTCCGCCCCTGGTGATCCAAATGACGGCCGTTGGCGGGGAGTCGGGGAACCTGGACGTGATGCTGCACAAGGTGTCGGAGTACTACGACAGGGACGTGGAGTACACGCTCCGGAACCTTTCGACCATGATCGAGCCGATCCTGCTTCTGTTCGTGGGCGGCATGGTGCTGTTCCTGGCGCTCGGCATTTTCCTGCCAATGTGGGACATGATGACCTTGTTCAGGAAGTAAGGCGCGAAGGATCGCGGGAGGCCGGAGTTCCTCCGCTGGGCCGGGGAATATACCGCATTATTTTGCAGCTGCGAATTTAGTTGTTTTTTTTATGCTATCATTAGGAACTAAAGAGAGGGCTATCGCCGGCGCTTTGAAACCGCGGGCGGGGCGCCGGAGGCGGGGCGGGTGCCATATTGCGCCGGAAAAAACAAAGGCCTCACGACGCTCGATACGGTCATCACCCTGTGCCTCATCGGCATCCTGATCGGCGTCGTGATCCCCCGGTATCAGCGGCTGGCCCGGGAGGCTCAGGAAACGGCGCTCAAGGCCGAATTGGTGAATATCCGGACGAGCATCGAATTGTTCCGTCTTCTGAACGGCCGGAACCCCCGGAGTCTCAGGGAACTGATCGAAAAGAACGTCATGCTCCCGGCGCGGATCGGGCCGGATGCATACACCGGATCTTTCTTCAAACAAAAGTACCTGATGCCTCACGCGATAGATGAGGAAAGAAACGTGCTCGACGCTTTCGGCAACAGATTTGAATATGAACCGTACAAGGGGGAGGTGAGGACGACAACAAAGGGATTCGAGAAGTGGTAGGAACTTGGCCGCGGAATTAATAAGGAATTAATTGTCCTGAACGAAAAGGAGGCGCGACATGATAACGTTGAAGTCACAGAAAGGTTTTACGCTCATCGAACTGGTAATTGTCATCGTGATTCTCGGGATTCTGGCGGCGGTGGCGATACCGAGGTATGTCGACATGGCAGAGGAAGCGCGGGTCGCGGCATGCGACGGAGCGCGCGGAGGGTTACTGTCGAGCGCGGGCATTCTCGTGGCCATCCCTGCCACCGCCGGGGTAAAGGTGGCGGGTCGCGGCACTCCGGCGACGCGCGCGGAAGTGATCGCCGCGACAACGAAGCAAGGATGGACCGCCGTGGCAGGCGCAGCGGCGGGCGTCATAGATGTCACGTTGACGGGGGGAAATCCCGCAGCGGGATGCAGCACCGCCGACCTCAATGCGCTTAATCTTACGAGCGATTGACAATTCGCATGGCGCACGACGATGGCTGATCATGATTTCCTGCATACCGTTATCCGGAAAGGCGGGCGGGTCCAACTCGCCTGCCTTTTTTGCGATCTTAACAGGCGCATGACACAAAAGGGCTTCACCCTCATAGAACTCGTCATGATCATCGTCCTGATCGGCATCGTAGCGCTGTTTGTCGCGCCGAGGCTGCCGAGTATAACGGCGACGCGTGGCGGGGCATTCACGGACAAGCTCAAAGCCGATATCCGCTATGCCCAGACTCTGGCCATGACCGAGAACCGGCGATACCGGGTTTTTGTGAACACCGCTCCCGGGCCGAACCCCGGTTACGCGGTCATGAACGATGCAAACGGCAACACGGTTTGGGGCGATCCCGGCGAGGTGGCGCGGGACCCTGCGGGAAGCGGAAACCTGAGCGTCGTCCTGGACGCCGGGGAGTATGCGGGTATCACGGTTGCGCCCGCCGTCACGCTCGAATTCGATTCCTTCGGCAGGCCCACGCTGGGCGGCGGGACCATATTGACCATATCGCCTGCGGGAACGACCGTGACGGTAACGGACCGGACCGGGGCGGTGAATTGATGAAACGAAAAAATATATGGCACAAGGTTGCAGGGCAGGGCTCGACGTGGCCTGGGGCCATTAGCCCTGCAAATCCAGAACGCCTGGTGGATTGTCCTATCAAAGATAAAACCAGCGCTAAAGGGTTCACCCTGATTGAAACCATCATCACCCTTGTAGTGCTTTCGATCGCCATGGTCGGGGTGCTCTCGGTCTTTACGGTCGGCAGCAAGGGCGGCGCAGACCCCCTGCTCCTGAACCAGGCGATTTCGCTTGCGCAGGAAAAGATGGACGAAGCGATCGCGTTGAGAAAGTCGGGCGGATACGCCGCCGTGGCCGCTGATCCCGGAGGGTTCTTCGGCGCGCCCTATGGCGCGTTTGCGTGGGCACGGACGGTATCGTGCGTGGACGCTGCGCTCGCGCCGGCGGCATGCACTGCCGGATACAAGATCGTGACCGTGACGGTAACGCACGCCGTGACCGGCAGCGTGAGCCTGGCGACGCTGGTGACGGAGTATTAGCAGGAGCCACAAATGCAAGTCGGTAAAAAGATCGGCGTTCGGCGTTCGGCGTTCGGAGCCGCAAATGCGCAATCCGAAATCCGCAATCCGCAATCGAACGGCTTCACGCTCGTCGAGATCGTGATCACGATCGTGCTCATCGGTGTTCTCTCGGGGATCGCGGCAATGATTATTCTGCAGGGCGTGCGGTCCTATTCCGGCGAACAGACCCGCAGCGACGCGCATTACCAGGCGCGGATCGCCATGGAGCGGATGGCGCGGGAGATCCGGCTGATCAGGAGCCAGGGGGCGGATATCATCACCATGGCGAACAATGACCTGCGCTTCATCGACGTGACCGGCGCGACTATCGGTTTCAGCTGGGCCGGTCCGGTGCTCAGCCGGTGGAACGGGGCTTCAAATGATCTGCTGGCTTCGGGCATAACCGCGTTCACCTTCAACTACTATCAGCAGGACGGCGTGACGGCTGCTTCGCCGGCGGACCTCTGGTTCGTCGAGATCACCATGACCGCATCGGCGGGCGGAGAGACGTTCGATATGCGCACGCGGGTCCATCCGAGGAACTTCTAAATGCGGAATGATCCAGTTGCGGATTGCGGATTGCGGAATGCGGATGGTGAGCAGGATGATCAGAGCCCGCGTCAGGCTGCGTCGTTCGCAAGCCGCAATCTGCAATCGAGGGGCGTTTCGCTCATCGCGGCGCTCTTTATCATCCTGGCGCTCTCCTTCATGGGCGTGATCTTCGTCTCGATGATCGGCACCGGCAGCCTGACGGCCGTTAGCGATCTTCAGTCCGCCCAGGCGCTCTCCCTTGCCGAAGCCGGGCTGCAGTACGCGCTCACGACGGGCGGGACGTGCTCCTATACTTATCCGGGGATCGCGCTCGGGCCGGGGACCTTTACGACCGTTTCCCAGCTTGCAACTGCCGTGGCGAACACGATGGATGCAGCGACGACCACGGTCCCGCTGACCGCGGCGCCCGTCGGCTTCTTCATCCCCGGCGTTATCACGATCGGAGCGGAACATTTGTACTGCACGGCAATCCTCGGTCCCAGCTTCACCGGCTGCTCACGGGGGTGGGCTCCTCCCCCCGCAGCGTCGGCGCATTCCGGGGGCGCCGCGGTGACCCAATGCGTTATCACGTCAACCGGCACGGCCGGGGCTGCGAGCCGCACGGTGCAGGCAACGGTCGGGCCGTGAGCGCGGTCCCGGCAAAAGGAATGTGAGAAACATGAATATACGCTTTTCACTATCACTAGTTCTGATCTCCGCCGTCATTGTTGCATTCGGGAGCACGCAGGGCGAGGCCGTATGTCTTGTTGCCGATACATATTCCCTGACGACACCCGCCACCACGAGCGCCACCATGGGCGACGCCACCGCAACGTTGCCCATTACCGTTGCCAATACCAGCGCGACGAAAGTGATAAATTTCGTTCATATTGAATTGAACGCCGCCCTCTACAACGTCAGCTTGCTGTCTTCCGCGCCCGCGGGCTGGACCGTTTCGCAGATTAAAAACGCCGGAGCGGGACAATCCTTCATCGAATACACCGCTACCGCAGGCGGCATCCCCATCGGGGGAAGCCTGGCGTTCAACGTGATTGTGACCGGGACGACAAACGGCCCGATTCCGAGCGACACCCAGGACCGCGTCGACACCCTGAATGCCGCGACGTACGTGAGCGGCCCCGGCTGCAACCCGTTCGCGCTGTCCGGCGGATTGCCCACGTGGACGCGCAAGGCCCTGTCCGCCTCGATGACCGCGACGCCGTCGTCGGTCGGCAGCGGCGGCATGATCACCATCATCATGACGGTGACGAACCGGTCGAGCGCGGCCCAGGCAAACGTTCAGCCGGCCAACGCGGCGCTGACCATCAACGCCACGGGAACGGCCAACGCGGCGCTGAACTCCGGCCCGACCCCGGCATCCACTGCGTCCCTTGCCGCGGGCGCGTCGGCAACCTATCAATGGCTCTATACCGCGAGCGGCAGCGGGAGCCTGCAGTTCTGCAACTCCGGCCGGAACGGCGCGGGAACCGCGACTTCGCTGAATGCCTGCTCGAACACGGTGTCGGTCGGGAATTTCACGGCAACCATCACCGTCACCCCGGCGCAGATCGTCTCCGGCCAGGACGTGACCGTTACCATGACCGTGACGAACAACGGCTCGACGTCCATCCAGGGAATCAGCCCGACGCTGAACCCGCCCGCGGGAAGCTCCCATGTCTCCGGACCCTCGCCAGCGAGCGTCGGCAACCTGGCTGCCGGGGCGTCATCCTCGTTCCAATGGACCTACACGCTGACCGGCGCCGTGGGGAGCGTATTCACCTTCACCGGCTTCGCCACGGACAACGGCGGGGTCAATTCCCTGCCTAATCCGTCGGTGTCCAATCCGGTTGTCATCTCCGCTTACTCGGTCACCGTGTCCCCGGCCACCGTGGCGTCGGGAAGCGCGAACGTGACGTTCACCTTCCGGGTGACGAACAACGGAGGCTACGGACTGCAGCAGGTGCTGATTACCCCGCCGAGCGCGGGCTTCGTGTATTCTGCCGCTTCAGGCGGATGCGCGGCACCCGCCTGGATCGTTACCACGGGAGGAGCGCCCACGTGGACCAATTTCCGCACCGCGGCGGATTATGTTCCCGCGCTGGGCGGCGTCTGCGACTTCACCGTGACTTACGCAAGCGTCCCGACCGTGGCCGTCAACACGGATTACAATTTTCGCGTGGATCTTTGGGACACCCAGACGCCGACGAACAAGGAACCGCGGGCGTCGCTCGGAGTGATCGTCAAGATTACGGCCTATGCGATCGTCCTTACGGCAAGCCCGGGGTCGATCGATCCGAACTGCGCGTCAACGATCACGGCCACGGTGACTCCCGCCCCCCCGAACGGCAGCATCGTGAATTTCCTGGAGACCGCCGGAACGCTTGATCCTCATATGGCGGCAACGACCGGAGGCGTGGCCCAAACGACCCTCCGGGCGCCGAATCCGTATAACGCCCTGGTACCGAGCGCTATCGTCACGGGAACCTTCCAGGACGCATCCGCGAACGTCGTTGTGAATTTCACCAACACCGGCGCCGCTTGCCTCGCCGGCATGCGGATTCTCCACTGGCGGGAAGTGGTGAACTGAGGAAGGGCGCCGAATGGTTCGGAGCGATCATCCCCGCGACTCCGGTCCGTCATCCACGATTTCCCTTGACAGGCACCCTGATGCGTGGTTGAATTGGCTCAGCAACTATAGAAAAATAAACCCAAAATCAAATTCAGCCTTATTTTCAGCGTCAGGCCCCGCTGGGGGAGTGAGCGGCAGGTTATGAAAACATCGGAAGTCATCAGCAAACTCGACATCCCGCGGCACAAGCTGTACTACCTGGAGCAGAAGGGGTACGTGCGGCCCCGGCGCATTCCGCTCGGCGACCTGGAGTCGCGGGAATACAGCCGGCGCGACTTCGAGCGCGTCAAAGTCATCTGGAAGTATCTCAAGAAGGGGTTCAAGCACAAGGCGGCGTACGGGAAGGCGATGGAAGAGCTGAAAAGCGGAGAAAACGGACAGTGAAGGCATGATGCATCTTTTCGGGACAGACATAACGGCCATCGACGTGGGCGCGGGCTCCGTCAAATTCGTCCGGATCTCCGGCGGCAAACGGCCGGAACTCCTGGCGGCAGGGCTGCTGGAACTGCCTTTGGAGCCGGAGAAGCGGGAAGACACGGCCGCGGCGCTCCGCCTGTTCCTGGCCGGAAAAAAAACCGGGAAGCGGGTGGTTACGATGCTGCCGGGGGCGAGGTTGGCCATTCGCCAACTGACCCTTCCCAAAATGCCGCTGCCGGAACTGAACGAGGCCGTGCGGTGGGAGTCCAAACGGCAGCTCTCCTATCCCCTGGATGAAGCCGTGATCGAGTTTCTCATCCAGGGCGAAAAGCGGGAGGGCGCCGTGGACAAGTACGACGTGCTCTTCGTGGCTGCGGAGCGGTCGGCGGTGTACGATCACCTCGCGCCCTTCGAACGGGCGGGGATCAAGGTGGAGGCCGTGGACGCCCATCCGCTGGCGCTCAGGAACGGGTTCCGGCTGCGGGACGAGCCGGAGGACGCGAACGTGCTTCTGGCTGACCTCGGCGCGGGCAATACGGAAATCAACGTGTTCCGGGCGGGCCGGCTCCTTTTCAGCCGCTGCATCGAAACCGGAGGGATCGACGCCACCCGCGCCATGGCCGACGGACTGGGCGTGAATGCGGACGAGGCCGAGGCGATCAAGCTGCAAACGAACGTGGCCGTGGCGCCGGATAATGACCAGGCAGCGGCGATCATGCGGAAGGGGCTCGACAGCATGCTGCGCGAAATCCGGCGGTCCGCGGAGTACTTCCGGACCGCATTCCGCGAACGGGCGGTGGAAAAGTTCCTTTTGACCGGCGGGGGGGCGCTGACGCCGGGTGTCGCGGAGTACTTTTCCCGGTCGTTGGCGGGCGTGGTGGAACTGGACGCCCCCTTTGCCCGTCTTTCGGTACCCGCGAAGGTGGCCGCGGAATTCGGCCCGGCAGCGCCGAGGTTTGCCGCGGCTGTGGGGGCCGCCCTCAGGAAGGCGCAGGGATGAAACGGCCGAAGGACTATATCAACCTGATGCCGAAAGCCGCGCCGACACCGCGCCGCGTTCCGGGTCCGGCAGCGGTCGCCGGCGCGCTTTTCGTCCTGGGGTGGGCCGCGGCGTTCGGATGGCAGTGGAAGGAGCAGCTCGACCTGCGCGAGCGGCTCGCTTTTGAGAGTTTGACCAAGCAGGAGCGGCTGCGGCAGCTGGACGCGCTGTACCGGGAGCTGGGCATCGCCGGGCCCGGGGGCGTGTCCGCGGAACGGGCAACCCTCATTATCGGCCTGATGAACGAGCGCGTGGAGTGGTCCGAGGTGTTCCGGCAGTTTTCGCTGATCGCGCCCGCGGGGCTCTGGTTCGACAGCGTGGAGGGCAAGGCGGGCGAGCGGGCGGAGATCACGATCCGGGGAGGGGCGCTCACGTATGCGACCGTTTCCGATTTCCTGCGCTCCATGCAGAAGACGGGATACTTTCTGACGCCCCAGTTGGTCTACGCCCAGAAGATCAGGATCCAGGGGCAGGACGCAATCGGCTTCGAGATCCTGTCGGCGATCCGGAAAGGGAAAGGAGCGAAATGAACGTTTGGAAAGATTCTTCCCTTGCGCGGCATTGGCAGCGGCTGACCAAACGGGAGCGGAGGCTCGTCCCGGTCGTGGCTGCGATCGTTCTTTCGGCCCTGCTGTACCGGTACCCTTACGCGGCCGGCGAGCAGGCAAACAACCTGCTCAAGGCGCAGGCTGCCGACACGGAAAAGGCCGCGCTGGACCTTGCGTCGAAGATCGTGGAGCTGCAGGGAAAGGCCTCGGAGATCAAGGCCGCGCTGGCAGCGGTCCCGGGCAGGGAGCTGATCAGCGACACAAGCGCGGTGGTCCTGCTCGACGAAGTTACCGGCGAGGCCCGGCGCACGGGCGTGAACATCCTGTCGGTTCATCCATCACGGGAGCTCGACCGGGAGCACTACCGGGAAGTGAGCATGAACATGGACCTCAAGGGCCGCTACCGGCAGCTAGGAGAGTATTTCAAGCGGCTGGAAAGACTGGTGCGGATCGTGAACATCCGGAACGTGCGGATGGAGGCATGCCCGGACAGCGCGTCGGTGTGCAGCGTGCGGGTGGAGGCCGTCGCCTACATGGCGAAGTGACCGGGAGCGCAGAAGCAGGATAAAATAAATTGAAAAATGATGCACCGCAAGAAATCAGGATTTGCCGCAGACCGCACAGAGATAGGATTACAAAAATGCAAAATGCAAAAAGCAAAAGAGGGGAAAAGACCGGCCCGCGGCCATGCCTCAATAGCTGGATTCTCCTGGCGTGCCTTGTTGCGTCAGGGGCAGGGGCCGAGGAAAGGGGGCGCGATCCCTTTTTCCCCGCCGAGCGTCTTGCCACGGCGCCTGCGCGGACAACGGTGCGGGACAGGTGGGTCCGGGACCCCTTTGAAAATCCCTTCGGCGGGACGAAGAAAGCCGCGAACGCTCCCGCCGAAAAAAGGCCTGCAGCCGGCGGCGCGCTGACCGGGATCATTTACGGACCCGACGGCAGCGACCGGCTCGCTCTCGTCGGCGGCGAAGTCCTGCGCATCGGGGGCACGGTGGGAGGCAAAACGATCACGGACATCCGCAGGAAGGTGATCGTGCTGAAAGACCACTCCGGCGGGCGGGAAGAACTGGTTCTGGAGGATTTCACCGCGGGCAAGTGATGCTGCGGGAAAGGTTCGGAGGATTCATTATGACTTCATGGGCATCGCGTGTTTTCACAGGGGCGGCGTGCGCTCTCTTTGTCGCGGCGTTCCCGGCGCTTGCCGCGGCCGACGTCCTCGAAATCAAGCAGGACCGGAAACAGTTTTCCCTTGAGTTCCGCGAAGCAGAACTCAAGGACGTGCTGCGGGCCGTGGGGCAGGCCGCCGGCCTGAACCTGATCGTCGGCGAAGCGGTGAGTGGGCGCGTCACCATGAGCCTCGGCGACGTGGATATTTGGGCCGCGCTCGAAGCGATCCTGAAAACCAAGGGGCTCACCTATGTGCGCGAGGGGGACATCGTGCGCGTGCTTTCCGTGAACGAAGCCCGGGACGAGGACATGGAGACGCGCGTTTTTTCCCTGGCCAACGCGAACGGCAAGGAGGTCATCGAGGTGCTCGAAAAGGTGAAGAGCGACAAGGCACGGCTGTCGGCGGACCCCCGGATGAACGCCGTGGTGGTCAGGGACCTGTCGCTCAATCTGGACCGCATGGAGCGCGTGCTGAAACAGCTCGATATCCGGGTGCCCCAGATCCTGATCGAGGCGAAGATCGTGGAGATGTCGAGCTCCTACGCGCGCGAACTGGGGATCCAGTGGGGCGGGAAATACGCCGGAGCGTCGGACGGCAACACCGTGGGAGTATCGGGCGGCACGACGGGGGTGAGCGGGGCGGGCGCCTCGGGCGCGGCCGCGTCCCTGCCGCTGATCGGAAGCACGTCGCAGTATCCGCTGACCGGCAATATCGGCATGAGCGGCAACGCCTACGTCGTCAACCTTCCGGCGGCGGTCGGCGCGGGCTCCGGCGGCGCGCTGGGCATCACCTTCGGGAAGGCCGGCGGCCGGCTGAACCTGGACTTGCAGCTTTCGGCCATGCAGACCATGGGAAACGGCAGGATCCTTTCCAGCCCCAAGGTCCTGACTCGGAACAACAAGGAAGCGAAGATCTCGAGCGGCATCGACATCCCCGTTCGCGTGCTGACCACGACCACGGCGGGAACGACCTCGGACCTGAAGATCATTTCCGCGAGCCTGGCGCTTTCCACGATCGCCGTGCTGACGACGGACAACAGGATTTCCCTATCCATGAAACTGGAAAAGTCAGAGCCCGACTTTTCACGGCAGGTTGACAATATTCCGACGATCACGAAGCGGAGCGCCGCCGCGGAGCTGATCGTCGACGACGGAGAAACCGCCGTGCTGGGCGGCATCCTTACCAAGAGCGAGGGCCGTTCAGAGTCCGGAGTCCCGTTCCTGTCGGACCTCCCGCTCATCGGCTGGCTGTTCAAGAAGAAGTCGAAGTATGAAAACGAAACTGAATTGATGATCTTCATCACGCCGACCATCATCAAGGACGAACAAGGCGCTGCCGCAGGCCGGTAAAACCAAGCCAAAAGCAAAAGCGCCTCTCGCAGCACCCGCAAGGAACGCAAAGAAAAGCTTGCGCTTCTTTTGAAACCGCATAATCCTAAAAACGGCAGTTGAAACCACAGATTAACACAGATGGAAAACAAAATCGGATATTTACGTTACCTCAGACTTTCACCAAAAGGGTGAATCCTACTTTTGTTTGAAGGTCTTGAATTATCCGTGTTCATCCGTGGTTAACTGCTCTTTTCAGGATAATCCGTGCATCGATTTTGAACAGCCGCTGAACGGGGTCATCCGCGACGTTGCCAACCGCCCTTTTTACGGTTTACCGACCAGCCGACGCAACAAAGTAATCCACGCAAAAAACCATCAGGGATTTCCTGATCTGCTAATCAGGATTCTCCCGATTGTCAACTTCGCAACTCTCTGCTATCGTTTAACATACGGCAATGCGTGGGGAGTCCGCGTTAACAGGCCCGTCCCGCGCTGATCACCGGAGGGCGTCGCCTGACGCGCGATGAAAGCTCCAGTCAAGGCGCAGGGAATCAACCGTGCGGCATCTCGTCACTCATGTACGAGCTGATTTCTCAAAAACAGATGAAACTAAAAACGGCAGATGAGACCACAGAGTAACACAGATGAAAAGCAAAGTCGGATACGTACGTTACCTCGGACTTTCACCAAAAGGGTGAATCCGGTTTTCGCTTGAATGTCTTGAATTAGCCGTGTTTATCAGTGTTCATCTGTGGTTAACTGCTCTTTTCCGGATGAAGCGATCGCGCGAGCGCATGAAACGATAAACACATCCAAGGAGGCCGTCATGGCGAAGAAGGAAAATGAGCTTCAAAATTACAGGCGGGCCGCGCCTGTCGCGGGGCCGGAGCGGGACCGGCACGTGCGGGGGAACGGCGGTAAAACGCGGCGAGAAGGTTCGTCGTTCGACGCCGACACCGAGGGCCGGCTGGTCATGCTTGCGGACGCGCTGAAGTCGATGAAAGAGGGCGATTTCACGGTCCGGCTTCCCCGCAGCGACGCCGGCATCATGGGCGAGATTGCCGAGACCTTCAATGACGTCGTCATCATGAATGAGGCCATGACCAAGGAGGTGACCCGCGTCACCCTCGTGGCGGGAGAGGAAGGGAAATTAACGGACCCCAACTCCCGCGCCCGCGTGGCGGGGGCCGGCGGCTCGTGGAAGACCATCGTGGACACGCTGAACTACCTGCTCGACTGCATCGCCATGCCGGTGAGCGAGATCGGACGGGTGGTGACGATCATATCCCGGGGCGACCTGACGCAGAAAATGAGCGACCGGTGGAAGAACGAGCTTGCCGCGGCCCGCGGCGACATGACGCAGCGGACGGACATCAACGCGGCCGGCGACATCAAGGCCATGGTCAGCACGATCAACGAGATGGTGGACAACCTGAACACGTTTTCGGGTGAGGTGAGCAGGGTGGCGCGGGAGGTGGGCACCGAAGGCAAGCTCGGCGGCCAGGCCGTGGTGAAAGGGGTGGCCGGCATCTGGAAGGAATTGACGGACAACGTGAACGCCATGGCGTCGAACCTGACGAACCAGGTGCGGAACATCGCCGACGTGACCACGGCGGTGGCGAGCGGCGACCTGTCGCGGAAGATCACGGTGGAGGCGCAGGGCGAGGTGCTGCAGCT
>JAOUEV010000043.1 GCA_029858565.1 Nitrospirota bacterium | reverse complement strand
GGACGGAGCAGGAGCCTTGGCAGGCGCTGCTGGCGCGGCAGGAGGAGTCGGCGTTTGAGCGGACATTGAGGGTGGGACTGACGCCTGGGTCGGCGTAAGCGCTGAAGCAGGGACCGATGCCGGCGCGGAATCTGTCACCGGAGCAGAAGGCGCAGGAGGCCCGGGCATGTTCGTCAGCATATAGCCGACTATTACGAACACTACCAGAAGTATCACGACAATTGCCAGGTTCTTCATAAAATTCCTCCCCTGTAACCACACACCGCTACATTATGACGATCACACCCTCGTCATATAGACAGATAATTAGATAGGTGCGCCGCTCAACCCACAAACACCGTTCTTAACCCCTCATGAAGGGCCGCCTCATGCTGTTTGGTATCAGAGGTCACGAAAGCAAGATCGATTCCGGTTTTTTCACGGAACAACAATGCCGATGACAGGTGAATGGCGTCCATTGCCCTGGCGACCGAACGCAGGGTAATTTCTTCCGCCTGTTTCAGGACATCATCGGTGACCCTGACGGTCTCCACCGCTTCGAGCCCCTGCCTGATATTCTTCAGGATCGCCTTGAATGTCTTCTCGTCCACTTCACCCGCCTGCTGCCGCCGGGATAATGCAGACAGACATTCAACCGACAAAACTGACGAGGACACGATACGATGCGTCTTCGCGGTTTTGACCGCTTTTTCCGTTCCTTGCTCCCTGACATAGAGCTTCAGATACGTGCTGGTGTCGAAATATGCCCAGGTCGGTTCCATGCATTACCTCTCGCTCCGCTCTTCCGCCAAGGTTTCCGAAATCGGCTTTCCCTCGATCCGGATCGCCTTTACCGGCACGATTTTCTTTCTGGCGGCGCGCCGGAGAACGCCCTGCTCTTCCAGCATCGCGATCCGCTTTTCCGGCGACGTTGCGGGTCCAAGCGGCTTGATCACGGCGATCGCCGTGCCCCGCTCGGTCACCACCACTTCCTGCCCCTGTCGCACCATTTTAACGTATTTCGAGAAATGCATATTTGCTTCGCGCAAACCCACTTTGATCATGCCGCGCCTCCAATGTAGTTATGTAACTACATTATAACGATCACACCCCCGTCTGTCAACGCATAACGCAGGGCCGTGAAGCCGCGGGATTTATTTCCGCAGCGCCTCGGGCTTCGCAGTTTCTTCTTTCTTCTCCTCCACCGTCATCGTCCCCGGCAGGGTCCTTGCCCGGACCGTCCGGTCGTACATGGACTCGGCGAATGTTGGTGGAATGACATATTTCCCCTTGTTCGTTGCCTTGATCCGGTACACGAACTCCTGGGCGGAATCTCCCACGCTGCCGAAGAGCACCACCCGGTCTTCCCGGATATCCACGAAATCAGGCTGCCAGGTGGATGCATCAGTACCGATCGGCGAATCCCAGCGTCTCCGGTTTTCCCGTCCGCCGGAACGTCCATCCTCGCCTTCGCCTTCTTCAGACCGCTCTTCCTGGACTTGTGTCGGCCTGGATGCGGGACGCGACTTCTCGATCACCACGTCGAATCCGCCGGGAAGCAGGTCCACGATCGCCACATTGCTGTGCCGGCCGGATTTTACGGACCGCATCTTGACATGGACTTCGATCTCGGTCCCCAGGGACGTGGATGTGATCACGTTGCCCTTGAGGTCCCGGTATTCGTGCTGCACTTCGAGGCCGTCCTTGATCTCCTTTGTCGGAAGCGTCTTGTCGAATCCTGCCATGGTCACCTGGTAATAGGTGGGATACCCGCTACTGCTCTCGATCCGGATCTTCTTCGCCTCGCCCGAGAACGCGACCTTGGGGAAGAGACCTTTTGGTTTTTCCAGATCCTTGCCACCCTTGGCAAGGATCTCCCGGAAATTGATCTCTGCAGCAGCTTTTTCGCCTACTACCGCGGCATAGGCATCCATGGCGAGGATCGCGTAAGCCGAGGTCATGGTGTTGAAATTGTTCCCGGTTATCCCGTTCACAATGCACTCCATGCAGAGCATGTCCCCTTCCAAGAACTTCTTGAACCGTTCCGGGAAATGCCTGCCCAGCAGATACAGATGCTGTGAATCCTGGCTAAGGCTGTCGTAGAAATTCTCGTAATCCGCATCCACCCGCTGCCCCATCTTCATGCCGCTGATCAGATCATCCGCCTTGTTATCGAGCTTGAGCAGCTTATAGGTCGCCGCAAGATAGGAAGCGGTCAGGTCTTTCTTCCACTTCTTTGTGGCTTTTGTCTTTTCCAATTGCTCGCGCACGGCGTTTACGTAATCCGTCGTTACAACGCTGTTTCGCGTCAGCACATATATGGCATAGGCGCTGTTACGCGCATTGGAGATCGAATCAACACCGGTCATTGATTGCCTGCCCAGGTAGGCGAGATGAGCGAGTCCCCGCTCCATGAGCTCCTGCGGGATCGCATACCCTCGTTCCTTGGCCTCGGTCAGGAAATGCATCGCGTATACGCTGGCATATTCCGATACATGGGAATTGGCGGCCCAGAATCCGAACGCGCCTTCGGCGTTCTGGCGGGCCCGCAGCACGCTTATGATCTTTTCCAGGTTCTCCCCCGCCTTCTTGTGCGTATACCCGAAATCAGGCCGGTCCTTGAGCACGATCGCCGGGAATGCCTGGCTGACCAGCTGTTCCGTGCAGAGATAGGGGAATTTCTCCAAATAGGCCACGAGACCATGGGCCAGTCCGAGCGGAACCGGCGAGGCAGAGGCATCCATCGTCCTGAACTCAGGATGCATGGTCCGCTTGACCTCCACATCCGTTTTTCCTGATTTAAAGAATCCACTCTTAATATCCGTCATGAAGGGGATCGGTGGCCGCACGCTCGCCTCGATCGAATAAACGGTCTTTTTGCCGCCTATCGATGCGGTAAAGGTAAACCTTGCGGAACCGAGGACCTCTTTTACCTTCACCCGGAATGACGCGCTTTCCTCCCGGCCTTCGGATATCTTCATCGTCCGCGGTCCCTTATCCAGGATTTCCACGTGCTCCGACGTTGCGAGATCGAGCGTAATCGCCGCGTCCTTGCCCGAGCCTTCGACGTTGTTGGCCACGCCCACGGTTACGATGCATTCGTCGCCGGGCGCCACGAAATTCGGGACATTGGGCGAAAGCACGAAATTGCCGCGCACGGTCGAGCGCTTCTGGCCCACGCCGATCGCCTCGGGTGCAACGGCAACCGCCATCACCCGGATCGTGCCGTTGAAGTAATCGGGAACACGATAGACCAATTCCCGCATCGTCGGGTCGATGTTCACGATACCCGACCAGTAGACCACGGGTTTATCGCGCTTCCGCTTGAAGGGGTTCAGGTTCTGGCCGAGCCCCCGTCCGCCGTCGTCGCCGCCTGCAGCGGACAGCATCCGCACGATCGAGTTCTCGGGCATAATGAGGTCGAGGATCTGGGATGTCTGCACCTCGAGCGCGCGCTTGCGGAAGAAATGTTCCAACGGGTCCGGCGTCTTGTACCGCGCGACCTGCAGGATCCCTTCGTCAACGGCATAGACAACGGCTTTTCCGGCCTTGTTGCCCTTGTACCGTATCTTGAAGGGCTCGCCAGGGCGGGCAAGCTCGGGCGTGTCGATATCGATCCTGATGGTCCTTTGCTCGCGGCTCACCGAGAACGGCATGACCCCGTAGCTCAAGGGGCTCATGTAGATCTCTTTCGAATCAATGGCCCGGACAAAGGACACATTCACGTATCCATTGCCTTCGAAGGTCGAAGGCACCCGGATCTTCTGGATCGAGTTCGATGTATTCGTTTTGAACCATTGCGAGGCATAGACCTTGTCGCGCTCGATCGTGATGAGACCGGCGCCGGTGTAGGGAGCCCGGATCTGGAGCTCGATCTCCTCACCGGGCGCGTAGTCAGCCTTGTTCAGCTTGATGATGAGCTCGGCGTTCCGCTCCAGGCTTCTCGTGAGGTTCCCCTTGCCCGCGACGCTGAAGGAAACGCGGTTGAGTTCCACCCCCTTCTCGTCCTTGACGATCAGCAGGAAATCGCCGGGATTGGCCGTCGGCAGGCGGAATTTCGTGCCTCCTTCTCCGATCGTCAGATCAGCAGCGCTCACCGGGATCTCTTTCTTGACCGACTGGTACTTGTACACGCCGTTCGATTGTTTCGTCAGGACCGAGACATAGCGTTCTTCGATGACCTGGGTCTTGAGCTTCGGCGCCGAGATCTTCTTGAGCGAAGGATCGATGGCGATCAGTTCGACCGCCCGGCTGCTGCCCTTGTGAATATAGGCCAGATCGCCGTCTGGCTTGTACCCGATCAGGTAGGCAAGGGGGGACACGAGGACCGTGCTGGTCGATCCCACGCTCCGGCCGCCTTCGAGTTCGTATCCCTCGGCAGCAAAGGTCAGGCGATAGGTCGCTTTTTCAAAGCGGCTGGTGTTGAGATCGAGCACCGCCTCGCCTTTCTCGTCAGAAACTGCATCGGGCAGGGGCTCGACAAAGCTCGTTTCCGCCTTTGCCGGATCAAAGAACCGGTAGTCCTGATACTGCGGAAAGGCCGGCTGTGCAGGCGCCAGCGTGAGCTCGGCCGCGATCCGGTGGTTTACTGCCGGCGTGCCGTAGAGATTCATCAGGGTCACCCGGCCTTTGAGCCCGGCCGGCGAGACCCATCCGTCCTTGCGCTCCTGCGTCAGTTTTGTCGTGATCTTCAACCGGTCAGGCAGGAATTCCTCGACCTTTACGCTGACGGACCCCAGAAGCGCGCCGCGCTTGTTGTCTTTGACAATATAGAGGTTCGTTGCATACTTTCCGGTCGGCGAAGTATCCTCGGTCTGGTAGCTCACCTCAACGAAGCCCGACGCCGGCAGGCTGATCTTCTGGCGTTTCACCTCGAGCCCCCGGGAATCCACGACCGACGCTTCCAGGGGTATGCCCGCCAGCGGTCGTTTCCAGTTCGCGGACTTGACGATCATCCCGATATGGAACTCGTCGCCTGGGCGGTAGATGCCGCGGTCCGAGAACAGATAGGCGTCGAGCCGGTCCGCCTCGCCTTCGGTGACCACGCCGCCGATATCGAACCGCGAGAAGTTGAGCTTCCGCTCGCTCCGTTCGTAGGGCAGGAAGGAGATGTCGCTTCCCTGCCTCACCAGGTAGACCGTGGGTTTCTTGTCGCGGTCGAAATCCGACAAATCAGGGAACTGCGCCCGGCCGTCGGCATTGGTGCTCGTTCCGAAGATGGACACGCCGTTCCTGCCCAGGATATCCACCCGGGCGTTCGCCACCGGCCTGCCGGTCTGGATCGACTGGACGAAAACGTCGTGGGTCTTGTCCGCATTGTCCTTGACCAGCACGCCGAGGTCCGTGATCAGGATCAGCCGCTTGTCCCTTTTTCCCGTTGTCTTCTTCTTTATGGGGTCCCAGCTTTCGACTTTCAGAAAGAACAGGCCCCGGTTCGTTTCTTTTTCGGTCTTCAGGTACCGGCCGAAATCAAAGGTCGCGTACTGCGCCTTCCCCAGCTCCTTGTGGCCGAACTCGCGCACCTCGGCAAAATGCTCGGAAATATTGTCCTCGTTGAACTCGTAATTCAGGAATTCAGGGCTTTTGATGTCTCCCCGCGTCTGGGTCACGAGGTGGTTGATGTCGTCAGGCACAACGCGGCCGATCTGGAACCGCACCGCATCGATGTCCCGCGCATAGATCGATACCCGTTTCTCGCCCCGCAGGCTCAGGATTGACCCCTCGGCCATGATTCCCAGCTCCTGCGGAAGATCGGGAACCTTCTGGATGACGTCGTACTCCTTCGCCAGTTCGTACCCGCCGAAGGACCTGATGCCCTTCTTCAGCTTCACGTACAGGTATTTCCCTGGCGTCACGGTGTATTTGAAGCTATGGGTCTCCGCATATTCCCGGTCACGGGGGAGCGGTATGAGCTTGACCGGCGATGAGAGCTTCAGGATCTCCGGCCCGATCTTCGCCGGTTCGGACCATTCGGACCACAGGTAATCCTTCTTCCCCTCCTGCTTTTGATGGGCTGGCAGGTCCTTGGGAAGCACGACCACTGAGAGGTTTTTCATGATCTCCGATTCAGACACGCCTGCCGTTGTCTGGATCACAAGCACCTGCTCCGGCTCATACCGCTCGTTCCGGACAAGCGAAAGTTCTGCTGATTCAACCCGCAACAGCGTGTACTTCCCGGGAATCGTCACCTGCGCTTCAAGTTCCTTGGGCGTGTTCGGTCCGCCCCGTTCCGTGCGGATGCCGGAATCTATGGTGATCTTGAGCGTCGTCTCCTTTTCGGGGATCTCGAGCGGTTTGGATTGGATGTACGCTTCTCCCTTATATTTATCGTAGGACACCGTAAAGGGCACCGTCTCCGCACCGATGCCGAGAAAGCCGGATCTCGCGTCAGCGCGCTGAAGGCGGATGCGCTTCTCGAAATCAACGGCATCGACGGGATGGGTGAATTTTATGGTTGCGAGGACCCGCTTGATCTTCGGGTCTTCGGGGTCCTGGTAGAACTCGGCCTGTGCCGGAACGGCTTCAAAACGCGGTGTGCGGAAGGAATAGGAATAGGTGTTCAGCTTGACGTGGTCGGGAAAGAGCGACTTGGACATGCTGACCCTGTATTCCGTGCCTGCCTGCCAGTCAGCCTTCGGCCGGAACACAAGGTTTTTATCGTTGGTCCACTTCCATTCGCCCTCGATAGCAGGCGTAATCGACATGCCTTCCGCGATTGCTTTGCCGATCAAGTCGAGCCGGACAGCCGAGCGGCTGAACTCGATCCGCACCGGATCGGGCTTCAAAACATCTTCGAGTTTGGTAATTCCCGGCTCTGTTCCGGAAACAGAGATCAGGCCGCGGCGGTGCGCTGCATACCACATGAGCAGAGCGAAAACGACGACAACGATTCCGAGGACCGATCCGAGCCGCTTGAAGTTTATCCCGGTTTTTCTTTCGGAGGGCTGCTCAGGTTTTGCTCGCCGCTGTTCCCGGTATCGGCGCAGGGCGGCTTTCACTGCCTCTTTTTTGGCCTGAATGTTGAAAGAGAAGTTCTTCAGGAAATCCATCCAAGGCGGGGGTGACCAGGAAAAGGAACCGACGAATTTTCCGAGCATGCTGAAGACCCACTTGATAAAAGCGACATTTTTTTTCACCGCACACCCTCCCCGTCAACTTGACTCTCTCACTCCACCGTCACCTGCACCGTATCCCCGATGTTCCTTGGCGTGACCGCGGTGATCCTGTACCGCCCTTGTTCCAGGGACCAGAGCGCCTGGTACGGAGGCCCGGTCCGTTTATAGAACCTCCCGTTCACGAACCACTCAACATAAGGAACCGGCTCGTTCACAGCAGCCTGGAGCTTTATGGTCCGGCCGCGGTCCGGGCGCGTAACGACGAACCGATCGCGATCGAGCGGATAGAGTATCCGGATATCCCCTTCCCCGGGAACAGCCGGCCCGGAGGATGTCAACGACGCAGCAGCAATAGTATAGTGACGGGGACTTGTTGTTGCCTGCTCGGACTTTGAAGCTTTCCGTTCAGGTTCTCTTGCGCTTTTCGACCTGACGCCGGGCGCCCGCTCAAGCGCTTCACTGTCGCCTGGATCGTCAAAGACCGTTCCAAGATCGTCGTTGAAACCCGAAAGCCGGAACCTTCCCTCAGATCCCGTCCTGCTCTTTTGATAGAGCCATCCTGCAAAGGATGCTGAAAGTTCATGCCGTGCTCCGTTGTAGGTGTGGAAAGTGCAGGTCCCTGTTGGCTCGGAACCGACGATGAATGTCTCGACCACCTTGTGTGTGCAATAGGCCGTGGGCTTCATGCCTGAATAGCCGCAGACCTGGACGCGCCTGATCCCCCGTGGCTCATGGAAATCAACGGGAGCGGACCGGCGATGAAGATAGCCGATGATATCCGCGAACAAGGGCGCTGCAGCTGATGAGCCGCTCAAGTTCTTTGTCGGCGATCCGTCGAAGTTCCCGACCCAGACGGCAACCGTATAGTCGGGCGTGTACCCGACGGCCCAGAGATCGCGGAAAAAGGTGCTCGTGCCGGTCTTGATCGCCGCGCGGAACGGCAGGTCCATCATCGTCCTGCTCCGGCTGAAGGTGAGCATCCTGGCTGTTGAATCGGAAAGCATGTCAGTGACGATGTAGGCGGTCTGGGGAAGAAGGACATAACGCTTGTCGTGAGGCGTCAGGCGTGAGGGGTGAGGGGAAACAGCATTCATCACATACTTCGCCGGCCGATAGACGCCGTAGTTCGCCAGCATTGCATAGGCCGTTGCCAGCTGTTCCGGACTGATCTCCGGGTTTCCGATGGCCATACCCAATCCGTAGTGCTCCGGCCCTCGCTCCGGGTGGTTGATTAGCTCCAGACCGGCCAGCATCTCATAGAAACGATCTTCCCCGACCCGCTGGAGCATCTTGACCGCGGACAGGTTCAGCGAGCTGCCCAGGGCCGCGCGCATTTTGACCGGACCGTATTCCTTGCGATCGAAGTTAAGCGGCGAATACTGCCCTTCCCGGGACCGATAGACCCGCTCCGTGTCCTCCAGCAGCGTCGAGACCGTATCGCCTGATTCGATCGCAAGGGCGTACAGGAAGGGCTTCAGGGTAGAGCCTGCCGAACGCTCCGCCAGGAACCCGTTGTTGTAGCCGCCGTTCTTTTCGGAATATTCCAGCGAACCAACCGCTGCCAGGACCTCCATGGTGGGATTGTGGATCACGATGGCCGCTGCCTGAGTTGCCCCGCGGTATTTCAGGCGCTCGGCATGGGATGCCAGGATCTCCTGCAACCGCACCTGGAGATCGAGGTCCAGCGTAGTCCGAAGAATCCCTTTGTCGGCATTTTGCTGCCGAAGCATATCGACGATATGGGGCGCAAAAGACCGGAACGCCAGCTTTTTCAGCCTGGGCTGTGTTTCCCGCGCTACCGCAACCTGGTCCGGGGTAAGCATGCCGAGCTTTTCCATGCGGCCAAGCACCCAGTCCCGGCGTTCAACAAGCCGCTCGAATCCGCTTCCGTAAGGATTCAACATACCCGGCGCCTTCGGCAGCGACGCCAGGAGCGCAGCTTCCGATGCAGAAAGGTTCTTCACCGACGCGCCGAAATAGGCCCGCGCCGCGGCCTCAACGCCCACGAGGTTGTTCCCCATCGGCGCCCTGTTCAGGTACTGTTCGAGAATCTGGTCTTTGGAGAACATCCGCTCCATCTTCACGCTGCGAACGATCTCGATCAGCTTGTCCTTGTAAGTCCTCCTCGCCCGCTTCAAGCTGCCCAAAGACCCCTCACCTTTATCCTCTCCCCTCAGGGGAGAGGGTTGGGTGAGGGGTGGTCCGAACTCCGAGCTCCGCGCTCCATACTCGCCGTATACAAGGCGTACCACCTGCTGCGAGATCGTTGACGCGCCGGATACGATTTTTCCTTTCGTGAGGTTGCTCCACGCGGCGCGGAGAATCGCTATCCCGTCGAACCCGTGATGCTGGTAGAACCGTTCATCTTCCGCAGCGATGAAAGCGTTCCGCACGGCTTCCGGAATCTCCGTCAGCGCCGCCCACCGCAGCCGTTCTCCCTGCATATTGGGAATGAATCTCAGCTCGCGGCCGTAACGGTCGGTGAAGATCGTCCCGCCTGATATAGTGGTGGCCAATCCGGAGGGATCAAAAGCAACAGCACGGTAGAAAAAAAGGCCTGCTGCAATCCCGGCTGCCAGAACAAGGGCCGGCAGGATGATCAGGATTGTTTTCCTTCGTCTAAGCTTCATGTTTCCTCATGCCTCAACTGCGCGGTTCTCAGACATCGGCTGATCCACGCTTCCAACAGGCCTATCAGCAGCCGCATTCCATGCCAGCCAGATCGCCAAATGGATGAAGAATACAGGGAGTACAATAAAGCCCAGCCTGGCACTTACTCCTGGCCAATAAGAATCTGCAGAAATAAAGGTTAAGCTCCTAAGAGGCGCCCCCAATACCGCATCCAGTATCATCCTGATGAAATCGCCAATCCATGCGCCCGCTATAGCCGTCAGGACAACGAGAACCGGCATGCCGGTGTTCCGGAAATACAAGTAAGCGAGCAAACCGAGCAAGGCGCCCTGCATCGGCTGAATGTAGAACATCCAGCCCAATCTGTTCCTCAAAAGCGCGGCGGTTACAATCCAGCTACCTATTCCGGCAAATGTGCCCGCAATAAGCCCGGTTACCATCCTTCTCTTTCCCAGTTTTGCCTGCCAGGCAATTGCGAAAAACATACCTGCGGCTGCACCGCTCCAACCAAACACCACGGCAGCAGGGATGGTTGAAGAGAACTGAGAAGTTGCTCCTCCGGCAATAGCCATAAGCGATCTGAACGCCATCTGGATGGTCAGGGATAAATCAGGATCAGCACGCACTGCCATTTCCCTGGCAAATTGAGCAAAAACTGCAGTAAATACCGTAATCAGGGGCGCAGTAAGAGACAGTGCTATTCTGGAAAGTTTCAGGTTTCTGAACATTTCTGGCTGTCTGCCGCTCAGCCTGATACCATCGAGCGCAACTGCCATCCAGACCGTATAGAACAGCAGCACCACGGTGATGTGCAAGGGCAATTGTACAGCTGCTATTTCTCGATACTGGATCCAGGAAAATACGACAAGAGATGCAAAGAACAGGAGAAAGGCAAATGCAGTGCAAGCCCGCAGAAGTCTCCCGGCAGCTGCCTGGCCTATGCCGGGAATGATAAGAAGAAGAATATTCCTCCTCACACTCCCTATCGGCCCCAGCAGCCGCTGAAGGATCTGAACCGGTTGGTGCAACCTCGTCCCAGCGGCCTCATGCTCAATTCGCTGCTTTCGCGACGCAAAGAGCAAAGACAGCAGCAGCATGATCATTCCAGCAAGCGATCCGATTCTGAGCCATTGATAGGTCTTTCTGGCAATCTGTCTATCGGCATACAGATTCTGCAGGCTCGGTTGTCCAAACACTCCGAGAAATTCACCTGCCGTGGCATATCGCAGAACGCTGAGCGATTCCCGGTCAGCAACGAGTACTTCACCGGCTGTCGCAAACACATCCCAAGGATCGAGAGATTTCTGATATTGAAACGGTCTCTGCTGACCGCTGACAAGATCAAAGGCTGCTACTTCACCGCCGAGAAAATTCGGCCCGCGCACGATCGCGTAAAGGTTATCGCCATATCGAGCGACTTTCAGAGGGTTGTTGTATGCAACAGATTTACCATCAAAGAGGGGTATCACTTTATCAAGCAATCCATTGGGATAAAATACGACCAGACGGGCATTGCCCGTGTCGGCTGCAATGAGCCGGTCCCCCTCAAACAACAGGCCGTTGGGATAGCGGAGCGGCGTGTCAGGCGTAACGATTTCTCCTTGATCGTCTTCGCCGTCGGCTGGCTCAGTCACGGCCCGTGGAGCGACAAATGCTCCGGACGGCACGGTAATCGTGCTGATTTCCTTCTCATCAGGGCCGTATATCTGGATACGGTGATGAGACGTGTCGGCGAAATAGATGATGCCTGTTACCGCATCCTTCGAGAATTTGCAGAAATGATTGCCATCCACAAGCTCGGAGGGAATCCTGCTGTGAGTCTTGATTAATTTCCCCTCAGGAGAATAGTACTGCAGCAATTGAGAATCCCGTCGCGCGATCAGGAACCGGCCGTCGTCTTCCACGAAGAAATCGGCAATAGGCTCCGGGATCGCGGCATCGGCATCGAGGTCCAGCACCTGCAGGACTTCCCCCTCCTGCGACACCTTCGCGATCTTACGATCGATCTGGATATAGATCGTATTTTGCGGCCCCTTGACGATCCGCGACGGTCCTTCGACTTCGAAGGATTTTTGGTCCGACCAGAACGATAGCTGCAATAAACCAATCAGGCCAACCAATACTATCAGCGCCCGTGCGACGGACAACCTTTTCACCTGCTTGGATTGTTCGCTCACCTCTCCCCTCCCGGTCGAAAGAGGACGGCCCGTTCCGGCCGTCCTCGCAGAATACCTTTCTATTTCGCCTTATCCTCGTGCTCCTGGATGATCCTCACGTTCTCCTTGTCCACATCGCTCAGCAGGTTATCGGAGTAGCTCGCGTTCTGACGATACCATGCTTTTTTGGAGAAATAGTCCTGCAGGTCCGGAGACTGAAATATCCGTCCATGGCGCGCGAAAACCTCGTTCCGCATCACGCGCAGTTCCGCTTTGCTCCATCCCGCCATCTCAGCTGCGGTAATAACCCGGTCAGCCGGCGTCAGATAACTCTCGACCTTGTGCAAATGCTCCGGGATGGCCGGAGCATCCCCGGTCTTTTCCTGCGGCGCGGACGCCGGAGCGGCCGCTGGCGCGGCAGGAGCGAGCGACTGATAGGTGAGTTCAAGCTTGATGCGGTCGCGCTCTTTTACCGCCAAGGTGTTTTCCGGGTTCAGCTTTACCGCGTCGTCGAGGAGAGTCTTCGCCTGGGCAAGGTCCTTTCCCACGACCTTCAGCATCGCCTGCCGGTACAAGGCATCGGAAGCTTCCTTCCGTTTCCCCATTTTGCGATAGAGGGACGCCATTTCCGCGAAAGCGTCTTCCCGCCCTTCGCTGATCAACGAGAGCAAATGCACATAGGTATCCGTTTCACCGAATCCCTCCGCAGGCGTGACTGTCTCCATGTAGTACGAAAGATGGTAGAGTTTGAGCGGCGCCCCTTCTGCGAAGTTGGACCGAGGCTTGTAGCCCAACAGGATGTTGCCGACGTATTCCGGGGCCCGAACCTTCAGGTCCGGCTTCTGCGCCTTGACCCAGTCCACGATCAGCTGCGCGTCCCGCCGGATCTCCGGGGAATTCTTCGGCAGCGCCCGCAAACGGACGAGCAACGCCGGCAGCATGTGCGGACTCTTGTCGTAGGTCTTGAGCAGGCCGAGCCAATAGTCCGGCTCCGCCATGCCGGTCTTCGAAAAGGAAAAGGAGTTGATGAAGAGGTAGTACAAAAATGAATCCATGTACTTGCTCTGGTTCAGAGCGGGGATCGCGGCGATCCGCTTCGCCTCTTCATAGACCTCGTGAGGCTTCTTGGTTTTCTCGGTCATAGCGAGGACTTCCAGGAATTTTTTGTCGATCTCCTTGTCCTCCTTGTAATCCGCGGCAACCCACTCCAACCGTTTCACGTTCTTCGCAAGGTTCCAGTCCCCGCCAAAAGCGGTCCCGGCAGTCACCACTACGCACACCGCCACGAACAGAAATAGAATCTTTCTCATCGTTTCCTCCTGGGAAATAGGATCAGCATCCTCAATGCACGTCGAATGTTCCGTTATTTGTTTTTCACGATTACCACTTTGCCCTGCGGCGTATAGGCCACCACGTCGGGGTCGTACATAAGCTGCACTTTCGTCGAGGGCATCAGGAATTCGCCTTCGCAGACCGCCCGGGCGAAGTAGGAATATTCATACACGCCGTTCCAGGCGCGGTTGCGGAAGGCGACAACACGATCGTTCCGCATCTCCATGAAGTTCGGCGCGAACCGGTAGAACCCGTAGGGGTCCCAGTAGTAGTCCGACCAGCCGAACCCTTCGCCGAACTCTCCGTCCGATTCTTCCTCCTCCCCCTCCTCGTCGTTCTGCTGCATCATCCGTTTCATCTTCTTCAGCGCAATGCCTGCTTCCTCGGTCTTGATGGCGCTGTTGATGGCGACGAATCCCGCGGGGAGCGGATCGTCGAGCACGACATAGTTCGGCGCGCGGTTCTTGATGTTGATCTTGACCTTCACTTCAACGATATCGCCGACCTTGATCACGTTCGTGCCGTCGGTGTTCTTGATCGTCTTGTGGACCTCGAATCCGTTGGAATATCCGCTCTTGGCGTAATCGGTGCGCGGGAACGTGAGGCTGAGCTTGTACAGGATCGTCTGGTCGGAGCCCGAGGCGATCGATACCGAAGGATTCCTCAGGAACTCCCGGGGATCGAGCGCCACGGTCCGGTAGCCTGCCGGATCGAGGGTAAAGGTGTCCACGGTCTTGCCCGCCATCCTCACGGTCACGGTCGCGGGCTTCGAATCGGTCTTGCCGCTGCTGAAGTACTCGGAAAGCGCGATCAGGGACCAGCTCGTGTCGCTGGTGGAGGTCCAGATCCCTTCCGGCCCCATGGCGGCGATCAGCTTGCCGGCAAGGCGGTGGGTGATCTCCTCGTTCGGGAAGATCGCCGCGGCGGCCAACAGCGAAACCGCGGGCTCGCGATACCGCGCGTAGAACTCGTCAGTGAACCGCTCGAGGCTCCAGGGACGTTCGAGCACGCCGCGCAGCCTCGACTTGATCTGTTCATCGGGCAGCATGCGGGAGATCCTGGCCGACAGCAGCACGAGCATGACCGCTTCCCGGGGCTGGCTGTCGATCCGTTCATGGGCTTTATTGAAGCTTTCCCGGTCGAGCGCCTTGTTGAGCGCCAGGATATAGGCGCCGAAAGCCCGATAGACGTACTCATCCTTTCCGCTGCCCTTGATCTGCTCATGCAGGTTCGCGAGCGCCCTGGCCATACGGTCCTTCGGAAGCTCGTATCCCGCCACCCCCGCCCGGGTCAGGGCGGTGAGCGCGTAAATGGAGCCCCACTTGTGGGTCGTGCGGTCTCCGGGCCAGTAGCCGAAGCCGCCGTCGGATGTCTGCATGGAGAACAGGCGTTCGATGCCCGGTTTGATGAACTTGTCCGTCTCCGCCATGGTGATATCGGGGATCAGGCCTTTCTGGATCACATCGCGAAGCGCCGCGAGCGGCAGCACTCCGGAACTCGTCTGTTCCACGCATCCGTAGGGATAGCGGAGGAAATAGCGCAGCCCCTGGGACATGCGCAGGAACGGTGAACCGGAAATGGTCAGGATCGCCTTCACTTCTCCCGGTCCCGTATCCTCCCAGCGCAGCTCCTTCACCGCCTTCGGAAGAGTGTACTTGATCTCGCCCACCTTGCGGAAATTGCCGAATACCAGGTCCTGCCCCAGCACATGGCCCGAGTTCACCGGCAGCTTCATTTCCACCGTGTCGTCGAGCGACCGGAACCTGCCCGAGAACCGCATTGTCGTGGTCCCGGCTTGTTTGACCGTGCCGTCCACGGGGATCAGCGTCCGGTCGAATGCCGCAAGGGAGAAGCTCTTGCCTCCCACCGCCAGGGACAGCAGGTCGTCGGCGCTGGCGGAGAAATCAACCGTGCCGCCGGAGTCCGTCTTGTTGAAGGCGGATACGGAGAACCGGAAGCGGTCGCCGCGGGTAAGGAACGCGGGCACCCCCGGCTCCATGTAGAAATCCTTCACCACAAGCGCCGGCCGCTGGTACGTGCCGAACCGGGCGCCGGTGTCGCAGGCCACGGCGTAGATCCGGTAGGTCGTCATGGTGTCCGGAAAGGTAAAGGTGACCGTTGCTTTGCCGTTCCCATCGGTCCTGACAGAAGGATTGAAATAGGCGACGGGATTGAAGTCCTTGCGCACCTTGGAGGTGACCGCCTCGGGGCCTGCGGACTCGTCGCCGTCGCCGCCGGTGAGCGGCGCGTTCCGGAGGAAACCGTAGGGCGTCTGTTTCAGGAGATCGAGCCGCAGATCGCCGGTGAACACGCCCAGGGGCAGGAGGAACTTCGCGAGCGCATCCAGGGTCGGCGTTTCATAGCCCGTCATGGACAGGATGCTCTCGTCCACGACCGCCAGCGCCACTTCGCTCAGGATCCCTTTTCCGTCCTGGTCCGTGGTCGCGATGTTCAAGGTCATCTGGCCGCCGGGCAGCGCCTTCAGTTTTTTCTGTTCCTCGTTCACCGCGATCTTGATCTTCTGCCGCTCGCCCTTGACCTCGACGTTCACCGTCCCGACGAGGAAGGTCGGCGCCTCCTTGTCGAACTGGGCGGTGTACACCGGGAAATCCGATCGCGGCACCGTAGCGAGCACCGAGACATACACGTTCGGGCTGTAGTGGTTCTTGACGGGAAGTTCGATGCTCTGTTGGCCCGGTTTGAGCTCCACGGTCAGATACTCCACAAGGCCGCCCTGCTCCACGGTCACCAGGCAGGTCGATACTTCCCGCGAGGGATTGAGGAAGAGCTTCATGGTCTCGCCGCTGCTGTACAGGGGTTTTTCCGGATACAGGCCCAGCCTGCCGTAGTTCTTGGGCTGTTCACGGCGCTGATTCTCGTACTCATAATCGTAGTAATACCCGGCGAGGGAATAGCGGGTCGCGGACGTGTATTCCCGTCCTTTGTCGTCACGATAGGTGAAGGAGATGAGGTACTCGCCGCCGCGGGTGAAATCGAAGTCAAAGACGGCCCGGTCGTCCTTGATCGGCAGCTCGGCGGAAAGCTGGCTGCGCCATACCTGCTGCTGCTCGTGATAGAGATACCCCTCGGCATTCCGTTTCTGGATATAGGTGTAGCCGCGCTCCATCACCTGGACCAGGACATTCCCGCGGGAGAGCTTTCCTCCCTTGCGGTCGATCACCACGGCGGAGAGCGTCTGGTTCTCTCCCGCCTGCACCGTCGGCGGGTGATTGCTGATCCCCACCAGGTACTCGGGGTCCCCCTGGTACACCGAGCTGTCCGACGACGCCCTGCCGTCGAAGTCCACCACCGACGCGGTCACCTCGATGCCGTACTTGCCCGACAGGATGTCCCGTCCCACGGGGACCGGCACGGCTATCTGACCTTTTTCATCGAGGATCGACTCGCCGCTTTCGATCAGGTCCGTGCGGCTGTCAAGGGGATGGCCGAAGGAATAGCCCGGGTGATCCTGACGCGGATAGTCCGAGCGGGTATGATAGATGCTCCAGCGCACCTTGCCGTGTTTCACCGGACCGCCTGCATAGTATTTCCCGGCGATCATGCAGTTCAGCGCTTCCTTTTTCACGTCGAGATTTACATAGCCTTCGTCTTTCCCGGTCTCGCGCTTGTAGGTGATCTCCACGAAGTGACGGGGCTGGCGGAATTCCTGCACCTCAAAGGTCCTGCTGACCTTGTCGGACTCATTGTCACCGTAGTCCATGGTGAGAGTGTATGCCCCCAGGGGGAAATAGGTCTTGAGGCCGTACTGATCGTTCACGGTGCCGAACTCGGAAAGAGGAAGCTCTTTGCTGTAAATCTCTTCGTTCTTGGAATTCGTGATCGTGAGCGTAACGTTCGAGGACTTGGGCGGCGCGATCTTCCCTTCCAGATATTCCCGCACCGTGCCTTTGAAATAGACCGTTTCACCGGGCCGATAGATGCCGCGTTCGGTGAACACATGGCCCTTCAGCATCCCCTCCACGGTCCCGGCATTCCGTACCTGGTTGATACCGTCGGGTTTGACCGTCCCGTTGGGCAGGATGTTCACGAAGGTCCGGTCGTTGGATGCAACGGCCGCAACCATCGTGATCGCCGACAGCGGAAGTTGCTTGGCCGTCAGGACGCCCTCCGACGCCGGGATCAGCGACGCATGCTTTTTCATGAGCATGTTCTGGACGATAAAGAGGCCGCGAGCATCGGTCTTTCCCAGGGAGACCACTTCGCCGCCGGTGGTGAAGGCATAGAGGGAGACATCGCCTGCCGGTTTGCCCGAGTAGAGCGATGTCGCCCAGATCAGGAGCTCGTTGTCCGTAACTTTGTAGGTCAGGCCCAGGTCCGTGATGCGGTACAATCCGGTGTGGGTCTGGGCGTCCTGCTCCGTACGGCGGTTCGCCACGCGGATGAGATTGATGGCGCCCTGTTCCTTGTTCTTGCGGAAGGCAAGGGGGATCGAGAACTGGTGATAGATGTTCCGCGCCTCGTTCTGGGTGAAAAAGACCTGTTCATCGTTCGAGACATCTCCGAGGATGTCGTTGAAGGAACCGTCCTTGCCGAGCGCCTTCGCAAGGCGCGCCGCGGTCTGGATGAGGTCCTCCTGAACCGTCTGGAACAGCTTCAACTGCCGCGGGTTGTTCCTGATGTGCTGCAGCTGCTGCTCGGCCCGGGGGATCAGAATGGGCGGCACCTGGATGGCCTTGACCAGGACCGCCTCGGTGTTCATGATCTGCACATGCAGCATCTGCCTGCTGTTCCGTTCGATGACGTTTCCCTGGTCCAGGTAGGAAATATCAGGAGTCCGGTCGGGCATGGTGAAGCCCGCGGCGCCCTTTTCATAGGCTCTGCCGTTGGCGCTCGTGAAGTTCGGGGGGATCACGATCGTATACCGCTGGCCCGGCTGGAACTGCCCGCGGAGCAGCAGAATGTTCCCCGACCCGGCCAGCGAGCTGCTGTGCCATTCAACGGGGACCGGCGGGATGAATTTCACATTGCGCCGCAGGTCGTCCATGCGGCAGGCGTCGGTAAAATAGATGGACACCTGTCGATCCGCGGTGTTCGGCTCCACTTTGGAAATGGTGAACTTCGCGCCGGTCGCGGTGTTATAGACCGACGAGACCGCTTCTCCCATCTTCTGGAATATGCCGCCTTGCGCAGCGGCAACGGAAACACCGGCGAGCAGCATGGCAATGACGATCACGGCCAGTACTGAATAACGAGAACAAGACCATCTGGTACGCAGTCCCATTGAGACCTCCCTGAAAATTCGCGTAGTGATGCACCAAGGACGGATCACCCAAACCAAACATCTCACGCAGCCCCTGCCATGAGGGAAGCAGTCCCTGGTTCTCTTGCTTGATTACGTATACTTTTACTTTTCGATAAGATACGCGCGACTGGACGCAAGGATATCATAAGGGGAAAAATAAGACAATAGTATCAATGGGGTATTTTCCGGGTAGGGAAAATCACGAGCAGACGGTGGAGAGAAAACATGCGGACTTGAGCTGTTTCCCGAGGATGTGGACGGTGTGGGAGGCGAATGCTTTGTCCAGCTCCCGCAGGATCTCCGCGGAGGGCTTGAGCCTGAGGATCTTGTCCAGGTCCATGCGCAGGGCCTGGTAGTAGAAGCCGATGGCGCCGGCGGAGAGCGTCGGGTCCTCGCTCCCTGAAGAGACCAGGCAGGAGGAACAGAGCACCCCGCCCTTCAGTCCGTGGAAGATCATCTTCCGGTCCGGCGCGCATCCGCAGGACATGCAGGCGTCGAGCTTGGGCTGGTACCCGAGAAGGGAAAGAAAGCGTATCTGAAAGATCCGGAGCAGGAAGAGCGGATCTTCGCCCGCGTCGAGCAGGTTCAGGATGTGGTTCACCACAAGAAAGGCATTGGGATTCCGCTCCCCTTCCGGCGCAAGCTCCCGCACCAGTTCCAGCATCATGGCCCCTGCCGCGGCCCGCTCGAGATCCTCGGTGATGGAGAAGCGCTGGGTCAGGATCTCCGCTGACTCGATCCGGAGAAGGTCCTGGTGTTCGCGTTCAAAGAGGTGGAGGCGGCAGTGGGTGAACAGCTCCAGGCCGGCGCCGAAGCGGCGGAAGGACTTTCGAGCGTTCCGTGCCACGCCCCGCAAACGGCCACGGTCCAGGGAGAAGAAGGTGATGATCTTGTCCGCCTCTCCGAGGTTCATGGTGCCGATGATCACGGCTTCGGTCCTGGATTTCATAACAAAAAGGCTGCCTCAGAACAACAGCGTGTTTCGCGCAAATCCACCAAGGAGAGCCCGGACCATGACAAGGGAAGACGCGCTTTGCCTTGCGGCATGACATCCTGGCGCGGGATGCCTTTGACCTTTTCCTTCAGGCCGCCCTGACCCCGTCCGGAGCTATGCGCCTCCCGGGGCCTGCTGACTCGCCTTCCGCTCGCGCAGGAAGTGGATGACCCCGGGCAGGACCGACAGCACGATGATCACCATGATCACGAGCGTGAAGTTCCGCTTGACCGCAGGTATGTTCCCGAACAGGTAGCCGCCGAACACGAAGCTGCCGACCCAGATGACCGCGCCGCTCACGTTGAACACCGCGAACCTCCGGTAGGTCATGTTCCCCACGCCCGCGACGAACGGCGCGAAGGTCCTGATGATGGGCATGAACCGCGCTATGATGATGGTCTTGCCCCCGTGCTTCTCGTAGAACCGGTGCGTGCGTTCGAGATGCTCTTTTTTGAAGAACCGGGAATCCTCGAAGTGAAAGACCCGCGGCCCGAAGTAGTGGCCGATGCCGTAGTTCACCGCGTCTCCCAGTATCCCGGCGACGGTCAGCAGCACGAACAACCGGAGCGGGTCCAGCGAGCCAAGGGCGGCAAAGGACCCCGCAGCGAAAAGGAGCGAGTCGCCGGGCAGAAAGGGCGTGACGACCAGGCCGGTCTCGCAGAAGATGATCAGGAACAGTATGGCGTACGTCCAGGCGCCGTAGTCCTGGATGACCGCATTCAGATGCCTGTCAAGATGCAGAAAGATGTCGATGAACTGCGCGATCAATTCCATGGGTGCTCCCTGAACGATGCTGCGTTAATATAGTGAGCGGTGAATGGTAAGGGGGATTCCCTTACCCCTGACGGCCGTCTCAATCTTCTTCAATGAGCCCGATGTTCTTCAGCATCCGGTCGTCCTCGCGCCAGCCCTTCTTGACCTTCACCCAGAGCTGGAGGAAGACCTTGACGCCCAGGAGCTTCTCGATGTCCAGGCGCGCCCGGGTGCCGATCTCCTTCAGCAGCGCGCCGTTCTTGCCGATGACGATCCCCTTCTGCGAGTCCCGGTCCACGTAGATCGTCGCGTGGATGCGCGTGATCTCCGGTTCCTCTTTCATGGACTCGATCACCACGGCGGAAGAATAGGGAAGCTCGTCCTTGGTGAGCTCGAACACCTTTTCGCGGACGATCTCAGCGGCGATGAAGCGCTCGGGCTGGTCCGTGAGCTGGTCGTCGGGGAAGTACCGCGGCCCCTCGGGCAGGCGCTTCAGGATGGCCTCGACAAGCCCGCCCAGGTCCTTCTTGAGCGCCGAGACGGGGATGATCTCGGCAAAGGAATGGAGGCCGCTGAACTCCTGGATCAGCGGCAGCAGCCGCTCCTTCTCGATCAGGTCGACCTTGTTGATCAGCAGGAACACCGGCGTTCGCACCTTTGACAGCGACTCGATGATGAATCGGTCCCCGCCGCCCGGACGCTCCGTGGCCTCGACCAGGAAGAGGATCACATCCACCTCGCTGTAGGTCTTGAGCGCGGTCTCGACCATGAGCTCGTTCATCCGGTGCACCGGCTTGTGGATGCCCGGGGTGTCGATGAACACGAGCTGGCAATCGGGGCGGCTCACGATGCCCCGGATGCGGTTCCTGGTGGTCTGGGGTTTGTTCGAAGTGATCGAAATCTTCTCCCCAAGGAGGCTGTTCATGAGCGTGGACTTGCCCACGTTCGGTCTGCCCACGATGGCGATGAATCCGGAACGGAATGAAGGGATGTCAGGCATGGGGTACAATACCTGAAATCGGGGCACCGCGCAAGGAGGAAAGGGCTCAGGCGCCGCGGCCCTGCACGGCCTGATGGATCAGCGCGACCAGCGCCGCGCTCTCAAAGGGCTTCTTGATGATCCCGTCCAGGGAGGTGAAGTCCTCGGCCGAGATCATCCCCTCATACCCCGTCATGCCGATCACGGGAACCGAGGGTTCTATCTCCTTGATCTGGCGGCACAGCTCCGCGCCGTTCACCAGCGGCATCACCATGTCCGTCAGGACCGCGTCGATCCCGCCGGACCTTTTGCGGAACAGCTCCCGGGCGTGGATCGGATTGTCCGCCACCATGACCGTGTATCCGTGGGTGCCCAGGATGTCCTCGAGGGAGGACAGGATGTCCTTTTCGTCATCAACCACAAGGATGGTCCCCGATCCCCTGCGCGGGGCTTCCTCGGACGCCGCAACGTTCTTGACCTCCAGCGGCCGGGAAAGGTTTGACGCCGGGAAGGAGACCGAGAACGTGGAGCCCTCGCCCTCCCTGCTCTCCACACGGACCTCGCCGTTGTGGCTCTTCACGATGCCGTATACCATGGCAAGACCCAGGCCCGTTCCCTTGCCCGGCGGCTTGGTGGTAAAGAAGGGATCGAAGATCCGGTCGATGATGTCCCGCGGGATACCGGTGCCCGTGTCAGCAACCGAGAGCACCACAGCGGCGCCGCGGCCTGCCATCTCCCCGGTCCCGGTGGTGATCGTGATCGCGCCTCCGGGCGAAAGCGCGTCGAGCGCGTTCAGCACCAGGTTCGTGATCACCTGCTCGATATGGATGCTGTCGCCCAGGATCGCGGGCAGATGCTCATCGGTCCGCACCCGCACGGTCGCGTTCCGCTCCAGGAACGCGTGGCGCAGGAGCTCGACCGTGTCCCGCACCACGGCGTTCAGGTCCGTCGGGACCAGCGCAAGACGCTCCTTGCGCGAAAAGCTCAGGAGCTTGGTGACCATCTGGCCGGCCCGCCGCGCCGAATCCTCGATGGTCTTGATGCGGCGCTGGGCGAAGTCATCTTCCTTCACGCGCCTCCGCAGCACTTCCGCGTGGGTCAGGACCGCGGTGATGATATTATTGAAATCGTGGGCAATGCCGCCGGCAAGAACTCCCATGGACTCCAGTTTCTGGGACTGCACCACATGCTCCTGGAGCTGCTTCCGCTCGGTGACGTCGCGGACAAAGAGCTGGATGTGCGGCACCTTGCCGATGGCGATCTCCTTGGCGCTGATCTCGAGCGAGATCCGGCCGCCGTCCCTGCGGAAATGGTCCGCTTCGTACACTGCCGGCGCGCCGTCCACGACGGCCTCCAGGAGCCCGGCGATGCGGTCGCGGTTCCCGCCCGCGATCAGCATGGTGAACGGCGTTCCCTGGAGCGCTTCACGGGGGAAGTCGTGGATCTCGCAGAAACGCGCGTTCACGTTCACGATCGCGCCCTTCCGGTCAAGGACGGCGATGCCGTCCATGGCGTTCTCGAAGAGCGCGCGGTACTTCTGCTCGGAATCGGCCAGCGCGTGGGTCTTGGCGTCGACCAGGTCCTGCAGGCCGGTGGTATAGTGCTCGAGCTTGGCCTTCTCCGCGGACAACTCCTCGCGCAGCTGGATCTCTGAAACGAGCAGCTTCTGGTTGTGGTACCGCAGGATGAGCGCGATGACCGTCATGGACACCATGAAGGCGTTATTGCTGATGAACACGCCGCTCGTCACCGGGCCGGCCAGCAGGATCGGGATCACGTAGGTCCCGTAGATGATCAGGACCAGCGTGACGGCGAACCACATGCTGATGGGCACCAGGCCCAGCGCGCAGATGATCAGGATGAGCATGGCGGCGTAGTAGGGCGAGCTCTGGCCGCCGCTCTGCATCACCGCAAGCTCGATGACGACCGCCGAGAGAGCCGTGGCCACGGCACAGATCGAGTATTGGTAGACAATATTGCGCTTCAGCCGGTTGAGGTAATAAAGGACGATGAGAATGGCGGAAATAGCGAGACGGTAGATCATGAACCGCCTGAAGTTCTCGGGGGATACGAAATAGTCCATGAACGCCAGAAGCGGAAAGATCGCGGCGCCGATCAGGAACGCCGTACCGTTCCAGGACTGGATCAGTTTGGCCAGGTGTTCGTTCAGTCGAGGGTTCTGCCCGGTCGTCTTCATTTGTCCATGATACCACGTTCTCGCCCCGCAGGGATATGCGCAGATGACGCCATTCGCGCGTGGAGCGGCGCGGGAGATTCCATTTGACAACCTTGCGGGGTAATCGGTATTATCCGTCTACCTATGAGCACGTCCCCGGCCGAACTGAGTGCGCTCCGCGAGCGGATCCTCACACTTAAGAAAGACCTGAACGCGATCATCCTGGCCCACAACTACCAGCGGCCGGAGGTGCAGGACATCGCCGACATCACCGGCGACTCGCTGGAGCTGTCCCGGGCGGCCGCAAGGACCGATTTCAAGGTCATCGTGTTCTGCGGCGTCCACTTCATGGCCGAGAGCGCCTCCATCCTGTCGCCGGACAAGACCGTGCTCCTGCCGGAGATCGACGCCGGCTGCCCCATGGCCGATATGGTGACCGCCGAAGGCCCGAGAACGACGAAGCGCGACCTCTTCCAGGAGCTCTACGGCATCACCTTCCAGTTCCCCGACACCTACACGATCAAGGACATCAAACGTCAGCACCCCGGCGTGCCGGTAGTGGCCTACGTGAACACTTCTGCCGCGGTCAAGGCCGAGAGCGACATCTGCTGCACCTCGTCGAACGTGGTCAAGGTCGTGGAGTCGCTGAAGGAGGACACGGTCATCTGCATCCCCGACCGGAACCTCTCGGCCTTTGCCGCAAAGCGGACCAAGAAGAAGGTCATTGCCTGGGACGGGTTCTGCAATGTGCATCATGTCCAGCTCTCGATGAACGACGTGGTCCAGGCCAGGGCCGGGTATCCGAAAGCGCTGCTCGTGGTGCATCCCGAGTGTCCGCCGGAGATCCAGGACAAGGCCGACCATATCACGAGCACTTCAGGCATGCTCACGTTCTGCAGGGAATCGAAGGAAAAGGAATTCATTATCGGCACCGAGGAAGGCCTGCTCCACCGCCTGCGAAAGGAAAATCCCGGCAAGACGTTCCATATCCTGTCCCGGAAGATGGTCTGCCCCAACATGAAGCGCACCCATCTCTCGAGCGTTCTCGCTGCCATGGAGAAGATGCAGTACGTGATAAAAGTACCCGACGAGATCCGCATCCCCGCCAAACGCGCCCTCGACCGCATGCTCGAGATCGCGTAAGACCCGCCGCACCAATCCTTTTCGACACTAAGGACGCTGAAAAACCGACAGCGATCAGTGGAACGATGCCGTCTTCTCTGAATGACCCTGCCGGGGATCGGAGGATCCTCCCCTTTGTAATGAAAGACTACCCAACGGCGTTATTTTCGCGCAAAGCCGCAAAGGCGCAAAGGAAACCTTAAGACCGGAACGTTTTTTATTTGTCTTTCTTGGCGGCTTGGCGGCTTTGCGCGAGACAGCATTTTGATCCTGCTTTGGTTTCTGATTATTCGGGGAGGCTTATTCCGGATTCCCGCCTGCGCCGGGATGACAGCACCGCGGAGGTCTGTTTTTCAGTGTCCTCAGTGTCAGAAATACTCTTTCGGCAACTCAATTCCGCCGCTTGTCCACCACGAAGATGCTGCGCGCGAACTGTTTCGCGTATTCCTTCAGTTCCGCGCCGACCTCGGCCATCTCCAGGGGCGACTCAAAGGACCGCAGCGTGTTCGTGACGACCGCGATGCTGATGGTCACGAGCGGGAAGCGCATCTCCACGCCCTGGCGCGTCTTGCCCAGGATGTACCCCGCTGCCCGGTCCTCGGCATTGTAGAAATCCGGCGCGCGGCCGTCGAACCGGGCGATCACCTCGCTGCAGATGTCGTTGATCCGGTCCGGCGTGGTCACGACCACGAAGTCATCGCCGCCCACGTGGCCCACGAAATCACCGGGCCCGCCCCGGCTCCTGGACGCCTCCTCGATGATCCGCGCCGCGTCCTTGATCACAATGTTCCCGTGTTCATACCCGTACCGGTCGTTGTAGGACTTGAAGTTGTCCAGGTCCATGACGCAGAGCGCCAGCTGCTCCTTCCGGTCGAGACGGCCCTGGATCTCCCGTTCGATCGCAACGCCGCCCGGCAGGCGGGTCAGGGGGCTGGCATCAAGGTACATCTCCTCCAGTTTCTTCAGTCTCCGCGTCATCTGCTCGAACGCCCGGGCAAGCTCACCGACCTCGTCCTCCCGGTCGGTCTGGAGTTTCACCTCGAAGTTCCCCTCGGCAACGAGCTGCGTGGCCTCCCGGAGCCGCCGGATCGATGAGGTGATGGAGAAGGTCAGGAGCATCGCCGCGATGATGCTTGCCACCGTGGTGACCAGGCAGAGGACCAGGGCCGTCCGGAACGCTGTATTGCTGATGTCCCGGATCAAATGCATCCTCGTATCATGCCGCTCCTGCATCTGGCGGGGGATCTTCCGGAGGATCTCGAGCATCCTGTCCACGAGCCGGTTCATGGTGTTCTGCGACAGCCTCTGCGCGGCGTCGACGCGGCCCTGCTCCAACAGCTTGACGATGTCCTGGAAACCATTGCGATGCCTATCATGGAGGTCGCTCAGCACATCCAGCGATGGAAGGAGATGACCGGCAATGCGCCGGAGCTCGGCAAGATGATCATCGAACTCGCCGTTCCGCTCCCCGTAGAGCCCCAGGATATCCTTGCTGCGGAGGATCACATAGCGCTTTTCATGGCCGTTCTGCGCCAGCAGCGCGCTGATCATGTCCTCGGCGTGTTTGCTCACCGGAATGTCGACGTTCACGATCCCGAGGTTGAGCCGGTTGATCTGGAACAGGCTGACAAGAACATAGCTGACGACGGTCAGCGTGAGAACAGCAAGGATGGCGTATCCGGCGAGCATTTTGGCGGCAATGCTCGTGCGGGTCAACGGGGCGGGGGCGCTATTGTGCGGATCTTCGTTCGGAGCCTGCCGCTGCTCCGAACTGCTCGTATCGGTCGGGGTCATAGTGCACGCTTGCGATAGCCTAACAGACAACCACGGTGATGTCAACGGATTCTTCCCCGGGAACGCCGGGAAGCCGGCGGGCGGGAATGGCGCGGGAACTGCGCTCCGGTCAGATCGCCGAGGCCTCCAGGAGGGAGCCCAGACGTTTCAAATGGTCTTTCTCCTCGTCCACCAGCAGGGCAAAGATCTCTTTCACCTCGGGAACGCCTGACCACCGGATGATCTTCAGGTAAAGGTCCAGGGAATTCACCTCGATCTGCATCGAGACCTCCAGGGTGTCCCGGAGCGAATGCTCCCGCGTTCGCAGGTAGTCCAGCGACTGGTCGATCGAGAAGCCCCCTTCCATCAGGCCTTCCGGTCCCTGCGCGGCTCCGGCTCCGACCCGTTCCCGTCCGCCGCACCGCTCATACGCCTCGAGCACCTTCTGTTTGTGCCCCTCCTCCGCAGTGATGAGCGAGCGGAACAGCGACCGGACGTTCTCCTCAACCGCGCTTTCCAGGACCTTGCTGTAGAACCGCGCGGCTCCCTCCTCAAGTGCCCAGGCGAGCGATGCCAGTTGGACAAGCGTTGTTCGTCCCCTGACCAGTTCCAGGCCTGCTTCGGCGGGGCCTGTGGCAGATTGTCCGTTCCAGGCCAGCATGCCGCCCTCCATATTGAAGACCGTCATCCCCGCGTCAGCAAGGAGCGATGCCGCGGACCGGCTCCGGTTGCCCGACCTGCAGTAGGCGACCACGGGACGGCGTTTGTCCAGTTCGCTCATCCTGTTGGGAAGTTCCGGAAGCGGGATCAGGACAGAGCCGGGGATATGGCCGTTCTGGTGCTCCGCCGGCTGCCGTACATCGAGCAGCGTGAAATCGCCGATCCGCTTCTCTTCGAGCCACGTCCGCACCTCGTCGGGTCTCAGGTTCTGCACTGTGGTGAATGAGGCAGTGATATCCATGAGTTCTCTCCCTGCAGCGTAAGGCCGCTTGCGTTCAACGCGGCCGGGCATTGTCCACGCTTTTAGTGTATCGGAGCTCCGGCCATTCGTCAAGGCAATGCAGCCGCACAGACAGTTCTGCAATACAACCCGCGCCGTTAGGGGTTTTTCTGCACCGGAATGGACAACATCGTATAAGCGATGAGCACCATCATGCCCCTCTTTTCTCCTTGTTTCATTGCAAAAATCTGCTACCATGTCCTACTTCCCGCTCATCGAGGCCTGTGCATGGTATTCGCGCTGACTAAAGTTATCCTCTGGCTTATCCTGCCGCCGGCAAGCCTGCTGGTCATGCTGCTGGCTGGTCTTTTTGTTCTCCGCAAGCATCCGGCGTCAGGCAAGGCCCTCGTTGCGGCCGCGGTCCTGCTGCTGTACCTGCTGAGCCTCCCCATGGCAGCGGACATGCTGATGCGGCCTTTGGAATCAAGCGTCCCGCCTTTTGGGGGAAACCCGGACAAAGCAGAGGCCATTGTGGTGCTGGGCGGAGGAGTTCTGGACCTTTCCTGGGCCGCAGTCCCTCCCGGGCTGACGGAAGCAACGCTCGCCCGTGTGGTGGCCGGCGTGGAACTGGCGCGAAAACTGAAACTCCCGGTCGTCATGAGCGGCGGCAGCGGCGCCATAGACGGCAGCACCCTGCGCGAGGCTGATGCCATGGCTGACCAGGCGATCAGGCTGGGCCTGGACCGCAAGTACGTTCTGGCAGAGAGCCGGTCCCGGAACACGCTGGAGAACGCCCGGGGCGTCCGGGAGCTCATCGGCCAAAAGCAGGTCCTCTTGGTCACCTCGGCTTCGCACATGAAACGCGCCTCCGGCATGTTCACCAGGCAGGGGTTCACCGTCATCCCCGTGCCCACGGACTATAGAACCCAGACGCGCACACCGTCGTGGACCAACCTTTTCCCCCGGGCGGGAAATCTCGACCTGTCGTCAAATGCCATTGCCGAGCATGTCAGCCTCACCTGGTACCGCCTTCGCGGCGCGCTCTGACAGGCGGCAGAACACATCGATCAGCACCCCTGATGACGCGAAAGGTCTTGAGATAAAAAAAGAACCTGATGTTTCATGGCGTTCTCCGTGTCCTCAGTGTCAAATAAGATCTTCTAACGCACTCCTCCCTTTCCTTGCCCCCCTTGACAACCGGTCCGTTCGTTGGTATATTTAGTTCAAGATTAAACTATTTAATATTGATTTGCTTGGAGCGGCGCATGGGAACGAAGTTCAATGGCACCAGGGACGAAGTAAGGGCGCTCGACACCTTCATCAAGCTCGTGCGCGCCGCCGGTTCGGTGTCCTCGCGCGTGGAGAGCCGTTTCAGCGAAATCGACCTGACCGTAAGCCAGTTCGGCGTGCTTGAGGCGCTCTACCACCTCGGCCCGCTCCATCAGAAGGACCTGGCGAAGAAGATCCTCAAGAGCACGGGCAATATAACCATGGTCGTGGATAATCTTGAACAGCGCGGCCTTGTGATACGGTCACGGGACGATGATGACCGCAGGCATTTTTACGTCACGATCACCGCCGCGGGGACCAAGCTCATCAGGTCGTTCTTTCCCGGCCATGCCGCGCGGATCACGGCGGAATTGAGCGTTCTGACACGGGCGGAGCAGGAAGAGCTCGGCAGGCTGTGCAAAAAGGTGGGCCTGGGAAGAACTGAATAAAGCGACTGACCGGTCCTCAGGGACCGTCATGATATAACGCTGCGCATCAAGGAGGTCTGCAATGCCAAGGAATCTGCCTGTCATGGTGAACCTGGAGCCGGGAACCCACTACTGGTGCAGCTGCGGAAAGAGCGGGAAGGAGCCTTTCTGTGACGGTTCCCACAAAGGCACGGACAAGGAACCGGTGACCTTCGAAGTCAAGACCGCCTCAAAAGAAGCGCTCTGCGCCTGCGGCCGCACCAAGACCCCGCCCTATTGCGACGGGTCTCACGCCCGGTGACGGGCGGAGTGGTCGAAAGGAGGCGGTTGAAATGTTCAAGAAGCTGGTCAATACAAATAACGACGTGGTCGTTCTGATACTGCGGCTGATGCTGGGAATCGTGTTCTTTCCCCATGGGATGCAGAAACTGCTGGGATGGTACGGAGGATACGGGTTTGAGGGCACCATGGGGTTCTTTACCGGAACGTTCGGGATCCCGGCGGTCTTCGCGTTCCTGGCGATCATGGCAGAGGGCCTGGGCTCGCTCGGCCTGATCACGGGCCTCTTCACCCGCGTGGCCGCCTTCGGCGTCACCGTGAACATGCTCGTGGCGGTCAAGATGCTCCATCTGCAGCACGGGTTCTTCATGAACTGGTTCGGCAACCAGAAGGGCGAAGGATACGAGTTTCACCTGCTCGCAATCGTGATCGGCGTGGCGCTGATGATCAGAGGCGGTGGCGCGCTGTCAGTGGATGGATTGCTGTCGGACAAGAAGTAGTACGAGGAGAAGTAACCAGGTGGCAGTACAGCTCGGGCCGTTCCGAAAGGAGCGGCCCATTTTTTATGAACGGCTCTGCTGAGGGGCGCAGCTTACGCGACCCTCTCGAGCCGAATGGTTAGAACATCGTCATCGAGCTTCACATTGTTTAGCCCGATCTATCGACTTGGCCGAACATTAAGCTTTTGAGAAATAACGCCGAGACTAATCCCGATCAAATAGAACCCGCGTTGTACGATTATTTATTCTTTATTTCGACTTTCGTCACGGATATGCTGCCATCCGCTTTAGTGACATGGACAAAGTAAGGAAGCAAATGTTGAAATGTAATTTCTGATTGTTTGCGTCTACCCGAGCCCCAACCGTCTTCTAATGGTGGAAAAGTTATCGCCCAATAATCCCCCGCGTCCTCTATAGTCTTAGGTTTATTGACGTTCCAATCGTAGTCATATCCGGTGTTCACCATATAGTTTCTCGCTAGTATAAGCGCTTCGTCTCTATTGACGCCATCGCTCACATTGACCAATGTCATTTGTTTATTAATTTCCTCTTTGTTAACCACCGGCAATGTCGTAGCACAACCGATGGCTGACAAACAAGCAAGAGATATAATTACTGTTCTCATTTTATTCTCCCTATCTACAAGATATTATCTCTTCGGTAAAAGCATCTAATATTGATGCTTTTCCAGTTCCGTGCCTTTGTTATTCCCATACCGGATCGGATGCGCCATACTTTCGCCTCTGGATCCCACCTGCCCTTAGCCGCCTTTGCGATATTCCGCAGTTCCTTTTCTGTAAATCCTATGAACACGGGAACAAGATCATTCTCCCTGTACTGCCGCGGAGACGGCTCCCAGTTTTTTTCTTCAACGATCAACTCGGTGGGGTTATTCGGGGTCGGACCAAACCAACTCACTGTTATTCAGATGCTACCGTTCTAACAACCCTCACTTGCCTGGATTCTTCCGGGCCTCGATCCTGGCCTTTGTCATCCGTTCCCGCAAGCCGCCTTCCCGCAGAAACGCCTCTTGCAGCTTCTGGAGCTGCCGGTCCAGCAAATAGCTTGTCACGCGGATGAGACCGATGATGGTGTTCGCCGAAATCGTTGGATCGGGATGCTCGATAGCCGGCCTGAAGGTCTCGTAATCAGCATCGGGCAGTCTGTTCAGCTCCCGCAAGCGTCGGACCTCTGCGCTGTCCCTGGGCCATTCGGGTGCGTTCTTCTGTCGCAGGAAATCCCGATAATCCGTCAGCAGTTCCTCCAGACTTGCCCGGGCCACATTCGTGAGCTTGATCTCCATCTCCTTGGACGTGCCTGATGCCATGCTGCCTTCAACGATATTCTGTTTTCCCGACCGTGCGGCCTGGATCATCTGGTCATGGGTTCGGCTGCGCTTGTCCACGAATCGGCCGCAGAAATAGACCGTAGCATCATAGACGATCTCCGATTTTCTGAAGGACAGCAGTTTCTGGTAGCCGCCGTGAGGCGGAAGAATGCTGTGAGGCATGGGGAAAACCTCTTCAATGGACGAAAAGGACAAAAATGACACAAAGGACAACAAAACATCAAAGACTTCCTGCTGTCCTTGAGGTCTCTTCTGTCCCTTTTTTGTTTCTGATCATTTTTCCCGATTATATAGATATCGCCGAGATTGTCAAGCAGCAGGATCGGCATAGGGGGCGGCCATAAAGGCCGCGCCCCTGCCACACCACCCGGCATGCGGGTCCGCACCGGGCGGTTCAAGAAGTTGAGGCTATGAGAGACGCGGTACGCCGAGACGATCAAAGTACG
>JAOUEV010000042.1 GCA_029858565.1 Nitrospirota bacterium | reverse complement strand
GGAAACAGCCGCATCGACGCGGAAACTGCCAAAAGCCGCGTAGATGCTATGTGAAAGATCAATAGGGCAATGCTGAAATCGTCGTAAAAATCGCGACGAGCGGGTCAGCTCGCTCGAAACTCTAGATCGGGTGAAATTAAAGATCAATTCCCTGAAAGCATACTCATTCTGTCCGATGGTAGAATCGTCGTTGATGACTGGATAAATAGCCGCTTGAAAGTATACAGTGCGACTGGAGTATATTTGAATTCTTTACCCGAATTAGGATTAAGACTATATGCAATAGATTCAGAGAAGATTGTTGGCTTTAGTTGGGATAGTACTGCAAAAAAGGAGAGAATAGGAGTTTTAAGTTTGTCCCAAGCAATATGGTTATGGATAGATAAGAATAACGTTTATGAATCCGGAAAGACTAGTGTTGCTGTTGTCGGTAATAGTATTTATGTTTGGAATGGTGAGAATGCTGGTTACCAATACGCACTCAGCGGGCAGCTAATCAAAACCACGACAAAGAGGCCAGTGGAACTGGGGTTGGTGACGGAGAATGGTATTGGCAATGGACAATATAAAATTACTGTGACGTATCCGGATAAAACGTGGTCATATAATGATGTTGGTCCTATGGCCGCCTATCTCCGTGACATAAATGGCAATCTCTATGGTTATGGAGATACGCAGGCTGTTAGGTATACTGCCTGCGGAAAGACGCTCGCAACGCTTACTATGCCGAAAACCATAACAAGCAAGAAATCATGGGGTCCTCGAGTGGAACCTCAAATTACCGTTCTTGAGGAGTACGGTTCTCCCATCATCGCTCCTAATGGTGACATTTATGCATGGAAGCGCACACCTGATAAGTACTCCATTCTCAAATGGACGTGGGTAGACGACCCGAACATACCCACCGGACCTGGACCGCATCACCAAACGATCCCGGCTGCGTGACTGGCTACGAAATATCGCGTGCAACGACATCTGGCGGACTTTTCTCCTCCATAGGGACGGTTAACGCAGGGATGCTCAAGTTCAACGATGCTACCGCATCCGCAGGAACCACCTATTACTACAAGCTCAGAGCAATGGCAGGGAGTGAGTATTCACTTTATACAAGTGAGGCCTCAGGAAAGAGATAGTGCTGAGTTGACATGTTTGCAGCTTGAGTACGTGTATGCTTCTTGGTGAATGTGACCCTTAATCTTCTCAGAGCACTCCGAGAACAACTCCTTGAATTCACCTGGCAAGTATGCGATAATCCTGCCGCACGATGAGCTCACTTCGGCAGGCCATAAAGCGGCATGGGTCCTTTTTCCTGGTCCCCCTCTGGGCCGGGATCCTCTGCGCGCCTTTTACCGGCATTGCCGCTGCGACGAGGATAGCGCTGGTCCTGGCGGCAGGCGTGCTGCTGGCAGCGGCGCTGAGGACCGGCACGATCACCCGTCTGGCGCATACCCTGTTCTCCGGGTCCGCTCGTATGCAGGGCGCAGGCCGACGTCTCGTCGCCCTGCTGGCAGCTCCCCCCTCGGCGTTTCTCTTCCTGGCCGCCCTCTGCGTCATCCCGCTGTTCCAAAATGACTACTATCGGGATGTGCTCACGCTCACCGGAATGTATGTCGTGCTCGCGCTGGGCCTCAATCTGGTGGTCGGCCAGGCCGGCCTGCTGAATCTGGGGTATGTTGCCTTCTATGCGGTCGGCGCATATACCTACGCGATATCGTCGACCCGGTTCGGCCTGCCTTTCTGGCCGGGCATGGCTGCCGGCGCCGCGGTCGCCGCCCTGGCCGCGCTGCTGATAGGCCTCTCGACCCTGAAGCTCCGGGGCGACTACTTCGCCATCGTAACGCTGGGCCTCGGAGAGATAACCCGCATTGTTCTCAACAACTGGGACAGTGTGACCGGAGGGCCGAATGGTATTTCCCGTATCCCGCGGCCATCTCTTGCCGGATATGTGCTCAAGACCCCTCTGGATTTCTATTATTTGATCCTGCTGATGGTGGTCATAACGGTCTTCGCGATGCGGCGGATCATTGCATCGCGGATCGGCAGGGCCTGGATCGCCATTCGGGAGGACGAAGTGGCTGCCGAGGCTATGGGAATCAACACGTTCAAGCTCAAGCTTCTGGCCTTTGTGATCGCCTCTGCCCTGGCAGGATGCGTAGGGGTCTTTTTCGCTGCCAAAATGGCCTTTGTGTCTCCTGAAAGCTTCACCTTTTTTGAGTCCGTCCTGATCCTGTGCATGGTTGTGCTCGGCGGAATGGGGAGTATTCCGGGAATCATCCTTGGCGCGGTCCTGCTGGTCATGCTGCCGGAGATCTTCAGGGATTTTCAGGACTATCGCATGATCGGCTTTGGTATTGCGCTCGTGCTCATGATGATCTTCCGGCCCCAGGGCCTGATGGGAGCGGGAAAAAGACAGTAATCAGTTGCCCAGTACGGTTGTATGACAGGCATCGATATTTATTCACCATGCTTCTCTTGGAAACCAAAAATCTGTCCAAACATTTCGGCGGATTGAAAGCCGTCGAAGCGGTGGATATGCGCGTGGAACGGGAGCGCATCGTCAGCGTTATCGGCCCGAATGGCGCGGGGAAGACTACGTTCTTCAACTGTGTCACCGGCATCTATCAGCCAACGCAGGGAACGATCCGTTTTCAGGACCGCGATGTGACCGGCATGGCGCCTCATGATATTACAGCGCTCGGCATTGCGCGGACATTCCAGAACATACGTCTTTTTGGAGGAATGACCTGCCGGGAAAACGTTATGATCGCGGCGCATTGCCGCACAAAGGCGGGAGTGTTTGGAGCGCTGGCCAGGACGTCGCGGGTCCGAAACGAGGAGCGCGACATGGTCTATCGCGCTGTGGACATCCTGCGGTTTGTCGGGCTCGATGAAAAGCAGGAGGGTATAGCTGCGAACCTTTCCTACGGAGACCAGCGGAGGCTCGAGATCGCCCGTGCGCTCGGCACGGAACCGCATCTGCTGCTGCTGGATGAACCTGCTGCAGGCATGAACCCGCTGGAAACGCAGTTGCTCATGGACCTCATCAGGAAGATCAGGGACAACGGGGTGGCGATCATCCTGATTGAACATGACATGAAAGTGGTCATGGGGATTTCGGACCGCGTGGTCGTGCTGGATCACGGGGTCAAGATCGCCGAGGGACATCCAAGGGAAATCCGCGAAGATACTGCGGTGATCGAAGCATACCTGGGGAAAGATCACCCGCACCATTAACCATACACGATTTCGAATGATCTGATGCTAAAGCTAACCAACATAGCTGTTTCCTATGGCATGATCTCCGCTCTCAAGGACGTGAGTATCACGGTCGGGCAGGGAGAGATCGTTGCGCTTATCGGAGCGAATGGAGCGGGAAAATCCACCACGCTCATGTCCATCTCCGGGGTCACCGACCTTGTTGCCGGGACCATATCGTATCGCGAACGAGTCATCTCCGGGCTGCCGCCGCACATTATCGTCAGCCAGGGAATCTCCCAGGTACCCGAAGGCCGGCGGATATTCCCGAGAATGACCGTGCTGGAAAATCTTGAAATGGGAGCGTTCCTGGGAAACGGCAAAGATCTCCAGATCGACCTGGACCGTGTCTTTGGTCTCTTTCCCGTGCTGGCGGAACGCAGGCGGCAACTGGGAGGGACCTTGTCCGGCGGTGAACAGCAGATGCTCGCCATAGCACGGGCGCTCATGTCCCGACCGGCCTTGCTGCTGCTCGACGAGCCATCCCTGGGGTTGGCGCCTATCATTGTGAGCAGGATATTCAAGATCATTGAGGAGATCAACCAGCAGGGGATGACCGTCCTGCTGGTGGAGCAGAACGCGAAGGCCGCCCTTCGCCTGGCCCACCGGGGGTATGTGATGGAAACCGGAAGGATCGTGCTTGAGGGAAGAGCTGTTGATCTCGAGAGCGATCCCGCGATAAAGAAAGCCTACTTAGGCGAGTGAATAGAATATGTACCTTGGATCCCTGACTGCTGAATCGAGAGTGGATAAGGAACTGGTTGCAGTTACTTCGAATTCAGACTACCAGTTCTTCATAAAGTGTGCGGATGTAACTCAACAGATACAATACATATACGATCTATTTATGCAGTTGGATACGAAAGAGCAAATAGTTGATATTAGCCATATCCTCTCTGCACTACGCATGGAAACGCCCGTGTATTGGCAGGGCAAATCAGGTGATTTGCTCCTGATCGGCTATTATCCAGCGTTGCGGCACTGCGATTGGTCGAGGTAAACAGAACGCTATGCTTCGCAATATCAAGATTGTTCTCGAGTATGACGGCACGAACTATCATGGATGGCAATCGCAGGAAGGAAGCGGAAAAACGACCATCCAGCAGACCATCGAAAAGGCGCTTCACGAGCTTTGCGGTGAGAAGGTCAAAATAACCTCCTCGGGCCGTACTGATGCAGGTGTCCATGCATTCGGCCATGTTGCGAATTTCAACGTTGTGAGCTTATTGCCCCCATCTGCGTGGGCACCGGCGCTCAACCGGCTACTCCCTGCAGATATCCGCGTCCTTTTCTCCGGGGAAGTTCCCGGTGATTTTCATGCCCGATTCAGCGCGCAAGGAAAGATATACTGCTATCGTATTTTGAACCGAAAAGCTCCGTCGGCGCTCTATCGGGACCGCGTCTGGAACGTTGACCGGAAATTGAATGTTTCGGCAATGCGGCGGGCGGCGGAGGTGCTGATCGGCAGGCATGATTTCAGCTCCTTTCGCAGTTCCGGATGCGGCGCCAAGACCGCGATACGCACCCTAAAGACCCTTTCTGTCACAAAGCACGGGGATCTTGTCGAGATCAGGCTTGAAGCTGATGCATTCTTGATGCATATGGCCAGGAATATCGTAGGCACACTTGTTGAGGCAGGATTGGGACGGTTCTCTGCTTCAGACGTCAGCAGGATTCTGAAAGCAAAGGACAGGACAAAAGCAGGAAAGACCGCACCTGCATGCGGGCTTTATCTCCAGGAAGTTCACTATCCTGATGAAATGATTGCATCAAAGGGTACCGGGTAGTGTAGCAGAATGATGCATATTGATAACAACCTCAAGTCTTAATTTTGCAAAATCTGCTTGCCTAACTAACCACGATGTGATAATCTGCCTGTCGTTTGACCAGTCTTAACGCCCGGGGGGGGTGCAACGGTCGGCACTACGAGACCGCTCGCATGTTATTTTGATCGATATTCCACAGTTGGGGGGAAAGGAGAGAGTATGAGGATTTGGTTGAGCACGGCTATGCTGTTGTTGTTCACCTTCCTTCTGGTCCCTGGGGCCGGCGCGGCAACCGATAGCGCCACCTGTTTTGGCTGCCACGGATCAATGGAGGGGGATGTCAAGGTAGAACAGGAGAAGTATTCGAAGTCGGTCCACGGCTCTTTTGATTGCGTCACCTGCCACATGGCGCCGAAAGGTGACCAGCACCAGGGTCTTGGAGGCGCAGCTCCTGATAAGTCGGTGAAGGAACTGGCAGCATCGCTTGCGCACAAGAGCACCAAGGACCCCATAGCACAGTCGGCCTGCATCACCTGCCATCCCGACCTGTACGAAGCCTACAAGAAAAGTGTACATGGCCAGAACGTCATAACCAAAAAGTCGACGGACGGCCCGGTATGCACGAATTGCCACGGTTCTCCGCATTACATCCAGGCGAGGCCCAGCGCTGAATCCAAGGTCCATCTCTTTAACGTCGTGGAATCCTGCGGCAAATGTCATGAAGAAAAGCACATGTCCGAGAAGTACGGTTTTTCGCCGCTCGTTATGGAACGCTATCTCGAGAGCTTTCACGGCCGCAAACTGAAGCTGGGACATGCCGGCGCGCCTTCCTGCGCGAGCTGTCACGGGTCCCATGACATCAAGAGCGCCAAGGACCCGTCCTCGCCCGTCGGGAATCTGGAGAATAAGAAAAAGACCTGCAGCGAGTGCCATTCCGGCGCGACCGAAAAGTTCGTCGCTGCGATCACGCATAAGCCGCTCCACCCGATCGCCCATTGGTCGGAGATCGGGCTGATCCTGCTCACGGTCGGAACGTTCATCTTCATTATCATCCACGTGCTGCTTGACATCTATGCGGATATCCGCGACCGTCTGTTTCGGAAGGGGGGGAACCACTAATGGATAAGAACATTCCACAGGAGATCGAACGGTTCGACCTCTCCGTGCGTATCCAGCATATCATCATGTTCACGACGTTCCTGCTTCTGTCCTTTACCGGATGGGGGCTCAAGTACGCTTATGTTCAGCCGTCCAGCGCCTGGATCACGATCTGGGGCGGCGCCAAGGTCGCGGGCATCATCCACCGCGTGGCAGGGATCATCATGCTGATGGACTTCGTCTACCACCAGTTCTATCTGTTGAACCTGGCACGGAAAAAGGATCTGCGGCTCACGATCGTCCCCATGCCCAAAGATGTGATCGACGCATTCCACAACTTCATGTATTTCTTCGGCTTCCGTAAAGAGCGGCCCTATTTCGGCAAGTTCAATTACATGCAGAAGTTCGATTACTGGGCCGTGTACTGGGGCATGTTCATCATTGGCTCGTCAGGGCTCTTCCTGGCGTTCCCGGTGACGGCCTCCATGCTGTTCCCGGCGTTCACGACCCAGTGGATCTGGGACATCCTCTTCATCATGCACAGCGATGAAGCGCTTCTGGCCATCGTGTTCATCCTGATCTTCCACTTCTACAACGAACACCTGCGGTCCGAAGTGTTCCCGATGAACTGGATGTGGCTGACCGGCAAGATGACCATCGAACAGCTGAAGCACCATCATCCGGCAGAGTATGATTATCTGTACGGCAAGGATAAAAAGAAGTAATTACCTGTTAAGCCAAAAAATATAACGTAATATGCGCAGCGGCGGCCATTATGGCCGCCGTTTTTTTATTGTGCCGCAAGAGAACAAGAAATTGATGTAGTGTCCGGTGATATGGTACTATGCCGCGCTTGCTTACCCTTCCGGAAAGGACAACCATGACCAACGAACATATCTCGATCCTGTCCAAAGAGCTGTCGATCACTTCCCAACAGGTCATTTCTGTAGTCACGCTGCTGGATGATGGCGCCACCGTGCCATTCATTGCCCGCTATCGCAAGGAGGCGACAGGATCGCTTGATGAGGTGGCCATTACCGCCATTCGCGACAGGATCCTGCAGCTCCGGGAGCTGGACAAACGGCGCGAGGCGATCCTGAAGTCGCTTGAAGAGACCGGCAAACTGACCGATGAACTGAAGGAAAAGGTCCTGGCAGCGGAAAATATGAACGTGCTCGAGGACCTCTACCTTCCTTTCCGTCCCAAGCGAAGGACCCGCGCCATGATCGCCCGGGAGCGGGGGTTGGAACCGCTGGCTCTGAAGATATTCGAGCAGGACAGCGCTCTTGATCTTCAGGCGGAGGCCGCTGCCTTCGTGAACACTGAAAAAGAGGTTGCCACAGCGGACGATGCCCTCGCAGGCGCACGGGACATCATCGCGGAGATGGTGAATGAAAATGAGCAGGCGCGCGCTACAGTGCGCGCTCTATTCGCGGAAAAGGGGATGCTGCGCTCTAAAGTCGTTGTCGGCAAGGAGGAAGAAGGCCAGAAATACCGTGATTATTTCGAATGGGAAGAGCCGGCAACTAAAGCTCCGTCCCACAGGATACTTGCGATCCGGAGGGGGGAAAGCGAAGGATTTCTATTTTTCCGCATAACGCCCCCCGAGGAAGAAGCTCTGGATCGTCTCGATAGATTGTTCGTTACGGGGAAAAGTTCGGCTTCTGAACAGGTCCGAATGGCGCTGAAGGACTGTTATAAGCGGTTGCTGTCAGTGTCGCTAGAGACCGAAGCGCGGCTTGTGGCAAAACAGCGCGCCGACGAGGAAGCCATCCGGGTTTTCGCCGGAAACCTTCGGGAATTGCTGCTTGCGCCGCCTTTGGGCGGCAAGAACGTGCTGGCGATCGATCCCGGCTTCCGTACGGGCTGCAAGGTTGTCTGTGTGAACCAACAGGGCAAGCTTCTGCACAATGACACGATCTTTCCCCATTTCACCGGAAAAGGGTCATCCGCGGCGGGGGAGACCGTGTTGGAGCTCTGCGAACGCTTCAGCATTGAAGCGATTGCTGTCGGCAACGGCACTGCAGGCAGAGAGACCGAAGCATTCGTGCGAAGCCTGGAATTGCCGAAAACTATCACAATAGTGATGGTGAACGAAAGCGGCGCTTCGGTCTATTCGGCGTCGGATGCGGCGCGCGAGGAATTTCCTGATCACGATGTCACGGTGCGAGGATCGGTTTCCATCGGCAGAAGGCTCATGGACCCGCTTGCCGAGCTGGTGAAGATCGATCCCAAGTCGATAGGTGTCGGCCAGTATCAGCACGATGTGGACCAGGGAGCGCTCAAGCGGAGCCTCGACGACGTGGTCATGTCCTGCGTGAATGCCGTTGGCGTTGAAGTGAACACCGCGAGCAAGCAATTGCTCACCTACGTGTCCGGTCTTGGACCGCAGCTCGCGGGGAACATCGTTTCTTTTCGGAACGAAAAGGGACCGTTTCGTTCCCGTGAGGGCCTGTTGGCCGTTCCCAAACTGGGCCCCAAGACCTATGAGCAGGCAGCCGGATTCCTGCGTATCCAGGGCGCTGAAAATCCGCTTGATAGCAGCGCGGTTCATCCCGAGCGGTATGATTTGGTGGACGCTATGGCTCGCGATCTGGGATGCACGGTCCATGATCTGATGAAGGACGAGAAGCTCAGGAGCAGGATTGATCTCAATCGGTATGTGAGCGATTCAGTGGGATTACCGACGCTCAAGGACATCATGAAGGAGCTTGCCAAGCCCGGAAGGGACCCGCGCGAGACCTTTGCGGAGTTCCGGTTCACCGAAGGAGTGGAGAAGATCGAGGATGTGCGGCCGGGGATGACGCTTCCCGGCATTGTGACGAATGTCGCCGCATTCGGGGCGTTCGTGGATATCGGTGTGCATCAGGATGGGCTTGTGCATGTGAGCGAGATCGCTGATCGGTTCGTGAAAGATCCCGCGGAAGTGGTGAAGGTCCAGCAGCAGGTGACGGTCACGGTGCTAGAAGTTGATGTGCAACGGAAGCGCATCGCGCTGTCCATGAAGAAGAACCCTGGACAGAAGCGGGAAAGACCATCGCGGGACAGGGAAAAGCCGAAGACCGATCTCGATTCCCTGGCAGCGGCCTTTGGAAAGCAGAGGAATTAGCCTATTTGTTCAGAGCCTGAAGATATCGGATATCCTGGTGAACTCAGGCATACCTGAACGTCTTTTATGATTATTCCCTGGTCCTTCCTGTGCATCGCTCATCCTTGTTCGGATTTCAGTGTACATCCGGGAGCGGTCCGTCCGGTCCTTTGGCGCGCTGCATCAGCACCACGAGCGGCAGCATGCAGAGGATGAGGATGCAGATCACGAAGAACGCGTCGGTGAAGGCCATGGTATCGTGAACTCGTACGCCGGTCCATTACCGAGACAATGTAGGCCGTTATGGTCCAGGTCGCCTCGTCAGTGCCCGTGGAAAGCGAACCACGGATGTGGTAGAGCAACACGTTCACGATCGACATGTCGATGATCTCAATCAGGGTCGGGAGCATCACGGTCAGGGCGATGAGGCCCCGGCTCGTTGTCTTGTGCTGCAGGGTCACTTTGAGCGTACCATTTTAAAAGCATTGGAATGCATTGCTAACTCTTCTGTTATGGAAATTCCCGCTTGCGGTACATCGCAAAATAGTCTAAAATCAGGACTGATTCAAGGGAAAAATCAGATGAAAGCAATAAAACGGCATGAAGATTCGAGACGTCAAGTATCAACGTGTTCACTACGTCTTAAATTGGGCCGCGTTCGCATATAATGACCTGGAGACAAAACAATGGCATTAAAATACGAACATAAGCAACTAGTAATAAAATCCATCGACGTAGATCGACTTTTGTTCGATGAGGATAATCCGCGCCTCAGCGCAATCGGTGACAAACAATCACAAGATGCTCTTGTTCAAGTTCTCTGGGATGAAATGGCCGTCAGCGAGGTTGCTTTATCTATCGAGGCGAACGGATATTTTGAAGAGGAACCGCTCTTTGTCGTTCCAAAGCATCCACTTGAGAAGGACGAAAAGAAACAGAAATATATCGTTGTCGAAGGAAATCGTCGCCTTGCAGTAGTTAAATTACTGATAGACGCGGACCTGCGTCGTGCTGTAAAAGCGACAGACCTTCCTAAAATCAGCGCTCAACGGCGCAAGGACCTGGAACAATTGCCGGTTTCGGTCTATCCGGACAAAAAGTCACTATGGGAGTACTTCGGCTTCCGCCACGTAAATGGCCCGAAAGAATGGGATTCGTTCAGCAAGGCAGCCTATATTGCCAAAGTTCGCAGGGAATGGGACATCCCACTCGATGAGATAGCCCGTAAGATCGGCGACCAACACAGCACGGTCACGCGAATCTATCGTGGTTTCGTCTTGCTTGAGCAGGCGGAGAAGAAGACAGATTTTGATCGGGACGATCGGATCGCCAACCGTTTTCATTTTTCACATCTTTATACCGCGGCCGCTGAGAAGGAATTCCAGAAGTTCCTGAATATCGACCCTGAACGGTCATTACAAGATGACCCTGTTCCCAAGAGTCACCTGCCGCAACTTCAGGAACTCATGGTATGGCTATTCGGCAGCAAGTCGGAAGCCAAATCGCCTGTCGTCGAGAAGCAAAATCCCCATTTGGGCTATCTCAAGCGAGTTATCGGCAACAAGCAGGCACTCTATGCCCTCAGATCAGGCATAAGCCTGCAACGGGCGCACGAGATCAGTTTGGGTGACGCGAGGCGTTTTCAGGAAGCGTTGATTCAGGTAAAATGTGCTCTCCAAGCTGCAAAAGCAACAGTCACAACGGGGTTCGCAGGCGACACGGATACGTGCGGCATGATGTACGGCATGCTCGATATCGCCAAGAGTATATCGGATGAAATGTACCAGAAGACGCGGGCATGAGCATGCGAGAAGCATGTAACGCTCCGCGTCTCATTCTCTTTATGAACCATGGCTACCGAAGGATTGCATTTTTCGCTAAATTAAACTCACCTATCCTGCTATGAAGATGCAACAGCCTAAGTTGGACAATCGAAATATTGTCGCCGCAGATTTATTTTGCGGCGCAGGTGGACTGACACGTGGCCTGCTCGACTCCGGCATTCGAGTCGTCGCAGGTTTCGACATAGACGAGGCATGCCGCTATCCTTATGAAAAAAACAACCGACCGGCAATCTTTAAGAAAAAAAGCGTCACTGATATCAGCGGGAAACAACTCAAGGCATTTTATCCGGCAGATGCTGTGTGCGTTCTCGTCGGTTGCGCACCGTGTCAGCCTTTTTCTAAGTACACTCAGGGTCTTAAAACTGTAGCTGATGAGAAATGGGGTCTCCTTGCACATTTTGGAAGACTGGTCGGTGAATTGAAGCCTCATGTCGTGAGTATGGAGAATGTACCGCAGTTACAGCGGCATTCCATATACGATGAATTTCTCGCGATGCTGCGAGATCTCGGGTATTACGTATCAACGCACGAAGTTTTCTGCCCGGACTATGGCATCCCTCAGCATCGGACACGGCTCGTCTTGTTCGCGTCGTTGCTCGGCCCCATTCAGATCATCCCACCCACACACAACCCAGAGAAATATGCCGTCGTCAAAGACGTGATTGATCATCTACCTAGACTCCAGGCCGGCGAAACATGCCAGGCCGATCCACTCCATCGCAGCAGCGCATTGTCGGATACGAACCTAAGCCGAATTCGTAACTCGCAGCCAGGCGGCACATGGCGAGATTGGCCCAAAGAGCTTGTCGCGAAATGTCATCGCAAGAAGAAGGGTAGAACCTATCCAAGCGTCTATGGCCGGATGAAATGGGACGAGCCTGCCCCGACGATCACGACACAGTTCTTCGGTTTCGGCAACGGTAGATTTGGGCATCCTGAACAAAACCGAGCGATATCACTGCGCGAGGGCGCGATACTCCAGTCGTTCCCGCGAAGCTACGAATTCGTCCGGCGCGGTGAAGACATCAGTTTTAAAACGATTGGTAGAATGATCGGCAATGCGGTCCCCGTCCGGCTAGGTGCAGTGGTAGGCAAATCCATCAAGCGACATGTGGAGGCCGAGTGTAGCGATGAAAAAAGAATATAGGCTAACCATAGACCTCGCCACGCTCGAACATCTCGGCATCGGACTTTACAGCAACATTCCAGCGGTGTTATCCGAAGTTGTTGCCAATGCATGGGACGCCGACGCCAAAGTGGTCGATATAAACATCGACACTGCGAGCGCGACTATAACCGTCTCGGACGACGGCTGGGGCATGACTGAAGCGGAAATCAACGACCGTTTTTTGAAAGTCGGGTACCGGAAGCGTGAAGACAAAAATGCCCAGATACCGAAAGGCCGTCTCCCGATGGGGCGAAAAGGAATCGGCAAACTCGCCCTCTTCTCCATCGCAAATACCATCGAAGTTCATAGCGTGAAGCTCGACAAGCACGGGAAAATCGTCGAGCGCAATGGTTTCGTCATGAGCGCCACGGACATTGAATCGGAGATCAGAAAACAACAGCCTGGCAGGCAGCCTGAATACAAACCCGATCCACTGCCGGAAAATCGGATCAAAATCAAGAAGGGTACGCTCCTAACGCTTCGTGACCTGAAGATCGACGCGAATGTTACGGAGTCTTTTCTACGCAGACGGCTTGCGCGGCGTTTCAGCGTCATAGGGAAAAGCACTGGTTTTAACGTTCGCATCAACGATAAATCTATCACCGTCGAGGACCGCGATTATTTCGGTAAGCTCGAATATATTTGGTTCGTTGGCGAAAAAAACGAAACGTACCTCAAGCAAGGAAAAACGCTAAGGCACGAAACGTTATCGGGAACTGTCGACGGGACGCACGCGTACGAGGTATCTGGGTGGGTCGGGACGATGGCCGAGCACAAGAATCTCGAAGAAGTAAACAACGGCATCGTGATCCTCGCTCGCGGTAAAGTCATACATGAAAACATCCTGCCTGATCTCAAGGAGGGCCGGGTATTCAGCAAGTATCTGATCGGCGAATTACGAGCGGATTTTTTGGATCGTGATGATCTTGCGGATATCGCGACGAGCGACCGTCAAAGCGTCAAGGAAAGCGACTCTCGGTACCGGCAACTGAAGACGTTCGTGAAGGACATGATTCTCAACCATATTGGGAATGTATGGACGGATTGGCGGAACGAGGATAAGGGCGCTGAGGCGCTCAAGAACCCCGCGATCGACGAGTGGTTCAAGACCCTCAATCCACGTCATAAGAAATTTGCGAAGAAGCTACTCGGAAAAATCGCGTCTTTCCCAGTTCAAGATCAGGAATTCCGAAAAACGCTCTATCAGCACGGCATTCTAGCCTTCGAGACGCTGGCTGCAAAAGACAATCTCGACGTACTCGACAAATTCGAGAGTCACGAGGATTTGCAACGCTTAATAGAGATTTTCAAAGATATCGACGAATTGGAAGCTGCGCATTACTGGCATATCACGAAAACGCGCGTCGCCGTTTTACAGAAATTCGAGAAAATCGCACCAAAAGAACGTGAGACCGTAATACGTGATTATATCTTCGCTCATTTGTGGCTATTAGATCCCTCGTGGGAGCGCGCGTCGACCGACAAACGAATGGAAGAGGCTGTTACAAAAGATTGGAAGAAGTTGGATGCAGGCTTGACGAAGGAAGAGAAGCGTGGTCGAATCGACATTCGTTATAGGACCGCCGCTGGAAAACACATCATCTTAGAACTTAAGAAATACGACAGAAAAGTGCAGATCGAAGAGTTGACAGCGCAAGTTCGAAAGTACATGACCGCCCTGGAAAAGTGTCTCGCCAAAGCTTATCCGGATGTAAAGCGACACAGCATCGAGACTATTTGCATATTAGGAGACCGTCCCGAGCCGACTGATTACGATGATAACAACCGCAGAATGTTGGAAGTCTTGGGAGCCAGATATATCACTTATGAGCAGTTGATCAGGCAGACGCGGGAAAGTTACGCGGATTATCTCGATAAAAATCAGAAAATTTCACGCATACAACAACTCGTCAATCAAATATGAAGGAATGGAAATATCGCGATCGAGACCACTTAACGCCGGAGCAACGCTCGCGTGCGATGAAGAGCGTAAAACTCAAAGATGGTTCTATTGAAATAATCGTTCAAAAAGAGCTTCGGTCACGCGGCTACAAATTTCAGCGGCATGTTCGATCTCTGCCAGGCAGCCCGGACATCGTGTTTATGAAGCAGCAGCTCGCGGTGTTCGTGGATGGTGATTTTTGGCATGGATGGAGGTTGCCAGCGTGGGAACACAAATTAACTGCGTTCTGGCGAAAGAAACTGACAGAAAATAGAAGACGTGATCGTCAAAATATCAGAAAACTTCGAGCACGAGATTGGAAAGTCATACGCATTTGGCAGCATCAATTGAAGAGCAACAAAGAAGGTTGTATACGAAGAATACTCCGAGCGTTGAAAAAAGAGAATTCGTAAGCGACAAGATGACTGACGAGAAAAAGCAGGCGCTGCAACTTGCTTGACAAATAGATTGTAGGAGGAATGGGCCATGAAAATATCCAAGAATATGTTTACATCACTACGCAAGCTAATCCTGATTCTCATGGCTGCTTTGGTCGTCTTTTCTTTGGGGTGTGTGAAGAAGGATGAAAAAGAAATAAAGATAGGGGCAGTATTACCATTGACGGGCGACGCTGCAATAGCAGGAATAAACACACGTGAAGGCATGGAACTGGCTGTAAGTGAGATCAATCAGTCAGGATTAGATGGCAAGAAGATCAGAATAGTTTATGAAGACACACAAGCCGATCCCCGAAATGCGGTTTCAGCGCTTAATAAACTCATCAATGTTAATCATGTTTCATATGTGGTAGATGATAGCATCAGTTCGGTGACTCTGGCGCTGGCTCCAATAGCTGAGAAAAACAAAGTGGTTTTATTGTCTACAGGCTCCACAGCACCTAAGATTTCTCAGGCAGGTGAGTATATTTTTAGAATATGGAATTCAGACTCCTTAGAAGGCGAAGAATTAGCAAGATATGCCGTCGATAAGTTGAAGTTGAAAAATATCGGAGTTTTATATGCAAATAACGATTATGGTCTTGGACTATCAGAAGTGTTCCGATCTCAGTTAAGTGAGAGAGGCCTCAAACCCGCAAATGTTGAATCTTTTGAGCAGGGTTCGCCTGAGTACCGCACGCAATTAGCAAAATTACTTTCTAACAAGCCTGAGGCAATTTATCTCGTTGGTTATTCAAAGGATTGCGTGAAAATTATTCAGCAGGCAAAGGAAATGAGATATAAAGGGATTTGGCTTGGGACGACAGTGATGCTGGATGGTACCGTGACAGATGTTATAAAGAAGAATAACTATGAATTATACTATCCAGTACCATTTATTTCGGATACGTTATCAACGAAGAATTTTAAGGATAAGTTCCTCTTGAAATATAAGAAAGCGCCTCCTGCATTAGCAGATGTGGGGTATGATGCCGTTATGCTTTTTAAAAAGGCTGTTGAAATGGGCGGCGGTCTCGACGGTGAAAGTATCGGAAAAAGCTTAATGAATATCAAAAAACATGATGGGGCTTCAGGTTTAATTGAATTTGATAAGAATGGCGATGTCCATAAGCCTATAGAAGTTAAATTATTGAAACATTAGAGGAGGGATATTATGGGACAGTTTCCACCTGACGAAAGAATTAAGAAGAATGGTTTGCCGGCGTCGCTGACCACAGTAGCGCAGAATGGTTATTCAAAAGCAGCATTTAACGTCGGGGATGTTAAAAAACTACTGAAAGGAACAGGAAGTTTTCTTAAAAATAGAAAAAAGTGATGATGCCTATCGTTGATGAGTTGATAGCTGAGCAGCTCAGTTTTGAAAAAGAGCAAATTCATCTTATAACTACACTTTACGGCGTGCTCATGCCGAGAAAAACAAGTAAGCATCATTTGGAATTGGCAAAGTGTTTTGAGTTGATGAAATCATCCACGCTAATTATGGATGATTTCTTAGATAAATCTCCTATCCGTAACGGTATTCCCTCGTTACTTTCTCGATTCGGTGAGGAACAAACGGTTCTGATTGCCGAATTGTTAAAATCATCAGCGAGTATCGCCGCAATACAAGCATTAGAGAAACTACCAGAAATTGACAGCAAGACTCGCATTAAGTGCATGTTGGTTTTTGAAGATACCTACAGGACCGTTTGCTTAGGACAATTGGAGGATATTCGAGTAACCAAAGATGTTGATAAATGGAGTTTTACTGAAAAAGGTTACTATGGGATGATTCAAAAGACAACAGCATCTTTTATTCAACTCCCTCTGATTATCGGTTCAATCATCAATGGTTTTAATAAGCCGACATATAATCTCCTTAATAACTACGGTCTGAATATCGGGATGGCGTATCAGATTAAAGATGACGTCGTGGATCTCATTTCAGATACCGTAAGCATGGGAAAACTGGTTGGCGGTGATATCAAGGAAAAGAAAGTCAGGTTGCCGATTATTCACGCTTTGCGTTTTGGGAGTGCAAAACAAGTAGATAAGATAAAGATTGTTTATAGCAAAAAAGATGTAACCGAAAACGATATAAAAGATGTTATATCAGTTCTAAATGAAATCGGATCAATTCAATATAGCAAGCGAAAAGCAAAATATTATTGCCTAAAGGCAATTAATAGCGTCAAACAGTTGAAGATTGATCGTCTCAAACAACCATTGAAAGATATTGCCGCTTTATTGATTCCAGAATAAGGGAGGTTTTGTGGATAATTTGGATAATAGCCTGATGTCGCAAATGGCTTTTCAATTTTTGGCTATCGCGATGGCTTTGGCAGCATTTTTGCCAGCGCTGGTGTATTCATATGTAAAAGAGCTGGTCGATGAACTGGAGCAATCTCATGAAGAGCTTGATAAGGCTAAAGAAGATAATAAGAAGATCCAGAAGGATGCTAGTCTAACTGATGATGAAAAGGAAAAAAGCGAAAATAAGCTTAAAAAAATCGAGGAAAAATTTAATAGCTTAGAGGATAGCATTCCTAGGTTCGTATACGTCGTAGATTTTATAGTTACTCAGAGTATGGCATTAGTTATTTTTTCGGCATTTGTCGGAATCACTATATATCTTTCTTCCTTTAGTCCGGAAAAATATTGGCTTACATCTAGCATATGTTTATTTCTAGAGTTATTCGTTTATGCTCTGTTTTCGTTGGGATCTTATTTTCTAATTAATACATACCAAAAAACGATATTAATCAAGTATTGGTCGACTGGTAAAATTCGCGGTTTTGAATGTTATAGGAATATATGGATTGCGTTTACCGCAAATCTAGTCATTATACTTTCCAGGTTTTCATTTGATTATTTTATGCTGAATAGTTCCGCTTTGGGCGTAGAGGATATTAGAAAATTGTATTTGCATCAAGCTTCTTTCCCTTTGCACGTTATTCTCGGAGTTTTAAGTTTATCATTAATACTTTATGCAACATCATGGCTTTTACCTCTTATATCATATAAACCTCTAATGGGAAGAGTGAACCTCATTCTGACTGAAATCAATAACAAAGATAAACAGGAGGAGTAAATTTTTACCAGTATACTTATATTTGGGTTGGTAGTAGGCGGCATCTATTCCCTAGTGGCTCTGAGTTTTGCAATAATTTATAAAACTATTCGCTTCTTTCATTTTGCTCATGGCTCAGTGATTGTTGCAGGTGCTTATATTGCGTATAGCCTTTCATGCTTTGTCGGTATTCCCCTTTTATTATCGATAGTTGTTTCTTCCTTAATAACAACCGTTCTTGGTATTGTTATTTATAAAACAACATATTCTTATTTGAGAGTGATAGGCTCTTCTAATCTAATATTAGCCATTACTTCCTTCGGCATATTTATCTTCATACAAAACCTTTTTCAAATTCTCTATGGCGCCCAGATTCTTTCTCTCAAAACAGGACCTGTTAGCGAGGGGCATTTGATAATGGGGGGCACCATTACGAACGTGCAGATATCGATAATAGTTATAAGTTGTCTATTGTTGGTCCTTATTCGTTCAGTTGTCGTAGAGACAAGAATTGGCAAGGCTATCAGAGCTGTTGCGGACGACCCTCTTGGCGCAAGTATTTCCGGAATTAATCCTGAACGGATAATCATTTATTCCTTTGGTATCGGTTCTGCTCTTGCGGGGCTATCTGGTGGCTTGATCTCCCTTGAATCAAGTATTGAACCGACTATGGGGCTGAACTTGATACTTAAAGGGATAATTGCTTCTATCATTGGTGGGCTCGGGAGCATACCTGGGGCCGTTCTAGGAGGCTTTTTTCTCGGCATCGTAGAAAATCTTGGTATATGGAAGATTCAGGCGGGCTGGAAGGACACCATATCCTTTGCTGTGCTCATTGCTTTTCTTCTGTTTAGACCTGAGGGAATTTTAGGCAAGAGGACGGATAGGGAGAATCTATAGATGGCATATCTGCTACATATTCTAATAATCGCTGGTATCTATATCATTCTTACCCTTAGCCTCAATCTAATCATCGGCTATACCGGACTTCCTGCACTCGGTCATATCGCCTTTGCGTGCATAGGTGCCTATTCATCGGGTATCCTGGCATTAAACTTCGGCATATCTCCGTGGATCGGTTTGATTGTAGGGGCTTGTGCGGCATCTTTCTTTGGTTTTGTTATCGCGTTCCCGTCTATAAGGCTCAAAGGGGATTACCTCGCCCTTGCGACTTTTGGCTTCGGCGTCATCGTTTATTCAATATCGAAAAACTGGATTGATCTCACGAGGGGGCCGATGGGGCTCCCAGGGATTCCTAAGTTTTCCTTTTTTAGTTACGAGCTTCAACCTGTTTGGGCTTATCTCATTTTCGTGTTAGTCTTCATTGTATTCACAACCTTTATCATTAATCGAGTAGTTGATTCTCCCTTTGGAAGGGTCCTACGAAGTATTAGGGAGGATGAAGTTGCAAGCCTTTCAATAGGGAAAAACGTCAACCGATATAAGATCACGGTCTTTGTTATTGGCGCTTTTTTTGCCGGGATAGCCGGAAGTCTGTATGCTCATTACATTACTTTTATTGATCCTTCAAGTTTTACTGTTATGGAGTCCATAGCCGTGCTGTTGATGGTTGTTTTCGGTGGAATGGGAAGCATTAAAGGCTCGTTTGTCGGTGCGTTGACACTTGTGATATTACCTGAAATGCTCAGGTTCCTTGGAATGCCTAGCTCCGTTGCCGCGCCGCTCAGGCAGATGATATACGGCGGCCTATTAGTGCTTCTGATGCTCAAGAGACCGCAGGGGATAATCGGGGATTACCGGTTCAGGTAGATGAACATCCTTCAAGTACATAATCTGTCGAAACGCTTTGACGGAATTCAGGCAGTTAACGAACTGTCTTTCAACGTTAAGAAGGGAGCCGTAACAGCTCTGATCGGTCCGAACGGGTCTGGGAAAACAGTATCATTCAATGTTATTACAGGCTTTTATCGCCCAACAACAGGTAGTGTAAGGTTCAATGATAGAGATATCACTCATCTCTCCCCGAACAAGATATTTCACCTTGGGATGGGGCGAACTTTTCAAGCCATTAGGTTGTTTCCTCAAATGACTGTGCTTGAAAACGTAATGCTCGGGCTTGAGTACAATAGCGGTGAGACCCTCCTTGCTGCATTGCTGAGATCGCCATCTTTGATCCAACAAGAAAAAGAGAACACTGAAAAGGCGATGGAGTTGCTTAAAACAGTCGGTCTGGAGGAGAAATTTGACGACCGTGCGGAGAATCTGTCCCATGGCCAACGAAGGCTTCTCGAAATCGCCCGAACGCTCGGGACTGACTCCGATTTTTATCTTTTCGATGAACCCACAGCGGGGGTCTTTCCGAATACGATACCGAAACTTATGTCGATTATCGCAGATCTTAAGACAAGAGGTAAAACCATCCTCTTTATCGAACACAATATGAAGGTCGTGATGGATATATCCGACCACATCGTTGTGTTGAATCACGGAAGCAAAATAGCCGAAGGCACCCCCACGGAGATTCGGAACAATCCCGTTGTATTGGAAGCATATATGGGAAAGGGAAGAAAGATTGCTTCTTGAAGCCATGAACATAGCAGTCTACTATGGTTCGGTTAAGGCCATTGAGGACGTTTCTTTTAACGTCAATCAAGGCGAGATCGTGGCTATGATCGGACCGAATGGCGCGGGGAAGTCAACGGCCCTCAAAGCTGTGTTCGGTATGGTCCCTTTGCACTCAGGCGATATGTTGTTCGATGGCAGCAGCATCAGCGCCTTGAGGCCTGATGAGCACGTACCTCTGGGTATCTCGCTTGTGCCAGAAGGCCGGAGATTGTTTCATTCCATGACGGTCATAGAGAATCTTGAGATGGGCGCGTTCAATCGGAAGAATGGCGATATTAAAGCTGATATCGAGAATATCCTCGACATGTTCCCTTCGCTTAAAGAAAAAAGAAAGCAGAAGGCAGGTGTACTTTCGACCGGAGAACAGCAGCTTCTAGCACTCGGGAGGGCACTGATACAGAAGCCAAAGCTTCTCCTTGCCGATGAACCATCGCTCGGCTTGTCTCCGGTTTATGTGGATGTAATCTTCGATAAATTGATCGAAATCAACAAAGCTGGAACTAGCATTCTCCTCGTTGAACAAAACGCACGAATGGCACTTGAAATAGCCCAGCGAGGATATGTATTTAAAATAGGCGGTATATTTATGGAAGATAAAGGGGATATGTTAATTGAGAACGAAAAAGTTAAATCAGCATTTCTTGGAGGATAGGAGGAAAACATAATGAAGGAAATGAATCAGGAAAAATACTCAAATACGTTTAAATTCGACAAGCTGGCTGATTATTTCAAGTTTATGATTACCGCGCAAATAGCAGTTTTGGGTTTCTTGCTGACTGCAATAGAAAAAGTAAATGTATCAGCGAATTTGAAATGGTTGTTTCCAACGGCCGTGATATTCACAGCTCTTACCTTGGCCGTGACGTTGTATGCGAAAGTTGTTCTTCTCGGAGCCTTATTCAAGGAGGAGGTTTCAACTGATAAAGCGATAAAACAGCTTTATCTAATCTCGGGTCTTATGCTAGTTTCAGTAGTGATTTCAACGTGCATAAAGCTGATATAGATAGTCGCGATTTTCTCTACTTTCGGTCTTTGGCGCGAAACGCTGTATGAAACAATGCTGACGCAGCCAGGACCACAAGGGCAAGAAGAAGAAAAATAACGCTGTACGAGCTTGCCGCAGGCAGGTCGGAAACGGCATTCGCCGACGCCCGGCCGCCTGTGAGATCTAGCAGTTTGCCAATCAGGGCGGCGCTGAACCCGCCGGACATGAAGAGCACGAGATTGTAGATGCCCATGCCGATGCCCATCTGTTCCCGGGGCAGTGTCGCGGATACGGTATGGGCCAGGGACGATTGGAGAAATGAAAAGCCTGCGTAACAGATAATCAGGTTCAGGGCAACGATCCATGGTGCATTGCCCGCCAGAACCGAGAGCAGGAAAAATCCCGCAATCAGCAGTGCCTGGCCGATTCTCACCACCGGCACACTCCCTCGTTTGTCCGAAAGCTTCCCCGCCGCGACCCCAAGGATTGCCGCAGATAGTGCTCCCGGAAACATGACCAGCCCGATTTCCCTCGCACCGGCGTTATTGAGCGCCCGGAGCATGAGCGGCACAAGGAACATCATGCCGAAAACGGTGCCTACGGTGAAGAATGTCGCGATGACGGCGATCCGGTATTTCCGGTTGCGGAACAGCGCCGGGGGGACGAAGGGCGCGTCAGCCCGTCTGATGTGCAGAATGAACCAGGTTCCCAGGACGCATGCAGCGCCGAAGGCGGGCAATGCCCCGAGCGTAACGGACAGGAGCAGCGCGGCGACGGTGAAGCTCAAGAGGACCGCGCCGCTCTTGTCGAACCGGACCGCATGTTTTTCTTCGTCCGGCAGGAGCCCGCGAAGGTGCGGTATCGCGAACAGCGCGAGCAGGGAGATCAGGAACAGGTAGCGCCAGTGGAACGTCCCTGTAATGAACCCGCCGATGAGGGGGCCGACAGCGGCGCCGGAAGCGACGGTCGAGGCAATGATCCCGAGTGACCTGCCCCTGATATCCGCCGGAAAATATCGTGTGGTCACCAGCATGGCAAGGGCGGGGATGGCGCCTGCGCCGGATGCCTGCACCATACGGCCGGCAATGAGCATGGGGTACCAGCGGGCGAGAAAACCGATGAGCGAGCCGGTGCTGAACAGGATGAGGCCGAAGGTAATCAGGTTTTTGACCGGGAGGTTGTCGGCAAGTTTTCCATAGATGACCGTGCCGAGCGCGAAAAGAATAATGTAACCGCTCACGACCCAGCTCACCTGCGACGGGAGAAGGTTGAACTCCCGGCCGATGTCCGGGATGGATACATTGAACATCGTACCGTTCAGGACGGAAAAGAAGATGATGGAGCTGAGCGCGATCGTAAGCTTGCGCTGGACTGAAGTATCCGTGATGGTCGTCTGCGGAGTAAATCCTCCGCGCGGGTCGGCTTCCAGGCTCATTTCCCGTACGCCCCCGCCAGGTCCCGTCCCATAGCCTGGAGCAGGTCCTGGGACATGGGAAAAGAACCCCCGGGTGTCTTGGTCTCGGGCTGGTCCTTGAGCCAGGTCTCACGTGCGTAGATGTCCACGGTCGGCAGATAGGGCGATCGGGACAGGGATAGCGCTTCCCGGGCCGCCTGAACGTCCGCTCGGGCCAGGGAAGCATCCCGTCCCTGTTCTGTTACGATCGTGAGCCCTTCCTGAAGCGTCACTGCACCGGCCGGGCAGGGGTTCAGCGCTGTAAACAAGGACACCGCAAGTAAGACACGGTTGAGTAGTTCTTTTATCATAGTTGGTAATCCCGATAATCCGATCAACAGGGTGGATTTCTCTGCTGTCATGACAGGTTCTTGAAGATACTTGTAAGGATTTTTGTTGTCGTAGCCAGTTCCCGGGGAGAAATGCCCCGGTTGATGGATTTCCACAGGTCGCGAACAATAGGCATCAGTTCCTTCCGGAGTTCCTTGCCCCGGGAGGTCAGGTGAACAGCATGCTTTCGCCGGTCCTTGTGGTCCGGTTTCCTCGACACATAGCCGGCCCGCTCAAGGTCATCGATGAACCGGGTGATATTGGCCTTGTCCTTGCAGGTCTTGTCAGCGATCTCCTGCTGGGTCCGTCCGTCCTTTTCCCAGAGGCTCAGGAGGATGCTCCATTGCTCGGTCGTTATATCGTACCCGCGCTGCGTGAAGGTGCGCTGAAGCGATGACTTCATTTGCAGGGCAGTGCGGTAGATGATGAATCCCGGCGAGTTCTCAAGGGGGAAGAACAGTGAATAGGGCTCATTTGCCATGGCAGCGCTCCGTAAAAAGTTGTTGTAATAACTATCACGGTAACAAGAGCTTGTCAATAAGAGGATGGAGGAGGCGTCGGGCCGAGGATGAAGTGCTGAAATAGTCTCAGGCGCTGTCCGGTTCAGGGGCTGGACCTTCGGTTCTCGATCATCTTCAGCATATCCCGGGCAAAGGCGGCTTCATGGCTCCCGGGGGCGAACTGCATGAGCAGCCGGTATTGCTCCTCTGCCTCAACGATCAGGCCGGACTCGTAGTAGGCGAGTGCGAGATTGTGCCGTGCCTCGAGATGGTCAGGATTCAGCCTGAGCGCTGTCAGCAGGAGGTCGAGCGCAGCATCGCGTCGGCCCATGCTGCTGTAGACCGTGGCCAGGTTGTTCAGGGCATCGGGATACTCCGGCTGGATCGCCAGCGCGCGTTCAAGGTAGGGCGCAGCCTCTCCGGTCCTGCCTGCTTTTTTCAGTGCGTCGCCGAGATTGTTGAACGGCCTGGCCTTGTTGGGTGATCGTATGATCGTATCCTGGTACAGGGTCACATCGTCTGCATATATGGCGTTGCGGCCATAGGTACCTGCGCAGAGTCCGGTGACGATCAGGATGGATGTCATGAAGAAATACCGGCCCATGAGGATAAGTAGCATGTTCGCCGGGCAAATTCAATGAAAACCTTGCGCTGTGTGCGGGACGGTGAGGGACATCAGGTGAAAAATGGCCGCGCCAGAACGATAAATATTGACAACACCGCTGTTTTTTTGTTAATCTCCGGAGTCTAATTAACGATCAGTTGAGGAGGAAACGCCCGTGGTACGACGCATGATCGCATTCGTTCTGACACTTCTACTCTGTTTCTCAGCTTCTCCAGTGTTCGCTGCTGACGCAAAGAAGCCTGTGGGAACCAGGAAGCCGGTTGCGGAGAAACGGCTTGCGGCAGGCCGGATCTACACCAGCCTGATCCCCCAGGACGGAAGCCTGATCAACAATGCCAAGCCGACGATCTCGGCTGAATACATCGACGACGGGATCGGCATAAATCCCGCGGACACGAAGATCTACCTCGACGGCGTTGACGTGACCGGTCAGGCGCAGTCCACTGCGAACAAGGTCGTCCTGACGCCGGCCCAGCCCTTGAGCGAAGGACAGCACAAGGTAAAGGTGGACATTGACGACAAGGCCGGCAATCCCGCCTCGGTGACCTGGTCGTTCACGCTCCACACCCAGCCGCCGAAGATCAAGATCACGTCCCACAAGGCAGACCAGTATATCAACCAGTCGCCCATTCTCGTGACGGGCACCGTGGACAACGAAAAGGTCCGGGTGGTCGTGAACGGCATTGCGGCCGGCGTGGACCGCGGGGCGTTCAGCGCCAGGGTGAACATTGTCGAAGGCAACAATACCATCATGGCTGTCGCGACCGATCCCTTCGGGAACACGGGGAACGATACGATAACCGTTATTCTTGACAGCAAGCCTCCTACGGTCCAGATCACATCTCCGCTCGTTAACAGCCTTCTGAACACCCGGACAGCGACCATATCGGGTATTGCAGATTCCAGGGCTGCTTCGGTGATCGTTACGACCGCTGCAGGCACTCAGCCCGTTATCGCGGCTGTTGCAAACGGGAGCTTCACCGCGGCCAATGTGACGCTCGCTGAAGGACAGAACACCATCACGGCCAAAGCCGTGAGCAGCGCGGGGAATACCGGTACCTCGACGATCAGGATCAACGTGGATACGCTGGCCCCCCGGGTGACGCTTACCGCGCCGAAGGATCAGGCGGTCACGAATAAGCGAATGGTCACGGTCATGGGGGCGGTTGATGATTCCGCTGCAGTGGTGAAAGTGAACAATACGCCGGTCCAGGTCGCTAACGGGAGCTTCACCCTGTCCGGTGTGAATCTGGCTGAAGGCGCCAACACCATAACGGCAACGGCAGTGGACCGCGCAGGGAACCAGGCAAAGCCCGCCACGCTTACCGTGGTCCTGAAGACCGTGCCGCCAACAGCGCCCAAGCTCGGGGACCTGCCCTTTGTGACCAAGGACGCGTCGGTGACGGTTGTGGGCACGGCGGAACCCGGTTCCCTTGTGGAGTTGTACATGAATAGCGCCTCACGGGGATCGGTCAAGGCAGATGAAAAGGGCGCATTCTCCTTCAAAGTTCCGCTGCGCGAGGGCAACAACGCGTTCTCGGCCGTTGCATCGGACGCTGTAGGGAACGTGAGCGCGTCATCTGCCGTGGTGAACGTGTTCCTGGACACGAAACCCCCGCAGATCCTGTAATTCCGTCGCAGAATGCGGTATTTAGGGCACTGTAGTTACTATTTGCTTGACTTAGCAGCATTGGTCGATTAGTATGCATTCCACATCGCGGGGTGGAGCAGTCCGGTAGCTCGTCGGGCTCATAACCCGAAGGTCGTCGGTTCAAATCCGGCCCCCGCTACCAAACAAATCAAGGGGTTGCAGCACATGCTGGAACCCCTTTGACGTCTCAACAGGACGGTAATGGGACGGTAGTGGGACAGTTTGCGGACACCGCCCCCCGCTACCCAAAAAACCACGACCGAGAAAATGGACTTCTGACCTGTCGGGAGGTGAGTGCCATGACAAAATTGATTATTGAAACCGACGACACCTGGGCTCGTGAAAAGATCAAGTTCGCCATCGATACCGAGATTCACCTGCTGAAAAAAACGGTCGAGAAGATCAGCCGAAAAATACAGGACTTTGAACATGCCCATGGTCCGCTCGATCGGGGGAAATTGTACGGTAAGGTAGATGACATGATCCTTGTGGAATGGGAGGGAGAGGCTGAATCCTTGCGACGCGTTCAGGGCAGACTGAAATCGCTTGAGGAGATCAGTTTTGAGTATCGATAAGTACATCATCAATATCGAAACCGCAATCTCAATTCATTCCTTCGTTTCTTCGTATTCGCTCACCATCGACAGAAAAACCCGCGACATCGCATTTATCTCCGGCGCCATAGAATTCCGAAACGGAACGGTCCTCGATTTTAAGGAATTTATCGAGAGCAAGGGCGATGCTGTTGATAAGTATCTTTATGGATACAATCATCGCCGGGGAAGTGAGGTCATTTTCCGCTACGATAATTCCCCGGATCCGCGCGGTCGTTCGCTGAAGACATTTCCGCATCATAAACATCTCTCATCAGGAAAACTCGTCGAATCTGACAGCCGGATCGACTTGCCCACGGTTCTGGATGAAATTGAAGGGATGCAGTCCGGGGAATAACGTGCCGGGCAATGACGATTGGTCGTCAATAACCCTATTCGCTGTGAATTCATAGTCCTGCGCTTCTCTAAGTCATCACCTTCGGGGTCCACGATCTTGAACAAGGAATTGCAGTCAGTCATCCTGCCCCATGGTTCTATCCGCCTGGAGTGGGCTGAAACAGGGGAGAAGATAAGCAAGGACCAGGAGCTTCTCCAGCAGGAAATATTCAGGCGATACGAGAATAACCCCGACGGTGCTTTTCTTTTCCTCGGCTTCTGCACGAAAGCAGTCCCCCTTTCACCACCTCTGGATTATTGGCGTACTGTCTGCGGCAAGTTCGCCGAAAAGCTCACTCACACTCCCGATCTGGAAATCCTCAGGCACAAGGTCATCGTTGAACTTAGTGAAGATGAACTGAACTATGCTCTTGCAACAGCGCCGCTGATGACCGGCGCCGAATACTTGACCGAGGCGGTTCTTGACGGTCTTTGGCAGCGGCTGCATTCCGAATTCAGGCAGGAAATTCAACAGGCAAAAACGAGCATTGAAGAGTTTATACGAACATACAGCCCCGACGTCCACCTGGTCGGCCGGGTCTTCTTCCACCTCGTGGAGAGCAAAAAAGACGATTCCCCCTTTGCTTTTCTCGCGACCTATTCACCGGGCTTGAATAAACAGGGGAAAACACAGCATCTTCCCCTGAAACATGCGCTGCAAGAGTATGGTAAGGACGGGAAAAAGCTGCTCGACCTCCTCGTCACCGTACATCGCGCCGCCCGGGAAAGCGCTCTGGTGGCCGGGCTCATCGAGACCGGGGAACTGTTCCATCCGCTTGCCTGGACGGCCAAAGAGGCATACACCTTCCTGCGGGAGATCCCGTTGTATGAACAAGCGGGCATATTGTGCCGCATTCCGGACTGGTGGAAGCGCGGCGCCTCAAGCCTGCAGGTCAGCATCTCTCTGGGAGGCCGCCAGCCTTCAACGGTCGGCATGGACGCTCTGCTTGATTTCGACATAGGCCTGCATCTGGAAGGCGCGCAGGTATCCTTTGAAGAAGCAAAAGGGATCATCGATGCATCCGAAGGTCTCGCCCTGATCAAGAACCGCTGGGTCGTCGTGGACCACGAAAAGCTTCGCCAGACGCTCGCGGCCTATGAAAAGGCGCGCACCCTTGCGACGCGCGGCGGATTGAACTTTCGCGATGCGCTCCGGCTTCAGCTGAATCCGGGGACCGTGCTGGACATTCCCGGGGAAGCGTCGAACGTCGTCGTCACGAACGGCCAGTGGATGGAGTCGGTCCTGGCGCGCATGGCCCGGCCTGAGAAGATCGCGCCGGTGAGACTCGATTCCTCGTTCAAGGCGAAATTGCGGCCATATCAGCAAAAAGGCGTTGCCTGGCTGACCTTCCTCCACTCACTGAGATTCGGCATGTGCCTTGCCGATGACATGGGGCTGGGAAAGACCGTGCAGGTTCTGGCGCTTCTTCAGAATATGACACAAGCCTGGAATAGGGGGGCAAGCCTGCTCGTTGTCCCGGCGTCATTACTGGCGAACTGGGCCGCGGAAATCGAAAAATTCACCCCGAAACTGAAGTTTTCCATTGTCCATCCATCGTGGAAGAATAAACAGGGGAGCACGCCGAATAAAAAGGATGATGTCGCGGCACTGGATCTCGTGATATCAACCTATGGGTTTGTTCAAAAGACCCTGTGGCTGCAGGCATGCGAGTGGAAGTATGTCATTCTCGATGAGGCACAGGCGATCAAGAACCCCGGAGCAAAACAGACGAAAGCGGTTAAAATACTGCAATCAGAGAACCGCATCGCCATGACCGGCACTCCGGTCGAGAACCGGCTGTCCGACCTGTGGTCGATTTTCGATTTTATCAATCCCGGTCTGCTCGGCAGCAGTCAGGAGTTCAGCCGGTATGCGAAGGAACTCGCAAAGGACCCCGAGGGATACGGCCGGCTCAGAAAGGTCATCGGACCCTATGTCCTTCGCCGTCTCAAGACCGACAAATCCGTTATCTCCGACCTGCCGGACAAGGTTGAGATGAAAACCTATGCACAGCTTCACAAGAAACAGGCGGTGCTGTATCAAAAGCTGGTTGATGAACTGCGGCGGACGATTACCGACGCCGAAGGCATCCAGAGGAAAGGGATCATCCTGAGTTCGTTGATGAAATTCAAGCAAATATGCAATCATCCGGACCAGTATCTCGGTTCAGGGACCTTTGATGACCAGGAAAGCGGCAAGTTCGACAGGCTTCGGGAAATCTGTGAGACCATTTATGAGAAGCGGGAGCGGGTGTTGGTGTTCACGCAATTCCGTGAAATGACCGATCCCCTAGCCGGTTTCCTGAACGGATTGTTCGGCCGCGAGGGCCTGGTGCTTCATGGAGGCACGTCCGTGGGGAAACGAAAGGACCTGGTGGATCGTTTTCAGGGGGAAGACTATGTTCCCTTCATGGTCTTATCGCTCAAAGCCGGCGGCGTCGGGCTCAATCTCACTGCCGCGAATCACGTCGTTCATTTCGACCGGTGGTGGAACCCGGCTGCTGAAAATCAGGCCACGGACCGCGCATTCCGGATAGGCCAGAAAAAGAACGTGGTCGTGCACAAGTTCATCACGAAAGGCACGATCGAGGAAAAGATCGACCAGATGATCGAGGGAAAACTGAAACTGTCGAACGAGGTGATTCAGTCCGGATGCGAGGCGTGGATCACGGAGCTGAATAACGAGGAACTGATGAACCTGTTCACGTTGACACTTTAGGATGAGCGAGGGATGACCGATGGCATGGTGGGGTTTTCCGAGATACGTAAGTAAGGCTGAAAAGCAGGCACGCGCGGCGAACAAGCTGGAACGACTCAAGAAAAAACGGGATGTCAAACCGGTCATTCTGCAAGGGAGTGCGATTGCGCGCTCCTGGTGGGGGAAATCCTGGAACAAGAACCTCGAAGCCTATGCCGATTACAGCAACCGCATCGGCAGGGGACGCAGTTATGTCCGGCACGGCGCGGTCCTGGACCTTCAGATCGAACCAGGCAAGATCACGGCCCTTGTACAGGGATCGAGGTCCAAACCCTACGAGATCGTCATCCAAATCGGGAAACTGAACAGAAAGATCTGGCAGCACATCGCGACCTCCTGTTCCGGGATGCTTGAATCGGTATCCGAACTGGTTTCAGGGAAATTCCCCAAGGAACTGGGAGAATTGTTTCTCCAGCGCGGTGCCGGCCTTTTCCCCTCGCCGAAGGAAATCGACTTCACGTGCTCCTGTCCCGACTGGGCGAGCATGTGCAAGCATGTGGCCGCCGCGCTGTACGGCGTCGGCGCGCGGCTGGATGAGGACGCCACGCTGCTTTTCACGCTTCGGGGCGTCGATATGGCCGACCTTGTCGGAAAGACCGTTTCATCAAAGGCTGACAATCTGCTTGAAATGGCTTCAAAGAAAAGCTCCCGGGTCATTCAAGATGCGGACCTGTCCGCTTTGTTCGGCATCGATCTTTCAGCCGGAGAAAAACAGGCGGCAATCCCCGGTGAATATAAGCGCAAGAAACAAGCCGTTCGAAAAAAGAGCGTGAAAGCAAACAAACTGCGGAGCAATCCTGAAAAAATGAAAGCAAAGTCGCCGAAGTCGGTTCGAAGCGGAACGGCAGTGAAGCCGGGGACTCCTGCAAAGAAAAGAAGAAAGCAAATTTAAGCCCCGATGAAGAAATCAGAAGGGCATGGATCCGCATTATCCATTCAAGAATACATCGCGCTTTTTTTGCCTTCCTGTAAATAATCACATTGACTTGACGAACTGCTTAACGTATACTATACGAACAAAGAGGCTGTTTCGTGGGATACGAACCGAAATACACCATCACTTCCCGCTTGGCGGGAAGACTTGAACGAATCGCCGAGTTGCGGACGGAAATCGAGTTGTCACCCATTTCCGTGCAGTGGACGCCGCGGCTGGAGAGGGACGCTTTCGAAAGGCTTGCTCATACCTCGACGGCAATCGAAGGCAATCCTCTTACCCTGAAGGACGTCGAGATCCTTTCCCGGGGTGGCGACCTTCCGATGGTCCAGCGCAGGTACAAGAAAGAGGTCCTGAACTATCTTGCCGCGCTGCGGTACATCACAGACCATTCCGGGAAAAAACAGATTACCGTAAAGGATATTCTTCGTCTCCACAGCATTGTATGCGCCGATGCGCTCGAACGGGATCCGATAGGCGCCTTTCGCGACTACCAAGTCGTTATCCGGCAGCACCGTCCCCCGAAATATCAGGAGGTTCCCCGATTGGTCGGCGAACTGGTCGATTGGCTCAATTCCAAGGCAAAGGACCTGCCGCCGGTCATGTCGTCGGCGATCCTGCATTACCGATTCGAATATATTCATCCTTTCGGCGACGGGAACGGCAGGGTCGGAAGGCTCCTTGCGACCTGGGAACTCTATCGCCGGAATTTCGATACCAATCATATTTTCTCGATTGATGAAGTCTTCTGGGAAGAACGGGAAAAGTATTTTGGCGCAATCCGGTCGGTGCAGGAGGCTGGGGGCGATATGACCGAATGGCTGGAATATGTCGCAGCAGCCGTTTTCGCGGCGTTGTCGCAGGCCTGGAAACGACTCGAGGCTATACAGAGCAAACAGAAGGGGGCCGATGAGGGTTTGATCCTGACACAGAAACAGGAAAGGCTTCTGACGCTGCTTCGCCATGCCCCTCTTGGCATCAATGAGATCATGAAGGAACTCAGCGTTACCACGCGGGCCGGAGCACACCATATCATTAAGCCGCTTGTTCAGCATAATCTCGTGATCCGCAAGGGAGGACATAAGACGGGTAAATATGTGCTCATTTAAGTGAGCTGAAAGTTTGCCTCTCTTCAGGATCACAGTTCCTCGGTAGTCAAACGTTCTCTTCAGAAAGCTTATCTGAATAAATCATTGTAGACTGTCGCTCATCAGAGGTCTAAAACGGTTCTCTATGGTGTAATAAAACGGAGAGGCTGAACAATATGTCCCGCAATGTATCGATTACCTGGAAGTTCTCGTGCTGGCATGTTGTGCCTCATGACCCGAAGGTCGTCGGTTCCCGGCCCCCGCTACCAAATAAATCAAGGGGTTCCAGCACATGCTGGAACCCCTTTGACGTCTCAGTGGGCCGGTAATGGGCCGGTTGTGGGCCAGTGCTGAAAAGCGCCCCGGCTACCGAAAAAAGGGGAGGGTACCATGGGGAATGACGACCAGCCGATCGCGGGACTTTCGCAAGAGGGCCAGGACATTTTCTGGGACGAAATGCTGGCGAAAGAGGAGGGGATGATCCTGGAGTTTAATTTCGACACGAAAAAAGGCAAGGTTCGTTCACTTGCTGACGGCCAGGTCTACGTGATCGATGACCGGGCTCTTGCGCAGACCAGCATAGAGCTTCAAACAGGCGACAGAGTGTTGATTGCTCCCTTTGAGGATCCCGATGGGAAGGATTATGCAAAGGTTTTGCGGATCATCGAACTGAACGCATGAGACTCAGGACAGTTCATTGTCCTAGGAGCCTGTCGGACTTAGCAATCTGATCCGATGACTGTTTGAACCAATTTCTAGAATCATCAGCCTTATGATCAGTTCTCTTTGATCAAATATGGTTCTGATTTGTTCTTTCTTATCGATTCAACTCAAGGTATGCAGCCTTTTTAAGTTCCAGGCGATGCAAACGAGGTCCCATTCGCCTTGTACGGCTACAAAACCGCGCAGCAGGAACTGCCGGAAGCCCATAACCGCTTTGATGATGCCGAAGACCGGCTCCACCGTGCTCTTGCGTTTGGCATAGACCT
>JAOUEV010000105.1 GCA_029858565.1 Nitrospirota bacterium | reverse complement strand
TTTTTATCCAGTGCCTGCCTTATCATCTCCGAGATCTTCATGCTTATCTCCTCTCCCTTTTCTCAATCCTGCTAAGGCGCACGCTGTCGCCGCCTGACCGCAATCCGTCAGCTGCTGGAATCCCGCGTTTCATCGCTCATGAGTTTCATTCCTCGCAGGACATACTGCACGCCCGACGCTACCGTAACCGCAGTCGTTGCCCAATAGGCAGAACGAAGATACCCCGTCTTTACGCCATAGGCGACCAGTGCGAGTGTGAGCGTCACGACAACAAGCTGCGCGAACGTCGTGATCTTACCCAGGATCGAAGGCTTTATAGCAAGCGGATGTCCGGTGACATAGATCACGAAGCTGCCGAGTACAAGAATGATATCCCGGCTGACCACGGTAATAACAAGCCAAACGGGAAGTTGCTGCAGGATCGCCAGGGTGACAAAAGAAGATACAACGAGCAATTTGTCCGCCATGGGATCGAGGAATGCTCCCAGTTCGGTCTTCGTGTTCGTCAAACGGGCGATCATGCCATCCAGCGCGTCGGTAAGACAGGCAATGACGAATATGGCCAAGGCAAGCTGGTAATAGCCGTAGATCATGAGGTCTATGAAAAAAGGGATGAGGATGACCCGGACAAGGGTGATGGTATTGGGAAGGTTCATGGACAATGGACCGAAAAACAAAAAATATTTTTGGTCAGGAAACCATAATAACAGGTTTACTTGGCATGTCAACCTTTTTCTTTTTGGGGTTTTTGCCTTCAGAAAGAAGAGAACGAAGGGTGATCAACTGAACTTCCAAGGAACAACGATAGAATTACACGAGGTACTGCAATGATGATCAAGTGGAGCCGGCGGTCAGGATTGAACTGACGACCTGCTGATTACGAATCAGCTGCTCTACCACTGAGCTACGCCGGCGGATATGACGTGGTTTGAAGTGCAAAAGACGGTAGTTTATACAACATTCCCTCTTGTGCTGTCAAGGGAATCTTTCTCAGAATGAACCGGCTGATCGGACACCATGAAAAAATAAAAAAAACGGCGGGATAATACCCGCCGTACGTGCTTTCATTGCGGTCCGAACCGGCCGTCGAAGAATATAAAAGACCCTTTTACTAATGGCATCCTGCTACGGTGGTGCAATTCGCCCCCTTAGCCGCACCATAGGCCTGTGACGCAGGAAGACCAGCTCCGACACTGGTGATCATTGCTCCCCCTACCGCCTGGTAGGTTGCCACAGCACTATCAGTGGATACCAATATCATCCCTTTTCGTGAATAACCATGGGGTATCCGAATATGGCAGTTCACGCAGGAATACCCGGTATTTGATATACCGCTGAGGTTTGAAAGTATCTTATGGGTCGTATGGAGATTCGTGCCAGTCGGTGATGTCATGAAACCGGTACCAGCCAAGTTAGTTGCCCCTGATTGATAAACAGCCTCACTGTGACAGGTAAAACAAAGATCAGTAGTCGGCACAAACACACCTTTCGCAACATAATAGTTTTGATAGTTGCTGATCAAAATTGATCCTGGCGTTGCCGTGGAACCGTGCGGTCCGCCGGGGTCACCCGGTGTATTGCTTCCATGGCAATCGGAACAGTACATGGTCATGCCGCTTGTCCAGGGACCTATCAGCCCGCTCGTTGAAGCCTTCGCAGTGACAACAGGATGGAAGGAGGCGTTCCCTGTGCTGAACTCCAGCCCCTGGTCTGTGTAGCTGCCCGGAGGTGTGTTCCATGCATAGGTCGAGTGACAGCGAAGGCAGACCTGATATTCTTTTGTCACATTGGTACTGGAAGCGGTCGTCCTCAGAAGGCCGGTGGGTTCTAAATATGCCGTGGCTCCCCATGACGGTGCCGTCCAGTTGGAAGCGCTCCAGGTCGGTTCCACGCCGCCTGCTCCATACAGGGGCTGGGTCTTCGTTATCGTATTCGTCCCTATTGTATGAAGCTGTCCGCCGGCGGTATGGGAATTATGGCAATCCACGCACTCCACATGCCAGCTGTTGCCTGCCTGGTTCGACCAGTTGGCACCGCCAGACCCCTCGGTCGCATTATGCGGCTGAGCTGCGTAGGAATAATTGCCCACTTTGTGCGCTGAGGCCTTGATAACCTGGCTTGCGATATTCTTCGTCGAGGCGCCGGAGGTAGTTCCATGACAAACAGTTACGTTCTGGCCCCATCGGTTAAAATTATTGAAACAACTTTTCTCCTCCTGATAGGTCAGAAGGTATTTCCCTGCGCCGGGATTTGGCGCGGTGCCTGTATCTATATAGGTTGCCAGACCGGCTTTATGCGGATAATGGCAGACCATACACTTCACGTCCTGCACTGTGCTGCCAAGAGTCGCTGGCGTTCCACCTGTTGTCGGCGAATAGGCGGTCGCATAGGTCGTGTTGGAATGCATGCTTTCCTTCGTGAGCGTCGAATCGTCGCCTTCTTTGTTATGACAGCTGCGGCAAAGCTTGGAGTTTTGGTTGTCGTCGATCAGGAATTTACCGAACGTGGCTACATGGGGATCGTGACAGGACGTACACTCAACATAGTCTCCGTCGTTGGTTCCGTCGTTATTTGAGGCCCTGCCGGTCGCGGCGTTGTATAACCTTACCTTATCGGTCGCTCCGAGCGTCTTCAGTTCCGGATCCTGGCCCGCAGTGCTTCCGGGTTGATGCTTCACTGCAAACGGGTGGACGTCCCGGATGTCCGTACCCATATACCCCGCGGCGGCTTGCGGCATTTTGTTGTCCACGGTCCCGATGAACGGCATGGACGTTTCAATGTTCGCTGGATAGTTAACTACAGTGCCCATGGCGATCGTTCCGTCATGGCAGGCCATGCAGATCTTCGTCTTCATATGGGCTTTTGCGCCCGGTGCCGACGGATTTAGAGGGTCTTCGACCGCCGGATAGTCGAGCTTTGCGAGCACATCGCTGGTATAGGTTGTATAGGAGCCGACGGGAAGAGACCTGTTCCACAAAGGAGCATCGAGTGTCGCTGAGTGAGGCGTATGACAGAACACGCATATTTCGGTCGTACCGCCCGATGCCGTTGGCGCTGATTTTATCGGACCGGGACCGGTCACCGACAGGTCGTGTTTGCTGTTGACTATGGACGGGAATGCCGATCCCGCCATGATCGCAGAAATAAGCAGAACCCATCCCGCTGCGATCACAACCGCTGATCTTCTCATGATACACCTCGCAGAAACTACCGTACCTACATCCCGCTAACGATCCCGCCATGGGGAAAAGGGACGTACGACACGGCTCGATTAATCGGCCTTTAAATACTGGAACAGCTGAATGCGGTAATTGTAGCTGTCCGCCACGATCAGCCGGTCCTTGCTGTCCATGAACAAGCCCGCGGGAACATCGAATTGGCCGGGACCGTTGCCCTGTCTACCGAATATGAGCAACAGGCGGCCCTGGCGATCGAATACCTGAATGCTGTTCCGAAGGCTGTCGGATACCCATACATGGCCTTCACTATCCACCGAAACCCCCTTCGGTTTCAGGAAATCGCGAAGGCCTGTCCCGGTCCCGCCGAATTGGGTAAGGTACTTGCCGTCGCGATCGAATATCTGGACCCGGAAATTCAGCGAGTCCATGACATAGACATCCCCGGTACGGTCCAGTGCGATATGGGTCGGATAATTGAACTCCCCGTCGCCGGCGCCGTGGGCGCCGAACGAGAAGAGCTTCGTTCCTTCCAGGTTGAAGACATCCACCCGGTGCCACAGCGTGTCAACGATATAGATTCGCTTTTCGGTCTTGTTTATTGCAATGCCCGTAGGACGACCTAAACTCTCATCCCCGATGATGCGCTTGTTCTTTGATCCGTTGAAAACGAACACCCTGCGCAGATAGGAATCGGTAACGTAGAGCAGGCCATCGGCATCGAGCGCGACGCCGATGGGAGATACCAGCGGTCCGAGTTTTGTTTTGGAAAAAGAATCGTATTTCTTTTTTTCAAAATTGAAATAGTGGATAATTCCTGCGCCCCAGTCAGCGACATATATCTTCCCCTCGCCGTCTGCGACGACGCCGTGGGGAGATTGGATCCGTTCTACCGTATCCTCTCCTGCGATGAACTCCCAGAGCTTCGCAAAAAAACCTTTCTTCACCCCCAGGTCCGCAGGCGTTATGACCGTTTGCAGGAATTTGATGCGGGGTTTTTCCGGGTATTGCGGCCACACCCACGTTTTCTGGGCCGGAGAGAAAGCAGGCTCGTCAGCAACAAGGAGCGCAGGAGCTCCCGTGATAAGCGCGCACGTAATGACAAGAACTGTTATGGTTGAGGGGAACTGCTTCATAGGACTGTGTTTTATAGCATGTTCTCCCTTGAACTGTCAACTGACGATATTGTCTGCAGATCCCCGCTCCCTTGCAACGATGACGGAATGAGGATGGTTCGGATTATCCTTGACCCTGTCGATCGCCTCGGACACTGCTGTTTCTACCATGACCCAGGGAGAACCGAACTCCTTGCCGCGCTCACTGTCAGCGACGTAATGAGGAGGAAGATAGTTGAGAGCGATAGCCGCGATGTCGCTCATGCATCGCGGACAGCAGCAGACATTCTGATCGCGTTCATGAAGGAACTTCTCCATGACCGTTATAACCCTTTCATAGTTGGCATTTACAACCGAGCAGTTCTTGATCGCCACCGGGTACCCCTAATAAAACAGTTCACCTTGAGATTTTTTTTGCAAAAAAAGTACCATATGCGCGGCTGGAGTATTTCAAGCAAATTCAATGCGTTAACAGCATTAATGAACTGACTTTTTATCCTATCCACCAATATTTATGAGCAATTATGAGCATTATGAGCGAATTCCCACAGTCTTAATCTATTCCTGATAATAGCACAAACCATGTGATCTCCGGTATCTTAAGCGCTGTTCTGATCAGCCACAGGTTTATTGTTTTTATCCTTCTGATGGGATATACTCCGTCATGACCTCAAAGACCTCTCGCAAGACGCTATATATCATCGACGGAAACTCCTACATCTATCGCGCTTTCTACGCGGTACGCGGATTGACCTCGTCCAAAGGACTTCCCACCAACGCGATCTTCGGATTTGCGAACATGCTCATGAAAGTGGTGAAGGACAAACAGCCCGACATGATCGCTGTTGCCTTTGATCCCAAGGGACCGACCCGGCGGCACGGAGAGTTCGCCCAGTACAAGGCACATCGTCCTCCCATGCCCCGCGACCTGGTTCCGCAGATTCCCTATATCCACCGTTTAGTGGAGGCATTCCGCATTCCGGTATTCATCCAGGACGGCCAGGAAGCAGATGATGTGATCGCAACGGTCGCTCGACGATGCCATGACCAGGGACTGGATGTGATCATCGTTACCGGGGATAAGGATATCCTGCAACTGGTCCGGCAAGGGATAACTGTTTACGACACGCTCAAGGAAAAGACCTACGGCACAGACCAGGTCGTGGAACGCTTCGGGGTCCCTCCGGACCGGGTGGTCGAGATCATGGGCCTCATGGGCGACGCTGCTGACAACATCCCCGGAGTGCCGGGCATTGGAGAAAAGACCGCACAGGCATTGATCAAGGAGTATGGGACCATTGAAAACCTGCTGGTGCACGCACCGGAGATAACGAAACCGAAGCTCCGCCAGTCCCTGATCGAAAACGCGGAACTTGCCCGCCTAAGCAGACAGCTTGCCCTTCTCCGGTCCGATGTCCCGCTTGAGATCGATCTTGCCCTCCTCGAGCGTCAGGAACCGGACGCGCCCATGCTGATCGCGCTGCTCCGTGAACTTGAGTTCACATCGCTCCTGAAATATGTTCACACGGAACCACTACAGGAAGCGACCTATCACACTGTTCTGACCCCGGAGGAACTGAAAGCCCTGGTGGACCGTTTGTCAGCGGTTCCGGAGCTTTGTCTTGATACTGAAACGACCTCACTCGATCCCATGCAGGCAGATCTGGTCGGACTGTCCTTTGCCGTGAGACCCTATGAAGCATTTTACCTGCCTATCGGACATGTCTATGATGGCGCACCTGCGCAGATACCTGCTGCAGCCGCGCTCAGCGCTTTGCAACCGGTCCTTGAGGACCCGTCGATCGCCAAGATCGGCCAGAACCTGAAATACGATCTTCTGGTCCTTCGGCATGCCGGGATCGAGCTTCGCGGCAAGGCATTTGACACCATGATCGCATCCTACGTGCTGAATCCATCCAAGCCGTCTCACGGCATGGACTCGCTCGCCCTTGAGTATCTCAACTACAAGACGATCACCTACAACGATGTTACCGGGACAGGCAAAAAGCAGAAAGGGTTCCAGGAAGTTGATGTACCTGCCGCGACCCGATACTCGGGAGAAGATGCGGACATCACCCTGCGCCTGAAGGAGTATCTGGCGCCAAAGCTCCTGGAGCAGAACCAGGAAGGGCTCTTTCAGGACGTGGAAATGCGCCTCATGCGAGTTCTCGCGGACATGGAATACGCCGGGGTGCGTATCGACGCCGGTTTTCTTCGGGCAATGTCCGGAAAGCTCCAGACCGAGACCACGCGCATTACCGCAACGATCTATGAGCTGGCAGGATCAGAGTTCAATATCAATTCACCAAAACAGCTTGCAGAGGTCCTGTTCAACAAGCTCGGCCTGCCGCCTGTCAAGAAGACCAAGACCGGCTTCTCAACGGACGTGGACGTCCTGGAGCAGCTGGCGGCGGTGCATCCGTTGCCCGCGGAGATCCTGTCCTATCGCACGCTCTCCAAGCTGAAATCCACTTATGTGGACGCCCTCCCTGCCATGATCAATCCACGCACCGGCAGGCTCCACACGTCGCTCAACCAGACAGTGACAGCCACCGGCCGCCTTTCAAGCAGCGAGCCGAATCTGCAGAACATCCCGATCCGCACAGACCTGGGCCGCGAGATCCGACGCGCGTTCATAGCCGACGAAGGATGCCTCCTCCTGTCGGCGGATTACTCCCAGATCGAGCTCCGCGTCCTTGCCCATCTCAGCAATGACGCCGCGCTGATCCAGACGTTCATTGAGGATCAGGACATCCATACGCGTACGGCTTCGGAGATCTTCGGCCTGCCGGCCGAGGAGATCACTTCGGAGATGCGGCGGAAGGCGAAAGCAGTTAACTTCGGCATCATCTACGGCATATCTCCGTTCGGACTTGCCCAGGACATCGGCGTTTCGAACGCCGAGGCCAAACGATACATAGAAAGCTACTTTGCCCGGTATCCTCAGGTCCGGGAATTCATCGATCACACCATTGACACGGCACGCTCCACAGGATATGTCACGACGCTTCTCGGCAGAAAACGCTTCATCCCCGAACTTTCCTCCTCGACCGTAGCGGTAAGGAACTTCGGTGAACGCATGGCCATCAACACCCCTATCCAGGGCACGGCAGCGGACCTGATCAAGCTGGCAATGATCAACATCCACCAGGCGATCGCTGACAAACATCTGGCCTCCCGCATGATCCTGCAGGTCCATGACGAACTGATCTTCGATGTCCCTGAAAAAGAGATCGACCGCATGAAGGCATTGGTTCGGGAACTGATGGAAGGCGTTCTAAAACTCGCCGTCCCCATCAAGGTCGAGATGGCATCAGGCAGGAACTGGGATGAAGCGCATTGATCTATCTGAACTCAAACCTGAACTTCAGATCTGCCCCTATATTACCGGTCTCGTTCCGCTCGCCTACCAGAGACATGTTCCTGTTCAGGATATATTCGATCCGGAAAAGCTGCTCCGGCGTCGTCGCTCCGACATTGGAAGAATAAGTCATATAGACCTTGTCCTGCACGACCTCCTTGCCAACAGTGACGCGGGGAACTGAAACATCGGTTTTGCTGATATACGGGTCCACCTGGAACCGGTCGAGACCGGTCAGGGTCCGTGCCCTGCTTTCCAGGATATCCTGGAACTTTCCGGTCATGAACGAGGTCGCCTCGCCTACTCCCACGTCAGTCTCTTTCCCTTTCAGTTGTTCCCCGGTACGGCCGAGGGTCAGCAGCGCAAGGATGTTCGAGTCTGTCAGCGGAGGGTCGGATACGAAGGTCACCACGGACCTGTCAGCGGTTCCCGACACCGAAAGCCTGACCTGGTATTCCCGCACGCGGGTCTCCGCCTGCACGTCGAGCAGGGGATTGATACGGTT
>JAOUEV010000041.1 GCA_029858565.1 Nitrospirota bacterium | reverse complement strand
TGTTTAGGCTATGACGGCAGATCAAGCACAAGAGCAGTAATGATCAGAATCCTGACAGGAAGTTGCTGTAGAAGAACAGGTTGTGGCAATAGACGGACCGGAATATGCCGTATGACGGTAAAAAAAAGCAGGGCAGGGAGCAAGGGGAACGCTTTTCCAGGGGGAGAGAGGGATCTCAGGCAGACCCGGCTTTTTTCCCGCCGCAAAGATCAATGATCTTCCGAACCAGGCCGGGCAGAGATGGGTCCCGGGCTCCCATGAGCAGGATGCAGTCGCCCGGTCTTGCGTCCGTCTTAAGCGCGTTGAGAAGCGCATCGCGGTCCTGGACCGCCCGGGCCTTGAACGAAACAGCGCCGAGCCCCGTAATGATATCCTCTGAGGAGATGTTCTTCTGCGCTGTGCCGCCGGCATAATAGATCGGCAGGAGATAGAGCGAATCGCTGTCATGAAAAGAGGTGCGAAAGGTCGCGATATACTCGTGCTTCAGGAACCGGGTCGGGCCGAAGCCATGGGGCTGGTACACAGCAATGATGCGGCTGGAAATTCCGCGGCTGGCCCGTACAACAGCCGCGATCTTTGCGGGGTTATGGGCAAAGTCATCGACAACGGTGATGTCTTGGACGGTCCTGGTCACGGCAAAGCGCCGGGCAACACCTTCGTAATTGCGCACTGCGTCGGTCAGCGCCGACCCTACGCATCCGAAGTGCTCGCATACACAGAGCGCTGCAGCAAGATTCTCAAGATTATGCTCGCCCGGGAGCGGCAGATGGTATTCCAAGCCATTGCGGATAAGTTTGACAGCGGTCGGAAAAAGCTCCTCCCGGTCCGGCCGCCACGTGGCAGTACCGTTCCTGCCGAAACGCTCGGTCGCGGGAAGGGAAGCAAGCACCGGATCATCGGCATTGGAAAGGGTCCAGGAGGATCCTGTCGCGAGGATATTGAACATCCTGGTGATCTCTTCAACGCTCTTGTGGTCCTTGGAAACGTTCAGGATTACCGCTGCCTCGGGCCGGTACTTGACCAGGGTGCCGTCGCTCTCGTCCGCTTCGACCACCAGGAGATCAGAACCGCCGTTCCAGGCATTGCCGATCATTCCCTGTTTTTCCAGTCGCCGCAGGCCCGCGCCGCTGATCAGGGAAGGCGATCTGTCACAAGCAGACAGGAATTCAAAGATCATGGCCGTGACCGTGGATTTTCCGCTGGTGCCTGCCACGGCGATCGTCCTTTTTGTGGACATGATGGCGTTCAGCAGGTCCGAACGGTGGATCACCGGGATGTTGTGTTCTCTGCTTGCGGCGATGTCAGGATTGGTATCCTCGATCGCGGTCGAGACGCAGACAACATCGGTTTCCGCGGAAATGCCTGACCCGTCCTGGGGAACGATGGCGCAGCCGAGCCCTTCAAGGGATCGGCGGATGACGGCGGTATCGTCGCTCATGTGAAAACGGTCGGAACCGGAGACCGTGATGCCCTGGAAGCGCAGATATTGGGCAAGGGCGCTCATGCCGCTGCCGAAAATGCCGGTGAAATGGATGTTCTTGCAGGGCCGCTCGTTCACGACCAGCGCCGGCGGATCGATATACACCACCGTGCCTTCGCCGACCGTATCGAACAGGCTGATCACATCAAGATTGCGCATGCACACGCAGCCGTGGGAGAGCGGGGTGCCGATCAGGTCCTCGCGGCCGGTGCCGTGGATGTAGATGTACCGTTCGTAGGAATCGATGCCTTCGCCGCGGTTGATCCCTTGTTCCAGGCCTTCGAGCCGCAGGATACGGGTCAGGATCAGGTTGTCGCCTGCCTGGCTGTGGTCCCAGTCCTCGCCCGTGTCCTCGCGGTCCCGGAAAACGCGTCCAGCAGGAGCACCGTCCCCGTATTTCTCCCTGATCCGGTGGATGCCGGGCGGGGTCTTGAGCGAGTTCTCCCGGCTGCCGTTGCCGAAGCGTGAGGTCGAGGCGTCGTAACGGTCCACGACGTTGTCGTCCCTGCAGACAAAGAGCCGCTGCAGGTCAATGGAGACCACGATGTAGAGGTCGCCCGGGTCGGTCATGAACCGGGATATCCTTGTGTGGATGTTCTGTAAAAGGGTTCTTTCCATGGAGGCTGCTTGTGTTCCCTGCGGTCAAGGAGGGATATTCACGCAGGACATCATAAATGCCGGTCCTGAGCATGTCAAGACGATAGCAGGAACAGTCATTGGCATATTCTGACCGGAGAGTTACAATACCATCAAAGGGGACATTCCATGACCTCGCCGGATAAACAAAAGCCTGATCCCGGGAACAGCGGGAAAAAGGATCCCGTAAGGCCGCACAGCGGGCACGATGATGCCTGCAGGTGCAAGGAAACCGCGCAAATGACGCCCAAGCAACTGCTCGGGAGGATGTTGAACGATCTGGCATTCTGGAAGAAATCCGGCCAGGATAAGTAGAAAACGACCGATCAGCGGATGATCTGATCAGATCGCAGGGCTGAACAAGGAGATACCAATGGGTGAACGGCAGGTTTTCCAGCCTCTTACAAAGGAAGATAAAGTAACAGTCGTGCTCTATCGCATAGGGATCGTGCTGTCCACCATCATAACAGCAGTGCTTGCGATCCTGTTCCTGATTGGATCATTGAACGCCGGCAGTCCGCTGCCGGAGGTCCTGGGGTATGGTCTCCAGGTATCGGTGGGCATGAGCGTGTTCTTCATCCATCTCTACCTGAGCACGTTCAAGAAATATCTGAAGAACCTCTACTACATCAGCCTCGCCTGTCTCGCGGCGCTTGTCTATCTTGGCAAGGGATCCCTGTCCCTGGCGCTCGTCCAGACGCCTGTCAGCGCACTGCTCCTGCTGCCGCTGTCCGGATGCCTGGGCTTCGTGACCGCGAAAGAGGCGTTCTGCTTCAAGCTCCTGGAGGGTTACGTGCTCGCCATGGTCATGCCCTTTTACCTGCTGCTGCTCGCAACCGGCAGCGTCGCAGGCCGGTCAGCCGTCTCCGGTCTGGCCGTGATCGCGCTTCTGCTCGTCCTCTTTACCCTGCGAAAAGCCTTCATGCCCCTTGCCTACGACATCGGCGACAAGTCCGCATACCGCTGAACCGCCCCTCCGCCAAAGAACGATACAATACAGAAGACCGGCATCTCGCACGAAGTCACGAAGGAGCCCCGAAAAAAAGCGGGCACTTCTCTTCTTCGTGAGCTTTTAAGGAATTCCTGTGACAGGGGGCGAGGTAATCGGAGGACGAGCGAGAGGCGCTACCTGCTCAGAAGGATCTCAATGCCCCAGGCCATGGCGATGCAGAGGGGCAGGGTGAGCACCCAGGCCATGACGATCTTGCCCGCGATGCCCCAGCGGACCGCCGAGAGCCGCTTGGTGGCGCCAACGCCCAGGATCGCGGTGGAAATGACGTGGGTAGTGCTGACCGGAAGGCCGAATTGGCTGGCGCCGACGATGATGAGTGTGGACGCCGTCTCGGCGGCAAAGCCGTGAATAGGTTCGAGCTTCAGCATCTTAACGCCGATGGTCTTGATGACCTTCCATCCTCCGAAGAAGGTGCCGAACCCCATGGCAAGTGCCGCCGTAAAAATAACCCAGGTCGGAACCTCGAGCGTGGATATCTTGCCGCCGCTGAGAAGCGCCATGGTAATGATGCCCATGACCTTCTGCGCGTCGTTGGACCCGTGGCCGAAAGCCATCATTGCGGACGAAACGATTTGGAGTTTGCCGAAATGCTTGTTCAGGGTGCCTGGAGCGAGGCCGCCGAAGAAGGACAAAATCAACTTCATAAAAACATAGCCCGCTATTACTCCGAAAAAGGGAGAAACGATAAGCGATGTAAGAATTTTTATAATGCCGTCGGCGTTCAGGATGCCCCATCCGCCGTGAGCGACCGATGCGCCGATGAGCCCGCCTACAAGGGCATGAGATGCGCTGACCGGCATCCCCAGAAGGGTCATGATGGTATTCCAGAGGAAGGCGCTGGCGAGGGCCGCCACGATGACGATATCGGTCACCGCAGCGGGATCGACAATGCCTTTACCGATGGTTTTGGCGACCGCGGTCGTCAGGAACGCACCGGCGATGTTCATGAACGCAGCAAGCGTCACTGCGGCCAGTGGAGTGAGCACTTTTGTGGAAACGACAGTGGCGATGGCATTGGCTGAGTCGTTCCAGCCGTTGCTGATGTCGAACAGGATCGCCAGAACGATGATGATGATCAGGACATCAAGCATGCTTCAGGACGATCCCTTCCAGGATATTGGCGATGTCCTCCGCCCGGTCCGACGCGTCCTCGAGAAGCTGGTAGATGTCCTTCCATTTGATAACGTGGATCGGGTCGTTGGGCTCGTTCAGGAGCTTGCCCAGAGCGTCGCGGTAGAGCCGGTCGATGCGGTTCTCCAGGCGGTTGATCTCGATGCAGTGCTCCTGCACATGGGAATAGTTCTTGGCCCGGAGCTCGCGGATCACTTTGCGCAGGATCGAGCCGGTCATCTGCAGGTCCTCGGCGATGGAAATGGCCTCGGACGAGGGCTTGGTGATCTTGTAAACGATCATGCGGTCCACGGCGCCCCACATAAGGTCGAGCACGTCATCAATGCGCGATGCCAGCGCGTGGATGTCCTCGCGGTCAATGGGCGTCAGGAAGGTCTTGTTCAGCTCCTTCATGATATCGTGGGTCAGGATGTCGCCTTCCTGTTCGAACTCGTACATGATCTTGGCCTTGTTTTCGAAGTCAGCGGGGTTCTTGAACATATCGACCAGGTGGTCCGTGGCCTTGGCGAGGTTGTCGATCGCCCGGTCAATGAGCTCGAAGAAATCGATCTTTTTGGGGAAAAGAACCATGGGATACTGTCTCCTTGCCGAGTGGATGTGCTGCGCGGGACCGCGGTATCGCGATGATGCAACAGTCAGTAACCTATCATAAAGTTCAATTGTTTGCAATTAAAAATTCGTCGCGCGCCTGTCGGCGAAGCAGGGCAAAAAAAGGGCGATGGATCCGTCAGATCCATCGCCCGTGAGATGTCCGTTGTACCTGAACGTCTACTCGATCTTGCTTTCCTTCCAGCACTTGTCGCAAAGCCACATCATGCCGCGCACCTTGCCGCTCGAGGTCATCATCTTCGCAGCCTGCATCGGCTTGCCGCAGCACTGGGGGTTGGTGTTCACAAGGGCCTTTTTGCTGGCCGCTTTTGCTGTCTTACTTAATTCCGCCATGGTCCGGTTCCTCCAACATCCTGTCTATAGTGATGATATCCCCTGGAATCACAGGGGAATGCATTTTAACCAACCAGGTGGAAATGTCAAGGAAATTTTCTTTTGCAGCGCGCTCCGGGGATGACCGCGCGAGGTTCCCGAAAAAGGGGCGCAACATGCTGACCGGGCAGGGAAGGCGGGACAGGTCATTCTCCGTGCCCGCGAAAAGCGCTTAAGGCCTTGAAATCGGGGACGTTTACCCTTGACTTACCAGCTAGTGCAGTGATATTATCCAACCTGTTTTGACTCTGCAGCAGAGGGGTGGAAGACGTGAAATACAGCAAGAAAACACATACCTGCGGGGACCTGACAAAGAAGGACGCGGGACGGCAGGTGACGCTCATGGGCTGGGTGCACACGCGGCGCGACCATGGCGGTCTCATCTTCGTAGACCTCCGCGACCGGGGCGGCATCACCCAGGTGGTGTTCAATCCCGGAGTGTCCGCTGAAGCGCACAAGACCGCCGGCGACATCCGGAGCGAGTACGTTCTCGCCGTGACCGGCAAGGTGTCGGCGCGGCCCGAGAACACGGCCAATCCGAACCTTCCCACGGGCGAGATCGAGGTCATGTCCACGGAGCTCGTGATCCTGAGCGAGTCCAAGACGCCTCCCTTCATGATCGAGGACGAGACCGAGGTCGCCGAGAACCTCCGGCTCAAGTATCGCTACCTGGACCTGCGGCGGCCGAGCATCCAAAAGGTGCTCATCACGCGCCACAAGATCACCCGGACGGTCCGGCAGTTCCTGGACAGCCACGGGTTCATCGACGTGGAGACGCCCTTTCTGACCAAGAGCACGCCCGAAGGCGCCCGGGATTATCTTGTTCCGAGCCGCGTGAATCCCGGCATGTTCTTCGCGCTTCCCCAGTCGCCCCAGCTCTTCAAGCAGATCCTGATGGTGGCCGGGTTCGAGCGCTACTACCAGATCGTGAAGTGCTTCCGCGACGAGGACCTCCGTGCGGACCGGCAGCCCGAGTTCACCCAGATCGACCTGGAGATGTCCTTCATCGACCAGGAAGAGATCATCTCGCTCATGGAACAGCTGCTGGCCGGAGTGGTGAAGGAGGTAAAGGGCGCGGACATCACCCTGCCCTTCCCGCGGCTCACCTACAAGGACGCCATGAACCGCTACGGGTCGGACAAACCGGACACGCGTTTCGGCCTGGAACTGAAGGATATTTCCGACATCGCGAAGGAGTCGGACTTCAAGGTGTTCATTCAGGCCATCGAGCTCGGCGGCCAGGTCCGCGGGTTCGCCGCGCCGAAGATGGCGGGCCTCTCGCGCAAGGAAGTGGACGACCTGACGAACGAGGCCAAGGTCTTCGGAGCAAAGGGACTTGCCTGGATCAAGGTGACCGACAGCGGCTTTGAATCGCCGATCGCGAAGTTTTTCAAGGACGGACAGGTCAAGGCGATCGCCGAGCGGCTGGCGGCAAAGCCCGGGGACTTGATGATGTTCATTGCCGACAGCCCCAAGGTGGTTGCCGAGACCCTGGGCTATCTCCGGCTCCTGATGGGCAAGCGGCTGAACCTCATCGACGAGAAGAAGCTCAACTTCCTATGGGTCACGGACTTCCCGCTGGTGGAATGGAACGCCGAAGAGAAGCGCTGGGACGCCATGCATCATCCCTTTACCGCGCCTTTTGACGAGGACATGCCCTTCATGGAGAGCGATCCGGGCAAGGTGCGCGCCAAGGCCTACGACATCGTGCTGAACGGGTCCGAGATCGGCGGCGGCAGCATCCGCATCCACCGGTCGGCTGTCCAGACATCCATGTTCAAGCTCCTGAACATCGAGGAGGAGGATGCGCGGAAGAAGTTCGGGTTCCTGCTCGAAGCGCTCGAGTTCGGCGCGCCGCCCCATGGCGGCCTTGCCTTCGGCCTCGACCGCCTGACGGCAATCCTGACCAACAGCACGTCGATCCGCGACGTCATCGCCTTCCCCAAGACCCAGAAGGCCATCTGTCTCATGACCGAGGCGCCCTCACGGGTCGAGCAGAAACAGCTTCGGGAGCTGTCGATCAAGCTGGATATGATAGAATAATGAGCATTTCCGCGCAGCTATCAGCTGCTATCGCTAATTTGAATTTGAGGTTGACAGGAAGAAAGCAAACGCTGTATTAATACTGATGCGTGTGACGAGCATCATTCTTCTCGCCGTGATTGTCGCGGTTGTGCTTCCCACGGGCGTCATTGTCCTGGCCTGCGGTCAGAGCGAGTGCGCGCTCGTCCAACTTGACGTCTGTCACCAGGGGAACCAGCTCCAGCCCTCGAACAGCATGCCGTCGCTCACCGAGCCCATCGGCACGCTTGTCATAACTCCGGTTGCGGGTCCGATCGATCTGCAGGACACGATTCTTTCCGATAATCTCTTCAGTAAAACGCAATACCGTCCCCCGAGAAGTTAACCTCCTGTCCGGCTTCTGTATTGTTTGGTGAACAGGCAGCGACATCTGTCGCGGTCAGGCATCCCTGTATGCCGTGACGCGCCTGTGCACCGTCACCGGACACCTCACTATCACCCATTTTCCAATTCAATGACGACGCCACGAACGTGGAGAGGCGGACAGCCTGTTTGTCGCTCGGGATGGCCGGGCAGGCAGACAGGATCCCTGTCCGACCGGGGAGGATTTCGCATGTTCAGGAATTCGAGTGCAATCGTTTTTGTGGTAGCGGCAGCAACGTTTTTTTCAGCAGGAGGTATGGTAAGCGCCGAAGAAGGAACTGCCTCGACGGAGCAGCATGCAGCCGCCGTGCCGGTCAACGCCCAAGAGTCGTCGGCTTCCGCAGCGCAGCAGAACACCGCTGAACTGGAAGAGGTGGTCGTGACGGCAACGAGAACAAGGGAAAAATTGAAGGATTCATCGTCAACGATCAACGTGGTTACCGAACAGGAAGTGGAAACCGTCAAATATCGCAATGCCGCGGAAATGCTGAACCGGCTTCCGGGCATCTATTCCCATAACTTCAACAGCGAGGAGGAACTGACCTCCATCCGCATTCCGACCAGTTTCGCCAGTCCCTACACCCTGCTGTTGATCGACGGTCTTCCCGCGGCAGGATTCGGCGAGAGCGCCGGCGGCCTGCTCAAGGAGATCAACGCCGATGATATCGAGCGGATCGAAGTGATCAAGGGACCGGCCTCGGCGCTCTACGGCAACAACGCCATCGGCGGGGTGATCAATATCATCACCAAGCGGCCGTCGGCAACGCCGAAGACCCGGCTCTGGGTAGAAAAGGGCGAGTACGACCGCCAGCGGGGAGGCGTCACGACAAGCGGCATGGCAGGCTCGCTCGGCTATTACGTGAACCTGAACGGCCAGGATTCCAAGGGGTGGCGCGAGCACAGCGCCAACAAGAAGCAGTCCGCAGCGCTCAAGCTGGTCTATGCTCCCGATGAGGCGTCGGTGCTCGATTTCCGGGTGGATTACCTGTTCTCCGACGTCGAGCTCATGGGTGCCATTGACAAGGCGGATTTCGACAAGAATTGGCAGCAGGACTACAACACCTTCACCTATGTGCTGATCAGGAAAACCACTCCCTCGCTGAGCTATACGCGGACCGTCGGGACCGGCGGCGAACTGAAACTTGCCGTGCTGGCGCGGGACCTCAACCATGAAGTGATCCCCCACTATATGTTCCGGTACAACAGCGCGACCCGGCGGTATACGGGCATCATGAACAGGATCCAGGGGACCGACGCCGATGTGCAGGCGCAGTTCAAGCAGGACTTCGCGCCGCTGCGGTCGAGGATCGTGGCGGGCGTGGATATGCAAAAGGGATCCTCGACCGTCGATACCTACAACATCAACGTCACGCGGAACGCGGTGACGAAGAAATATACGTCCTATTCCTATGCCGGCCTCAGCACTTCCTATGACGTGGACACCGATGTGGCCTCGCCCTATGCGCTGTTCGAGATCTCTCCGGCCGAGAAGGTCCGGCTCAGCGTGGGCGGCCGGCGCGATGCGGTCTCGTACGACGTGCAGGACAACCTCGGGCTGGGCCAGGGCGGCACCAAGGACTTCTCAAAGACCACGACCAAGACCGGCGTGACCGTGGATCTCTCCCCGTCGGTGAATGTCTATGGCGGATATTCGCAGGGATTTGTGGCGCCCACCTCGAGCCAGCTTTTCTCCGGCCGGGGAGCGAACCTGGGGCTGGAAGCGGAAAAGGCGGATAACTACGAAGTCGGCGTGCGCACGGCTTTCCTGAACAACCGGCTGAAGACCGACGTTGCGATCTATACCATGACGATCAAGGACAAGATCATCTCGCAGACCATCGATCCGGTGACGCAGGCATCGCAGTACCTGAACGTGGGCGAGACGTCCCACAAGGGCGTGGAGACCATGATCGCGGTCGCGCCCGTGGACAGGGTCCGTTTGACCCTTGCCTATACGTACTCGGAGAACAAGTACGAGGACTACAAGGACCTTAACGCGGCGACTCCCTATAATTACAGCGGGAACTGGATGCCCCGGTCCCCGCGGCAGCATGCGAACGCGCGGCTCGCGGTCCTGCCGGTCAAAGGGCTGGAGATCGAGGGCGAACTGGACCAGGTCGGGAGGCAGTATTACGACGACGCCAACCAGTACACCTACGAACGTCCCGGCCTGTTCAATCTCCGGACGACGTATGACGTGAGCAGCTGGCAGTTCTGGCTGCATGTCATAAACCTCACGGACCGGAAATACGCGTCCTACGCAAGCGCGAGCCGGGGGAACTTCAGCCTCTTCCCCGGAGATCCGCAGACCTGGTACGCGGGCGCGGCATACAAATGGTAATGCTCATCCCGCCGTCCCTTTGTCTGTGACGGAGGGGCGGGCAAAGGGCGGCGGGATGCGCAGCGAAGAGGATCCGATGGGGCTCAGGGGGAAGCAGATGGATTCATTGTTGATGCTCTTTGCAGTCATGCTGACCTTCGGGATGTTCCCGTTTTCGGCAGCAGCAGGCCGCCCGACGACCGGCGATATGCTGGTGCTGTCCGAAACGCCGCCCGCAGGGCATGGCGCGGCGCACGGCGGGAACGACGGCCGGCGCAGGGAGCAGGGCCATGCCGAGCACCGCGCAACGGCGGAGCGGACCTGGTATCTGAACCTGCATGATCTTCATGACGACGCCGAGGCGGCGATCATGCGGCCCGACGGCAGCCGCGCAGCGGGAGCGCTCAGCCACGGCAGGGACGGCTGGTCCTTTGCTGTAGACACCAAACCCCTTGACGGGTCCCGGGACGGCGTGTTCAACCTGTACGTGATCGACCGGTCCGTAGGCGGCGGAGTCCTGACCGTCCGCGCGGCAAAGGCGTACATGATCAATCACAGTTGCGGCTGGGGACACAAGTACAAGTTCGACGAAGAGCGGATCCGACCGAAGCATGATCGTTCGATCCCGCTCGAGATCGTGGCGCCGGATCTCTGGGACCGGAACTTTCACAGCAAGACCATGTCCGGCGACGTTCTGTCCGTGCGGGTCCTGCGGAACGGCGCGCCTGCTCCCGGCGCCACGGTGTCCTTCACCACGGGCAGCGGCTGGACCAAGACCATCGAGGCAGACGAGAACGGCAAGGCGGCGGTGCAGCTCATCGGTGACTACTATCCGGAAAAGTGGTCGCTCTTCGACGCGCGGAAGCGGGGTACGGTGCTGGTGACCGCGAGGCTCGAAACGCCGGAGCAGGGCGTATACCGGGGATCGGCCTACTCCGGCACGCGGCTCGTTGCCACGCTTCCCTGGCGGTATATTCCGCAGCGAAGGGACTATACCTCCTATCTTTACGGGCTTGGCATCGGCGTATTCTTCTTCACTGCCGCGGCTGCGGGGATTTACACGCACCGGGAGCGACGGAAGAAACCCTGCCCGGAGGTGACCTTCGATGAACGCGGTTAAGCGTTTTCTGAATAACGGGGACATCAACCGCTTTCGTTTCTGGTTCCAGGTTGCGGCGTTCGGACTGCTGATCTACGGCGGTTTTCTTGCCGTGGACTTGGGCAACAGTCTGCCGGCCTTCTCCTGCGTGTTCGCCGAATCCCGCGCAGGCGCGTGCTATCTCTATCCGCTCCAGCACCAGGTGAACATGCCCTGGGCCCAGTTTCTCGGCGGACGGGGGGTCGGTTTTGCCGTGGGGCTGGCCACGTTCATCCTGTTCTTTATCCTGTTCAATAAAGCCTGGTGCGGCTACGCTTGTCCGCTCGGGACCGTGCAGGACTGGGTCTCCAAGGTGCGGACGGCTCTCGGCATCCGGTTCAGCCTCTACTCCGAGAGGACCTTTCGGAGGCTCAAGGGGATCAAGTATTTGCTTCTTGCGCTCCTGGTGCTCTTGCCTCTCGGGATCAGCAATTCCCTCGTGGGCGCGCCCAAACTGCCGCACGATCTCGCCACGGCGTACTGCATGATCTGTCCCGGCCGGACCGTGCTGCCGATCTTCACCGGAGATATCAGCCAGCTGGCCATCGATTTCAGTTCCAAGACCATGACGGTGCTGACCGGGCTCGGGATGGCGATTACCGGCATCTTTTTCGCCGGTTCTTTTGTGAAGAGGCGCTTCTTCTGCCTCTTCTGCCCCATGAGCGCGCTGCAGTATGCCTTCTCGAAGGCAGGCCTGCTCAGGCTCACGAAAATCGGGGCGAAGTGCACCCGCTGCGGCAACTGCTCCCGGGTCTGCGACGTGGGCATCCGGGAGATCGCCGACGACGTGACGAGCAAAAACATCGTGCAGGACGACTGCATGATGTGCTTCAAGTGCGTTGCCGCCTGTCCCGAGGAGAAATGCCTCACCGCGAGCTTCCTCGGGATCCCGGTGTACGAAGCAACCGTCGAAGGATTTGCGAACAGAGCGAGGCGGAGGAATGTCCATGGATAAGGAGCGGCTGGAGCGGCTGAGGAAGACCACGGGGGTCCATCTCGCCATGGAAGCGAAGGAGACGCTCCGGCAGATGGAGGAGGACTTCCCGGTCCATCCCGCGGCCATGCAGTATTTCTACGAACAGTTCCGCATCGCCTACGGCAGCGGTGGAGCGAATGAGGACGGCAGGAAGCGCGTCGGCACGCTCTGCGTGCAGGTCCCGGAAGAGCTGGTCCGGGCGGCAGGCGCGGTGCCGGTGCGGCTCTGCAGCGGCGCGCATGCCTTCGACCAGGTCGGCGCGGAGTTCCTGCCCGCCAAGTCCTGTTCGCTCATGAAAGCGACGCTCGGCATGCTCTCCCTGCGCAGCACGGCGTTTTCCGGAACGCTCGATCTCGTGGTGAACCCGACCACCTGCGATCAGAAAAAGAAGGCCGGAGAGCTCCTGGAGGAGTTCGGGTACCGGGTATATAACCTTGAAATGCCGGCCTCACGGGATTCCGAGGAAGCGCGGGAGTACTGGCACCGTTCGGTGAAGAACTTCGGCGCAGCGCTCGAGCGGACCACGGGTGTGCGGATCACGAAACAGCGGCTTGCCGATGCGATCCGGGCGACCGGCCTTGCCCGCGCTGCCTACCGGCGGCTGCACGGGCTCCAGCAATCCCGGCAAGCGCTGATCCGGGGCACGGACGCCATGCTCGTGACCAACGCCTATTTCTTCGACGACCTGGACCGCTGGACCGGCGCGGTGAATGCGCTCGCCGACGAGCTGGAAGACCGGCAGGATCGGAGTGTTTTTGTCGCGGGAAAGCATGCCGCACGCATCCTCTTCACGGGATCGCCGCCGGTGTTCCCGAACCTGAAGCTTCCGCTCCTGATCGAACAGGCAGGCGGCGTGATCGTGGCGGACGAGGTCTGTTCGTCGTCGCGGCTCCTGTACGATCTTGCTGCCTACGACGAACAGGCGCTCTACGACATGGTGCCTGCCGTGGCCGACCGCGCGCTCAAACCCTGCACCTGCCCGGTGTTCAGTTCGTCGCAGGACCGGATCCGCAGGCTGCTGGACCTGGCGCAGACCTTCTCCGCCGATGGCGTGGTCTACCAGACCATCGCCGGGTGCATGCCCTATGATCAGGAGCAGCGGACCGTGGGCAGGGCCCTGGCGGCAGCGAACATTCCCCTGCTCCTCGTGGAAACGGACTACGGTCCCGACGACCACGGCCAGTTGTCCACGCGGGTCGAGGCGTTCATCGAATCGCTGAGAGGAAAGGCGAGGAAACGGGCATGAGATATTTCGCAGGGATCGACATGGGGTCCACGGCGATCAAGATCGCGCTGATGGACGATGAAGGGATGCCGGCAGGCCGGACGGCCGCCCCCACAGGCAGCCATTTCAGGAAGAACACGCTTGCGGCGCTCGGGCTCCTGCTGGAGGAGGAAGGCATCGATCGCTCCGACGTGGCATACGTCCTGTCCACGGGATACGGCAGGAAACTTTTTCACGATGCCGACGAGACCGTGAGCGAGATCACGGCCAACGCAGCAGGCGCACGGGCCATCGCCGGATCGGATGCGGTCCGGACGATCATCAATATCGGCGGTCAGGATTCCAAGGTCCTGCTCCTGGACGCGGACGGCCAGGTAAGGAACTTCGTGATGAACGACAAGTGCGCGGCAGGGACCGGCCGGTTCCTCGAGATGACAGCCCGGAACCTCGGCACGGAGGTGGACGAGCTTGGCGACCTGCACCGTCGCTGTTCCGGCGCGCCGCTGCCCGTAACCAGCACCTGCACGGTCTTCGCCGAGTCGGAGATCATCAGCCTTCTGGCGAACGGCCACGGCAGGGAGGAGATCGTTGCGGGCGTGCATTACTCCATCGCCCGCAGGATCGTGCGGCTGGCCAGGCGGATCGGGATCGAGGACGGGGTGTTCTTCGACGGCGGACCGGCGCTGAACAGCGGCATGGTCGCGGCCCTGGAGGATGAACTCATGCGAAAGGTGACGGTCCCGGCGCTGCCGCAGTTCACCACCGCCATCGGCGCGGCCACCCTGGCCCGGGCCGCCTGGATCGAAACAAGGGAGCAGGTCGATGCCTGAGATGACGTCGGCACTGGTCCTGGGCATGGGATTCGGATTCACCACCTGCAGCTTTGCCTGTCTCCCCACGCTCGCGCCCTATCTGCTTTCCTTCGGCAGGGGGTTTCGGCACGGCGCACGGTCGTCTGCCGTTTTCGCCGCAGGCAAAACCGCCGCCTATGCGGTCCTGGGCGCTGCAGCGGCATTGGCAGGGCAGGGGCTCGTTCCCGCCGACGGCGGAGCCGGACGCCGGCTCCATGGTTTCGTGCTGGTACTGACGGGAATTGCGCTTCCCTTCATCGCCAGGGACCGCTGCGACAGCAGGGAACGAACAGCAGCCGGGCTGTCGCTCTTTGCAGCCGGGTTCTCATCCAGCCTCGTGCCCTGCGTGCCGCTCGCCGCGCTCATCGCGGCAGCGGCCGGCGCCGGCTCCCTGCTCAAAGGCGCCGGGCTGGGGCTGGCATTCGGTCTGGGGATCACGCTTTCGCCCCTTCTGATCGGCGGCGGGGCGCTGGCGCTCGTCGGGAAGACCGTCCGGGAGGAAGCTCATCGATATGTACCGCTGATCCGGTGGGGCGCCGCAGGAGTCCTCGTTCTGATGGGGACCAGGATTCTTCTGTAGGAGGTTGAGTATGGAGTGGTTGCAGGGTGCATTGGATTACGGGATCATCGGCATATTGGTCGCCATGAGCATCGCCGCGGTTGCCGTGGCAGTGGAGCGCTGGCTCGTTTACCGGGCCATTGATATCAGGAAGTACACGGACAAGAAGGCGCTGGAGCTGGAGCTGACGAACAAGCTGCACGTCATCGCCACGATCGGGAGCAACGCGCCCTATGTGGGGCTCCTGGGAACGGTGCTGGGCATCATGCTGACCTTTTCGGCCATGGGCAAGCAGGGGTTCATGGACACGGGCAGCATCATGTCCGGACTTGCGCTGGCGCTCAAGGCAACGGCCGTCGGGCTCCTGGTCGCGATCCCGTCGGTCGTTCTGTACAACACGCTGCTCCGGCGCGCGAAAGTCCTGATGATGCAGTGGGAGATCAGCCATGGACGAGAAGGAATTTGATTATCTGAACGTGATCCCGCTGGTGGACGTGATGCTGGTGCTGCTCACGATCGTGCTGACCACGTCTACCTTCATAGCCACCGGCGTGATCCCGGTGGAATTGCCTGAAGCGTCCAGGACACCGGAGACGGCGGTGCGGTCGCAGACCATTGTCATCGACCGGACCGGGAGCATCTTCTTGAACAGCACGCCGATGACGCTTCCGAAGCTCCGCGATTCCGTCTGCTCCCTCGACCGGTCCTGTCCCATCCTGATCCGGGCTGACCAGGAGGTGAAACTGCAGCAGTTCGTGGATGTGCTGGACACGGTGAAAAGTTTCGGTTTCAAGAAAGTGAGCCTTCAGACAGAGGTGAAACGATGACCGCCCAGGCCCGGGGGCTCCAGGTTTCCGTGGCGCTTCATGCGCTCCTGGCAGGCGTCGTTCTTGCGGGTTCTTTCTCCGTCGTGCCGCGGGAACGCAGGATTGTCCTGGATTTCAGCGTCGGCACGGCGGCACAGGCGCCGGGAATACGCGCAACAGCCGCGGCTGTCCGGAAACCTGCGCCGGCAGCGCCGAGAATCGACCAGCAGACAACCGAACCGCGCAAGGTCGCGCCGACGGCGGAAAGCGAGAACGCTGCGCCTGCATCAGCGGATGCGGTCCCGGCAGCCGGCCTTCCCGCCCGCGATCAGGTCGCCGCAGCAGCGGGCGGCGGCGACAGCGCTGAAGGCGCGCGGAGCCGATATCTCGAAGCGCACTTTGCATCCATCCGCGACCGGATCATGAAGGGCCTGAAATACCCCCTCCTGGCGCGGAAGATGGGGTGGGCCGGCAGGGTGACGGTCTCGTTCATCATCTGCGAGGACGGCCGCATCGAGGACGTGCGGGTCCGGGAAAGCTCGGGGCATGCTGTTCTGGACCGGGGCGCCGTTGATACGATCAGGGGGCTGACCTCTGTCCCGAGACCGCCGGTCCGCGCCGAATTGATCATGCCGGTGGTCTACCGCCTGCAATAGCGGGCTTCTGTCCCCGTACCCGCCGCTGTTCGCGCCATCAATTTCTGTTGCCATTGCTCCTGCCATCCGGTAAGATAAGCACCGATTTTCCCTTTTTTTTCGGCAACCGGGAGCGACCATGAAGTGCAAGGCCTGCGGCAAGGCGGTGACGCTGTGTTTCAAGTGAAAGACCGTTGTTCTGCGCTGCACGGCGTGCGGCAGGGAATATCCGATCCGGGACTATCTGGACGAGATCGACGAGGACACCTGGGAACGGATCGCCAGGCGTTCCAGCAACCGGGCATGATCGAAATCAGATGGGAAAAACCCGGATACGGTGGTATAGTGATGCAGTTGCTCAAATCCAATCATCAGGAACAGTTGTGCAAATGAGTTCGCGGTTCCGCAGTATCGTCCGCCGGATCAGTTCTGCCGGCGTTTCCCTTTTTCTGCTGGTCCTTCCTGTCCTGCTTGTGCCGGGCTGCGCGTCGGAGGTCCGCGCAAAGCGTTTCACCGAGCTTCTGCAGCGCTATCCGGAAACAGACGCGCCGCTCAGTATGCGGCAGCTGACCGAGTCCACGGTCCTGCCGATAGCGGGAAAGGACCGCGCGATCACGGTCATCGTTCATCCGGCCTATTCGCTCTTCTTCCGCGATGAGCGCAAAAGCATATACACAGCGGCAAAATACGACCTCCTGGAATACCAGCTCGCGGCGGAAGCGCGGTTCATCATCAAGATGGCGAAATCCGGCGATCCGCTGATCCTCGTGCTGCCCGGGAACTATCCCAAGGACAGCATAGCGCCCCGCTCCTACACGATGTACCTGAACAGCACCACCGGCGGGAGCCCGGCGGTCTTCTACATCCTTTCGGAGACGTCGCACAGCGGATCGATCCCCCTGGAAACAACGGTCCTGCTCCACGATCTTCTGCGCAAGTCGCGCGTCAAGACGCTCCTGATCGGCGGCGGTTATATCGGCCGGTGCCAGAAGGAGTTCTACAGCCAGCTGACCACCTACGTGGAGGATGTTTCCGCGTTCATCGTCCCGGAGATATCCTCGATCTCGCCGGACGACATATCGACCGGCGAGGCCGAGGACATCCTCATGAGCCTGCATCAGAAGGACTTCCAGCCGGTCGCCGAGTTCGTCGACATGAAGCACCGGGGCTCGGCCGAGGTCCGCTCGCTCACCTCCCTCTCCCGCTAAAGCAGTCAAAAAACCTCCTTGTTCAGCCCCCGCGCCTTGACACGTCTTCGCAGCTTTGCTACCTTAAGGGCATGACCTTCCGCCGGTTCAGGAAGGTTGCCTGGTTCGCCGTGAATCCACAGCGATCACTGCTTGCTGAGCCCGGCCCGTCCGGGGCCGGCTTTTCTCCTCCGCAGTCCGGAGACGGTCCGAACGCGCGATAGGAACGATCATGCGGTGTGCCGGCCCCCGCAGACCTGTTTTTCTCCGTGCGCCGCAGGGTAAAGAAAGAAGGGGAAGGGGATCAGCATGGAAGACGAAGAGCAACGGGTCCTGAACGAACTGAATCTCGGCATCAGCGAACTGGATGACCAGCATCAGGCCTTCTTTCTTCACATGGTCGGCCTGCGAAGGGCGCTGATCGACGGGATGGGCGGAAGGGACAAGCTGATGAAGACGCTGCGGTTCCTGCAGGGGTGGGTCCAGGACCATTTCCAGGCAGAGGAGCGGCTCATGCGTACCCACAATTACCCCGGGATCCTGGTCCATCGGCTGGAGCATGAAAAGTTCGCCAAGGTCGTGGCGGAGTTCTCGGCAAAGGCGCGGGACCTTGACGAGCGGGGCGAGGTGACGTCCTTTCTCGCGGTCGAGGTCGAGCACAAGCTCGAGAACTGGCTCACGGGGCATATCAAGAAAATGGATCTGAAAATGGCCGAGTTCGTGAAAGGAAGTTCCTGATCCCGCCTGCTCCGCCCCTGCGCAGACCTACCTCTTTTTCAGCAGCGCAATAAGCTCCGGCACGGTCGTGAACAGATCCCCTGCCACGGGATGGACCCGCGGTCCCGGACGGCTCTGGTTCAGCAGCATGAGCGGCGCCTGGGGGTCCTTGTTGAAGCACAGCACCTCTGCGCGGTCGCCGATCCAGTCCACATGCTGGGGCGCGCCGGAGATGCCAAGTGCGATGATGAGTTTCGGGTCCACGCGCACGCCGGTCTGGCCGATCTGCGCGTCCAGGGGAAGAAGCTTCAGGTCCTGGGTGACCTTGCGCGTTGCTCCGAATACAGGCTCCAGTCCCAGGTCCTCGAGCGCCTTCTTCAGTTCCAGCGCCAGATCGTAGCCTTCCTTGCCGCGGGCGCCGTAGCCGAGGTCGATGATCACCTCAGCGGTCGCAAGCGCCGGCGGGGCAGGCGGCGCAAGAGGTGTCGTCCAGTGGAGCGCCGCTGGTCCTTCCAGCGCATATGCAGCGAATCCTTCCGCGGGCCGGGGCGCCGGCAGTTCCGCTCCATTGCCCAGGGTCACGAACGCCGCCCGGTCCGCGAGCTGTTCCGTCCGTACCAGCCTGCCCTGGAAACAGGGTGAAGATACCGCGAGGACGCCCTGTTCCAGCCGCTCCATTCCCGTGGCGTTGGTCATGAGCACGGTGTCCTCGCGCGCGCACAAGGCCATGGCATCGCTCCAGGGCTCGCTGCTGAAGACCATCGCGGAACCGGCAGAGGCACTGCTCACCATGCCGAGGACCTGGACCTTTCCTTCTTCAGACAGGGTCCCTGATCCCGTATCCAGACAGAAGGCCTGGTCCGCGCCCGAGGCTTGTGCTGATCCGATAAGCCCGGGCCAGCGGTCTTGCGGCGCAGCGATATAAACGTAAGCAGGGAGTCCGAAGAGCGCGGCTGCCATGCGGCACGCCCGCATCGCGGCGGTTCCTGCGCGGCCGGACAGGGGATCGATGATCGCCCAGGCAGAAGGCCCCGCAGGCAACGGCCCCTGCGGAATAACGCCGGTGTAGGGCGGCGCTGTTTCCGAGCTCTTGGCTGCGGCAAAATCCCGAAGCACTTCCGCTGCGGCTTTGACGGTCGCTGCGATCGGACGGCCTGACGCGGCAGCCCGGGGCACGGTGAACCCGGGGATCGACAACGGCGTACCAGCAGGACCCAGGACCTCCACTGACGTGGAGCGGGCATCGATGAGCTCATTGATTGCAGCAGTACGCTTTCCCGCTGTGCGGCAAAGGGCCACGACCGCAGGCAGGGAGAGAAGCTCGCCGCCGGTCCGGCTGAGCACGGACAGGTCCGCAAGGGAGTGATACTGCCGCTTCAGAGCATTGGCAAGAAAGGGCGCGCAGGTGCTGTCCCCGTCGCGGCTCTCAACGCCCAGCGCGATGATATCGTAGGCGCCGCTTTTTTCCAGGTGTCTGATCGCCCGGGCAAGCATGGCGCGGTCAGCGTATGGCGTTGCAAGGCGGACCAGGCGATCTGCCTGTCCCGCATGGTCTTGCAGGAGATCTTCCGAACGTTCTGTCCCGGGGAGCAGCACATCGACGGTCACCAGGGACCCGGCGGCTTCCTTCAGTGCAAAGGCCTGGTCAAGGGCGGAGCGGTCAAGGGGGTCGATGGTCCAGAGAAGTTCTGCGAAGTCCCCCTTGTGCAGGCGCGGACGGGGCGACAGCTCTGCAGCAGGCCTGAGCAGCACGAGCACACGGAGCTTACCTGCCGGAGCATGGACCGCGGGAACCGAGGCAGGGACGGGCGCCAAGGGCATCGCTGCATCAGCTGCGGTGATCGCGGAAGTGACCAGGTCAACAGACAGCCGTTCCCAGGCTGAACGGAATGTCGCATCAAGATGGTCCAGCCGGGCCAGGCTGCGGCTCGTTGCCCTGTCCGCAGCAGCCAGCATGGGATCAACATGGCTTTTTCCCAGTGCCGCGACCCGCGCAGTGAGCCACTCCCTGCGGAAAAGAACGCATTCGAGCCGCAGCACCTCTCCCGCCATTTCCGGCAGAAGGAACAGCGCAGGCTGCAGCATGGCGTCCATCCAGGCGGTGTCCTTGAACCGCGCGTTCACGTCCCGGACATGGGCCCGCACACGGTTCTTCCAACGGCCGAGAACACGGGCATGGTCATCGTCAGGCCGTTCATGCAGCGCCTCGGGCAGCTCGGGCCAGTCCGCTGCCATGGCGATCAGGTCCTTCAGGATGAGGAAGCGCTGCACCTCATTGGTGCCTTCGTAGATGTTCAGGATCCGGCTGTCGCGCCGCGCCTTCTCAAGCAGGAACCTCTCGGTCTGGCCCGCGGGGCCGTAGGCCCGTTCGACCAGCGACAGGATCTCGTGCAGGTCCTCGGCGCAGAGATACTTGGCGATCGCTGATTCGATCCTGACCGACTCATGGGCGCGGTCAAAGAGGCCGATGAGGTAGTAGGCAACGGATTCGCTTCCAAAGAGGATCGCCGCGGCCTCTCCCAGGAGCGCGTCCCGCTCCGCTGACGCGGGAAGGTTCCTGTCGGCCTCGGCCAGCACTTTCCGCACGATCGCGCCGGCAACGACCGCGAGACCGCAGCGCCCCACGTTCAAGGTCTCCAGGGCGTTCACCTGGCCGTGGCCTTCATAGCCGATCACTGCTTCACGGGGAACGCGGACGCTGTCCAGCGCCAGTTCGTTGGTCGGCGATCCGCGCTGGCCCATCTTGCGCTCATCCGCTCCCACGATCAGGCCTTCGGCGCAGCGGTCCACGATGAACCCGGTCACGCCCTCGGGCGTCTGCGCGTAGAGGCTGAACTGCGTCGCGATGGCGCCGTTGGTGATCCACATTTTCGAGCCCGTGAGGCTGTAGTATTCGTAGGCAAGGCCGATGTCGAGCTTGCGCACCTGGCCGATATCGTGGAACTCGCAGACCCCGTCGTTATACTTGTAGAACCTGACCTTGTTGAGGCTGTCATGGTTGATGAGCGCTGTTCCGCCGCCGGGAGTGCGGTAGGCCATGCCTTCGGCGGTGAAGACCACCTGGTCTGCGTCAATAAGGTAGCGAACGCACTTGCCGGTCTCGCCGGTGGGCGAGAAGGCGAACCTGCCGTCGGGCATGGGCGAGAGCATGGCTGTGGTGAGCCGGGCCGTGGTCCTGACGCCGCCGGTGTCGGACCCTGCTGCCGGCTCGGTCAGGGCAAAGGCTGCCACGCCGCCGTGGCCCAGGGTCCTGAGATGGAAGCGGTGGCACCGTTCGCGCCGGGGCATCTCCTCGTAAGCGGTGCGCACGTCCGGCAGGATGGACCTGCCGAGCTCGGCCGCGCGGCCCAGGTTCGTCATGAACCCGCCGAAGTCGCCCCGTTGTCCGGCCAGACCCGCGCCGTAGAAGGCCTTGAGGAAGTTCGCGGCCAGGTACTTGACCACCCGCGTGCGCCGGATGCGCTGGTCCACGAGCGCCATGACCGCGGCGTATTCCTTTCGTATGCGGCCGGGATCGGGATGCCCGAAGGAACGGACGATATGGTCCAGGGCCCGCAGGATCTTCTCGATCCGCCCGGGCTCGCGCACCAGCGGTTCCAGCTCCTCGGCCACGCGGGGAAGCTCCTCTTCCAGTCCGAGCAGGATCGGCGTGGTGCCGATGCTGGTGTTCGCCATGATGAGGAGGCAGATGCCCGCGTCCCCGAAACTTCCGGCTGCGGCGTTCAGGATGTAGTACTCCGCCTTGCGCCAACCCAGGCCGTCCTCCGAAGAAGGGACCGTGGCCGCGAGCCAGCGGTTCTTCTTCACCGCCTCGATGATGTCCGGGGGCAGGTTGTGGAGATGTTCCACCTGCCGTTCAAAGGAGCGTCCCTCAAAGGTCCGCTCCTCGCAGTTCTTTTGGAACCACGAGGCAAGCTCCTCCCAGCGCTGCCGGAGCCGGGGATCGTGGAGCTGCATCTCGGGAACATAGCGGGCCGAACGGTCAAAGAGCGAAAGCAGGTACGTTCCGGAACGATGGGCCGGAGCGGGCCGGGAACAGAAAGCCTCGTAATCGCTCTCCAGCCGGACCTGAGCGCCTGCCGGCGCCAGGGGAAAGACCGCCGCAAGGGGCACTGCTGTGCGGGAAACGGCAATGGCCGCGCGAGAGAGGGCGTCATTGGCAAGTCCGAGCAGCACATCCGCTGCCGCTGCATCAGCCTCCCTGCCCATGCCCGAATCGATATCGCGCTCGATCCTGCTGAGCATGGTCCTGATGCTGATGAGCAGGGCCGCTGCCTGGCCTGCTGAGTAATGGTCCAGGGAGCCGTGCTGTTTTCGCAGGGCGGCAAAGGACGCTGCGGTCCTGCTCCATTGTTCAGCGAGCTCCAGCAGGGGCTTGCCCGTGATCCGGTCCAGGGACCCCAGTTCAGCAGGAAGGAACGTCCGCAGGTCTTCGGAGCCGATCGCGCGCAGCAGAAGTTCCGCTGATCCCTGTCCGGGCGCGAGGAAACGGAAGATCGAACTGTCGCGATAGTATCGCGCCAGAAGGTCGTCCTCGGAATAGGCAAAGCCGCCGAAGACCTGGCCAGCGTCATAGCCCAATGCTCCCGGCTCGGGGCTGAAGGCCTGGGCCGCGAGAGAGGCGAGGAGGGCGTCAAGTGCGGAGTGCGGAGTGCGGAGTGCGGAGTGAACAGCGTAAAGCGATTCCAGCAGCAGGCGCCAGGCTTCGACGCGTGCTACGAGCGCCTTGACCGCGCCGAGCTTTGCGATGCCGTCGCGGCCCTCGGTGTCGAGCATCTGGCCGCTGAACTGGACCCGGCCGGCCGCGTGCTCCCTCACCCTGCGGCTGAGATAGTCAGCTGCGCCGAGCGCGATGGCCAGGTACTCCTGTGCGTCGCTGTCCTGGCCCTCGGGAAGATCAAAGACCGCGTCAGCGCTGATGGTGCTGTCAAGGGTGATGGTGGAAAGTCCTGCGGCGCGGAAGCCGATGGCAGGCGTGGGCGTCACGATGACGCCTGCATGGGAGAGCGGAAGGTGATAGGCCTTTGTTCCCGCGACCAGGATCAGCGCGGTTACTCCGGTAAGCGGCGCCAGCTCAATCGTGCCGGACAGGGAGATGCTGTTTTCGCGCGGGGTGATCGCGAGATCGGCCGCGGAAAGCACGGAGGCTCCGGAAAAGGGCTTCCGCTTCGCTGCCGCGAGCACGCGCAGGGCCCGTGCCTGGCGGCTTGCGATCAGGGCCAGGGCGGGGCTTATTGCCGCGAGCGCGCGGACAGTTGTCATGACCGGATGCTGCAGCGTTGCAAGCAGCCGGTGGAGCGATGCTGTCTCCTCAGGGGTCAGCGGCCGCTCTTCCCACTCCTTGACCATGCGGTCGGGAAAGAGCACTGCAAGCTCTTTTGCCGGCTGGGCAATATCTTCAGCTTCCTTTTCCGGACGGATGGAGATGCGGGACGGTGAGCTGGTGAACCATGCGCCCAGGCGGTATTCAAGCCGTTCCACTATGTAGAGCGCGGGAAAGAGCTCGCCTTTTGCCAGCCGCAGGGAGAGTGCAGCGCCTTCGGCCTTGAGCTCAGCCCCGGCGTCCCTGCGGCCTTCTTCGATGAACACCTGTTCAAGGGAGCGGAGCTTTTCGCAGACCCGTTCTCCCAGCAGGAGCGGCCAGCGGAACCGGGTCCGGTCGATCGACGCGGGAACACGCGCAAGGGCGTCGCGGAACGCGGCCATTGCTGAGAGCACCGGGGCCATGGCTGCGGAGTCCCGGGTGCCCGTGTACCAGAGCTTTTCCTCTTCCTCCCGGGGCAACGCCGGAAGCGCGGTGCCGCGCTGCTGCGCCAGGTTCCGGAGCAGGTCCTCCATGGCACCGCTCTCGGGCCGGTACACAAGGCCGTGGTCCGTGAACCGGCCCCAGAGCGTGTACCCCGGTTCAGCGCGCCAGCAGGATTCGCACTTGATGCAGTTCTCCCAGTTCACAGTCACTTTGCCGCGGCCCATGAGCGGCGCGTCATAGTGGTAGACCCGGGCCGGGCAGACCCACCACAGCCCGATCTGCGCGCTCTCGCCATGGTGCGCGATAAAGCGGGGCCAGCGGGTCCTGATGTGCGGACGGCTGCCCACCAGGGAGGTGTTCAAGGCGAGCTTGGCTTCCAGGCTTGTTCCCGGCCTGATCGCGTCAAGGTCCCGCGCTTTGCGCTGCTCCGCGCCATAGGCCATGACCGGCTCGGCAAGCAGTTTCTCGAGCGGCATCTTTTGGACATAATAGCGGAAGGCGTCGTAAAGGGCTGCGGCAAGCGATGTCGCGGTAAGCGCGAGACCCCAGGCAGGCAGAACGACCAGGTCGGTCAGTTTGAGCGCCCGGAGCAGTATCCTTGTTCCCGCGGCAAGCTTTTGCTCCATGGGGATGCTGTTGTTCCCGTAGATCTGCGACAGTGCCTGCGCGAGCGCAGGGGACAGGCGCCGGACCAGGCTGTTAAAAGGCCAGGCCAGGGCTGATGCATCAGGCCTGGCATTACCGACATTGATAATGATCTTGAGCCTTGCGTCGTGATCAGGAATTCTCCTGAACTGGTTGATGATCCAGCTTCCTGCTGTTGCGGGGTTCATGAGCGTCAGGGCCAGGGGCTTCCAGAGCCTGAGGCTGGTCAGGGCGCGCAGGTTGTCGAAGATGATCTCCCGTTGTCCGCGCAAGGACAGGATGTGGCCCCGCAGGAACCGCGCCGTGTCCGTGAAGTTCCCTGCTGACAGGAAGCGCGCTGTGCCGCAGGCCATGTCAGCGGTCCTTCCAAAGAGGACCGACGAGCGGCTGAAGTAGGAGGGCCAGCGGGAGAGATATTTCGCGTTCCTGCCGTACACGCTCGCCTGGAGCGGCCGGAGATAGGCATTGTCCAGGTTGCGTTTGTCAAAGGACCTGCCGTCCTTGAGCAGGGCCTTGACCGCCCGGGCGAAATAAAGGCCCGATGCCGCAGCAGGCCCGGTGAAGTTCGGGAAGGGGATGTCGATGCCCAGCCCGGTGGCCGCGCCGCCCACGCAAAGGCCGTCCTCGACCAGCACCGGTCGCTCGCGCCATCCGCCGCTCCTGATGATCTTTGTGCCGTAGGCCGAGAGTTGTCCGCCTGCTGCCAGGTCCGCGATGTGCGGAAGGGACCGCATCCATTCGAACAGAAGGCTGTGGTCCCCGCGGTAGTAGCGCTTCAGGTTGTCCAGGGGCACCACGTAGCCCAGCGAGAGGCTGTCGCGATTGGTGTACAGAAAACCGCCCACGTTCAGCTTCGCGGTCCTGCCTGCTATCGAGGCGTTCCTGATAAGGATCTCATAAGCAGCGCCTTCTCCGGGCCTGAGGCCGAAGCGGTCCTCGATCTCCTGCGGAGCAAGCGACAGCACCGCTTTGACGCCCTGGAGGTAATGGGGTTCCTTCACCCGCTCCATCCGCTCCGAGCGGACCAGGTGCGCGGCGTCTCCCTCGGCAAGGAACACCACATCAGCATGAACAATGCCGCGCGACGTGGCCACGCCGATGACGCGGCCGTGCCTGCGCACCAGCGACGTGACCGTGGTCCCGGTCAGGAGCATTGCCCCTTTTTGCCTGGCCAGGTCAGCGAAGTAGGGATCGTACAGGGGCCGGAGCACGGTATAGCAGTGGCGGAAGGCGGCCGGATCGGTCAGTGCCAGCCCGATCTCGTCAACGCCGTTGTGCACCAGCGTCCCGCGCCGGACCACCTGGCGCTCATAAGGAGCATCCTGCACAGCAGCCGGTCCGAAGCAGTCGCGCTCCGCAAGGCTCTCGGTGAAGTACACGCAGCCCGACCAGTTCTCTGCTCCCGCGTACGCAGCCGCTTCGATCAGCGCCACGGAGATGCCGGTGCCCGCAAGAGCGCCGGCTGCCGCAACGCCCGCGGGCCCCGCGCCGATGATAACAACGTCAAAACGGTAGGTCTTCATGCAGAGGCTCCTTGATGAACGTTGCTGATATGTCGCAGGTGCTGTTGATCGGGAAAAAGGGAGGACTTCTGTCTCTTAAACAAATTATAACAGATTTCCCCGGTTGAGGTCATGTCAAGATGTTCCGGACATCTTCCTGTCGCAGTACGTGAGGTATTCTGCTACAATCAAAAGTATCCATAGGAAAACTGTGCTCAGGACCAACAGGTCTCGATCGGAACAACACCGGAAGCAAAAAACGACCACAACGGCATCTCGCGCAAAGCCGCAAAGGCGCAAAGTAGATTAAAAACCAGAACAAGGACTTTTCTATTGCCTTCCTTTGCGACTTTGCGGCTTTGCGCGAAAATATGCTTTTTGATTTAGGACGATTTTATGTGAATTGATTTCCCTCAAGCAGGCGGAATACTGCACCAGTCGTCAATTCAACCAGGAGGAAGCCATGATAAAACGCTTTTCCTTTTACATGCCCACGCGGATCGAGTTCGGCCCGGGGTCGCTCAAGAAACTGGCTGACACGCCCTATCTTCCCGGAAGAAAGGCCCTGGTCGTGATCGGCGCGTCAGGCGCCATGCGCAGGACCGGCCATCTTGACCGGACGCTCAAGTACCTGCGCCAGAACAAGACGGCGGCCGTGGTCTATGACGCGATCCACCCCAACCCGCTGTCGGAGCATGTGGAAGAGGGGGCAAAGCTCGCGAAAAGGAAGAACTGCGATTTTGTGGTGGGCCTGGGCGGCGGCAGCACCATCGATTCCGCCAAGAGCATCGCCATGCTGGCCAAGAACCCGGGCAGGTACTGGGACTATATCTGCGGCGGCACCGGCAAGTGCAAGGAGCCGAAAAAGGGCGCCCTGCCGATCGTGGCGATCCCGACCACCGCGGGCACAGGCACCGAGTCGGACCCCTGGACCGTGATCACCAAGAGCGGAGCAAAGGAGAAGATCGGCTGGGGCAATGACGACACCTATCCGAAACTTTCGATCGTGGACCCCGAGCTGATGCTGACCGTGCCGCCGGACATCACCGCGCACACGGGCATGGACGCCTTTTTCCACGCCGTGGAAGCCTATGTGGCGACCTGCAGCCAGCCGGCAAGCGACCTGCTTGCCCTTGAATCGGCCGGCATGATCACGCTCTATCTGCCCGTGGCCGTGCGCCAGCCTGACAATCTCGACGCGCGCACCAAGCTTGCCTGGGCAAGCACCAGCGCGGGCATCTGCGAGTCCCTGTCCGGATGCATCTCCCACCACTCCATCGAGCACAGCATCAGCGCGTTCCATCCCGAGGTGCCCCACGGCGCGGGCCTCACCATGCTGTCGGTGTCCTACTTCACCTGGCTCAGCGAGCGCGTGCCGCAGCGCTTCATCGACCTGGCCCGGGTGATGGGCGTTGACATGGACCGGCTGGTGGAGCGGGAGCGGCCCGGCGCGTTCGTGAAGGCGCTCCGGAAGCTGATCCGGGACATCGGGCTGGAGAACGAGAGCCTGTCCAAGTACGGCGTTCAGCGGAAGGAGTTCGCGGCAATGGCCAGGAATTCCTTCCAGACCATGGGCGGCTTGTACAAGATCACGCCCGCGAAGATGACGGTGAAGGACGTGACCGGGATACTGGATAGGGCGTTCTTTTAAGACAGCATCCTTCGTGTTTTGCGGCTGGCCGTGAGATAAGCAGGACCTGAAAAGACAAAAGCCATCTCGCGCAAAGCCGCAAAGAAAAGCATAAGGCAACTGCTCCTGATTTTGAGAATTCCCTTTGCGCCTTTGCGGCTTTGCGCGAGAATATTCACGCCACTATTTTTTAATTTGATCGTTATGAAGGAGCAAGAGCCAGATGCATGAGAACAGGAAGTTCGACCCCAAGAGCATCGACAAACTGAACAACCCCGAGCGGTTCGACCGCGAGAACCCCGATGTGATCTGGAAGGAGCTTGGTCTCAAGGAGCCCCGCGTGCTGATCGACATCGGCGCGGGCACGGGCTTCTTTGCCATTCCCTTTGCGCGGAAGTCCCCGGCGATCATGATCTATGCCTGCGACCTGCAGCAGGAGATGCTTGACTGGCTGGAAGCGCATATTCCCGAAGACTTCCGGAACCGCGTGAAGCCCTTTAAGATGGAAGAATCAGAAGTATCGCTCCCGGACAATATCGCTGATCTGGTGTACATGATCAACCTGCACCACGAGCTGGAGGACCGGGACGCGATGATGAAAGAGGCCTTCAGGCTTCTGAAGCCCGGCGGCACGGTGATGGTGATGGATTGGAAAAAGGAAGACATGCCCATGGGTCCGCCGGTCACCATCCGTATTACCGCTGAGGAGATCGTTGGGGATATTGAGAAGGCGGGATTCAGGGAAGTGAAGCAGCATCCTGTGCTGAAGTTTCATAGTATGGTAACAGGGAGGAAGTAAGGATTAGGAGAGGCGGGATTAGGAGCGGCAGGATTAGGTGGGGCAGGATTAGGTGAAGAAGGATCAGGAGAGGCAGGATTAGCAGAAGCGGGATTAGTCCTGTAATCCTGAATTTCACTAATCCTATAATCCGTGCGTTGTAGTTTAATCCTTGTGTTGCAGCTTAGTCCTTGTTTTGCAGTTTAATCCTTGTCCTGTAGTTTAATCCTTGTTTTGCAGCTTAATCCTTTTTTGCCGTCCTAATCCTTCACTCAGCTCTTTTTCCATTCTCCCCATCCTAAACTCCAGCAGCATCTCAATGAACTTTTTATCATGCACCGGGTCGTTCTGCATGCCAAAGAGATGGGTCGGGCATTGGCAATCGGAACATCCGAATCCCTTCACCTGCCAGTCTGCGATCTTTTCAAGCGAACCGGCGATCTCGCATTCCAGGTCCGCGGTCGTGCGTATGGCGATGGCCGCGTGGAATGACGCTTCCTGTCGCAGGTAGTCTATATGCCAGTGGTGCTTCTTGGTGATCCGCTGGTGGCGGGCCAGCCGCTTGGTCAGGTGCAGCTTTGCCGAGCCCACATAGCAGTAGAATCCCTTGCTGAACTTCACCTTTCCCATGCTCCCAATCTCGATGGCGCGGTCCCTTTCCAGTCTGACAACAAAGATATAGCTTCCGCTGTCATGGGCTTCCCGCTCCACCAGGTCCCAGGGGATGACGAGGTTCCGGGTCTCTGTGCCGAGCGAGAGATCGTCCTTCCATTCGACCGAGACCGCCCTTACCAGCACGTCATTGCGGACCTGTGCAAGGGTTTGGGTGAACTCCAGGTCTGTGTGGTGTTCGGGCATGAAGTACTGCATGCGGGGAGAGTGGACAACGAACAGGACCGCTGTGGTGTAGCCCTTATGGGACAGTTCCTGCAGTTCAAGAAGATACCTGGTGGCCCGGGCAGAGATGGCGTCAGGGAACATTGCGAGTGTATGGTGAAAGAGCGTGCAGGACTTGACCTCAAGCAGGACTTCCTTGTTGTCCTTTTTGAGCAGAAAGTCGAACCTGCTGTGGCCGATCTTGTATTCCGCTTGAACGATCTCCGCGCCTTCGAGTCCGGGGATACGGTTCTGTTCGATCAACTGGCGGGCAACCGTATTTGTATGATGCGTATGCAGCATGATCCACTGGCCGCTGTGTTCAACAGCCACGACCAGGTACTTGAGCTTGCGCTCTGCAGATGGCGGGAACTTGACGAGCGCAAGCCTGGTGCCCGGGAACAGAAGTTCCCAGAGCCTGCCGGGATTGGGGAGATAGGCGCGCACGGCCTTGCCTTCGATCGTGCAGAGGATAACGAAGCGGTTGGGGCGGGAAATGAAAGAAGCGTGGATGATGTTTTCGAAAAGAGGCACAGTGAATAGTACAGGAAGTAGGGAGGGAAGTCACTAGGGGGGGGACGACTAACGAGCCGCGTTGAGCCCCGCGCTGCAGAGCGCGGGACTCAACACGAGGTGTTAGGCGCTCTTTTGATGATGAGAGGTGTACCAATCGACAAGTTGTCGTATCATCTTCTGATAGGATGTGTGATGTTTTTTGGCCTCTTTCTTAAAGAATTCAACGCTCGATTTCTTCAGGGCGAGCGTCACCTTGACATTGTCCTCCTTGAGGACCAGCTGCTCAGGAGGAGGTAGAAAATCACTCACGACTTTCAGTTTTCCCATCGGTTCATCGGTATACTTAATTTTGCTCTTCATATAACTTCCTTCCTTTCCGCCAATATCCGGCCCCGTATATCCGGATGATATTTCCTCAAAGGCCTGCTGAGCAAGAGAAAAGGGAACATCATGCTTTCCCTGGTTTTCACGGTCTTTCTCATCGTCCCATTCAAAGTGAACTTTTATCATTGTGTTACTTTACCATGAGTTAAGTGCATGATGCAATAATTTAATATGGCACTATATATGGCAATTAATAAGGCAGTTCGCGCTCTGGCGGTGTTGTGATAAGAACAGCGTAAACTTTGGGACGTTGGTTCTCAGAGTGCATTGTGATATATCAAGGAGTAAAGCACCGTAGGAACCAACGTGCCTCAGCGTCACCAAGCAATTGGTCAGCCAAGTATCAACGTCCCGTATGTTAGTCTACTAGCATTCCGACTGGCAGCCTTTTCTTAATCAACGCGCCATCCATCTATTCCATCGCACGTTATAATAGTTGAATGTCCATTTGTCTCGTCGTGCGCGTCAATGACACCACTCGCGCAGTTATTATCCCAGAATGTTTTACGTCCAAGTTCGATTTCAAGAGGAAGTACAGGCATACGACGAATGACAGATACCTCTTCGCCCCCATGAGTGACCAAGCCCACTGGGCGCACATTTACAATACGACCAGAGTTTAATTCTATCGAACGAGTGGGAACTTGCGCTATGTCCCCTGCAATCAATCCTGATAGAAACCCAAAACGTGTACCTAGTGAAACTACTGCTATAAAAACAACCAATCCGATGCTCATGAAACCGATCATTCTACTTTTGGGCCCGCTGATGAGCAGGCATAGAGCGGTTACGGAACCACCGAGTACAATATGATCAGCTATGATCCCTGAAAGTGATATCGGGGTGAAGCAAAGCCCCAAGACAACAAAGAAAGGAGAGCTGTACAGGTAGCGTTTGCGTGAAGACAGCTTCCGGGCTACCACTGGTCCAAAGAAAAGAATAAGAAACGGCGTAGTAAATACGACAAGCAACCACCACGCCAAAATAACAGTACCTACACTCATCGAAGTCTCCAAATGTTGCTAGTGGACCAACACACGCGTCACTGTGGACGCTTTTGCTACTTCTCCTTGGTCTAGATTTGCATCGAATAGATGGTTTGGTCCGGCCCGGTGCGACGTACCGCAGACTAAGGTAATTCAATACTCTGTTCACTCTTTGTTAAGTCCAATACTCCTGATTTGCTAATAAATGATTCAGGCGAAATCACACGCCAAGCAATCCAAAAACCGCCTGCTGAATCATAAAATGTAACTGTGATAGATTTTGAAGCAGGCACTACCACTCTTTCTACACGAAGTAATAAATTTTGAGTAAATGATTCTGGCCTAGTACCATCAAAATTTGCTGCGTGATACTGCGAAAGTTCAATCTCTATTGGCAGTGAATAATTATTCTTTAAAGTCACATCATAAAACCGCTGACATGATAATTGAAGAAACAATATTGCTATTATCAATGTATATATGGTTCTCATTGATTCTCCATTCAACGCCCGGGTCAGAACATTCTTTGGGGACGTTGTGTCTGAAGTGGACTTGTTTGCCATCTTGTTCTAAAAGTCAACAGAGGACACAACGTCCCTCTGCGTCCCTCTGCGTCCTCCCGCGCCGCATTCTGGCGCGTCGCTGTGGACGCTCAGGTTAGATGCTTTCTTTTGCCTCACTTGCACTAATACTATTTCTGTTGGATCGCTTTAATGGATTCTGCCGCATAGCTGCGCACGATCTCCTCGCGATCCTTAGCAAGTAGCTGTAAAGTAGGTAATGCTGTTTTATCGCCTATCCGACCGAGTGAAAATGCGGCCCACATGCGCACATATTTATCAGCGTCGCGAGAAGTTTCTATTAAGACATCCTGAACTGATGGGTCGTGGAGAAGACCTAGAGAGTGAGCCGCCACCGCACGTACATTTGGGTTTTTATGATGTAATGCGGTTAGAAAAGGTTCTTTTCCTCGTTTCATCAGCTTTCGTGCGGCGTCTGTATGTACTCCCATATCATTATCGCCCAGCATTTCTATTAATGTGGGAACGTCGTCAGGAAGCCTTTTGTACTCTGACCAATACGCGGCGAAAGATGCAAGAACGACAGCGGCCAATGGAGCGTACAGAATCTTCTTTTTTGATGACAACGGAGTGCCCCCGTCATCGCCCCTCCATAATGCAAAGATGTAGACGGAAATCACAGTAGCTAAAGTCAGTCCGATTGAAAACCATGGCTGCCGAGCGAGACTAGAAATCACGGCAACTGGAACAGCAAGCGAGAAACACAAAGCAAGTATCTCGAAGACGTTGCTGCGCACTTTATTCAGGAGAAAGAGTGGCGAAAACAGCAGGCCAAGTACCCCGCCCATCACGGCTCCGATGTATGGTCCCACAGGTAAATCAAGTCCAAGGGCCATCGACATTGATGTACCTGCGATATTGCCGAGCGAGAGACCAGCGGCTAAACAGAACAAGACTATAAGAAGATTTGTCATCATATTCTTCACGTTCCTTCAATCTTGCCAGGGACCGTCAGGGACCGTCAGACGTCAGGCCTGTAATGCTGTAATGTTCACATCTTCTGCTTGAAACATGCACTTTTGGTCTCTTTAGCAATATGCTAACTAACAGGAAGAACTTTACCACGGCGACTATATCATAAATCCGATATTCGATAAAGCGGATTCTTGCACATCGGCTTGGTGCGATAGGAAGGGGGATACGGCAGGTTCGGATTAACGTAGCAGATATTTAACAGAGGTTCTCCACCGCATCCATGATCTCACCCACGACCTGTTCGTGTCTCAATCAAGCCGCCAGAACGGCCCTGATCATCCGGAAGAGTTCGGTGAAGTTCAGCGGCTTGGAAATGAACCGGATCTCCTGGTCGACGATCCCCTGCTGGGCGATGATGTCAGCGGTGTAGCCGCTCATGAAGATGATCTTGGTCTCCGGGCGCAATTGCCTGATCCGGTCGGCGGCCTCCTTCCCGTTCATCCGGGGCATGACCAGATCGCACAGCACGAGCTGGATGCGGTCCTGGTTCTCCCGGAACACCTGCACGGCGTTCTCTCCGTCGACCGCTTCGATGACCGAATAGCCGT
>JAOUEV010000104.1 GCA_029858565.1 Nitrospirota bacterium | reverse complement strand
GAATCCCGCTTCCCCGTTGGCTCGTTCCATACCGGAACGGTCAACAAGCTCATGCCCTTTGGCGCCTTTGTGAGCCTCGGCGACGGGATCGACGGCCTGATCCACATCTCCAAGCTCGGAGGCGAGAAGCGCATCAGCCATCCCAAGGAAGTGGTAAAAGAAGGCCAGGCCGTGGAGGTGCTGATCGAGAACGTGGACCGGAAGGCCCGCAGGATCGGACTCGCGCTCGCGGAAGTGAGCCGCGCTGAAGCGGAATCGGCCGCCACGATCAAGGAGTTCAAGCAGAGCCAGTCCGAGACGTCGGCCAGCATGGGGACCCTGGGCGACCTGCTGAAGAAACAGATGGAGAAGAAGAAGTAGGCAGAGACAAGCGACAAGTGACGAGAGATGTGTCGAAAATTTCATCACTATGAGATCCTGCCATGCCTGCAAGAAGCAGCTCGAACTGGGCCGGGAGATCGGCCGGCGCGATGAGTGCCCCTTCTGCCGCGCGGACCTTCATTGCTGCCTGAACTGCAGGTTTTACGATGCATCCGCTCCCCGGCAGTGCCGTGAGCCCCAGTCGGTCCTGGTGCGGGAAAAGGCAAAAGCCAACTTCTGCGATTTCTTTGTGTTCGCGGACCGGACCGCAGGACCCGGCGGCGATCCGGACAAGGCGCGCAAGGCGCTGGATGATCTTTTCAGGATATGAATAATCAGCCATGTTCAAGCTTGACAAACAATCGGTCATCCAGCTCATCCTGATCGGGCTGTTCTTCACCCTCGGAACCTACCTGCTTTACTCCTTCGGACTGATCGATCTTCTCCTTGACCGTCAGCGCATGCTGGCCTTCATCCAGGAGCACCGGGCCTATGCCGCGCTTTCCTTCATCGGCCTCCAGTCGCTCCAGGTCGTTGCCGCGCCCGTGCCGGGCGAAGTGACGGGTTTCGTGGGGGGATATTTCTTCGGCACCTTCTGGGGCATTATCTACTCCACCATCGGGCTCACGATCGGCTCGTGGCTCGCTTTCATGATCTCCCGCCTGCTCGGCAGGCACATCGTGGAAGTGGTGGTCAATCCCGAGGTGATCAAGCGCTACGACTACGTGATGAAGCACAAGGGGCTGTTCCTTGCATTCCTCATGTTCCTGGTCCCCGGCTTTCCCAAGGACATTCTCTGCTACATCCTGGGCCTCGGCCACATGGGTCAGCGGGAGTTCCTGCTGGTCTCGACCAGCGGACGGCTGCTCGGCACAACGCTCCTGACCATCGGCGGCACCTATTTCCGCGACGCAAGGTACGGGGCGTTCTTTACGGTCCTGGGGATCGGGATCAGCGCGATCCTGGTGGTGATGATCTATCGGGAGAACATCGAGCGGTGGTTCCGTCAGCTGCGGGTCGCCCAGCACCTGAAGAACCGGGCCGGGCGGAAGAAGCGGAAAAAGAACTAGCCCTGCGGGTGCTACACCCCGTGGCGGTCCTGGGAGCGGCGGTCCGTGGGAAAGGAAGCGGTCCGGTCCTTGTACCGCTTTGTGATGATCTCGCACACTTCGTCCACATTGTCCACGATGTGGAACAGTTCCAGGTCCACGCTGTCGATGTTCCCCATGGTCTGCACCGTGCTTTTCATCCAGTCCACCAATCCCTGCCAGTACTGCCTGCCCACGAGGATGACCGGAAAGGCGCGGATCTTCTTGGTCTGGATCAGCGTGAGCGCCTCGAAGAGCTCGTCCATGGTCCCGAACCCGCCGGGAAAGATCACGTAGCCCACGGCGTACTTCACGAACATCAGCTTGCGCACGAAGAAATAGCGGAACTCCACCTTGATGTCCTGGAAGAGATTCGGCGCCTGCTCCATGGGCAGGGCGATGTTGAGGCCCACGGACACGCCGTTCCCGTTCCGCGCGCCCTTGTTCGCCGCTTCCATGATCCCCGGTCCGCCGCCGGAGATCACCGTGAACCCGCTCTTGGCCAGGCGTTCGGCCACGTTCACGCACTTTTCGTAGTATTCCGAACCGGGCTTCAGCCGCGCGCTGCCGAAGATGGTGACCGCCGGCCCTACGCCGTTCAATGCCTCGAAGCCCTCGACCAGTTCCGCCATGATGCGGAATACCCGCCAGGTGTCCGATTTCGCAAGATCTTCCATTCGTTCAGGTACCTCCGAGAAAAATCAGAACAAAATCTTTTAACCACGGGCGGCTTCGCCGCACACAGATGACGTCAAAACCGCATTCGTGCTTTCTTCGTTCCTGCCTTCATCTGTGTGTCCCGACGCAGTCGGGACCCGTGGTTCAATTCTCCGTTGTTGCAAACAACCTTAGTGCTTCTCCGCGAACTCCTCGCGGTAGATGTTCACGAACGCCAGGAGCAGCGTCACGATGACCGGCCCGAAGAGGATCCCGAGAAAGCCGTAGGCCCGGATCCCGCCCAGGATGCCGATGAACAGCAGGAACGTGGGCAGTTTGGCCTTGCGGCCGATGATGAGCGGCCGCAGGAAATTGTCCGGCAGGCTCACCAGGACCGTCCCCCAGATCGTGAGCAATATACCGGGCACGGTGTGGCCCGTCAAGAAAAGATACCCCGCTCCCCCGAGCCAGACGACCGCTGCCCCGCCGATGGGAAAGAGCGCCATCACCGCGGCAACGAACCCCCAGAGCACGGAAAAGCCCACGCCGAATATGGCGAAACCGATGCCCGTCACGACTCCCTGGATCAGCGCGATCAGGAACACGCCGTTGATCACCGCTGAAAAGGTGTCCGAGAACCGCTGCGCCACCGCATCCTTCTGCTGGTCCGTGAAGGGCAGGAGCTGCAGCAGGTTCCGGTAGTATGATTCGCCGTCGCGAAAGAAGAAGAACAGGGAAATGATCGTGATAAGGACGTTCAGCGTCAGCAGCAGGGTGTTCTTGAGCAGCGAACCGAGCTGGGACGCCAGGGAGGAGGAAAGATCGCCGAAGCTGCCGATCGCCTGGCCCCGCAGTTCCTGCCAGTCCAGCGGCAGCTGCTGGGCGAGCTGGCCCAGCGACGTCTGGAGCATCCGGTCCCAGGCCTCGCTGATCCCTCCGGAGCGGATCATGGCCGCGGCCCACTGGTACAGGTCCACGGACTGCGACGCCAGCACGGCAAGGAAGACCACCGCCGGCGCGATGACCAGCACCAGGACCAGCACGGTCATGGTCGCCGCGGCGATCGTGGACCTTCCTGCCAGGAGGCCGAGCAGCCGCTGGTAGGGCTTGTACAGGGCGAGCGTGATGATCGCGGCCCAGAGCAGGGACGACAGGAACGGCGCCAGGACCTTGCCGCCCTGGTAGAGCAGGAACAGGAAGATGGCAAAGAAGACCGCCGCGAAAATGTGCGCGCGGGTCAATAGAGGCTTGCTGTTGCTCACGGTCGTCCCTTTCCGGCGGCTGTGCGGTGGTCCGCCATGACCGCGGCCAGCCTGATCGCCTCGAAGAGGCTCGCCGGATCAGCGCGCCCTTTCCCGGCGATGTCGTAGGCCGTGCCGTGGTCCACTGATGTGCGTATGATCGGGAGCCCCACCGTGATGTTCACGGCGTTCCCGAAGGCGATCATCTTGAGCGGCGCCAAGCCCTGGTCGTGGTACATGGCAACGACGATGTCGTACATGCCTTTGCGGGCCTTGTGAAACAGCGTGTCCGCGGGCAGCGGGTCGCTCGCATCGATCCCCTCGGACCGCGCAGCGAGCACGGCAGGCAGGATCTCCTGCGTTTCCTCGGTGCCGAAGAGCCCGGCCTCGCCCGCGTGGGGGTTGAGCGCGGCAACGCCGATGCGCGGCTTCTGGATGCCGAAGGATTGCATGGCCTCGTGGGCCAGCTGGATCGTGGTGAGCACGCGTTCTTTGGTGATGAGCTCCGGCACGTCGCGCAGACGGTGATGGATCGTCGCCAGGATGAGGTTCAGGCCGCCGCCCACGAACAGCATGCCGTAGCGCCTGCTTCCCGTGAGATGCGCCAGCAGTTCAGTATGCCCCGGGAAGTCATGGCCGGCCGCGTGGATCAGCTCCTTGTTCAGCGGCGCGGTCACAATGGCCGCGATCTCTCCGCGCAGAGCAAGGTCGGTCGCGGTCCTGATATACTCCACGACCGAAGTGCCCATGGCAGGGACCGGCCTGCCCCACACATGATCAGCAGGGGCGATGGCGCCGATGTTCAGGACCTCCAGGACGCCCTTTTCCGGACTGGACTCGGCCGGCGACGAGATGGTGCGCACCGCAAGGCCGAACTTCTGCTCTGCCACGACCTTTTCAAGCACCATGCGGTTCCCCACAACGAAAGGGCGGCAAAAGGCGTGCGCGTCACCACTCTGGAAGACCCGGGAAATGATCTCCGGACCGATCCCTGCGGGATCGCCCATGGTAATGGCTATGCGATGAAGTGTGGTCATGGTCACGCCGGTCGTTCTGTCCGATCGTCCGAAAGGATGCGGTAGCTTGGTTCCTGCGATGCATTGCGCGACTTCACCGGGATGCCGAGGACCTCAAGCTCGATGGTCCGCGATGTATAGGAGATCTTCACGCGGTCCCCGGGCCGGACCTCTTTGGCCGGCTTGGCCGTGTGCCCGTTCACTTCTATGAGGCCGTGTTCGCAAAGCTCCTGCGCCACGGCCCGCCGCTTCACCAGCCTGCTGGTCTTGAGATAGAGGTCAAGCCGCACAACGACGATTGTAGCGTAATTGAGTGGAGATGACAAAGGATTTCTATTTCCCCGCGCTGCTCTGGATCGCCTGGTGCAGCAGCTGCACCAGCGCCTGGTTGTAGCCGTGGGAGGTCATGTTGGCGAAGATGCGTCCCTGGACGGGCAGACCAAGGAGATAGAGGTCCCCGATGAGGTCCAGGATCTTGTGGCGCACGAACTCGTCGGGATAACGAAGCTCCGTGTTGATCACCTTGCCGCCGTACATGATGATGTGGGAGTTGAGATACCCGCCCCCCACCTTGCCGAGCTTCTGGGCCATCTCGATGTTCTCGAAGGTATTGAAGGAGCGCGCGGGCGCGATGTCCTTTGCAAAGGAACCTTTCGCAGGATCGAATCTCAGGACCTGTTCGCCGATCGGCGGCGGATAATCAACGCGCATGGAGACCTCGAACCCCTCAAAGGGCTCCACAAAAAGATGCTTCTCGGCCTTGTCCTCCCTGCCCACGCCGATCTTCTGGCGGACCACCGCCACCTTGGTGGACGCGGACTGCTCCTCGATCCCCGCGTCCTCGATAAGGCCGCAGAAGTCCTTGGCCGAGCCGTCGATGTTCGGGACCTCCTCGTCCACCTTGACGAGCGCGTTGGTGATCCCGTACATGGACAGGACCGCCATCAGGTGCTCCACCGTGCGCACGCGGCGTTTGCCGTTCTCCAGGGTCGTGGAGTTGGCGGAAAAGGTCTTGGTGGTAACGGACCGGGAGTAGTCCTCGAGCGACGTGATGTGGCCCCGAATGGTCTGGCCGTCCAGGCTCTGGAACAGGATCCCCTCGTTCACGCCCAGGGGGCTCAGGATGATGCCCGTGTTCCTGCCCGAGAGCAGGCCGATGCCGTTCAGGACCACGTTCCCCTTGAGCGTCCGCTGGGGCACGGACGAGTCCACCACCTCCACCATGCCCGGAGGCAGTGCATTGCCCGCGCTTGCGCTCTCGAACCGCGTGTCCGAGGGCAGGTTCGCGCTGCCTGCGGCAGGCCGGTGCTTGATCGCCGACGCGACCTTGTCGAGCAGGACCTCGAGATGGAGCGGCTTTTCCAGGAAGTCATAGGCCCCGGCCTTGATCGCCGCGACCGCTGCCTCGATGCCCGCATGGCCGCTCATCATGATGATGGGAAGCTCCGGCAGCCGTGTGTGCACGCGCTTCAGGAGCTGCATGCCGTCGATGCCCGGAAGCCAGACATCGAGCAGTACGAGCGAAGGCTCCAGCGTGTCCAGCTTCTGCCAGAAGCTCTCGGCATCAGGGAACACCAGGGTCGGGTACCCCTCGTCCTTCAGGATGCTCTCGACCGTGGAAGCGATGGAAGACTGGTCGTCAACGATGCAAATAGGGTTCATAAAGGCTCGATCCTGTGCAGCGGGAGGTCGTAAGTGAGAACAGAGTAAGACAATGAAGGGATTTTGTCAAGAAAAGGGTGCGGGAGCTGCCTGTCGCAGGCGTGCTAGTCAGCTCGCTGCATCGCTCGCCAGATCTCATCGGCCTTCTTGATGTGGCCGGGGATGTCCCTGCTCCACTTAGCGTACGCCTCCCTGCTGCAGTTCAGGTATAGCTTGCCGTTGACGATGGTCCACACTTCCGGGTCAGTGATCGCCAGGCGCCTTTCGGTCATGGCCCAGGCGCAGTAGCCTCTGATGGTTTTCAGCATGATTATCACCTGCCTTTGCTTAATTATAGCTCACCTTCGGAAAGCAGTGTCCCCTCTGCAGGGCCACACAACACGGTTCGGCAGCATCAGGCGACCGGGTCCTTCAGGATGATCCGGCCTTTCACCACCCAGGCAGTCGCAAAGGCTACAACAGCGATCGTCTCGGGCCAGAAGATGGAAGCCCCCTTGTTGAAGACCGCCAGATACCCGATCATTATGAACGCGGCCAGCATGGCCAGGCCGCACCATTTATAGATGCTGTTCCGAATGAGCTTCTGCCTGGTCGGGGATCCTGGCGTAAAGGCGCGGAAACGGAAGTAGACCATATAGAAGGAGAGTGCGAAGAACGTGGAGACAAAGATGAAATGATACCCCAGCAGCCCCCGGTTGACGTAGCACTTTTCGCTGCCCATGTCCGGGAATTTCTGCAGCACTTCGGCCGCGAAGGTAGGCTCGATCGGGAACAGTCCGATCCCGATCGCAGCGATGCCCGAGACGATCGAGAGGACGTTGTCCCAGATGTTCCGGGTGCGGTAGCAGGTAAGAAGGATGCCGACCAGCACGAGGGTGGACACGAACACATCCCGCATACCGGTATAGTAGTAGGCGCTGATGGAATCGGTCGTGCGGATCCCCTCGAAGATCCACGCGCCAAGGCGGACCGAGACCGGCATGAGCAGTCCGATCCAGCCGATCATCTTGCGGAGGGTCAGGTAAGAAACGATAAGTTCGCTTTCCTGGTCGGACATGAGAGCCTCCTGGGAGGTTAACGCGCGGGTGAGGAGCGAGTTTTTCGCGACTCACTCGACCCGCTCGTTAATACGTTATTTGTACCCGCCTCTTGGCCGTTTTATGCGATTGCGACAGCATACAATCTACTTCATTTTGAAGACCAATAATTTATTAGCTTCACCACATGTAAGCAAATATACATAGTCGCCAACGATCTGTTGTTTGCAGATGTACTTTTCAAGAAATGGTGATTCAGTGCTACCCGCAATGACTGGCAAAACAGGATTTGATATGTCTATCAACAGCAACTTGGGGAAAGCCGCGATGGTTCTATCAACAGTTGTCACGAGATCCCCATTGCTGCCAATGCAGAATCTACAAATCGGCTGCTCGTCGACAACAACGGGAGAAGCAGGTTCGCTAATATCTATAATACTACTTCCAATCATGATCCATGAGTCAGATCCATTTAAGAATGCGCCGTTGCTGGATAAGAATTCGCCGCTGCGGGAAGAAAACGATCCCATATAGATAGGTTGAGAGGAATTGCTGATGTCCGCAATCTCATAGAATAATTTGTTCCCGGTATCGTTCTCGCATGCGATTGTGCCTATTGATAAAACAAGAAGACGCTTGTTGCCAGCAAGTAGGCAACGCGGTCGATATCCGCCAAAGCTACACCCTCCCGTTTCTGGAGCAGGTGATCCCGCCTTGTATGTGTTCATTAGCTTTGGCGCTGTTTTGTCTTTTACATTTATCAACTTCAAATCCCTGCCGGTTATATAGGCGATATTACCCTTGACGTATATGTGCTCTATATAATCTTTTTTGTCGGGGAAATATCCGATCTGCCTCGGCTTACCTGATCCTGTAACGTCGTAAATGGCCATACTTCTGTCGCCAATTGCATATAAATAATTGTCGGCCAGATATATGCCATTTGTGCGAGTAGCAAGTAGATCTACCCTTTGAGGCTTTTCATGATTATTGATATCAACAACCAGAATTTTACCAGTACGCTCCAAAATGTATGCGAAAGAATTATTTACGTAAAAATCTGTCATTTGGGTAGAAAGGCCAAAGAGGCTCGTGACTTGGTGTTCTGCTACCAATTTCAATTTCAAAGGGTTTTTGCCTTCTATTGGCTTGTTTATAAATCCATTCTTTACCATGAAATCTAGAGTTTCGAGCGAGCTGACCCGCTCGTCGCGATTTTTACGACGATTTCAGCATTGCCCTATTGATCTTTCACATAGCATCTACGCGGCTTTTGGCAGTTTCCGCGTCGATGCGGCTGTTTCC
>JAOUEV010000103.1 GCA_029858565.1 Nitrospirota bacterium | reverse complement strand
GCGGCCTCCTTCCCGTTCATCCGGGGCATGACCAGATCGCACAGCACGAGCTGGATGCGGTCCTGGTTCTCCCGGAACACCTGCACGGCGTTCTCTCCGTCGACCGCTTCGATGACCGAATAGCCGTGATCCTCCAGCATGGTCCTGGTCACGGTCCTGACGATCTCCTCGTCCTCCACCAGAAGGATCGTTTCGCTCCCCCGGGCCGGGATGCCGGCGTCCGCTTCGGCCGCCCTGCGGGGCGACGCGGCGGTGAGGGGAAGGTAGATCCTGAAGGTCGTTCCGAGGCCGGGCTCGCTGTAGAGATGGATGAAGCCGTTATGCTTCTTCACGATCCCGTAGGCAATGGCCAGCCCCAGGCCGGAGCCCTTGCCGACTTCCTTGGTCGTATAGAAGGGTTCGAAGATGTGCTCCTGCCGCTCTTTCTCGATGCCGACACCGCTGTCGGCCACGGAGAGCACGGCATAGGAGCCGGGAGGGATCTCTCCCCGCTCAGTGTTCACCGCCTCGAATGCAGTGGCGATCCGCAGCGCTCCGCCCTTGGGCATGGCATCGCGCGCATTGGTCGCCAGGTTCATCAGGAGCAATTCGATCTGCCCTTTGTCCGCTTCCACGATCAGGGGATCGCGATGGCAGGCGAGGGAGACCGCGACGTCCTCGCCGATGATGCGGGACAGGATGCGCTGGAACCCGCGGATGATGCCGTTGAGATCGTCGGGCTTCGGTTCGATGACCTGCTTCCTGCTGAAGGCGAGGAGGCTCCTGGTCAGGCTGCCGGCGCGTTCCGCAGCGGCCAGGATCTGCATGGTGTTATGCCGCAGCGGATCATTGGGTTGCATTTTCGTGCTCAGGAGCGACGCATACCCCACGATCGCGGACAGGATATTGTTGAAGTCGTGGGCCACGCCTCCGGCAAGGATGCCGATGGCCTCCATCTTCTGGGTCTGGAGCAGCTGCTGCCGGAGCCGCTCCTTCTCCTCCTCGGCCCGGATCCGTTCGGCGATCTCGCCTTCGAGCTCCTCGTTCGCCTTTCTCAGTTCTGCAGTGCGCGCCGCGACCGTCTCCTCCAGGCCGTCCCGTGCCTTCTGGAGCTTCAGCCGGGATGCCTGCAGCTTCTGGTTGAGCCTGGTCACATAGGCTGCTGTTGCGATGGCGGCCACGAGCAGCAGTGCTGCGGCAAGGAGCCAGCGCCAGTACATCCGGACGGCGCCGGCGAGCGTGATCCTGCCGTAGTCCTGGTAGGGGCCGATATGAAGCTCCCGCATGAGATCGTGCACCGGCTCGTAGTTGAGCGGAATGGTCCATCCGGATATTCTGGCAGCCTTCGCCGCCGGGTCGTCGGGCCGCATGCGGAACAGGGCGATGACGACCTGCTGGGCAAGCTCCTGCGGCGTGGAGCGGATCTTGGCAATGGGCCACTCGGGGTAGAGGCGGGTGCTGAGAGCGTAGGGGAAGTTCTCCGCCTGCTGCTGGTTCAGGATCCGGAACTGGGTCCGGTCGATCAGGCCGTCCTCGTGCATGCGTTCGAGCGTGTCGGTCCGGACGGTCCCGGCGTCCACGGTCCCCTCACGGACCGCGTAGACCACGGCGTCGTGGGTATTCCCGAAGGTGAGCTGCCTGAGATCCCGATAGGGATCGATCCCTGCAGCGCGGAACTCGCGCCATGCCGCGTGCCATCCGCCGAGCGAGGTCTCTTCCACGGCCATGAAGGTCCTGCCGTCAAGATCGCTCAGTTGCTGCAGGTCCTTCCGGTCGGCGCGGCAGAAGATGACGCCGCCGAACTCGGTGTAGGCGTGGGAGTTCCGCTTGTTCTTGAGCGTGGCGATGCGGCTCGCGCCGTAGCGGGCCTCGAGCTCCACATAGATCGAGGTGTTGGCGATGACGAAGGCCACGTCACCGCGGCCCACGGCAGGCCCGATCTCCTGGAAATAGAGGGGCACGATGGTGAAGGCGCTGCCGGGGATCCGGCGGGAAAGGAACCGGGCGGTCTCGGACCACATGCGCAGCGCCTGCTCATGGCCGCGGTAGGCAAGGACGCCGATGCGGACCTCGCCTGGCCCGGCCTGCGCAGCATACCCCGTCACAAGGAGCGTGACGATCAGGACGGCTCTGCAAAGGAGGGAGGGCGTGATAGTTCGCGGTTTCATGTTTAGTTCAGGCCCCCGAGCCAGGGGCGGTCGGTTCCGGCGCTGCAGCGTTGTCGCGGACTTGCAACCTAAGTATACCAGAAAAGGCGGGAAGAGGGCATGCGGATTCCGGCGGGCTGATTCCGGCGGGCGGAGGGAGCCGCGCATACATGCTGCTGTTCTCAGCAGAGGTTCTCCACCGCGTCCATGATCTCACCCACGACCTGTTCGTGGCTCAACCCTGCGCAAGTGATCGTGATCTCCGCGTACTTCCGATAGAGGGGGAGCCGCTCGTCAAAGAGTTGCTGAAAGGTCTGGTCCGGCCGCTTGGCCAGTCCTCTGGTGCCGAAATCAGCTACCCGTGCTTCGAGCGTGGCGGGATCGGCATCAAGGAACACAACAACGCCGTCGGCTTTCAAATGGTCCATTGCTTCGGAGCTGTAGACCGCGCTGCCGCCTGTGGCCACCACGTGGTTCCGGAGCAGCAGGCTGCGCAGGACCCGTTCCTCGATCCTGCGCAGTTCGAGATATCCGTCCCTGTCCACGATGTTCTGTAGTGTCCTGCCTGTGTCCGACTGGATAAGCAGGTCCGTGTCCGTGAAAGCGCGTCCGGTCTGCTTTGCCAGGAGCACGCCGACCGTGCTCTTGCCTGACCCGGGCATGCCGATCAGAATGATATTGGAGCGGGGTGGTGAGCTTTTCATGGTAGTTGGGTTTTAATTACTCCGCACTTCGCACTCCGCACTTTGCACTCCGCACTTTGCACTCCGCACTTCGCACTCCGCACTCCGCACTCCGCACTTGCCTTAGCGGGTGCGAGAAGAGCGCGGTCATCAGGATCATTCCATGGGAAGCGTGGTCGTGATGAACCGTTCCGCGAGATGGTGCTCCACCGGCCGGGAGAACAGGAAGCCCTGAATGAGGTTGCACTGCAGGCTGCGGAAGAAGTCGAGCTGGTCGATCCGCTCCACGCCCTCGACGATCACGGTCAGCTTGAGGCTCGCCGCCAGCGTGGTGATCGCGCGGATGATCTCCTGGGCCTGATGGTCCTTGACGATGTTGGTCACGAACGTCTGGTCGATCTTCAGGGCGTTGATGGGGAACTTGTGCAGATAGTTGAGCGAGGAATAGCCGGTCCCGAAATCGTCCAGGTAGACCATGACGTTCATGGCGCGCAGCTCCGTCAGCACCTGGTGGGCCACCATGCGGTGTTCCATGAGGAGGCTCTCGGTGATCTCGATCCGGAGGGCGCCCGCATCGAGGCCGGTCTCCTCCAGGATGGAACCGACGATGCGCGGGAGCGTCCCGCTGAACTGCTTTGCCGAGACATTGACGCTCACAAAGAGGTCCCGGCGGTCCGGATACTGTTCCTGCCATTTTTTGGCCCGCATGCAGGCGTCCCGGATGGCCCACTCGCCGATCGCGGTGATCATGCCCGTCTCCTCGGCGATCGGGATGAACTTGGCGGGGGAGAGGAGGCCCTCGGCCGGGTGCATCCATCGCGTCAGCGCCTCGAACCCGGAGACCCTGCCGCTCGTGATGTCGATGACCGGCTGGTAGTGGTTGACGAACTCCCGGCGCCGGACGGCGTTCCGCAGTTCGTTCTCCATCTTCACCGATTCGAGGATAAGGTGGTGCATGGCGCGGTCAAAGACCGCGTACGAGGACCGGCCCTGCGTTTTCGCATGGTACATCGCCACGTCCGCGTTCCGGATGAGGTCCTCGGGCCCCTTGCCGTCCTGGCTGCTCAACGCGATACCGATGCTTGCCGTGATATAGAGATCGTTTCCGTCGATGGCAAAGGTGGCGGTGAACGCCTGGTGGATGCGCTCCGCGGCGGCAATGGCATCGTCCCGGTTATTCAGGGCGTCCACGATGATCAGGAACTCGTCCCCGCCGAACCGCGAGACGGTGTCCCCGGGGCGCGTGTTGTTCCTGAGCCGGTCGGCCACCGCGACGAGGAGTTTGTCCCCGGCCTCGTGGCCCGCGGTGTCGTTGATCTTCTTGAAGTGGTCGAGATCGACGAAGAGGACCGCGAACAGCAGGTCGTCCTGCCGCTGCTGGTGGGCGATGAGGTTCGTGAGCCGGTCGAGGAACAGCGCGCGGTTCGGCAGTTTGGTGAGGGAATCATAGAGCGCCCGGTGCTTCAGCTCGTCCTCCAGCCGCTTGCGGTCCGAGATGTCCCGGATGATATGGATCAGTCCTTTCCGGTCCCCCGTCGGATCGAAACGCGGGATGGCGCGCACTTCGATATGCATTCCCAGATGGGGCTCGAACACTTCCGTGACCGTCTCCCGGTCGGCCTGCATGCACTGGCAGCTGGCGCAGTTCTGCGGCGGCTGGTCGGTGCCGTGTATATGGATAAAGCATTTCGATCTCTCTCCTGCTTCGGTCTTCAGCCGGAGGACCTCATTCGCCGCCTTGTTCGAAGCGATGATGTTGAAATTGTTGTCCTGGATGGTGATGCTGTCGGAGATCATGTTGAAGGTGTCTTCCCAGTCCTGACGTGCCTGGATGATGCTCTGTTCCATACGGAACCGCTCGGTAATGTCCAGGAGCGCGCCTACGGCGAAGCGGAGCGCGCCTGCTTCCGTGTGGATGGGATATCCGTGCAGCTCCAGGGGGACCGTGCGGTCCGGGGTGCTGACCTCGATGTCGCTGGATGAGGACCGTTCGCCGGCCAGGGCCCGCAGGATCGGCAGACGCTCCCGGGGGAACGGCGTGTCCGTCCCGGCGATCCGGGCTGAGGAGAGCAGCTGAAGTGCGTTGTCGCCGCTGTCCCCGCTGTCCGTCTTTCCGAAGATCCTCCCGACGGCGCTGTTGGCATAGAACGGCCGGCCGTCGGCGGTGAGCACCAGGATGCCGATGGGAAGCGTTTCCAGGAAGGTGGTGATCTGATTGGCGCTCTCTTCGGCTGCCAGGCGCCGCTGCATCTGGAGGTGTTTCCAGCCGACGTAAACGATGATGCTGATGATGGCGATGGCAAAGAGCATGTGCTCCTGGGCGCTCGCATGGACAGGCGCGGCCACCTCCTGAAAATCGAGGGACAAAAGGACCGACCAGGCATGGTCCTCGAACAGGATGGGCGTGTAGGCGATGATCTGGCGGGAGGGGCCGCTCGTGCGGCCGTCATCGGTCCGGGAAAGCAGGCCGGCCACGGCGGTTCCTTCCTTCCCCGCGGTCATGTTCTCCGCGATCTTCCCAAAGGAGCTCCAGTCCGCGGCGGGAAACAGTTTCCGGGGTTCCTCCATCAGGTGTCTGCCGATCTGCTTCTCGTCGGGATGGGCAAGCAGCATTCCGCTCCCGTCGATGATCTGCGCGTACCCGCTCTCGCCGATGCGGACATGCGTGGCGAAGAGGCCGGCGATGGTCCTGATCTTGATCACCCAGCGGGCGATGCCGACGAACTCGACGCCCCCGGCGCGCGCAAAGATCGGCTGGGATATGGTGAACGCGAGATCTCCGGCCTGCGTATAGAAGGGATCGCTGACGTAGGGAAGCTTCAATTCGAGGACCCGGGCGACATCGGGCCTGTCGGCAAGGCTCGCGTGCCGGTTCCGGGGATTGTCGGCAGGCGGGTACTGGTGCACGACGCGTCCCCGGGCGTCGAGGATCAGGAGGGCGTCGGCGTGGTGCACGTGGGCCTGAAGGATGTCGCTCAGCAGTCTTCCGTCGAACCGGCGGTCCCGGGGATCCCAGTTCTTCAGCGCCGCCTGGACCGTCTGGTTCTCGGAGACGATCTTGAGGATCTGCGAAAGGATCTGTACGTGCTCGCGGATCGACACGGAGATGGACCTCGCGGTGGTGAGCAGCTGGTCATGGGTCTGCGCGATGACCGTGCTTTCGAACTGGCTGTGGCTTCTGACGGAGAAATAGCCGATGACGAAGACCGTCGCAAGGACGATGATGATGCCGGACCTCGGTCCGAAGGATCGCTGCATGTCAGAGGATCGGTTCTTCATTAATAAAACAGTCACCACGCAGGTGAATATCTTGTCGGTCTTAAGAGGTTGTTTCTTGTCTGAGATTCTTGTGACGTCTGCGGCTGACTGCCGTGTTTAGGCTGACAGGAGCGGTATATAACCTTTGGTACTATCGCATAGGCATCCGGATAAAGTAAAGCGTTCCAGCAGGGTATTTTCGGGGTATAGAGACAATGACATGACGGTGGTTCAGCGGAGAGGAGTCGTGGTAATAATTTGAATACTAAGGATAAACCACGCAATAAGATCTGCGGCCACTGGTGTCACAAGAAGTGCTATGATCTGCATCTATTTCCTTATCCTGATTCGCACGCCTTCCTTTTGCGATCTCCGCTGACAGGCCGTTCCGCCTGCCGATCTCCACGATCACGTTCACCCGCTGTTCCTCGACCTCGAGGCTCGATACCTTGGTGAATCCGGCGGGTTCGATGACCTTGGCAGGGCTGGGGAGAAGACGCAGTGAACAGAGGCGGCAATTGCAGAGAGGCAAGATGGACGACCGGAGAAGCTTGGCATCAAGGCGCAAGGCCGCGAGGCGATCGCATCGGACTGCAGCCGTGAGCTGACGGGGTATCAGCGCCATGCAGGCCCATTTTGAGGCATGAACACAGCGGTTTAAGGCATCAGACGGCTGCTTTTGGAAAGATATCGCCGGAATATCGGCAGGTTAGCTTGGTCTGACCCGGACCCGAGGACCCGGGGATGAGTATTTCAGGCATACACCTCGGTTCTGTTCCGGCCACGCGCCTTTGCCCGGTACAGGGCCTGGTCGCTGCGCTCCAGAAGCTGCTCGACCTCTTCTCCGTGATCGGGGTAGGAAGCGATGCCGATGCTGACCGTGATGTCCGCAGCGGCTGCATTCGTCCGGCCCCGGCGCGGAAGACGGAGGGCGGCGATATCCTGGCGTATGCGCTCCGCGATCCGGCGGGCCAGCGCGGTGTCGGTTTCCGGAAGGATGACGAGGAATTCGTCACCGGCGTAGCGGGCGAGGATGTCCATGTGGCGCACTGTTTTGAGCAGCAATTGGGCGATGAGCCGGAGGGCGTCGTCGCCTGCCTGGTGCCCGAAGGTGTCATTCAGCAGCTTGAATCTGTCCACGTCCAGCATCAGAAGGCTCAGGGACCGCCCGTGGCGCTGCGAACGGGCCATCTCCTCCTCCAGGCGATCCTGCAGGTGCCGGCGGTTCTGCAGGCCCGTGAGGGGATCGGTGATCGTGAGCTTCCTGAGCCGTTCCGTCTGGTGCTCGAGCGCATTGCGTTCGAGCACCACGGCGGCGTGCGTGGCAAGGGACTGGATGAGGTGAAGGTCCTCCCGGTCGAACACCTCGCCGGACGTCTTGTCCGAAAGATTCAGCACGCCGATGGTCCGGTCCCCGACTTTGAGCGGAACGCTGACAAAGGACGCGGTTTTGTAATGGGACCGCTTCTTCTGACGGGTGCGCGGGTCGTTTTCCACGTCCTTCACGAGGATTGCTTCCCCCTGCTCCGCGACCTTGCCGGCAATGCCCCTGCCGAGGGGGATCCGGAGTTTGCCCGGGGTCTCGGGATGGGTGCCCGTCGTCACCTCGACGAACAGCGCATCGGCGTCCCGGTCGATGAGCATCAGGGAGCCCTGCTCCGCCATGAGTAATTTCGCGGACCTTTCGAGAATACGCTGGAGCAGGGAGTCCTGTCCCTGGACCGACGTGATCTCCTGCGCCATCTCAGCGATTTCGGAGATGCGCGAGAACTTTCGTAACAGGTCGGAGTGAAGCCTGCTGTTCTCGATGGTCAGCGAGACCAGCCTGCAGAGGACGACGAGGGTCTGCGCGTCGCTCTCCTGCAGCGGCCGGCTACCTACCATCAGAATGCTTTCCAGATGTCCCCGGATCAGTATCGGGAAAAAGGAGCACGCTTTCAAAACGGCCGTCCCGGCGGCTCCCCCCGGAACTTCCGGGCTCGCCGAATGAATGTACGCCCGGCCGCTCTGCAGGACGGGAATGACCGGATCATTTGCGGCAAGGCCGGCGATTTTCTCCATCACCTCCTTGCTGCTTTGCTGGTGCGCTACTGCGTATCCGCCGTCAGCTTCTCGGTTCAGGATCGCCGCAAGTTCGATATCAACGGACGAACATAGGCTTTGCACAAGGTTTTCGAGGGTCAGCGGTGCGTCTGTTTGCGTGGCGCAGCACCACCTGCCCATGACCTCCCTGAGGGTTGCGGGCTGCCTGGGTATCAGGATCTGCTCTCCGCATGGCTGTGTAGCAGGTTTGTCAAACACAA
>JAOUEV010000040.1 GCA_029858565.1 Nitrospirota bacterium | reverse complement strand
CATGGTCTGCTGAACCAGCGCGGAATTGACGTTCGTGACATACCCTTCGACCGTGTTTGTCGTTGCTGTTGCTACAAGTTGATCGGCAAAGGTCTGTGCATCGAACGGCACGGCTGATTTGATATCGATCCCCTGGGTGTAGTTGTACTGCTTAAACGACGGATCGAGCGAGATCCAGGTATCACCCTGCCGATGCACCGCACCGCGGCTCGGGATATAGTCGATAAATGCTTGCACAAATATATGTTCCAGTTGTACGGCCTTATAAACGCTGCTGCTGTTCTTCATGAGCGTTACCGGAACACCGTTCGTCGCGAAGATCGTCCCGACCATCTTCGGATCGGTCACCCCGCCGACCCAGTTCATGGCCTGTTCAATCGGGATTTCGACCGTCGCATACTGATATTTCGCCGCAATGCCGGATGTCCGGAGAAGGGCAATCAGCAGACTGGCTGTATCCATGTCGTTGCAAATCTTCGACTGGAGACACTGGTCCGCACCCTGGATGCTGCCGTAGGTTGGAGCATATTCGATGTTGTTTCGCACCCATTCGTAGATCTTGACCGGATTACCGCCTATTTCCTGCGCCTTAGCCTGGATTTCGGGCGTGAATTGAACATCTGGCGTCTCGGCAAGGTCGTCTGCTGTCGGCAGATCGACGGTCGCTTGAGCGAGCATCAGCGACCCGGACGCGGCGACACGAAGACTGGGGGACGCGGAGAAAGAAGATTCAGGATTTGCATCGGAGAAGACAAAATTGGGAAGCGGAACAACCCCCTCACCCAAGCCCTCTCCCACGGAGGGGCGAGGGAGCTCAAAAGGCATGTCGCTGGCGGGGCCGTTGTATGCGAGCTGCACACGTGAAACGGGAGACGTGAAACGTGAAATGTATCGATGCAACGAAGAATCCAGAATCCGCGTCCATCCGCTTTGATCCGCGTCCAAAAGACTTGCCGTCCTCTGCGTACTCAGCGGGCTCTGCGCGAGATAGCCGTTCTGCGTGCGGTTTTCAGCAGTTCTCTGCGACCTCTGCGGTGAAAAAGCCGTTCTGGTTCCCCGGTTCTTCTTCGACGGAAAATCCTTCTCGAACTGCTCCTTCTTCAACCTCGGCGCGATCGGCTTTACTTCCTTCCGGTTGCGGAAGGGCAGATTGTTCGGGTCCAGTTTCTGATGCCGCGAAGGCGCTTTTGTCTTCTCAAGATGCAGCTTCGCTTTTGCCAGCGCATTTTTCTTTTCCTGCTTACCGCTTATTGCTGACCGCTCTACTGCTTCCATATTCGACTTCAGTTCTTTGAGATTATCCTCGTAATGCTTCACGAACTTGGCATGGCGATCCAGGATCTCCTTCGGCAGTTTCGCGCTTTTCAGCTTTTTCTCGGTCTCGCTGAATTCCTTCCGCAGTTCAGCATCGATCGAGTCTATCTCCGCCCGCTTTGACCGGATATGCTCTTGCTCCGCCTTGTCGTCTTCGCCTTTGTCGAACTTTTTCTCTGACCGCTCGATATTCTCCCGGATCGACTCCAGAGCTTTCTCGAACCTTTCGCCGGACGAGACAGGCCCCTGCGATGCGATACCAGCAGTTTGTTTCGCCGGCGCTTTCTTATCAGCAGCGATCGCCGTCGGAATCTGGAATAGCGGTCCAAAAGACCAAAGAAAGAAAAAGAGTACAATAGATGAAAGTATTCTGATATTCCTGATAAAAAGCTTCATCGATTCCTGCCTCCCCAAAATTGCTCCACAAGCACATTAATTTTCAGCCGTCTGAGCGCATAGCTCGGCTGGCCGGATTGAAACATCCTGACTATAATCCTGACTATTCAGTTGTGGTTCTACGGGATAAAGAAGATAATGCGACTACAGGTGGGGTGCATTACACCATAAATTGCGGGGCCTGTCAATCTAAAGTTGTACTTTGGGCGGGGTATTTTCCGGGGATGGAGCAGGAGGAGTTATTCTCTGGTAAACGTTCCTTCCGAGGGAACGCGGTCAGGAGTTTTCATCCATCTCCGGCGGCCGGTGCAGGTCCAGCAGCACCCGCTCCCGCTCCTGTTCCGAAATCCAGCCCTTTTCGAAAAGGATGGATCCCACCAGGCGGTGTCCGCGGTCAAGGATATTGCCGTCCACCTGCTCAGCAAGGGCCTGCTTCAACTGATCGATGGTCACGAACCCCCGCCGGACGGCAACACACCCGAAGCGGCAAAAGGAACTGCCCGATGCCTTTTCGTCGGTTTTCCGCCTTCTTTTCTCCACGACTCTGCTCCATTCGGCGCGATGTCTTGACCGGGTCGCAGTTACTGGTTGTGACACCTGGAACACTGCTGTGCATCGGTCACATTGAACGCCCGTGTCCCGTTGTGGCAGGCACCGCAGGACTTCCCCTTTTTCATCTCGTCCATGGTTGCTGTCCGATGGTTTACGCGGGTCGTGTAAATAGCGTAATGGCACTCCTTGCAACCAACCCGGGACCTTCCCGCGTGAACATCATGGCTGAACAGGACATTCTGCGCCCCGCTCACCTTGAGCACGATATTCCCTCCTCCTAGTACAGCCCATGCCGCTGATATCCACAGGACAATGATCAGCAAACAGAAGATCATACTTCTCATCGCACGCCCCCCCGCTCTCGATGCTCAGCGGAATCGCCACAGGCCATGACCTGCCGCATCTTCAGCCGCTGTTCCGTAATTATATGAAAAAACCCACGCGGCCGCAAGAAAAAGGTGTCTCAAGGAGATGGATGATCAAGCGTAAGGTGCGGGATTGCGCATATGCGGAGAAGGTCGGTCTATGAAATAGCCCTGAGCATACTGAATGCCTGACGACCGTACGTTGCTCAGAATCTCGGCGGATTCGACATATTCGGCTATCGTCTTGATGCCCAGGTGGCCGGCAAGACTGGCGATATTCATCACAATGGCGCGGTCCATTCCTCCGTCGCCCCCCATGTTCCGGATAAAATCGCCGTCTACTTTCAGGAAGTCTACCTCGAAGAGCCGTATATAATGAAACGTCGCGTATCCCGATCCAAAATCATCTATGGCGAACCTGAATCCTTCATTACGCAGGGCGTTCACGCTCTTTTTAACGGCCTCGGGATTCTTGACCGCGTCCCGCTCGGTGATCTCGAATACGATCCGCGAAGGATCAAAATCATGTGCCGTCATCTGCGCCCGGAGTGTCGGCAGAAAATCCGCCAGCATGAGCGCTTTTGGAGAAAGGTTTATGAACAGGGTCCCGCGGTAGCCATTCTGGTTCGCTAAACTGAATGAGCGCTCCATCAGGATGCTATTTATCTTGCTGATGGCTCCCATGGATTCCGCAACGTCAATGAATTCTGCTGCCGGAATGACGCGATCAGCGGTCACGATCCGGGTCAGCACTTCATAGGCGAGTACGGTGTTATCGGCCACATTGATGATCGGCTGGAAATACGGAACGATCCTGAGCTCGCGGACCGCCTCCATGACCATAATGCTTTTCGCGCCCGCGCTCTTGAGCGTGCCGATATTGACGTCTTCACAGGGAGCGCTTACCCGGTCCTTTCCCGTCGATTTGGCGTGGACCATCATGCTTTCCGCAAGAAGATAGAGGTCCTGAGCATCGGCCGCATGGTCGGGAAAGGTGGCGATGCCGATCGATGCGGTAGTTTGAACAGATTCATTGCCGGGCAGGACAAGCTGGTAGCGCCGCATGGATTCCAGAAGCCGCAAGGCAACGGTACGGGCCTGGGATTCGTCGCACAAAGGTAGTATCGCCGTGAAGTTATCCCCGGCATACCGGGCAGGGATATCGCCTTTCCGTACGGCATTTTTGAACAGGACGGAAAATTGCCTGAGGAACCGATCCCCTGTCTCATGGCCATAGCGGTCATTGATGGCCTTGAAGTTGTCGATATCCACCAGCATGAGGGAAAATCGGTATTGCTGACGCTTGGAACGCTCGATCTCGTAGTTAAGCAGATCCCAGAACGTATGCTGGTTGTACAAATCCGTCAACGCGTCCCGTGTGGCGAATCTGCGCGTCTGTTCATCGTGTTCCTTGATGGTCCTGAGCAGGAACACGAGGATCATGAGTGGCAGTGGTGATAGCGCAATGAGGAAGATGATCATCAGTCGCTTTTCCCACCCCCATCCAGGCAGAAAGGCGCCGAGAGAAAAGGCAGCCAGGAGGATGCAGCATGTCAGGAGAAGAAGTGTTGCGATCAGTGTTTTTTGAACTTTTTCCATAGGATCCCGCAATTCAGCAGATCGTTGAAAGTGACTCGCGATCCGCCGCAGAACTAAGCTTAATTGACCATCTGATCAGGGTAAATACCCCCAACAGGGTATTTTAAGGGTATTTGGTTCCTGTAACAACCAGCGAAGAGAAGATCAGATCCGGACATCCTCAGAAGTGTACGAATACACCTGATTTTATTCAAGTGTATCAAGCTAGGAAAATATCGTCAATCCGATTATGCGACCTGGTCGGGTGATCGATGCAGCAGAAATCCCCGCTGGACAATCCCCGCTGGAACAGTTTGATTTATCGGTCTACTATGGTATAATTCGCTCCGTTCCACATGATCATAAGGAGAACCGCATGCTGCTCGACGAAATCAAGAAGGACCTGCAGGCTATTGGCACACGGATCGAAACCCTCCGGAGGCATCTTTGACACCCCTGCGAAGGAAGCACGTCTCAAGGAACTCACCCGCCTGATCGAAGCGCCTGATTTCTGGAATAAACAGGATAAAGCGAACGCAACGCTCAAGGAAAAGGCTGTCCTCGAACGGTCCCTCAAAGAGCTGATCGTCATAACCAACCGCCTCGGAGACCTCGAAGCAATGGTCGAACTTGCCGGGGAGGAAGGCGGCGATTCACTTCAGGCTGAGCTGGCCACGGATCTTGCCGTGGCAAAATCCGATCTGGCGAAAGCCGAGATTTCCGCGCTCCTCTCGGGTGAGCATGACAACTCGAACGCCATAATCGCGCTTCATCCCGGCGCCGGCGGCACCGAGGCCCAGGATTGGGCCGAGATGCTGATGCGAATGTACCTGCGCTGGGCGGAAAAGTCCGGATACAAGCGGGAGATCATCGATTACCAGGCCGGTGAAGAAGCGGGAGTCAAATCCGTCACATTCATGGTCAGCGGCGAATATGCCTATGGAAAGCTCAAGGCGGAAGCAGGCGTTCATCGCCTCGTCCGCATCTCGCCCTTTGACGCGAACAAGCGGCGGCATACATCCTTTGTTTCGCTCTACGTCTACCCGGATATCGAAGAGGAGATCGACATCCAGATCGATGAAAAGGATCTGCGGATCGATACCTACCGCGCGTCCAGTGCCGGCGGCCAGCATGTGAACAAGACCGACTCCGCGGTGCGCATCACCCACCTGCCCACCAACATTGTGGTTCAGTGTCAGAACGAACGTTCCCAGCTGAAGAACAAGGCAGTGGCCATGAAGGTGCTCAAGTCGCGGCTCTACGAGATGAAGCAGAAGGAGCAGGAAGACAAATTGGACAAGATCGCCGGGGAAAAGAAGGACATTGCCTGGGGAAGCCAGATCCGTTCCTATGTGTTCCAGCCCTACCAGATGGTGAAGGACCACCGTACCGGCCATGAGGTCGGCAATATCAGCGCGGTGATGGATGGTGACATCGATCAGTTCATTGAAGCTTATTTGATGGGCAAAAGGGCTTCAGGCGGCGGGAAGGACATGGAGTAGTGCGAAATGCTGAGTGCAAAGTGCGGAATTAGGAATCCAAGATAAGAAACCGAGGGAATCATCTATAGTCAATCAGATGATTAATTATTGCTGCCTTGCATATTAACTCTACTCCGCACTTCGCACTCCGAACTCCGCACTTCTTCACAGTCCCGCCGTTTGCGGCTCCCGCGCATCAACGTACTTCTTTACGCCCTGATACAGGGCCTCCGCTATCTTCTGACGGTAGGATTCCGTTTTAAGCAGTTTCTCCTCATCGGGATTGCTGATAAATCCCACCTCGGCAAGGATGCTCGGCATCTCCGTGTTCACCAGCACATAGAAAAATGCCCTCTTCACAGTACGGTTCACTACGTATCCTTTTGCCGGTCGCACATTCCTTACGAGCGAATTTTGCACGTAACCGGCAAGTTCTACCGATTCGTTCAGTTTGTCATCTGTCCTGAGATCCTTAAGTATCCGGTCGAGCTCCGAGCCGATCTGACTTAGCGTCTTGGTCGAAGTGGCATTTTCCAGTGCCGCAGTTGCCATGGCTTCGCGGTCCGACGCCCGGAGACTCTGAATGTAGGTCTCGATTCCGCGCACTTTGCGCTTTCTGTTTGCATTCACATGAACAGAAACAAAGAGATCAGCGCCTTTCGATTTGGCAATGAACGGCCTTTCTTCCAGCGGGATGAAAACATCCCGGTCTCTTGTCATTACCACCTGACAACCGAGCCGCTCCTTGACAAGCACCTGCAGCCTTTTAGCAATATCAAGGGTAACCATTTTTTCTTTCAGCCCGCTTTTTCCGATGGCGCCTGGATCATGGCCGCCATGCCCCGCATCTATGGCGATAGTTTTTATCTTGAGACCAAGTTGGCGCGAGAGCGATAGCTTTGGATCGGCACTCACATCAGGGTCCGGCTTCGTCGCTTTCGGGTGGTCCGGTATCAGCGGTGCGGATCTCGTCTCCGTGCCCGGAACATCGGCTGTCGGCTGTTTAGCATCGCCGTTGTCGTCATCTCCCGCCCCAGCGCCCGTAACATCGATCACCAGGCGCTCGGGCTCATGGAGCGGGAACGCGCCGTAACTCTTGAGGCTTGCAAGATCCAAAACCACACGTACTGTGTTCGGTGCGTACTGGCTCGTCCGCACCTGTTTCAGGATGCCGTCGTTCACCGAGAGCGGCTCTTTGTTCACCGAGCCCGAAACGCGGGAATGCAGAATGTCAAACACCAACCGGTCGGGATTTTTCAACTCATGCGCCTGGAACCTGAGCGGTTTATCCTGGTCAATGACGATGCGCGTATAATTCCCGCCGGACCAGTAGCGAACGTTCGTCACGGTTCCCGGAGGCCCTTTCGGAGTTTCTATCACCGTTTCCGGAACATTACGGATCTCCGATTCCTTCTTCTTCCCATTCCTTCTGGCGGCCTTCGCAGCAGCAGTCCTGATGCCAAGCCGCGTCCTTGCCTTCTCCGTCCAGTCGCTATCAGGATAGACCGCGGACAATCGCTTGAAGGATTCCAGAGCAGCCGTTTTGTTCTTCTTCACATCCTTGGCAATGACTATGTTCCAGTAAAAGGCTTCCGGCGCGCGGGGATGGGCGGGATAGGATTCCTGGCACATGCTGAAGGCTTTCGCGGTCTCTGCCGCGTCCTTTGTGTGGCGGTTGTAGTTGTAGAGATCGAGGTAAGCGCCGGCGCGGTCAAAACAGGAATCAGCGGCTTCGGCCGTGGAAGGATATTTTTGTTCGATTGACTCGAACAGACGGATGCAGTCGATCCAGTAGGACCGGTATTTTTTTCTCTTGGGGGACTTCTTCAGTTTCGCAAGACGTTCCCGGGCGACAGAATACGTGCGCCCCGCCTCGCTGGTGGGCGAAGGGAGTGAATCGGCGGTAAACAGCAGGGTGATCGTGCAAGCCGTCATGGCCGCCAGTAATGTACGGCCCCGTATCTCCATAATTTCTTGTAGTTTTTTAACCGAATTATCGCGGCATGTCAATAAAAAACAGAGGCAGGGATTACGGAGAACAAGGATCAATAAAAAAGGATTAGAGGATTAAAGGTTTCCCTCTAATCCTGCTAATCCTCATAATCCTGCCTTATCTAATCCTGCTTCTTGCTTCCGATCTACGCCGTTGCCGCTTTCGCCGCATCAGCGATCTTCGTGAAACCGGCGGGATCGGTGATCGCCATGTCGGACAGGATCTTCCGGTCCAGCGTGATACCGGCCTTGGTCAGTCCGGCAATGAACTTGCTGTAGGACATTCCGTTCAGACGGGCCGCCGCATTGATACGGGCGATCCAGAGCCTGCGGAAATCGCGCTTCCGCACCTTGCGGTCGCGGTACGCATACTTCAGCGAACGGTCTACCTGTTCGGTAGCTGAACGGAAGAGCTTTGATTTTGCTCCCCAGTAACCTTCTGCGAGGTTCAGTACCCGCTTTCTTCTGGCCCGTGTTTTCGGGCCGCCTTTTGCTCTCGGCATTTCTTATTCCTCCTTAATGGTCCAGGCATGCAGCCGATTTGAGAGAGCACCCTGGACGCAGTGAGCGTGATTGCTCCCGACAGTCTATGACAGACCGTAGGGGATCATTCGCTTGATGTTCTTGATATTGTCCTTGTCGACCTCGAAATATCCTGACAGGCCGCGTTTCCGAGACGCGTCCTTGGTCGTGAGCAGATGACGCTTCCAGCCCTTGCTGCGCAGCACTTTGCCGGTACCGGTCACTTTCAGACGCTTCGATGCGCTCTTGTTCGTTTTCAGCTTCATCTTTGCCATGGTATGCCTCTTTTCTCTTTGTTCGATATTGTTATTCGGCGACCTGCGCGGTCCCCGCGTTGTATCATTGTTGCTTCTTGGCCGCAGCAAGCATCATGAACATATTGCGGCCTTCCATCCGTGCTGTCTGCTCTACGACCGCCAGGCCCTGCAGTTCCTGGATGATGCGGTCCAGAGCCGCCCGTCCCAGTTCGGGATGGGCCATTTCCCGGCCGCGGAACATCACGGTGACCTTCACCTTGTCGCCTTCTGCAAGGAACCGCTTTATATTATTCGTCTTGAACTCGATGTCGTGGTCGTCAGTCCTTGGCCGGAGCTTGATCTCCTTTACCTCGATGACCGTCTGGTTCTTCTTGGATTCATTGGCCTTCTTGTTCAGCTCGTACTTATACTTGCCGAAATCCATGATCCTGCAGACCGGCGGAACCGCGTTTGGGGCGACCTCAACCAGGTCCAGTCCCATCTCTTCCGCCTTTTGAATGGCCTCCCGGACCAGCATAACGCCGAGCTGGTCGCCGTCGGCAGCGATGACGCGAACCTCGCGGGCCCGGATCATCTGGTTAATCCTCGTTGTTATCCGTGAAATAGGAAATCACCCCCTTGTCAATTCTATGGTCGTGCTTTTATTCCGGGAAAGCGTGCTCACCCGGGAGATAAACTCTTGCAACGGGAATACGCCGGCATCCTTGCCGCCCCGTTCCCGCACTGCGACAGCGTTCTGCTCCACTTCCTTGTCGCCGACCACAAGGATATAAGGCACCTTTTCCATGGCTGCCTCGCGGATCTTGAAGCCCATCTTTTCGGAACGACTATCGAGTTCTGCCCGAAGGCCTGCTGCCAGCAGCTGGTCACGCACACCTTTGGCGAAATCGAGCTGCCGGTCTGTTACCGTGACGATCTTCGCCTGCACCGGCGCAAGCCACAGGGGGAAAGCGCCCGCGTAATGCTCGATCAGCATGCCAAAGAACCGTTCGATCGATCCCAGCAGCGCCCGGTGGATCACATAGGGCCGATGCGGCTGATTGTCCACGCCCACATAGGTCATATCGAACCGCTCGGGCAGATTAAAATCGAACTGCACCGTGGAGCACTGCCACTGCCGGCCCAGAGCGTCCTTGATCTTGATGTCGATCTTGGGGCCGTAAAAAGCGCCGCCGCCTTCGTCCATTTCGTAGGCAAGGCCGGCCTTGTCAGCCGCGACCTTGAGGGCCTGCGTTGCCTGCTGCCACAGCGAATCATGGCCTACGGACTTTTCCGGCTTCGTGGCGATGTATGCCGTAAAATCCTCGAACCCGAATGTCCTGAGCGTCTTCACCACAAATCCGAGAACGCGGATGACCTCGGTTTCCATCTCCTCGGGCGCAACAAAGATATGCGCATCGTCCTGGGTGAATCCGCGGACCCGCAGGAGACCATGGAGCACGCCGGACCGCTCGAACCGGTAGACCGTTCCAAGTTCGGCATAGCGCATCGGCAACTCACGGTAGGACCGGAGCTTGTTCTTGTAGATCATGATATGGAACGGGCAGTTCATGGGCTTTACATAGAACTCCTGCCCTTCCACTTCCATGGACGAATACATGTTCTCCCGGTAGAAACCGAGATGTCCCGACGTTTCCCACAGGGTCGCCCGGCCCACATGGGGGGAATAGACGAAATCGTAGCCATTCTTCTGGTGCTCGTCGCGCCAGAAATCCTCGATGGTCTTCCGTATCAACGCACCCCGAGGATGCCACAGGACCAGTCCGCCGCCCGATTCCTCGGAGATGGAGAACAGGTCCAGGTCCTTGCCGAGCTTGCGGTGGTCACGCTTTTTGATCTCTTCGATGCGGACCAGATACTGGTCCAGTTCGTCCTTCGTGGGGAAAGAGATCCCGTAGATGCGCTGCAGCATCCGGTTCTTTTCGTCGCCCCTCCAGTAGGCGCCGGCAACGGAAAGTAATTTTACCGCTTTGACCTTCGCGGTCGAGGCAACGTGCGGTCCGCGACAGAGGTCCGCGAAGTCGCCCTGCTCGTAGACGGAGAATTCGTTGTCCGCGAACTCGTTTATCATCTCGACCTTGTAGGTCTCTGACTTCTTTTGAAAGAACGCGATCGCGTCCGCTTTGGTGAACAACTTGCGACTCACCGGCAGCGCCGCTTTGATCAGTTCGGCCATGCGGCCCTCGATCTTTTCCAGATCCTCGGGCGTAAAAGGCCGTTCAAAGTCGAAATCGTAGTAAAATCCCTCGTCGATCGCCGGACCGATCGCCATTTTGGCGGTCGGAAAGAGCTGCTTCACAGCATGGGCCAGGAGGTGCGAGGTACTATGCCAGTACACATCGCGGCCTTCCTTGCTGCCGAAGGTAAGAATCTCTATTGACGCATCGTTCGCAACGGGAAGGTTCAGGTCCTGCAGCTTTCCGTCCAATTTGATGGCGAGGGCATCCTTTGCCAGGCGGGGACCAATCTTCTCGGCAACACCCAGACCGGTCGTGCCTGCGGGGACAAGCTTTTCAGAACCGTCAGGCAACCGAAGCCGTATGTCACTCATAATTCGCCGTGTCTCATAACATACCGATAATTCAGGTAAAAATGGTAGGCCCGGGCGGGATTGAACCGCCGACCTCTTCCGTGTCAAGGAAGCGCTCTCCCACTGAGCTACGAGCCTATTGCCTGTTTACGTGACCGTGAATTCTATGAGATTTCAGTAGGTTTGTCAATAAAAAAAACAGCCGCTAGTGAAAAGAAGAATTACAACACCCGGAGCGACAAGCTCGGCTATTTCTTCGTCATCACGTACACACACCATCCCGGTCAGCAGACACACCCTGCTCCCGAATATGGGCAATGCGCTTCAGGAGTGTTTGCGATGGACCATCATCTGTCGGAACCCGGTAATCCTACAAGGAATATAACACAGAGCGGGACTTTTGGCATCATCCTGCTGTTTCTTAGCTTCAGTTCCAGAAATCAATAAGACCGCTTCATCTCATGGAAGCGGTCTTTGTTCTTAAGGTAGTTGGTGCCCCTGGGGTGATTCGAACACCCGGCACGCGGTTTAGGAAACCGCTGCTCTATCCACCTGAGCTACAGGGGCCTTCAATTGCGGATTGCGGATTTTGGATAACGGATTCCCCGATTTAAATCGAACTTCCAAATCCGCAATCTACAATCTGCAATCCGCAATTTCTATAGCATTCCTTCCAGATCGATCTTTTTCCGTTTCGTGATAGCACGAAGCTTGTTCAGGGCCTGGGTCTCGATCTGGCGGACTCGCTCCCGGGTGATGCCGAACTCCTTGCCGATGGCGTCAAGGGTCATGGACTCACCATCGATCAATCCGAAACGCATTTCCACGACCTTGCGCTCGCTCACGGACAACTGCCGGAGCCAGTCGTCGATATGTTCCCGACGCCGGATGTCATCAGAGACGCTTGCCGGGGAAAGGGCATTGGTGTCCTGCAGGATGTCCTTGAGCGTGTCCTCTTCCTGATCGCCGATGAGCATGTCCAGGGAATAGGTCTCCCGCACGACCTGCGAGATGCTCCTCACCTTCTCCACCGTGACCTTCATCTTCTTGGCGATCTCCTCGATGGACGGATCGCGGCCCAGTTTCTGAGTCAGCTGGCGCATGGCGCGCATGTAGGAGTTCACGATTTCTGCGATATGTACGGGAAGGCGTATCGTGCGGGTTTGGTTCACGATGGCACGCTCGATGGACTGCTTGATCCACCAGGACGCGTAGGTGCTGAACTTGAAGCCCCGCTGGTACTGAAACTTCTCTACAGCGCGGATCAGGCCGAGATTTCCTTCCTCGATGATATCGGAGAACGGCAGGCCGCGGTTGATGTATTTCTTGCCGATGGCGACAACAAGACGGAGGTTCGCTTCGATCATCCGGGCACGGGCTTCCTGATCGCCCTGGGATATCCGCTTTGCGATCTCTTGTTCCTGGTCGAAGGTAAGGAGGGGGTTCTTGCGGATTTCCTTGAGGTAATACTTGATAGCGTCGAGTCCCTTGGCCGCTCCGCCACGGTCATCGCCGTCATCGTAACCCTGCTGGCTCTGCTTCTCGACCGGCTCTTTTCCCTCGACCTCATCGCCGTAGGGCTCGGAGCCCATAACGTCGTCGACCGATCGTTCCCGCTCGCTCATTCACACCTCTTGCTTAGGAAAAATCGCCGGTTTGCATTCCCTTTACTTCTGCTGGGCTTGTTACACAGGAAAGATGAGGAATGGTCGGGGCGAGAGGATTTGAACCTCCGACCCCTTGGTCCCGAACCAAGTGCGCTACCAGGCTGCGCTACGCCCCGACAAGGTTTGTATAATATACTAACTTTCCCATCCTGTCAACGAAGTTTCTTCTTCGCGGCGATAAAATCGTCAAAAGCCTCCTGGAGGTAGTCCTTCGTGGCCCGAATAGCCTCAGGCACCCGGCTGTCATAGAGCGCCCGTCCTTCGGCAACATCATCCTTGAGCAGATCATAGAACGTTCCGTCCCTGATTCCTTCGATAACAGCGTCCTGGCTGTAGAGCGCAATATCGGAAACGATGATGCGTGCAAAACGACGGGCCTTCTCAATCTCCTCGGGATCCGCAGATACCCGGGGAGAGGCCTTTACCGGAGCTTCATACTCCTCATGCTCAAAGAAATCCGCGTCGAGCTTGACGGATGCGTCCTCCTCCGCTTTGACGGTCGCCCGCTGCGGAGATGGCGATGCCGGCTTCGACGGCGGAAGTTCTGTCGTCATCATCGGCTCTTTTTCAACGGGTGGTGCCGGGGGGGCGGTCATGGGAGCAGGTGCTGCCGACTTGCGGCTTGTTGTCCCGAGTGTGACCGGGACCTGCGGCAGGACTGAAGGGATCTCTGGCATTACCGGTTTTCCGTCATCCCCAACGACTGGCGCGATCTCCGGGTCCAAGTTCCGGGACACGGGTGCGGGACGGTGTGGCGGGGCCGACATGTTGAGCGGAACGATCTCTTCACGTGATTCGGGCGGCGGAGGCGGGGCCTCCTCGCGAGGCATTTCGAGAGACTCCGGGGCCGGAACCGAAGCAGGTGCTGCTTCACCCGACAGAAGCCGGCTGAGCTTCGGGATCAATTGATCGGCAATATGATGTTTTTCAATATAGTCGTCAGCGCCGTACAGGGTCACCGGTGACCGCTTGTACGCTGTCAGTCCATAGACCGACGAGAGCAGGATGATCCTGATCTCCTTCGTATCCGGATGGCTCTTCAGTCGCTCGCAAAGCTCGAAACCATAGATACCGGTAAGACCGACGTCCACGATCATCGCACGCGGCTTCAGTTCGGTAGCCTTTTTCAGGGCCTCCAGTCCGTTGGGCGCGTAATCGGTCGTCATTCCTGCTTCCTGCAGGACCCCGTTGATCATATCCGCGACCGCCTTGCTGTCATGTGCGATCAGGACAAGGGGCATGGACGAAGGAATGTTCATTGACGAGGCGAACCAGGGCATTGCAGGCGGTGCCTGCGGCGTATCGATAGAGAGCTCGGGAACCGGTGGCGCCGCTTCAACAGGTCTTTTCAACAAATGGGTCGTTCCGCACTTGGGACAGCGTATCTTGATCCCCGCAGGTGTGATCTTTTCGTCACTGACTTTGAGCTTGATGCCGCATGAACAGGTAACAATCATGGAAAACGATTTCTCCTCCCCCCAAAGAACGGCACGCCGCGGCGTTTGAAGATACCGATGAACAGCATCCCTGCGATGAACCCGCCCAGATGGGCATACCAGGCGATCCCTCCGCCCTGACCCGCCGCCATCAGTGCGTTCAGGAACTGGAATACGAACCAGAACACAAGCACGACCAGCGCGGGCACTTCTATCATTCGGATGAAGAATCCGAGCGTGAAGAGCGTGAGCACTCTCGCGCCGGGATAGAGCAGCAGATAGGCGCCCAGGATCCCCGAGATGGCGCCGGAAGCTCCGACCATCGGGACCCGAGAAAGGGGGTCGGTCAGGGCATGGCCCAGCGCTGCGATCGCTCCGCAGAGAACATAGAACAGGATGAAGCGGAGACGGCCGACCGCGTCCTCGACATTGTTCCCGAATATCCAGAGATACAGCATGTTCCCGGCAAGATGCACGACCCCGCCGTGCAGGAACATGGACGTGAATACGGTCAATGCCGCAGGCACCGGTCCGCCGGGCACGTCGACCCGGTGAAAGAGCTTTGCCGGAACCAGGGCGAAGGACGCCATGATCGCCGCTCCCCTGCCCGGTCCCAGCGATATCTCATAGAGAAAGACCAGTACATTCAGGACGATGAACACAACGGTGATCAGGGGAAATCGTTCCGTGGGATTCGAGTCCTTGATCGGTATCACTATACTGCCTCGCAGTCCTCGCGCCCGCCCCTACCGTTGCAACGGCCGATGGACTACGGGAACGATACAAAAATACAGGAAACGGCGGGATATGTCAACACACCTGTGCCAACCAACGCAGGGAGGACCGGCTGACGGGGTAGGGCCCGCCGGCCCTCTGTTCACCGATGTTTTACATCGCCCGTGGCTATGAATGGCACCGCGCCGCCCGTAACGCTGGGCAGTTTACCGTCCCATTTTTCGATCGCCTTCATCTGCGCTTCTACCTCACGAAGCCGTATGAGCTCCGGGGAAACCGCCTGTTTCTGGAGCCTCAGCGCCTCAGCCTCGGCCTGTGCGCTGGCGATCTTCTGCTGTGCCTCGACCTTGATCCGGTCGAGGTCCCGCTTGGCCTTCAATGCCAGCTGCTCGGCGGTCTGCTTCGACTCGATGGCCCGGTTGAACTCCGGAGAGAACTCGAAATCCGTGATCGAAAGCTCAACCACCATGATCCCGAAGGGCACCATCCGATTCTTGAGGTAGTCACGAACCTCATTCTTGAGGGTTTCCCGCTTCGAGATGAGCTCTTCTGCTGTGTAACGCGCCGACGCCGCTTTGAACCCCTCCTTCACGATCGGCTCGACAACGGTCTCGACATAGTTCGTCCTCAGGTTCTTATACACTTCCCCGACCTTGTCCGGCTGCAGGCTGAAATTCAGCACGATTGTAGTATGCACTGCCTGAAGGTCTCGACTCGCTGCCTCGGTCTTGGTCGTGCTCTTCTGCACGCGGGTGTTCATCTTGACGACCGTTTCCATGAAGGGCCATTTCCACTGGATGCCCTCCTCCACGATCCGGGTCACCGCGCCGAAGCGCAGGACCACCCCGCGCTCACCCGCATCAATGGTGAAGAAGAACGACATCAGTGCCCAGAACGCGATGACTGCCGCGATACCCAAGGCAATGATCCTGAAATTGATGTTACCCATGCTTTTACCTCCCGATGGATCGGCCCGGCAACAGGGCCGGGATGGCACTACTCAAGATACTGCTTCACGTTGATCCTGCCCGCGGAAGGATCGATCGTTCCCACGACGGTGCGAATATATTTTCGACCGGACATTTCCAGCAGGCTGACTTCGGTCCCCGACGTTTTTTCAGACCCGTCGAACTTTTCGAGTAACAGAACGCGCGGCCGCGTCAGATCGCGGGTCTGGTGCATGACCAGTCCGATCTCCCCGGTATCGAGCTTCAGCAAGGTCCCCACGGGGAATATCCCGATCATATTCACAAAGGCCTTGACCAGCACAGAGTTGAAGGCGCTGCCGCTCTTGCTGAGAAGGATGCGGATGGCCTTGTCAGGCGGGGTCGTTACCTTGTAGTAGACCCGCGCAGCGGTTATCGCGTCGTAGGCATCAGCTATGGCCACGATCTGGGAAAAAGGATGCTGCTGCACCACATCGTCGTACTTGGGATATCCGCGGACGTCTCCGTGCTGATGGTGCTCGAACGCCACGACCATCGCCAGTTTGGTCATGGCCTGCACTTCCGAAAGCAACAATGCTCCTTCGACCGGGTGCCGTTTCATCAGCTCCCATTCGCTGTCCGTGAGCTTATCGGGCTTATTGATGATCTCGAGCGGGATGCTCACCTTTCCGATATCGTGCAGCATCCCTGCGATGCCCAGCGCCGCTATTTGCGGTTTATCAAAGGACAGGAAGGTCCCCTGGGCGATGGAAAGGACCGCCACATTCACCGAGTGCGCGAAGGTGTACTCGTCGTACATCTTGATACTGGTCAGACCAACGAGCGCATCCCGGTCCTCCAGGATGGCATCGACCATCGAGTGCACGACAGTGCTCATTTTCTTCATATTGAACGCCTTGTCGAGATGCACCGACTGGACAATATCCTGCACCGTATCTATGGCGTCCATGAACACCTGGCCAGCGCGTTTCTTCCCTTCCCTGACCACATTCCCGAACTTCTTATCGACCAGCAATACGCGATGCAGTTCGATATGGGTAATGGCATGCTGCGCCAGAACAGCATTGATACCGCCTTCCACCGAGAAGAGCTGGGCGTCCTTGTTCATCAACACAGCAAAATTCACGATCGATTCCCGCGTGACACCGGTCTTGAAGATCACGCCGCCGACATCATGGCTCTTGATCTGTTCCATCAGCAGGGAAAGGCCCTGGTCCACGGGAATCGAATGGGCATCAAAGAACAACTCGCCGCCGACAATATAGAACGAAACATCCTTGCGGGTCAGCTGCAATTCCCTGATCTTTACGAGAAGCTGCTCAGCGGCGCCGAGCAGGGAGGGGTGCTCGACCGGGTAAAGCGTCACGTTCTTGATCACCGCGGCCAGATGCTGGAACGTCAGTTTTGCGGAAGCGATCAGCTGCTGCTTCGCATGGAACGACTGCCTGGCCTCGCCGCGGGCGTCAACCTGCTCTTCAGGCATTGCCGCTCCTCCGCTGAATCTCGTTTATAGCCGCCGCGGATGTCGCCCGCAGCTGTTCCTGCGGTTTGCGCGAACGCCACCATCGGACCTTCTGATATTGCTGCAGGAACTGCTGTGTATCCCGGTCACCGATGCGAGCGAGGGTCTTTATTCCCTCGAGCGCGGTTTCAAGGGTCTTCCACTTTGCCGCGTGCTCGCGCACGAATTCCGTCACCGCCTGAAGTTCTTCTTTCCCGGTGCCGTGGATCGAGCCGAGCCCGCGGACCGCCGTGATCTGGATGTCTTCATCGCTGTCCTTGAGAAAACGCGCCAGGAGCGCCGCCGCTTTCTTCCCGCCGATACCCAACAAACCCTTGATCACCTCAAGACGGATTTGGTGGTTCTTGTGGCCTGCAACCTTCTCAAGGAGCGCGATTGATTCATCCGCCTTGCTCTCGCCGATAATGCTCACGATGTTGCGCACAAAGTACCATCGTTCATCATTCAGCCGTTCGCCGAGCATCTCGATCTGGTTCTTTCCCATGTCCTTCAGGAGATCAAGAAGGTAACGCCTGACCGACCGGTCCTTCTCTTCCGCCAGCAGTTCGAGGAGGACCGGCGTCGCCTCACGCTCAAGCGCGGAAAGGTAGGAGTAAGATGATGCATACTCGGGGGTCCCCTTCGCACTTGCGTGGATGTCGGCGATCACTTTCTTCAGGACTTCGCGCGTGGCGGCTTTCCTCACCCCTTCCTTGAGCCGGGGAGCAAATGCCGGATCCACGGGCATATGGAGAGCCCTGGTGATCAGCGTGGCCATGTCATAATCCTTCATTTTGAGAAGGTACTTCAGTATATCCTCGAGCTGATGCACGACCCCGGAAAAAAGGGCGATTTCCTTCTCCGTCACGTCCGGGCCGGCTGATCGTTTCACGCTGGGAAGCAGGAAGATGAGGGTCCGGACCGTGGCTTCGATGATATCCGACTCCATGCCCGCCTCGGTGATGACCTGCATGGACGCCAGCTCCTCAGGAGAGTATTCCTGCAGTGCCCGCGCCACTTCATTGAGGTCCGGTGGAAGCGGGGTCGCCTCCAGCTTTTCCGGCGATGCCGGCGGGGGAACCGCTGCCGGTTTCTGCTTCGCCGTTTTCTGCAGCAACGTAGACACCTGCTGGACCGTCCATTCCTTGGAGTAGCGTCCGGTCACGATCTCATGCAGTTCATCGGGTACGTGGCTGTGGATATTCTCGCCCTGCTCCCGCACCTGCTGCGCGTCCAGTTCGGCGTACAGCTTTGTCGAGATGAACCGGTCCCGGGGTTCCTGCTCCATGGCAAGCACGGACTTTGCGAGCCCCTGGAACAGAACTTCGCTCTGGTCCGGCTGCTTTTCCTCGATCTGCCGGGCCGCGTCCTGATAGAGCGAGAACAGGCGGTCCTCGACCGTCTCGTTCTTTCCCGCTGTTTCGCGCGCCATCTCAAGCATCGTGGCCCCGAATGCCCGCGGATCAGCTACGATGTCACCCAGCACAAGGGTCCGTCCCACGAACACCAGTTCCTCTTTTGCTGCATTCGGGTCCAACTGAGCAACAGCCGGTTCCGCCAGTGCGCGTTTGACCTTATCCTCGTCACTGGTCGTGGTAATGACATCGTCCAGTGCGGATTCGGTGATCTTTATGTGAGTTGCGCCTTTCTCCCAGAGAATGGAAACTATCCCGCCGCGCAGCGCGATGTCCTCGGCCGAAAGTGAAAGGGCCGTAAAGAGGTCGATCATTTCCTGTTCTGTCAGGCCGGTCAGGAACAGGATCTCCCTGATCCCCTTGTTGAACAGGTCCACGGCGATCGTTTTGTTTATCTGCGTGTCCTTCCCGATGGGGGTCTGCTGAAACGCAAAGAAGGTCTTCTGAATGCCGACGGGGTATTGCGCTTCGGTCTGTAAAAATGCATCAAGAGGCTCGAAAGCCTTTTTCACTGACTGCGCGTAAACGGGATTGTTCCGGGGGTAGAGTTTGACAGCCCGGATCGCGGAAACGAGATTCCGCATGATCTCCTGGATCTGGGGCGGGAGTTCTTCGGCCGGCGGGTCCTGTTTCACTTCCTTCTGCATAGCCTAGAGAGTATCACATCTGCAGGCAGGTGTCAAAAAGTCCTTATTCGGGACAGGAAACACCGAACGCAGCCTGTTGGTCTGGTTCATGCCGCGCACACATCGCCGCCGCATTTCAGTGCACGCTCATTGAGAGAAAGGAGCGAATGACGGCGGGGAGGCAGCAGAGCCTTCAGCGCGTTCAATATCGAGTCAAGAGTGACGACGCCGGTCTTCCGCAGGAAAGCACCCAGCATGACCATGTTGGCGATACGGATATCTCCCAGTTCTTCGGCAATATCGTTCGCCTTGATCTCGATCCGCACGATGTCCCCTCGCGAAGAAGGACGCATGACCAGTGACGTGTTTAAAAAGAGGTTTCCTGACGGCTGGATCCGGCTTTCGAACTTGACGAACGAGGCGTCGTTCAGGATAAGCATGGCTGATGGCTGCGGGACCACCGGAGATCCGATCTCCCGGTCCGATATAATGACCGTGCAATTCGCAGTACCGCCCCGAATCTCCGCGCCGTAGGAGGGAAACCAGGTGACACGCTTGCCCTCGATCATGCCGGCATGGGCAAGCAGTTTCCCGGCAAGCAGCACGCCCTGTCCGCCAAAACCTGCGATCATAAGGTCCTGGTACATATCTATGGGGAACTCCTGTCCTTGAACACTCCCAGGGGATAATAGTTCATCATACTGGTCCTCACCCACTCCAGGGCCTGGAGCGGCGTCATGCCCCAGTCCGTGGGACACATGGAGAGGACCTCGACAAAAGAGAACCCCCGGTCCTTGATCTGATTCTCGAATGCCCGGGAGATGGCGTGTTTTGCGGACAGCACGTTCTTCGGGGAATCCAGGGACACGCGCTCGATATACACCGGTCCTTCGAGCGTTGCGAGCATTTCCGACACCCTGAGGGGAAATCCGGCATCCCGGGTGTTCCGTCCCATTGGCGTGGTCGTGGTCCTCTGTCCCGGAAGGGTCGTCGGCGCCATCTGGCCGCCGGTCATGCCGTAATTGCCGTTATTGACGAAGATGACCGTGATATTCTCGCCCCGGGCAGCCGCGTGAACGATCTCAGCCGTGCCGATGGCAGCCAGGTCGCCGTCGCCCTGATAGCTGAAGACGATCGATCCCGGCCGGGACCGCTTCATGCCCGTGGCGATCGCCGGCGGCCGTCCATGCGGGACCTCGATCATGTCGATGTCCAGATAGTCGTAGGCAAAGACCGCGCATCCGACCGGAGCGATCCCGAGCGTCCGTTCGCGGATGCCGAACGTTCCGATGATCTCGGCCACGATCCGATGCAGAACGCCATGGCTGCAGCCCGGACAATAGCGAAAGGGCTTGTTCTTGAGCACCGAAGGTCGTTCAAATACTTTTTGCATAGTGTTCCCGCCGCAGGCTCACGCCGGACAAAATTTCCTTGACAATGCTCCCGCCACTCTGTTATTGTATCGCTCTGTTTCGCGGCCAAAACACCTGCCGAGGTAGCTCAGTTGGTAGAGCAGAGGCCTGAAAAGCCTCGTGTCCGCAGTTCGATTCTGCGCCTCGGCACCATTCTTTTCCCTGTTCTTCTTCTCGCCTATCACTCCGAACTTCTCACTTCGAACTCCGCACCTGGCGGTCGTTAATCCTTCTCGAACAAACCCAGCTGCTGCATGCTTTCGCCCGGGAACGGGACCGGATAGGTACCGCAGAAGCAGGCCACACAGTAGTTCATCGGCCGGTCCACGACCTTCCGGACGCCTTCGAGACTGATGTATCCCAGCGTGTCCGCGGTGATGTATCTTCGGATCTCCTCTATACTGTGCGATGATGCGATAAGCTCCTGGCGCGTCGGTGTGTCGATGCCGTAATAGCAGGGATGGGTCGTCGGCGGGGAGCTGATGCGCATGTGCACTTCCGCGGCGCCTGCGTTCCTGATCATCTTGATGATCTTCTTGCTGGTGGTCCCCCGGACGATGGAATCATCGACCACCACGACCCGTTTGCCTTTCAATGCGTCCTTGACCGGGTTGAGCTTGATCTTGACCCCGAAGTGCCTGATGCTCTGCCGCGGCTCGATGAACGTCCGCCCCACATAGTGGTTCCTGATGATCCCGAGGTCAAAGGGGATGCCCGCCTCCTCGGCGTAGCCCAGCGCCGCGGGAACACCTGAGTCAGGAACCGGAATGACCACATCGGCCGTCACTCCCGTCTCCCGGGCAAGCTGCCTCCCGAACTCTTTTCGGGTCGTATACACGTTTTGCCCGAATACCCAGCTGTCAGGACGGGCAAAATAGATGAACTCGAAGATGCAGTGGGAAGGTTCGGCTTTCTTGAACGGGAACGAGGACGAAATGCCTTTGGAGCTGATGATCACCATTTCTCCCGGCTCGACCTCACGGATATAGGTCGCCTCGATGAGATCCAGGGCGCAGGTCTCCGAAGCCAGGACGTAGGCTTCCCCCGCTCTTCCCAGCACGAGCGGACGGAAGCCGTGAGGGTCACGGATGCCGACCAGTTCTTCCTCGGAGAGCAGCAGCAGGCTGTAGGAGCCCTGCAGGTGCTGCAGCGCGTCTACGATCCGCTCATGCAGCGTCCCCAGCCGCGACTGGGCGATGAGATGGATGACGACCTCGCTGTCCATGGTCGACTGGAAGATGGAACCGTAGGCCTCGAGCTCCGCCTTGAGCAGGCCCGCGTTCACCAGATTGCCGTTGTGGGCGACGGCTAGGCCGCCGAGCGCGAAGTTGACGAGAATGGGCTGGATATTGATGCTGATGCTGTCGCCGGTGGTGGAGTAGCGGTTATGGCCGATAGCGGCGTGGCCTGGCAGTTTCTTGATCCGATCCTCGGTGAAGATGTCGGCTACCAGCCCCATCTCCTTCTGGCAATAAAGCTTCTTGCCGTCCGATGACACGATGCCTGCCGACTCCTGTCCGCGGTGCTGGAGCGAGTAGAGCCCCAGATAGGTCAGGTTGGACGCGTCAGGATGGCCGTAGACGCCGAAGACACCGCATTCTTCGTTGAATTTATCGAACATCACAACCCCGATCCTGTTCGCCAATAGGCGCCGTTGTCCGCGACCCGGTGGCGATCGTTATTTCCCGCTTTTAAAGACCCGCTTGAAGATATAATCGACTTTCTTGAGCGTATGCTTGAGGTCGAAGCACTTGTCGATCTCCCGGGGGGCCAGGTGTTTCCCGATGTCGGCGTCCTTCTTCAGCCGCTCGGCAAAATCACCACCCGACTTCCAGACCTCCATGGCATTGCGCTGGACATACTTATATGCCGTCTCCCGCCTCAGGCCCTTGGCAACCAGCGCGAGCATAACGGTCTCGGAGTGGAACAGCCCTTTGGACAAGGCCATGTTCCGCTCCATGTTCTTCGGATAGACGAACAGGCCGTCCACCAGTTTGGTGAACCGGGCAAGCATGTAATCGATCAGGATGGTGCTGTCCGGCATGATGATGCGTTCCACCGATGAATGGCTTATGTCCCGCTCGTGCCAGAGCGCAACATTCTCAAAGGCCGCCAGCATGTTGGACCGCACCACGCGTGCAAGCCCGGAGAGGTTCTCCGCGGAGATGGGATTCCGCTTGTGCGGCATGGCGGAGGAGCCCTTCTGGCCCTCGGAGAAATATTCCTCGGCTTCCAGCACTTCGGTGCGCTGCAAGTGGCGCAGTTCCACGGAGAACTTCTCCAGGGACGACGCGATGAGCGCGAGCGCCGAAAGATACTCCGCGTGGCGGTCGCGCTGCACGACCTGAGTCGCCACCGGTTCAGGCGTCAGGCCGAGCTTCTTGCACACATACCGCTCCACGAACGGATCGATATTGGCGAACGTGCCCACCGCGCCGGATACCTTCCCGACGCTCACCGCGTCCCGGGCGCGGACCATCCGGTCCAGTGCGCGGCCCATTTCCTCGTACCACAGCGCCATCTTGAGACCGAAGGTGACGGGCTCCGCGTGGACACCGTGGGACCGGCCGATCATGACGGTGTCCTTGTATTGCAGCGCTTTCTTCTTCAGGACCGTGCGAAGCGTTTTGATGTCGTCGATGATGATGTCCGCGGCATTCCGCATAAGATAGGCAAGCGATGTATCCAGGACATCGGAGGACGTAAGGCCAAGGTGGATGAAGCGGGAATCAGGACCGACGTGCTCCCCGACAGCGGTCAGGAACGCGATCACGTCATGTTTGACGACCTTCTCGAGTTCATCGATCCGTTTGACGGAAAAATCCGCTTTTTTCTTGATGACCGCGAGGGAACGGCGGGGAATAAGACCGAGCCTGGCATTGGCCTCGCATGCGAGGATCTCGACAAGAAGCCAGGCGCGATAGCGATTCTCGGCGTCCCAGAGTGAGGTCATCTCCGGTCTGCTATAGCGAGCGATCATTGGGAAACTCCTGCTAATCTTGAGCGGTCATGCCTGCATAATGCGGGTCATGTGTTCCAGGGAAGCATTGTCTGACGCGAGAAGGGTTAACTCAAGAGCACGGCCGGCGGAGCCTTCAAGGATTCCGGCACGGACCTCGGCGAGCGCCTGGTCGTTGTGCCCCTCCCCCATCGGCATGCAATCGATCAATGCGGTGCGGATGCCGGCTCCGGCGACCGTTGCCGCCGCGGACCGAGCCGCAGCCCGCAGGCTCTCCGGCGTCTGCCCGGCGCGAGGTCCCATCCCCAGGAGGAAGATCTTCTCCGCGGGCATTTTGCCTGCCGAGGTCAACAAAGCGACCTCGCCCAGCCTTCCGCGAATGCGATCATCGAGGAGCAGCCGCGAAAGCGCTCCGCAGAGGATCCAGTCCAGGGCTCCGGCGCCCCCCTTCAGCGGCCGCACATCTTCGTAAAATCCAACCACCACAGCATCGACATCGACGGTGCTGATGTCGCACATATCCACTCGAAGGACCACGCCCACCCTCCCGGACACCTACCGCAGCTGTGACGCGTCAACCTTTCCCGCGAGACGCGCCACGCTGTCGAGAATGCCGTTCACAAATGCGCCGGACTCGTCGGTGCCGTATTTTTTCGCCAGCTCGATCGCTTCATTGATGGTCACGCTCGGGGGAATATCGATCCGGTAGAGGATCTCATAGGTCGCCATGCGGAGCACGTTCCGGTCCACCGTCGCCATGCGGTCGAGGCTCCAGTTCTTGGCGCAGGCGAGGATCTTTTCGTTGATCGAGCGCAGATGCTTGTAGGTGCCCTTGACGATCTCCTCGGTGAAGGCGCGCACCTCTTCGTCCGGGTCCTCGTCGATCCAGAACCGCTTGAACAGCGTGATCGTCGGCTTTTCCTTCCTGATGTCCAGCTGAAAAAGCAGCTGGAGTGCGTACTCCCTGGCCTTTCTTCGCTTCATACCGTTCCCGAGGTCCGGACCATCCCCTTCCGCTCAACCCGTCAGGGGAGCTGCTTCATCAGGTTTGCCATTTCAATCGCCGAGAGGGCCGCGTCCCATCCCTTGTTCCCGCTCTTGGTGCCTGCCCGCTCGATCGCCTGCTCGATCGTATCGGTGGTCAGAACCCCGAAGATGACCGGAACACCGGTCTCCAGGGAAACAGCGGCGACCCCCTTGCTCACCTCACCGCTCACGTACTCGAAGTGCGGCGTGGCGCCGCGGATGACCGCGCCAAGACAGATAACCACATCGTATTTCTTGGAACGGGCCATGCGCTGCGCGACCAGCGGTATTTCGTAAGCCCCGGGCACACGGGCCAGTTCGATGTCGGTCTCCGCGGCTCCGTGCCGCAGCAGGCCGTCCATGGCCCCGTCAACCAGCCTCGCGGTGATGAAATCGTTGAATCGCGCGGCAACGATCCCGACCTTGATCCCTTTTGCGCTCAGATCGCCCTGAATTGTCTTCGGCATGAGTTCCTCCGGAACATTTCGGATTGCGGATTTCGGATTGCGGATTTACTATCGCATTCCGAATTCCGCTGCCTGCCTTTGTATCGGCCTACCGCAGATATATTCGACTTCAAATTGTTAGCCCTTGCTCTGATTTCCAATCCGCATCCCGCAATCCGAAATCCGCAATTGGCTACACTTTCTCCAGTATATGTCCCATTTTGCTCTTCTTGATCTTCAGGTAATGCACGTTCTTGGGATGCGGATGCATCTCGATCGCGAGCCGCTTCGTGACCGTAAGACCGTATCCTTCGAGGCCGATGATCTTCTTGGGATTATTGGTCAGGAGCTTGATCTTGCGGATGCCAAGATCGCGCAGGATCTGAGCGCCCACGCCGTAGTCCCTGAGGTCCGCCTTGAAGCCCAGCGCGAGGTTCGCCTCGACCGTGTCCTTGCCCTTGTCCTGGAGCTCATAGGCCTTGAGCTTGCCTTCCAGCCCGATCCCGCGGCCTTCCTGCCGCATATAGAGGATCACCCCTTTGCCTTCCTGGGATATCATTTTCATGGCGTTGTGCAGCTGCTCACCGCAGTCGCAGCGGAGCGACCCGAACACATCTCCGGTCAGACATTCGGAGTGGACGCGGACCATCACTTCGTCGCCGGCCTTGATGTCCCCCTTGACGAGCGCGATATGGCTCTGACGGTCGATATCGTTGCTGTACAGGATCGCCGTGAACTCGTCACCGTAGGCAGTGGGCAGGCTCACCACGGCCGCGCGCCGGACCAGCGACTCCTTTTTGACGCGGTAGGCGATCAGGTCCTTGACCGTTACGATCTTCATGCTGTGCTTCTTGGCGAACTCCACCAGCTGAGGAACGCGGGACATGGTGCCGTCATCGTTCATGATCTCGCAGATCACGCCGGAGGGATTCAGTCCGGCAAGCCGCGCGAGGTCCACGGACCCTTCGGTCTGGCCCGCGCGCTGCAGCACGCCGCCCGGCTTCGCGCGAAGGGGGAACACATGTCCGGGACGGGCCAGGTCCTCGGGACCGGACTTGGGATCGATCGCGGTCTTGATGGTCCTGGCGCGGTCCGCAGCGGAGATGCCCGTGGTGACCCCTTTCTTCGCCTCGATGGATATCGTGAAGGCGGTCCCGAAGGAAGAGGTATTATCCGTGGTCATCATGGGAAGCTGGAGATGCTCCACGCGCTCCGGCGTCATGGACAGGCAGATCAGCCCGCGTCCGTGCTTGGCCATGAAGTTGATCGCCTCGGGCGTCACCTTCTCTGCTGCCATGGTCAGATCGCCCTCGTTCTCCCGGTCCTCGTCATCCACCAGGATGACCATCTTGCCTTTTTTAATGTCTTCCAGTGCTTCTTCGATAGTGTTGAACTTCATCAGACCTCACCTTTACCTTGTATAATCCGAAATCCGCGATCATCAGGCGAATCCGCTTTTTTTCAGCAACTCCAGGCTCACGCCGCCTTCGGCCCTTCCTCCAAGCAGCCGTTCCACGTACTTTCCGATGATATCAGCTTCCAGATTGACCGTATCGCCGGCCTTCTTATGGCCCAGCGTCGTGAGCTTCGCAGTATGGGGGATCATGGCGACCGAGAAACCCGCGGGGTCCAGATCGGCGACCGTCAGGCTGATGCCGTCGATGGCAATGGAGCCCTTCTTGATCACGTACCGCAGGACCGCGTCAGGCGCATCGAACAGAACACGCCAGCCGTTCCCTTCCTCGCGTCTTTCGCGGAGCCGGCCCACTGCGTCGACGTGACCGCTTACGAGATGGCCGCCGATCCTGGCGGACAACTGCAGCGCACGTTCCAGGTTGACGTTCGATCCCGGCGTCAGATCACCGAGGTTCGTGACCTTCAGCGTCTCAACCGCCACATCGGCGGAGAACTCGCTCGCGCTCATCTCGACCACGGTGAGGCAGACGCCGTTCACGCAGATGCTGTCGCCGAGGATGGTTCCCGCAAGGACCCTGGAGGCTGACAAGGTCAGGCGGGCCGATCCGCCGCTCCTGCGGAGCGACCTGACGCTCCCCATTTCCTCGATGATCCCGGTGAACATGCGGAGATCCTAGTTCAGAAGCGGCAGAAGGACGATCTCGATGCGCCGGTTCCTGGCCTTGCCTTCATCGGTGTCGTTCGCCGCGACCGGCTGGTATTCGGAATATCCCGTGGCGGAGAGGCGCTTGGGATCGATCCCGCCCTCCTCCTGGAGGTAGCGGACAACCTGGGTCGCACGGGCAGTGGAGAGCTCCCAGTTCGTCGGATATTTCGTTTTAATGGAGCTGAAGATCCTCACGTTGTCCGTATGGCCCTCGACCTGGATGCGCTTGTCCGCCACATCCTTGATGATCGAAATGACCTTGTCCAGAACGAGCTTGCCGTCCCTGCTCACATCGGCGCTTCCCGAGGGAAAGAGGATCTTGTCCACCATGGTCATGGTCAGACGGTTCTTCATTTCGGTGATCTGGATCTTGCCTTCCTGGATCTCCTTTTCCAGTTTCTTCTGAAGGTCCTGGTAGGTCGCCGTGGCCTTTTCCAGCTCTGCGGCCTTTTCCGCCTTGGCGTTCAATTCATCGACTTTTACCTTCAGATCGTCACGTTCCTTCTTGACCGTGTCGTTCAGCGTGGTCAGATTGACCACCTGGTTCTTGCAGGTACTCGACTGCATGATCGCATCGTCTCGTTCTTTTGAGCAATCCTTGAGGTCTGCTACGGCCTTGTCGAACTGTGCCGTGGGTACACCGCATGCCGCAAGCAGGAAAAACAAGGAAACTACCGGAAAAACAAGATGTTTTTTCATTGCAGGCTCCTTGATAAAAGCAGGGGGATACCGGGGCAAAATAAGCACGGTCATAATAACGGCAGGTCCCTGCATTGTCAAGGGGATTTGCTCGGGAGGCGAGCCTGGGATACCGTCATCCCTTCTCGGAGCAGGGAATACAAATGATCCGGCCCTGGAGTTCGCGGCCGCGGGTCTCCATGAACCGTTCACCGCAGATGCTGCACAAAACCGACTGCCTGATCCTGGCCTCTGACGGTGGAGGAGCCGTCACTGCCGTGATCCTCATCAGTTCAGCCTCTTCAGCCGAGAGAATAGCCGATGCTTTTTCCATTTTAAATGCCTGCATTTCACGCGAGACGTTCTCTCCGGTATCCATCCGTTTCCTGAGTTCCCGATACCGCGGATCGTTCCGGAATCCCTGGTAATCCTCGGAGATGCGAACCGCGGCGCCGGTCCTGCGATTGTGGAACGTATAGACATGCTTGCCGTAATCCCGGAATACCAGGTTCCCCTTTCCGAAGGTGCACCCGGTGATGAACTGGATCGCGTCAACCGCGCAGGAGTCGTTCTCCACTACAGCGACCAGTTCCTCGTCCCCCGGCCGCTCCGCATCGAGTTCCCGAAGCGCCGCCTTGGCCACCCGGTAGCCCAGCGCCAGCCCAGGACAGAGATGGCCGTGGAACTGGATCGTCTCCCGCAGATCGTCGTCGAATTGATGGCTCATGTAAAGCTCCTCGAAACAAGGATTGAATCCGAAAGATAGCTCGCGCAAAGCCGCCAAGGCGCAAAGAAAGGCCAGATCAATTCCCGTCCCTGATTGCCTGATCCCCTTTGCGACTTTGCGGCTTTGCGCGAAAAGATGTTGTGCGAACGCAATATTTTACAATACCCTTCTTTGTTATTTCTTCAGCACCAGCTTCGCAGCGAGGATGGCCTTGGCGCGTTTCAGGTGGCTCTTGACCGAGTCGCTGTCGTCGATTGCCAGATGGATCTCCCGGGCGATCTCTTCCTCGCCCGCGCTGCCGGCCTTTCCCGCCCATTCCCGGTAGCTTTCCACGTGGGAGTCGCTGTGCTCGATCCAGTGTTCGAGCATGGCAAGGAGCTTGCGAAGCCCTTCGGTCTCCTCATGGGAGTGCTGGTGGTCGTGACCATGGCCGTGCGTATGTCCCTTGTGCATGTCCTGTTCCGTCCCTTCGTCGTGGTGGTGATGATGTCCATAATGGCGGTGCGCGTGCTTTGTGCCCCCGTGCATATGCGCATGTTCATGGATCAAGTTGACCGACAGCAGCAGTTCGTCGTTGTCCAGCACCCGGCGAAGATCGTCGTCGGCCGCCAGGGTGTGGTCCTCGCTGAAAACGATGGCGCGCTCCGCTATGTCGCCTGCGATGGACAGATCATGGGTCGCCGTGACAATGGTCTTTCCCCGCGCGTGGAGCCCGGCGAGCAGCTCGATGAGCCATACCTGGGTGCGGGGATCAAGACCGTTCGTGGGTTCGTCCAGCAGCAGGACATCGGGGTCCGTGGCCAGGCTCGACGCGATCGCGACCTTCTTCTTCTGGCCGTCGGAAAGCGTGTGCGGCGGCCGGTCCCGGAGGTCCTCGATCCGCAGGGAGCGGAGCAGGTCGTCCACGGTATCCCGAACAACCGCTTTCGGAAGCCCCAGCTGGAGCGGACCAAAAGCCACATCGTCCCAGACCGTTGACGAGAAAAGCTGCACATCGGGATTCTGGAACACGAAAGAGATCCGCTTCCGGAACTCCCGGCCGAAATCCCGCTGTTCCAGGGTGTTTTCCGTAAGCTCCCTGCCGAATGCGGTGATCACTCCGGCCTGGGGGAACAGCAGCCCGTTCAGCAGGGACAGGAGCGTTGATTTACCCGAACCGTTCGAACCGAGGACAACCGCCCGTTCGCCTGCATGGATGTCCAGGGCAAGGTCCTTCAGCACGGGCGTGGCGCGGGAGTAGCCGAAGCTGACATCCCTGAGCGTGAACAGCGGGTTCATGGCAGCACGCCCCTTTCCCAGGCGATACCTGCGCAGCCCGCGACGACCACACCCAGGGTCCAGAGCACATCAGCCGCCGAAAGCCTGAAACGGTTCACGGTGATAATCTCTCCGTGATATCCCCGGGAGACCATGGCAAGATAGATCGAAGAGCTCATGTCCGTTGACCTCTTGAACAGAAAACCGATGCGGGAAGCGACCCAGCTCCGCTCCAGGGAAGCGGTGCCCGCGTGGATGGTCCTGCTCTTCCTGGCGCGGTACATGTCCTGGATGACCCGGAGGAACACGAATACGTACCGGTAGGTCATGGAAAGCGTCATTACGAACACGCGGGGCACGAACAGCGCCCGCAGACCGGCAAAGATATCGTGCCACCGCGTGGTAACGGTCAGGAGCACGGCGATGGAGACCGATGCGGTTACGCGGGAAACGATAAGGATGACCGCCGCGATCCCCTGATGCGTGATCGTCAGGTCCCGGGGCACAACGTAGGGCCCCCAGGAGTAGGAAGAAGGCAGCACGAACAGCGTCAGAACAGGGTCGCCCGGAGTGATGATATTGAACAGGGCCGGGAACGCGAAAAGCGCTGTAAACACGGGGCCGAAGAGGGAAACCCGCTGCAGAAAAGGACCCAGCGGTACCCGGGAAAGCAGAGCAAGGACAATGCCGACGACGGTGAATACCCAGAGCACGGCCGGGGTCCGGCTGATGCTGATGAGGATCAGCAGAAAGGCGAAGGTGAGCAGTTTTACCCGCACGTCGATCCCCTGGAGAAGACCCTGCTGAAGACCGCTCTGCTCCGAGAACAGGGCCTGTTCTCCTAACCGTGCGATCGCAAGCAGCGTTTTGTCAAGAAATCCGATCTTAGCCATGACCGTTCCGTACGTCCTTTTCCTTCGCGCTCTTTCCTGCCAGTGCTTTTGCGATCCCGTAAGCTGCCGCGACCGTTACAGCAATCCCGACGATGCCCGTCAGGAGGTACCCGAGGCTCTCGCTCAGCCTCCCCGTGCCCTGGCCGGGGAGGGCATAGTCAGGCATCGGAGCATTCCAGAGATCGGAACTGTGCTTCATCCCCTCGGGCGCGAATCCCACCATGCGCTCCAGGTCCGCAAGCCCCCACTCTCCCCATGCTCCCCCGCTGTTGAACAGGGAGGGCAGAAGGATGCCGAGCGGCGAAAGCAAAGCGAGCAATCCAATGCCGAACCACAGCTTGTTGTGTGTCTGCATGTTCTGCAGTCTTTTTCTTATATTCCGCATTTCGATCATTCGAGCAGCTCCGGTTCGTTCTTCTGGATATAGCGGATCACCATGACCGTGATAAAAGCCTCGACAATGCCGAACAGCAGCAGATGCTCCAGCATCATCACCGGCACCGTGACCTTGAGCGGAAAAGGCGCGTACAGGGGATGGCCCTCAGACGATACCTCAAGGACCGGCTGCAGACCGAGCTGCACCGCGGTTAAAAGCGCCGAGAGGTTCAGACTGACGTAGGCCGCAGCACCGGCAGCTATCCATCCCCGTCTCGAGGGAACCGCTGACCCGACAGCCAACGCGCGATAAACAAGATATCCTGAAAATGAACCTGCGGCGGCGATGTTGAAACAGTTGGCGCCGATCGCCGTGATGCCTCCGTCTCCGAAGAGCAAGGCCTGAATGATCAAGGCCACAGACACCGAGATCGTAGCGGCCCAGGGGCCGATCAGGATCGCCACAAGGGCGGCCCCCGCGGCATGGCCGGTCGTTCCACCGACCACCGGGATGTTGAACATCATGATCACGAAACTGAAGGCCGCGCCGATGGCAAGATAGGGCACCTGCCGCGCCTTGAGCGTTCTGTTGAGCTTCCACGATGCCGCGGCCCAGACCGGGACCATGACGGCGAACAGAGTACCGTATGTCCGTGGTCCCAAATACCCGTCAGGGATATGCATAGGTTCCCTTTCTCTGGCCGGATCGCATCACGCAAGGTCCTTTCCCGAGGTTGTCATGGTCAGTTTGCCGTGCTTCACGCCCCGGGTGCCGATCAGGCTATCAGCGATCTTCTTGATCTCCTTGCTCTTGCCCTTCACGACCAGCACCTCAAGACAATTGTGCGCGTCCAGGTGAATATGAAGCGCTGAAACGATCTGGTGAAAGGACTGATGCTGCAGATCGTTCAACGCATGGTCCAGTTCACGGGTGTGATGGTTGTAGACGATGGTGATGGTGCCAACGGTCTCCTGGTCACCGGCCTCCCATTCCTCTTCGATGAGTTTGTCGCGGATCAGGTCCTGGATCGCTTTTGAGCGGTTCGGGTACCCCTTGCGGTCGATCAGGGTATCGAACTTTTTGATCAGCGAACTGTCAATGGACATGCCGAAGCGGGTGATGCCGGCCATGGGTCCTCCTGGGTCGTGTTACTATTATGCTAATTAGTAACACTACGCCGACGCTCTGTCAAGTAATTTTCCGCGCTCCGGCACAGTCGTCATGCAGCAGGAATCTCCCTGTAAAGTATAAACATCTTGACAAGGATTACCCGCTTTGTTAGTGTTAAGACATTCGATAACAATACGTTCCCATTCATCAGGAGGATACCATGAAGAAAGGTTTTGTCGTACTTGTCGCGATCCTGCTTCTCTGTTCAGCCCTTCCCGCTTACGCAAAGACTGAGATCACCCTGCCTGGTGCATATACCCAGGAACAGTTCAAAGACCTGAGCAGGGACCTTGGTCTTGCCATCAGCTATGTACCGCTGGCCACAGCCGAGCCTCTGGGCGGCGTACTTCCGGGATTAGACCTGGGCATCGAGGTCACGGGAGTTCAGATCGATACGAAAAAGGTATATTGGCAGACCGTGGAAGCGGTATCAGGGGACAAAATCCCGACCACCCTGCCCTTTCCCAAGCTTCATCTCCAGGTAGGTCTTCCGGTCGTACCCATTGACCTGGGCGTTGTGTACTCGGCAGTCCCGGGCACCAACATCAAATACATGGGCGGCGAGCTGAAGTACTCCATTTTCAAGGGCGGCGTGGTCTGGCCGGCGCTTGCCGTGCGCGGCGCCTACACCAAGCTGTCGGGCGTCGAGGACCTGGACATCAACACCAAGTCAGTGGACCTTTCGATCAGCAAGGGGATCCTGATGTTCACTCCTTACGCAGGCTACGGCAGGGTCTGGATCACGAGCAAGGAAAACACCAATTTGCCGCTGCAGGAGGAGAAGATCTCCGAGAACAAGGCATTCGTGGGCTGCAAGTTCACTTTCTTCCCGCTCATGAACCTTGTGGTTGAAGCGGACTTCGCGGAAGTGAATTCCTACTCAGCACGTTTGAACCTGCATTTCTAAAACTTCTTTCCAGCGAACGCACAAAGCCCCCGGCAATAGCTGTCGGGGGCTTTTCTTTTTTTGCACTGTAGCCAGAGAGGTTCCTCTCGTCTCTCGTCTCTCGTCTCTCGTCTCTCGTCTCTCGTCTCTCGTCTCTCGTCTCTCGTCTCTCGTCTCTCGTCTCTTGTTTCTTGTCTCTTGTTTCTTGTCTCTCGTCTCTTGCTTCTTGTCTCTCGTCTCTTCTTTATGGTATATTCCCTGCGTGAGATCGAAGATAGACTCCCTTATTATAAAGGTTTCAGGCGACCGGCTGGAAGGCGCTGTGGATGAAGTGGCGGCCGAGCTTCCGGTCCGGCTGGTCCTGAACGATACGCAGCTCGTCACCCTGCTTTGCACCCCCACGGAGCTCAAGGAACTTGCCGTTGGATTCCTGCTGTCCGAGGGCATCCTTACGGACCGAGCAG
>JAOUEV010000039.1 GCA_029858565.1 Nitrospirota bacterium | reverse complement strand
TCGCAACTTCGCTCTGCGCTTCCTTCCCACACTCGGTCGCCCTCATGCAGTTGCGCTTCGCTTCGTTCGTCGTGATCAACTTACGATGGGACTTGCACCCATAGGAGTGCGCCCATGCTGGGCGCACGACAAAAAAAGGCGGCTCAAAGAGCCGCCTTCAAATAGCATACGTTTTCCGCTGATCAGGCGATCAATGTCCCCCGCCTTTGAGTATGCCGCTTGCCGCAAGCGTGAGCACCAGCACCTCGGCGATGGCAATGAGAAGGTATGCCGTATCCTTTTTCCTGAACAGCGCGGGGATGATGGCGGCGTAGCAGGCGATGGTCAGGCCCGCGAGGATCGCGATGCCCACGAAGTTCATGTAGTCGCCCTTGGAGATGTTCTTGAGCCAGCTCCAGCCGGCCATCTTGTGGCCCTTTTCATAGATCTCTTTGCACTCCTCGGCCTTGCCGCCTTCGGCTTTGCACTTCTCGATGAGCGCGACCGCCTCGGCATCCTTGCCCTGCTCGATCTGGGACATCACATAGAGATAGTCGCCTACCTTCAGCTTCCAGTAGTTCGGCAGTTTATCGATGGGCACAAAGTTGTTGAAAGCCCCGAACACGTAGAGCAGGAATGTGATCGTAAGGATCACGAACCCGATCATCATGCCGTAATTCAGGATGTTCGCGTAGATTATCTGTTCTTCACTGGCCTTGGTCTTCTCGGACGACATGGTGCATTCCTCCGTTAATGGTCTTGTATTCGATTACCGCGACACGCCGGTCTACTTCCAGATCCCGAGCCCCTTCAGGAGCGCGCGAAGTCCCGCAAAGAGCAGCAGGGCGATGACCATGTACTTGATCGCCTTGGGCTTGGCCTTTGCCAGGATCTTCACGCCCACGATGGAGCCGAGCATGATGCCGATGATCGAAGGCGCCACCATCATGGGAAGGACGGCGCCGTTGTTCATGTAAATCCAGGCTGCCGAGGTGTCGGTGATCGAGAGCAGGAACTTGCTGGTTGCCACAGATACCTTGAGCGGCGCGCCCATCATGAGGTTCAGCACCGGGACGTTCGCCCAGCCGGCGCCAAGACCGAACATGCCGGCCATGATGCCGATGATGATGAACATCAGGAGCCCGGGAAGCGTCTTATGGACGTTCCATTCGACATCCTTGCCGATGGACTCCTCGCGGTAGATACCCATGATGCCGAGCGACTGGGACAGTTTGTCGGCCTTCACATTCGGGAAGTCCGACTTGCCGGCCATGAGCATGATGGCCACGATGCCCAGGATGGTGCCGCCCAGGGCGATCTGGATCACGTTCTGGGGAAGCGCCAGACCTATCATGGCGCCCACGATGGCCGAGGACGACGCGATCAAGGCCACAGGCAGGGCCAGCCTCAGGCTCGCCAGGTTGCGCTTCAGCAGGCCCGGACCGGCAGCAAGAGCGCCCGCCAGAGCGACCATGAGACCGGCGCCGCGGACGAAATCGAGGTTAAAGGGAAAGAACCCGCCGATGATCGGCACATAGAGCACACCGCCGCCCACGCCGCCGAGCACTGCCATGATCCCGAGGATGAAGGTCACGATAAAGAGAATGAGCGGCCATGCCCACCACGGCATGGTCGACTTCGGCGCCTCATCTGTCAGAGCAACTGCCTGTGCCGTGGCCGTGGGGCTGCTCGCCGCAACAGCAGCAGCCGGGGCCGGCTCACCGGACGATGCCAATACCGGCATCGCAGAGAACAACATGACAACCATAAGGACCGCTAAGAAAACATTACGAGATACCATTTCCTGTCCCTGTCCTCCTTGCAAGAAATATATGGAAATTGAGCGATTAGGTCCAACAGTGGTGCTGAATGCAATCATGGTGTTTCATTTTGCAAGCAGCTCGTCATGTTATTATAATGACGGAGTTTCGTCAAGAAAAATGACAGGATGGAGCATTAAAACATACAAAGAAACTATAAAAATAGCTTATGACGGACCGCGGCAGTCGCGTTTCAGCCGAAGGTCACCTATACAAAGAGGATTCACCAGCAGGACGTGTCTTGAACCTTCTGTAGGACCAGAGATACTGGTCCGGGTACTGGCGGATCACCTTTTCAATGGATTCGTTCATTCTGCGGGCGTCCTGCACAGGATCATCACTGGGATACCCGGCCAGCGGGGCCTCGAAACGTACCTCGAACCCCCTGCCCCAGGGCAGGATGCGGTTATAGCACGGGATGACCAGGGCGTTCGTCATGACCGCGATGCGGCTGAAGGCCGTGACCGTTGCCGCGGGCATGCCGAAGAACGGAACAAATACCGCGTCAGCTCCGCCCGGGTCCTGATCAGGCAGATAGTAGAACGGCTTCCCTTCCCGTATGAGCCGGATCAGGGCCTTGAGGTTGTCCTTGCGCTCGAACACCAGGGCGCCGAACCGCCCCCGTTTCCGGAGCATGGCGTCAAGCAGGCCGTTCCTGGGCGCGCGGTACATGGAGACCATGGGCCGCTCGCTGCTCAGGGTTATCCCGCTGATATCGAGCGCCAGGAAGTGGGGAGAAAAGAGGATGATGTTCCTGCCCGAGGCAACAGCCTGATCGTAATGATGGCGATCGCGAAAATGGACCAGTTTTCTCAGCCGTTCAGCGGACGACCACCATCCAAGACCGTAGGACAGGATGGAAACGCCGAGCACCCGGAAATGCCGTCTCAGCAGGCTTGCGCGCTCGGCATCGGTCCGTTCGGGAAAACATATTCTGATGTTGATCGCTGCGATCTTCTTGAGCTTCGACGGGAACATCCCGACCAGAGAGCCGAGTCCTGAGCCGAGAAGCCAGATGGCAGGCATGGGCAGCAGAGAAATGGCCCGCATGACCGCTATGCCGATCCAGGTCGGCAGATAGCGGAGCGCGAGGAAGGGTCTCAGTTCTGACAGGGTCATAGGAAGCCTGAGAAAACATCTCGAGACAGCTAAACAAGTTCAATTCTGTCATTGCGAGCGAAGCGAAGCAATCTCGTAGTTCGTCTTGATCAAAAAGACGGGATTGCCGCGTCGCGAAAACGCTCCTCGCAATGACAAATGGGGATTATTACGGTCCGACCGTGATGGTGTAGTCGATCGCGCTGTTGCCCTTCAGCAGGATAAAAGGACCTGCCGAGGTAAAGGGTACATTGGGGATCGAGTTGGTCTGGGACGAGACGCTGGTGGAAACGCCGCTCACGATCGTGTTCACCGTGTAATCCATGGTCGAGCTGATGGCGGAATAGAGCAGCGACGGGATGGTCAGCTTTTCGTCGTTATAGATGAAAATCTGGGGATTCCCTATCGTGGTCGTGGACTTGGACGTGACCGAGACCGTATAGGTCCCCGCGGGGGTAACAGTGACGCCGCTGTAGATCTTTACATAACCCGCCTGAATGAACTCGGTGTTGCTCGCCGGGACCGTTGTCGTGGCAAAGCTCGTAAGGGCGTCCGCCGACATTATGCGAAGGTCGTAGAAGAACTGCGAGTCGTTGGTGCTGTTCGGCGTGCCGCTCATGGCGATATAGTACGTACCCGTGGAAGGCGCCTGGAAAAAGACCTCATAAACATGGGTCGAGACCGTGTCGGCAAGAAGCGACGCGATGGGAGCGGCGTTGTTCTTGTAGTCGGCCTCGCTTGCGTAGATCTTACCCTCCAGCGTGCCTCCGGGCGAGATCATGGTCCGGACCGTGTAGCGGTTGTTCGCGACGATGTTGGAGAAGGCGTAGATGCGCTGCGCCCCCACGAGCACGGAACCGTTCCATCCGGAACCGTTCACGGTAAGGACGCCGGTCGCACGGATGCCGCTATGATCGTTCCCTCCGCATGCACTGAGCAGCAGGACTGAGGTCAGCAGGGCCAGAAAAACTTTCTTCACAAGGACTCCTCTTTGATGAATGGAGGAGAATAACGCAAAGATATGGTCGAGTCAAGAACCAATTTCCCGGTGTGTCAAGCCAATTTCCCGGCCCGGCCATGTTCGCGCCGCTGTCGTCATTCTTCCCGTTCATTTGTTTGGTCATTGCGTGCCAGGAAGGACCCACCCTGGCATGAGCAAAGCAGTTTTCCAGTGAAGCGCCAGTTTCTTATGAGACGCGGCGCAATCCCTCAGATAGAGATTGATGAGGGTCTGATAGGGCACACCGATTTCCTCGGCCAGTTTCTTAAAATAACTGATCGTACCCTCATCCATCCTGAGCGTTACTTGACGTTTGAGTCTGCTCGCGTAGGGATTTTTCACTGCTTTTGAAAAGTCGTATTCTTTTCTCATCTTCCCTCACCTTTCCCAATAACGTTTCTGCTCGTTGCGGGTTGCTTTTCGCGCGGTTATGATCCTGACAACCTCGTCGCTCTTTCTGTAGCAGTGACATATTGCCAATAAACGGATTTTGGCGCTTAATCCAAGAAGATGCCACATCGTGTAGGACTTGGCGTATCTGTCTCCCTGGTACTGCTGTACAGCTTTGTCGAACTTATATCTCGGTATGAGTTTCAGCAGCTCACCGAAGATCGTCTCCAACTAGCGCATGGCTTGTTCCTCCTTGTAGTAATAGTGTTAGGGATAACTCTATTATCTAACAAGACAAGGAATCAGGCCATGCCTTTTTAGTTTTTACCGGACACTAATGAATTTGCTTTTTATTTTTCAAGGATGGCTGAACGAAATTAGAAGCATTACCTGGTTCAAAGGTTGAAAGAGAAGAATCCTGGGCGTTGGATTCTTTTATGGTGGGGAAAAAGTGCATTGCTATGGATACGGCGAGCAGAAAAACTATTAAATAAATTCTATTAAGCATGACTAGACTCCCATGCAACGACCAAGCTCACCGGCGGCAATGGAGCGGAGTGCAATTGCCGTCCGGTGCAGCGCCTTGTTAGGCGATTTTTTGAATATAGAATGACCCAGGTTCTCGTTCAGGTGATAAGAACGGCGCTGCCATTTTAAATTCTTCGTAGTGATTATGATGCAGAAAATTTAAAGCGCCGATAATTCTCCAGCTGCTATTGTGCGAAAGAAACGCCTCAAGCAAATATTGTTCGTTCCAAAACCTAACCTCGTCAGTCAACCATTCCTTTCGATAATTCTTAGGAGAAAAGATATCATGAACATGAACGATTACACCTTTATTGAGAGACGGAAGCAGTTCGAGATGTTCAAAAAGAACATCACCCTGTGGGCGTATAATGTGTGACGAGTCAATAAACAAGATGTCGTTTTCTTGTAGTTGAGAAAAGAATGATAAATCAACTTCCTCAACTTTTTTTCTGATTACAGATACTCCAGCTTTCTCAAGCCAAGGCATTTCATAAGGTTCAATACAAACATGCTCGCATTTGTAACTTGGATCTTCCTTGCGGTTCTTGTTGATGGCCTTAACTGCCATTAAAGTGGAGTTTCCACTACCAATCTCAACTATTCTCTTTGGTTTAATGGCGCGAATTATTTGATACCAATACTCAGCATCTCCTGACTCAAACGCGCCGTTGTTTAAATAAAACTCCAGTGAGTCCTGTTTTGCTTTTGTAAGGCCCAAAAGTTCATGGGAAAATGTAAATGAACCAAGCAGTTTCAACTGTTCTGGAATGTTCCAGTCTATTCCTTGCAAATTTCTGTCTTGAGAAAAATCTGGCCTCGGATTCCGGTTGTCAAATTGTGGCTCGTAGTAGTGATTGCGAATTGGGAATACGCCTACCTTCATCAATGCACTCTTGCAGAGCGGTAACCTGTGTACTCCGGCTTTGCGAATATTTTTCAGTAGCCATGCGGCTGGGTAAACGAGCGGCATCAACATTATGTCCGCTAGGGGAAGTGCCTTTATTATCAAATTTATCATTAGTTCTCCTATGTGTGTCTTTGTACGCCTAATGTGTATATCTATTCATAAACCGTATAGGAAAGCACGGATTTTCGTTCTTATCGAATTTAGCAATTATGATGCCAGGAAGGGTGCACTTTGTGGGACGAGTATATAGAGTTTCCAATGGAGAGTCAAGGCTATCTATTTTTTGTGTCTATTTTTTGACAGGTGAACAAGTGAGGGTAAATACGAGAATGCTGAGATGCTGTATTTAATTCTGCGATAACCGGCAGGTTTTACTGCACCTATTAGCTTTTCACGACCCGCTCGAAGATCTCACGTACCTTCCTGCTTGTGCTCGCATACTCTTCAAGCAGCTGCTTCCCCGCCGAATCCCCTTCCCGGTCCTTGTACCCGAGCCGCCGGGCAAGCGGGCCTGCCTTGCCTGGATCCCTGGTGAGCAGACTGGTCGACTGGTTCGCGACGATGCGCATGCGGCTTTCGAGCATCCTGAGGAACACATAGGCATTTATGAGGGTCCGGGCATCCTCAGTGGACAGCAGGCGTTCTTTCTGCAGACCCTTCAACGCGTTTATCGTTCCCGGCGCCTTGAGCCGTGCGTGTTCCCTGCCGTGGAGCAGCAGCAGGTACTGGGCGGTAAAGTCTATATCCACCAGACCGCCGACACCCTGTTTGATGTCATACTGGTTCGCGTCCTCTTTTGCCAGCTCCGTTTGCATGCGTTTTCGCATGTTCCGCACATCAGCGGCCAGAGCTGCTGGTTCGCTGTTCCTGTAGATGAGGTCGCGCAGGATATCCTCGAGTCTGCTGCCGACAACCGTGTCGCCTGCGGTTGCCCTGAGGGATATGAGGGCCTGACGTTCCCAGGTCTCTGCCTGGCCTGTAAAGTAGGTCCGGAATGCCTCGATGCTCTGGACCAGCGGTCCTTTCTGGCCTGTGGGCCTGAGCCGCGTGTCCACGCGATAGGCCGCGCCTTCCCGGGTCATGGACGTGAGGTAGGAGATGACCTTTTCCGCGACCCTGCTCATGTGCTCGAACACGGTCAGACCGGGCGGAGGCGGCAGCGCCCGCGTTTCGTCGTACACAAAGAGGATGTCCAGGTCTGACCCGTAGATGATCTCCCTGCCCCCGAGCTTTCCTGCTGCAGCGACCGCCAGGCCGGGAAACTCGCCGTTCTCGCTGCTTCCGCCATAGCGTTTCTGCGTTTCCACGACCGCAAGCCTGAGCGCGGCCGAGAGGCACGCTTCCGCGAGCCGCGACAGGGCCTTCCAGACCTGTCTCGGCGGAAGCGATCCGGATAGATCCGCCATGCCAATGTGCAGCTCCTCGCGCTTCTTGAAATAGCGCAGGGCATCGAGCTTGTCCGTGATCGTCACGGCCTTATCAATGGCTTCCTGGAGGTTCCGCCTGCAGGCCATGGCGCCGATGCTTCCGCCTGCGGCAGTTGCGTCCGCGTGGTCTTCCACGAGCGCGGGCGTGCGCACCAGCATGCGGGAGAAGTATTCGCTGCTGCCGAAGACCGAAACCAGCACCGGCAGGGTCCGCGGGTCCTGGCGCATCACCGACTGGAAGGAATCCCAGGACCCCTGGGCTCCAAGATAGGCCTCCAGATGGTTCAAGGCCATGTCAGGATCAGGAGAACCGACAACCTCCCTGAAGAGCTGTGGAAAGAGCTCGACAAAGGCCCGCCTGCTTCGCGGGGTCTGGTGGGTGAATGCCTGGCCTTCCCGAAGAAGCGTGATGTTCCTGTGCGCTTTGCGGGTATCGCGGAATCCGTATCTTCCCAGCACCTCGATTGCCTCCTGCTCCGTCGTGTCCGGCTCAAGGAGGATCGAGAAATCCTGCTTTTCCGGCGCCTCGCCGGGCGCGTTGGGCTGGTCCAGCAGCTGGTCGTAGATGTTCCTGACCTTCCTGGCGTGTTCATGGTAATCCCGCAGCAGGTCAGTTGTTTCACTTCCCGTCCGGAGATACCCGGTCCGTCGGGCAAGGGTGCGCAGTTCCGCATCCGCTGTGGGCAGGGTCTGGGTCTGGAGATCGTTCAGCATCTGGAGCCGGTGCTCAACCGTGCGCAGGAACACATAGGCCTTGAGCAGGTCCCGCGTCTCCTCGTAGGTCAGGAGGCCTTTCTGCGAAAGGATATGCAGGGCCTTCATGGTGCCCCGCTCCCGCAGGGTCCTGTCGCGGCCGCCGTAGATCAGCTGCAGCGCCTGGACAAGGAACTCGATCTCCCGGATGCCGCCGTAGCCGAGCTTCACGTCCCGGTGGGTCTTTCCTTTCAGCTGCACCTCGCGGTTGATCTTCTGCTTCATGTCCCTGATCTCGGCAATGGAGCTGAAATCCAGGTACTTGCGGTATATGAAGGGCAGGATGCGGCCCTCGAACTCCTGTCCAACGACCTCATCGCCCGCAACGCGACGGGCCTTGATCAAGGCCGAACGTTCCCAGGTCTGGCCCCAGGACTCGTAGTAGATCTCATATCCGCTCAGGCTCTGGGCAAGAGGCCCGCGCTGGCCTTCGGGCCGCAGGCGCAGGTCGACCCGGAACACGAAGCCCTCTTCAGTGTTCCTGCCGATGGCTGAACTGACCATCTCCCCGAGCTTGATAAAGTACTGGTGGTTCGTGATGCGGTTCGTTCTTGCGCCGTCCTCGTTCACTACGCCTTCGGTCTCGCCTTCAGCACCGTACACGTACATGAGGTCCACGTCGGAGCTGAAGTTCAATTCCCCGCCGCCGAGCTTTCCCATGCCGATGATTGCGAAACCCACGCTGCTCCTGCGCCCGTCGGCATCCTCTGTTCCCGGCGTGCCGTACCGTTTTGTCAGGTTCTCGTCCGCCCAGGCATAAGCGGCCTGGAGTGTTACCTCGGCAAGAGCGGACAGTTCGCTCACGGTCTCGGACAGGTCCGCCATGCCCAGGAGATCGCGAAGTCCGATCCGCAGCATCTCGTCCTTGCGGAACCTGCGCATCGCCTGAAGGATATCCCCTTCACGCGACAGACCGGCAAGAAGGCCGGATAATCGCTTTTCAAGAAGCTCATGCTCAGCCGGAGCAGCGAGGTACGCGGGATCGCTCAGCCGGACCAGTGTCGCATCGGCAATAGAGATCGCATAGGAGGAAAGGAACCTGCTTGCGCCGAATAGCGTCAGCAGCATCGTAAGGAACGGCGGCCTCTTTGTGACAGCATCGAGAAGAAGCGACGGAGGATCGAGTTCGGCCAGGAAGCGTTCCAGGTGGTTCAGCGCCATGTCCGGATCGCCCGAGTGACGGAGACCGGCGATGATCGGCTGCAGCATTTCTGCAAACGATCCGTCGCCGATCCGCTGCCGGATCTGCCCCAGGTTCACGTTGGCCTGTTTGGCGTCCGCGATCCCCGTCGATTCGAGATCGGACAGGTCTATCGGTATTTCGTTGTCATTACGCACGTTTTATATTATACTTGCATCACCTGAGAGACACAAGGAATTGAAGTTGGACGGTCCTGCCTGATCCCCTAACGGAGAACCATGGATCTTCGCGACACGAAGAACTGTTTTGTCTGCGGCAACGACAACCCCCTCGGCCTCAAAGTGCGTTTCGAGCTCAACAAGGCCGGCCGGACTGCGTCCGGCATATTCCAGGCGCGCAAAGAGCACGAGGGATTCGAGAACGTCATCCACGGCGGCGTCATCGCCGCGGTCCTTGACGAGGCCATGGTCAAGTTGGCCCGGCACTGCGGCATCCCCGCGGTGAGCGCGGAGATCACGGTGAAGTTCAAGGCCCCTGCCGCACCCGGCGACGAGCTCTCCGTGACCGCCCGCATCCTCAGCGAGACGAAGCGGTTGATCGAGACCGAGGCAACAATATCCCGCGGGCCGGTCGTGATCAGCGAGGCAACAGGTAAGCTGCTGCGGATAAAATAGCTTCTACAAAATCAGTGAATAATGCATCTACGTAAAGAAAGCGCGGTACAACAATCTCATGAACCTTTCGAAAAAAGACATCCTCAAGTTCTTCCAGACCCGCTCCGGCAGGCCCCTGCTGGTCAGGGAGCTCATGCGTCTCTTCAAGGTCACCACGGCGGACCGCAAGGTGCTCAAGCATCTCCTGGGCGAACTGGTCACCGAAGGCGCCATCGTCCGCACGCGGGGAAACCGGTTCGGCACGCCGGAGAAAATGGACCTTGAGACCGGCACGTTCCAGGCCCACTCCGCGGGCTTCGGGTTCCTGCTTCCCGAGAAAAAGGGCAAGACCGACGTTTACATTCCCGCGGCCGCGCGGCTCGACGCCATGGACGGCGACAAGGTGATGGTGCGGGTCAACCCGCCGGCGGGCAGGAAAAAGGCCACAGGCAAGCGCGAGGGGTCCATCATCCGCATCCTGGAGCGTTCCCACACAAGGGTCGTGGGAGTGTTCGAGCTTTCAGCGCTCAAAACTGAGCGGCACGGTTTTGTCACGCCTTCTGACCAGCGCCTGATGCAGGACCTTTTCATCGCGGCGGAGCATGTGGGCGCGGCAAAGCCCGGGGACATCGTTTCCGCGGAGATACTGACCTATCCCTTGCGCGGCAGGCCAGCCGAAGGCAGGATCGCCAAGGTCATCGGCCGGCCCGGGGACCCGGGCATCGAAGCAGACCTGATCATCGAGGAGCATGAACTTCCCGTGGCCTTTTCTCCCGCCTGCAGGGAAGAGGCAAGCGCGGTTCCCCGGGAGGTCACCCCTGCCCTGCGCAAGGGACGGCGCGACCTCCGGGACCTTCCCACGGTGACGATCGACGGGGAAAAGGCCAGGGACTTCGACGACGCGGTCTCCATCGAGAAGATCCGTGGCGGATGGAAGCTCTGGGTCCATATCGCCGATGTGGCGCAGTATGTGACCGAGGGCTCGTTCCTGGACCAGGAGGCCTACCTTCGCGGCACCAGCGTGTACCTTCCGGACCGCGCCATTCCCATGCTGCCGGAGGAGCTTTCGAACGGCATCTGCAGCCTCAATCCCAAGGTGGAGCGCCTCACGCTCACCGCGGAGATGGACATCGACCCGTCAGGCGCGGTCAAGCGGTACGATCTGTACGAAAGCGTCATCAAGAGCAATGAGCGCATGACCTATACCGACGTGCGCAGGATCCTGACCGACCGGGACCGGGACGTGCGCGGACGGTATGAACACCTTCTCCCCCAGTTCGAGCTCATGGCCGAGCTCATGGAAGCCCTCAGGGTAAAACGGACCAAGCGGGGCAGCATCGATTTCGACCTTCCCGAACCGGAGATCATCCTGAACCTGCAGGGCCAGATGACCGACATCGTCCGTTCCGAGCGGAACATCGCCCACCAGATCATCGAGGAATTCATGCTTGCGGCCAATGAGACCGTGGCTGGTCATGTGGAAGGACTGGAGATACCGTTCATCTATCGCGTTCACGAGGAACCTTCCGAGGAAAAGCTCGCTGACCTCGCGGAGTTCCTGGCGACCATCGGCATCACGCTCCCCCCGGCAGACAAGATGAAATCAACTCATATCCAGCGGGCCGTGCAGTCGGTCAAGGGCAGCCCCGAGGAAGCGATCGTGAACACCGTTGTCCTGCGCACCATGAAACAGGCCCGCTATGCCGATGAGAACGCGGGCCATTTCGGCCTGGCCGCCGAGACCTATACGCACTTCACCTCGCCGATCCGCCGCTATCCGGACCTGATCGTCCATCGCATTCTGAAGGCGCTCTTCCGTAACGGGTACCGTGATGAAGCTGAGACAGACAAGCTCGCCGAATATCTGTCCGGAGCCGCCGAGCACTGTTCCAGGCGGGAACGCGTTGCCATGGAGGCGGAGCGCGACGTGGTCGCCATGCTCAAGGTCCGATTCATGGAGGACAAACTGGGCGAGGTCTACGAAGGCGTGATCACCGGGGTAACGGCATTCGGGCTCTTTATTCAGCTCAAGAACCTCTATGTCGAGGGTCTCGTGCACGTTTCAACGCTGACCGACGACTACTACCACTACATCGAGAACCGCCACTGCCTGCGCGGCGAACGGAAGAAACGCGTTTTCCGCATAGGCGACAGCGTGACGATCAGGGTCGATCGCGTTGATCGAGACCGGAAGCGTATCGATTTTTCCCTCATGAGCGAATGATCTGCCCGCGGACGCGCCGCCGGCCGGGGCAGCACCAGGAGGTCGGGAACCATGCAGGACATGCCGGAGAAGCCCGCTTTGTCTCCCCTGCCCGGACTGGGCACAGCGGTCCTGATCGCGACCGTTTCCTTCCTTCTCTCTATGGGCAACCATGCGCTCGATCCTCTTGTCCTGTCGATGCTGATCAGCATGATCATCGGCAATCTTGCCGGCCCGACCCCGGCGCTTTTCGCCGGGGTCGTACTTTCCCACCGGTACATCATCCCCCTGGGTATTATTCTCTATGGATCGCAGATGGATATCCGTCCGCTCGGACGTCTCGGCATCGCGCCGGTCATTTACGTCATCCTCATGGTCCTGGCGACATTGGCCGCTGTCACGCAGCTTTCGAAGCGGTTCGGGATAGACAGGAACCTGGGCCTGCTGCTTGCCGCCGGCTCTTCGATCTGCGGAGCCTCGGCGATCGTGGTCCTGTCGCCGGTCCTCAAGGCCAGGAAAGAGGACACTTCGGTGGCTTTGCTGTCCATCACGGTGCTCGGCCTTTCCGGCGTGATCGCCTACCCCCTTCTCCAGGAACTGTTCTCCCTGTCCGATCACACCTATGCGCTTTTGTGCGGTTCCACGCTCTTTCAGGTGGGACAGGTCAAGGCCGCGGCATCGCTGATCAGCAGGGAGGCCATGGAGATCGCGCTTCCCGTCAAACTGCTTCGCGTGGGAGCGCTTCTGCCGGTGGCGATCGCCTTTTCGTTCCTGGCCGACCGCGGCGCACAGCGCAATCCGATCCCCTGGTACCTGATCTGGTCCCTTGTGATGGCGCTAATTGTGAATTTCGTGCCCGGAGCGGATGCATTCAGGTCCTTTGCCGGCCCCTTCGCGACATTTGTCTTTTCCGTCGCATTGGCCGGCATCGGCCTCTCCATAGAGCTTGAATCGATCTTTGACGTTGGATTGAAACCTGTGTTAATCGTATTTCTCGGGTGGCTGGTGATGGTGGGACTCTTCCTGGCTGGATCGTGGATCGTTTTCTGATCACCGGTGTTTGGCGAGCTGCGGAGGCGCTGGATGGTGAAAAATATGCGGTGCGCTGTCAGAGGGGTATGAGCGACTCCCGGTCCTGCTCTGTCAAGCCGATACTGTAGGACAGGACGTTCTCCGGCTGCTGGGGATCATAGAGGCGGGCATAGGGGTCGGCGAGCAGCAGTTCCCTGGCCTTACTGACCGCGGCACGTTCGTCCAGTCCCACGCTGCGGATCGCGATGCCCTGGGGGGTCACGGAAAAAAGCCTGAAGGCGCATGGGTAGGTCACGGTCGATGGATCGGCCGCGTAGGTGACTCCGTTCACCGTATCCACCTTGGTCGCGTGATGATGACCTGAGACCACGAGCCGCACATTGGGATGCTGTTCCAGCAGTTCCCGCACCACAGCATGGTTGCGGACCATCCAGAGGGACCATTCCGGCATGGTATCCCGGGGCGTGGTCGGCAGCAGCAATTGATGGGTCGCAAGGATCACCAGCTTCTTCTTTTTCGCCGCCCTCAGCTGTTTCCTGAGCCAGGCAAGACGCTCCGGTCCCGCTTCGCCGTAGGGCCTCCCTTCCACGGTCACATCGAACCCTATCACCCGTACCGTGCTCACGGGGTCAGCTGTCCAGGAGGTCCTGCCGGGCGCCACGCCGCGGCCCCTCCAGGCCGAAAGGTAATCCTCTGTTGTCAGCGTTGAGACGCCTGCGACAGGCGACACTTCCATGTTCCCGAGCAGGATGTAATAGGGCACTGCCAGCTGCTTTGACCATTCATTGAACACATAGAGCGATTCGCGATCATGGGGCCCGGCGTGGATCTGATCGCCGCCGAAAATAACGAACTTGAGCTGCGGCAGACGGCCCAGTTGTCTGAGCGTATCAATGAACAGCGGCACGCTCTTCTCCCTGTGCTGCCAGTTGCTCACCCCTTTCACATCAAGATGCAGGTCTGTTATGTGGGCAAAGCTGAACGTCGGGATGTCGGCTGCTTCCGCAAAAGGGATGAACCGATCTCCCAGGAGCGGAGTTGCAGCCGCGGCTCCCGCGATCGTCAGGTTCCTGATGAATTCACGCCTGTTCATGGTAGAGACACAGTGACATATCCATTCCCCCCTGTCAAGGGAAAGAGCATCACTGGACAGGTGACGCTTTCTCATGAACCTGTTGATATCAGCCGCTTTCTATGCTATGTTACGGTCATGAAAGAGCTCCTGCGGCAATTGCCCTCTGTCGATGAACTCCTGAAGCATGACCGGATCAGGCACCTCCTCGAAACCCATCCGCGCGTGCTCGTTCTTGAGGCCATCAGAAAGGCGCTGGACAGCAGGCGGAAATCGATCCTGGAGAGCGCCGGCAAGAGCGGCCAGGACCGGGAGATCCCGGTCTCCGGAATCGTCTCGCATGCTGAAGAGATCCTTGCCCGCCTGATGGAACCGAGCCTCCGCCCCCTCATCAACGCAACCGGCGTTGTGGTGCACACCAACCTTGGCAGGTCCATTCTTTCGGAAGCCGCGATCGAAAGGATCATAGCCGTCAATCGCAGCTATTCGAACCTTGAATATGACATTTCCGCAGGAGAGCGCGGCAAGCGCCATACGCACATCGAGGGCATCCTTTCCAGGCTGACCGGATCCGAAGCAGCTACCGCGGTGAACAACAACGCGGCTGCGGTTCTGCTCTGCCTGAACACCCTTGCGCGTGGCAAAGAGGTCATCGTTTCGCGGGGCGAACTGGTCGAGATCGGCGGTTCCTTCCGCGTTCCCGAGGTAATGGAGCGCAGCGGCGCCATCCTCCGCGAGGTAGGCGCCACGAACAAGACCCACCTGAAAGACTACGAGAAGGCCATCAACGAGAACACCGGCCTGCTGCTCAAGGTCCACACGAGCAACTACAAGATCGTCGGGTTCACGAAGGAAGTAACACCGGCGGAGCTTGCCGGTCTCGGCAAAAAGAAGAACATCCCGGTGATGTGGGACCTTGGAAGCGGCAGTTTGCTCGACTTGGCGTCCTACGGCATCGGCGACGAACCTACGGTCAGGCAGGCAATGGACGCTGGTGTAGATGTCCTCACCTTCAGCGGAGACAAACTTCTGGGCGGTCCCCAGGCCGGCATGATCCTGGGAGGAAAGAAGCATCTCGACGCCATACGCTCAAATCCCCTTGCCAGGGCGCTCAGGATCGATAAAATGACGCTTGCGGCCCTGGAAGCGACGCTCGGCCAGTACCTGGACATGGAAAAGGCAACACGGGACATTCCCACGCTCTGGATGCTTACCCAGCCGCTCGCCGAGGTCCAGCGCAAAGCGGACCTGCTTGCCGCTGGAATCAATGGTCTGTCCATGCCCGGCCTGGCTGTTTCGATCCACGATGATCTGTCCCAGACCGGCGGCGGCGCTCTTCCCACGGGCAAACTGCCGACCCGGGTGGTCGCTGTCAGCCATAAGACATTGAGCGCAAATGAAATGGAATCGCGGCTCCGGCTCGGCTCCCCTGCCGTGATCACGCGTATAAAGGAAGGCATGGTGCTTTTCGATCCCCGGACCCTGAACGACAGCGAGATCGGGAAGATCGTGGAATCCATGGGAAAGATACTGCAGGACCCGGCGACCCTCGTCCGGTAGCCTGGTCAACTTCAGATCCGACAAACAACTATCTCGTCTTTTCACACCGACTACAGGACCCTGGCTACCGAACCTATGAAATACATCATCCTCGGCACCGCCGGCCACATCGACCACGGAAAATCCAGCCTTGTCAAGGCACTCACCGGCACTGATCCCGACCGTTTGAAGGAAGAGAAAGAGCGCGGAATCACGCTTGACCTCGGGTTCGCGTCCCTGGACCTGCCCTCGGGCAACCGGCTCGGCATCGTTGACGTACCCGGTCATGAAGGGCTCATCAAGAACATGCTTGCCGGCGTCGGCGGTATCGACATTGTGATGCTCGTGATCGCCGCAGACGAGAGCATCATGCCCCAGACCCGCGAGCATCTCGCGATCTGCGACCTTCTCCAGGTCAAGCAGGGCCTTATCGCGCTGACCAAGATGGACATGGTGGACAAGGAATGGCTCGGCCTGGTACAGGAGGAGGTCCGGGACTTTGTCAAAGGCACCTTTCTTGAGAAAGCGCCGATCGTCCCCGTCTCCTCAAAGACCGCTGAAGGCCTTGACGCGCTGAAACAGGAGCTGGACAGGCTTGCCAAGGATGTTGCTCCCAAGTCGTCGAACGGCATTCTTCGCCTTCCCATAGACCGTGTTTTCACCATGAAGGGCTTCGGCACCGTGATCACCGGCACGCTCCACTCCGGGTCCATCAGCCAGGACCAGGAAGTGGACATCCTCCCCCGGGGGATCACGACCAAGGTCCGGGGGATCCAGTCCCACGGCAAGGCAAGCCAGCGCGCCGTCGCGGGCCAGCGCACGGCTGTGAACCTCCAGGGCGTGGAAAAGGACCAGCTCTCCCGCGGCGACATCATCGTCACCCGCGGTTTCTACGCGCCGACCCGGAACATCGATGCTTCGCTCAGCATGCTGAAAAGTTCCGCCCGGACCATCAAGACGGGCACGCGCGTCCGCTTTTACAACACCACCCAGGAAGCCATCGGCCGCGTAACAGTGCTCGGCGTGAATGAACTGAAACCCGGCGAGGAAGGCTATGTCCAGTTCCGCCTTGAGTCGCCGGTCATCATCCAGCACGGCGACCGGTACATCATCCGCTTTTACTCACCTGTCGAGACCCTGGGCGGCGGCATGGTGCTGAATCCCCGTCCCCGAAGGCACAAGACCCGCACCATGGCCGAATCGGTCAGGGACCTCTCGGTGCTTGCACAAGGCACGCTCGACGAAAAGCTCGGTCTGCTGATCGCGTCCCGGGCGCTCGCGGGCATGGAAGAGAACGAGGCCATCGGCACGGTCGCCGCTGACAAGCAGGCGGTCCTGAACGCACTTTCCTCGCTGGTGCAGAAGAAGGTCCTTGCCCGGGTGGACAACCTGTTCGTGCACATGAACCATCTTGCCGAGTTCGAGAAGAAGATACTCCAGGCCGTTGCCAACTATCACCAGGCCAATCCGCTCAAGCCAGGGCTGGAAAAGGAAGAGCTCAAAGGCACGCTCAAGCTCAGGCTTCATCCCAAGCTGCTGAACATGACCGTGGAGGGACTGGTCAAGAAGAAACAGCTCGATGCCGAAGGAGCCAGGCTCAGGATGCCGGGATTCAGGGCCGCGATCGGCAAGGACCAGGGAGCTATCAAGGACAAGATCGTTGATGCCATCAAAAAAGGCGGCTCTCAGCCTCCGGTCCGCGAGGAGCTGCCTGAGCTGTTCAAGATATCGGACCGCGATGCCCGGGACCTGCTCCGGCTGCTCGCTGATGAGGGCCGGATCGCCCGGGTGAACGATTCGATCTACCTTGACCGAGAAGCCCTGGAGCGGATGCGGGGCGATCTTGCAAAGCATCTGCAGGAGAAGAAGGAGATCACCGTGGCCGAGTTCCGGGACATTGCGAAGACCTCGCGCAAGTTCGCTGTTCCCCTGCTGGAGTACTTCGATTCCCAGAAGCTCACCCAGCGCGTCGGTGACAAGCGGGTCCTGCGCGGGTAGGACTATGCTGCTGTCATCCCCGCGTGTCCGTTGTCTTGAGCTATACCTGTCCTTCCAGGGAGATCACCATGAAGAATAGCACGCCTGAAAGAAAATCCCATTGCAAGACCTGCGGCAAGCGGCTGAGCGAAAAGACACCTGCTGGTCCTATCCGCTGGCATCCCAGCCGTGTTGACGACAAGGGCATTTACTGCGAGACTTGTGGAGCTGCGCTGAATTCCGCCGGCAGCAAGGAAAAGAAGAAGAAGACCTGATTTGTAGCGTCCGCGCGGGAAACATTACGTGCCCATCTCCGATGAAATAAAGTCCCTCTTTCGCTCCCTCGGTCACCGTAATTTCCGTCTCTTCTGGACAGGCCAGTTGGTCTCGCTCATCGGCACCTGGATGCAGTCCCTGGCCCAATCGTGGCTGGTGCTGGAACTTACCGGTTCATCGCTCAAGCTCGGCATCGTGACGGCGCTCCAGTTCCTGCCGATACTGCTTTTTTCGTTCTTTACCGGGCCATTCATAGATTATTTCCCCAAACGAAAGATCATCATCATATGCCAGACGATACTGATGTTCCAGGCGTTGCTGCTCGGGACCCTTGTCCTGACCGGCATGGTCAGGTACTGGCATGTCGCGGTCCTGGCCGCGGTCCTGGGCATCACCAGCGCGGTGGATATGCCCGCCCGGCAGTCATTCATCTGCGACAGGAGGGGTCATTTCGGGATCGTTCTTTCTTTGGGCCGCGCTCAGAAGGAATGAGGACCGGAGCTGATTGTTTGCAGGTAGTGCATCAGAGCTTAGAACATGCAAGGCGACCCTGCGTTGCCTTCTTTAGTCAGGCGGCCGCACAAGATCGCATCCGGGCTGTATGCAGATTCATGACAGTTCAGCTTACCACGATCCCCGCATATCCAACTACCTGGTCAGTATCTCCGCTCACTTCGCCTGAGTTCGTGTACTTTATCAGCTCAGCTTTGGAGGCTCCCAGGATCTTGCATGCTGTCAGCATGGCAACTGCCGGGCCGAATCCGCACATGCTGATATCATTGTTGCGGACGGTGTGATGCAGGCCTTCGGGGTCGAGCGCCAGGATCCTGTCGATGGCCTTCCGGTCCTTCTTTCGCGCAACATCGGCAGATACGTAGTGGCTCATATCAGAACTTGCCACGATCAGGACATCGTGGGTTCCTGACCCGCCCTCACCTTTCCGCAGTTCCATGATGGACGCGGCAACTGCCTTGCCGACGTCCCCGCAGGTCTCGAGACGTACGTCCATGATCTGAATGGGAACTATGCGGAAGTCCTTTTTCAGCATCTGCAGGAAAGGCAGCTGCACTTCAAGGGAATGTTCCCGGAGATGAGCCAGCATATCGTCCTTGATGCGGCCGGATTTTCTCAGAATAGACTGTGCGAGGGTTTCATGAATGGTCACGTTCCCGAGCGGGGTTGACCACGTTCCCGATGCCATGAGGGAAACGGGAGCGCCAAGGCCGGTGTGATTGGGGCCGATAAGAACGATCGTTTCAGGGATGATGATGCGGGAAAAAACAGCGCCGGCTACAGAACCGGAATAGACAAGACCTGCGTGGGGAGACAAAACACCTAATGCGGGGATCTTCTGTTCGTTCGTGACCAGGAACCGCTCTACCTGGTCCTTAAGAGCTGTCTGCGACCCCTGGTAGAAGTACCCCGCGACTGCCGGTTGACGAAGCATCGTGCCTCCATTCAGAGAACTTCAGGAGGAACCGGGAAAGCGACATTCTAGGACTCCACGGATTTGCTGATGACCGTTTCGATGGTGCCTTTGAGCCGCATCTCAGAGAATTTCTGAAGAACGTCCCTCACCCGGGGGTGTTTCGCGACCAGTTCCTTCAGATTATCCTCGGTCAGTTCCAGAATGGTGGTGTCCTCGATGGTCTCGACCGTAGCGGTCCTGGGTTTGCCGCTCAGGAAGGCTATTTCTCCGAAGAACTCGCTTGGCCAGAGCTTTGCCAGTTCTACCGTCTCTCCGGACAGCATGGTCGTGTAGACCTTTACCGAGCCGGCCGCGATGATGTAAACCGACTTTCCCTTGTCCCCTTCCCGTACGATCACATCGCCCTTCGGATGCTCATGGACCATCATGAGCTTGGTGAATTCCTCGAACTCGCCCTGGGTGAAACCCGCGAAAAGCGGGATCGCGCTGTTCGCCGGTTTCTGTTTCCCGTCCTCGACCGGCTCGGCCTTCTTTTCCGTGATGACCTTGTTCGAATGCAGAGCTGACATACGGTCCTGGGCGCGTTTATGGTTCGGATCGATGCGGAGAGCGAGTTTGTACTGGGCAAGCGCCTTCACGATGGCGCCCTTTTCAGCATAGAGGTCCGCGGCGTAGACATACTCCCTGGTCGCCTCGGGCTTGGAGTTCAGTTTCTGGTAGGCATCGCCCATCCTCACGCGGATGATCGGGTCGGGATTGAGCGCGAACAGCTTCTCCATGTCCGAGACCGCTTCTTTCCACTTTCCCTTCCCGAGAAAGCCCTGGATGTTCTCGATCAGTTTCGTTTTGTCATTTGACATTCCGTATCGCCTCCGAAGGGATCTGAACGGGCCGATGAAACTCGTGCGCCTATGCGCCGCCCTTCAGTTTCTCGATGGTGCTCGCCACTCGCTGGTTGTAATAGTTCTGCATGACATCGCGGATGCGGGGCTTGTTCTTTATCAGGTCGGTCAGCTGGTCCTCGTGCACTTCGAGGATATCGCATTCCTCGATCGTCTCCACCGTCGCCGTTCTCGGCTTGCCCGTCAGGAACGCGATCTCACCGAAGAAATCGCTGGGCTGGAGCACGGCCAGTTCGACGTCCTTTCCGTCCTTGGTCGTCTTGACGCGGACGGTACCGCGGGTGACCACGAAGACCGAAGCGCCCGCCTCGCCTTCCTTGACGATCGCTTTGCCAGCCGGCTCGGTGTGGAATACCATGCGCTTGGTGAAATCGTTGAACTCCTCCTGCGTAAGGTCCGAGAAAAGAGGAATGACGCTGCTTGTCGGCGCTTCCTCACCGATCTCCACCGGTTCCAGTTTCAGCTCGGTCACGCTCTTGTTCGAATGCAGTCCTGCCATGAGGTCCAGCGCCTTGCTATATCCCGGATCAATGCGGAGCACGAGCTTGTACATCGCGAGCGCCTTGACCACGAATCCCTTTTCCGCGAAGATCTCTGCAGCTTTCATGTACTCGGCTATGGCCTGCGGCTTCTGGTTCATCTTCTGCCGCGCGTCCCCCATGCGGACCTTGACCTGAGGGTCATGGTCGATGGCGTAGAGCTTCTCCATCTCCGTGATGGCGTTCTTCCAGTCGCTCTTGTTCAGGAACTTCTGGACGTTCTCGCTGATCTGCGCTTTTTCCGATGCCACGGGATCCTCCTCAAAGAATGGTCATGAACGGCGTTGCGACCGGTCCATGGTTACTTATTATAGCTGATTTTTCAAAATTCTCAAAAGTTTCTTGTTTCAGCGTTCTCGAACCGTGTGAACTTGTGCAGGAATGTCAGGTTGACCGTTCCCGTCGGTCCGTTTCTCTGCTTGCCGATGATCACTTCGGCGGTTCCCCGCCGTCCGCAGCTGCACTCTCCCTCGGGCGGCGGCGGGCATTCGCATTTGTTGTAGACCTCGTCGCGATAGATGAACAGGATGACGTCTGCGTCCTGTTCGATGGCCCCTGATTCGCGAAGGTCCGCCAGCATGGGACGCTTGTCCTTGCCCCTCGTTTCCACCGCCCGGTTGAGCTGGGACAGGGCGATGACCGGGACACGCAGTTCTTTTGCCAGCGCCTTCAGCGACCGCGAGATGCTGGAGATCTCCTGTTCGCGGCTGTTGGTATCGCCGCTGCCGCGCATGAGCTGGAGGTAGTCCACGATGATAAGATCCAGTCCCCGGTCTGCCTTGAGGCGCCGCGCCTTGGACCTCATCTCGAAGATCCCGATGGCGCCGGTATCATCGATGTACATGGGAGCCTCGGAAAGCTTCCCCGCCGCCATGGCGATCCTCCCCCAGTCCGACTCCGCGATATGGCCCGTGCGCAATTTGTGCGCGTCAATGCGGGCTTCGGAGCAGAGCATACGAAGCCCCAGCTGCTCCTTGGCCATTTCCAGGCTGAAGACAGCAACGGTCTTGCCGTTATCCACGGAAACGTGCTGAGCGATGTTCAGACAGAACGCCGTCTTTCCCATGGACGGGCGGCCGGCGACAATGATCAGGTCACCGGCCTGAAGGCCTGAGGTCATCTTGTCCATGTCCACGAAACCGGTCGGGAGTCCCGTGACCATTTCCTTGCGGTCATAGAGAAGCTCGATCGTCTCGTAGCTCTGCTTGATCACATCCCGGGCCGAGGTGAACGGCTCCACCATCTTCTGGTCCGAGATGCGGAGGATCTCCTGCTGGGCGCGGTCGATGATCTCGCTGATCTTGAGCGCTTCCGGCGAATCCTCGTAGCTCTGGCTTATGATGTCCGTGGAAGCGTGAATGAGCTGGCGAAGAACGGATTTGTCATGAATGATGCGGGCGTGGTACTTGACATTGGCCGCCGTGGGTACAAGACTGACCAGGTTCGAAAGATAGGACGCTCCGCCGACCTTGTCAAGGACGCTGCCCCGTCGTAGGGTATCGGTCAGCGTGATGAGGTCAATGGCCTCGCGGCTGTCCGCCATTTCGAGCATAGCGGCGTAGATCTGGCGATGGGCGTCACGGTAGAAGTCGTTCGGAACGAGAATGTCGCTGACGCCTTCGATCGCGCTGTTCTCGATCAGAATGGCGCCGAGGACCATTTGCTCGGCCTCGATGTTCTGGGGAGGCAGTTTCTGGAGCGCGACATCCGATTGAAGGGACATGGCACCACCTTGGAGGGGAGAATAAAAAAGGAGTCAGTATCAGAAGCCGGGAGAAGACCTCCTGACCCTGACTTCTGACTCCTGGTTCCGGATCCTGGAGCAGGAAGTTATTCTGCTGCGACGACCGTGACCTTGAGGTCTGCCGTCACGTCGCTGTGGAGCTTCACCGCAACGGTGAATTCGCCGAGCCGCTTGATGGGCTCTTCGAGCACGATCTTGCGCTTTTCGATCTTCACGCCCTGGGCAGCCGCTGCTTCAGCGATGTCCATGGAGGTCACGGAGCCGAACAGCTTGCCCTCCTCGCCCACCTTGGCCTTGATCGTGATGGACAATGCCTTGATGTTCTCGGCGTCAGCAGCAGCTTCCTTCTTGAGCTTGCGCAGACGGTCGGAGACCATCTTTTTGGCATGGTTCATGGCATTGACGTTCTTCGGGGTGGCCTCAATAGCCTTCTTCGTCGGAATGAGGTAGTTGCGGCCGAATCCGTCCTTCACCTTTACGAGGTCGCCGATCTTCCCCAATTTTTCAATCTCTTCGCGTAGGATCACCTGCATTGTTCGTGAAGCTCCTTTCGAATATTATTGCAAGGGCAGATATTACCAGAATAGGTACCCAGGTGTCAACAGGGATTTTAATTTGATTTCAGAGAGTTAATAACGTCTTTCGGCTACGGAAGGTTGCGAACGCACCTGACATAATTGCTGCCAGTCTTTGTGGAGAAACTAGTTATGCCGGAATTGAAATCCACGACCCATGCTTTGAGAGTATCTGCCACAGTGCTCGTTGACGACCAGTACGAGGTTGATTGCGTGCTCGGGAAAAAGGTTGTGTTGATCGCCGGATTGGAACGGCTGCTGTCGACCAATGAATTCAGTTCCTTGATCTGCGGCAAACGCCAGTCAGAATAGCCTGCAACCGGCAACACCAATCCCTCGCAATAGGCAATTGCGGCCTCCCAGGTCTTGGCCGTGCCATCATCCTGCTTTTGCCACATAAGGCCGGCGACAGTGTCGCTTATTGTGCCATTCCCATTGTCCACATAGGATGATGCATAAACAGTATTCGCGAAGAACAGCATTAATATTATAAGAGTAAATAAATATTCACCACGTTTCATAACCTCTCCATTGTTGTCGTTATTTTAGTTATTCCCCGGTCATATCGCGTCTATCTCACTATTATTAACGGACACAACGAACAGCACCAAGCCCAGTTTTTTTGTCATGGCTGGTGCTGCCGTTCGAGAAATCCACGTACCAAACATAATATTCGTTAAGATAAAAAATGGAACTTGTATTCGACCAGTAGTGACCCCATACACCAGCTGTTTTCGTGAAAAACGTCATGTCGATAGCCGGTGATTTCTTTCCATAATCAACGATAGTGAGCAACTCCATTCTCGAAGGCAGCCGCCAGTCAGAATAGCCTCCAACCGGCAATACCAAGCCCTCGCAATAGGAATTTGCCGAGGTCCAGTTAAGAGTCGTTCCATCATCTGTCTTCTGCCACATCAGTCCGGTAACACTATCGGTGATAGTACCGTCTACGTTGTCAGTGAAGGATGGCGCATCGATGGTATAGCTGCCGTCCTGAGCCAACGGATTATCAGTCAAAGGACAGGCAATAAGGGTTCCGCTGCTATCTGAACAGATTGTCTGCCCGGTATCAGGAATCTTTCCGGTAATCCCCGCACGCGTCTGCGCGCTTGCTGCGATGGATTCAGCGCTTTCACCGCCGGCATTCAGCGCGGTCAACACATAATAGTAAGTAGTACCATTTGCCAGGCCGGTATGGGTATAGGAACTTGTTACTCCCGAGATCTTGGTTCCCGTCGTCTTTGTCACGACGCTCGATAGGGACCAGTAAATATTGTACGAAGTTGCTCCGGTCAAGGAGGACCAGTTGATCGTTATCCTGCCGTCGCCCGGTGTGGCCGACAAGCCGGTCGGCACGCCCAGAGCAGCAATTTGCGGGGTCGCGCTCACTATTGAAGAACCGGCGCTCTCTCCGCTGTTGTTTGCCGCGGTCACGATATAGTAATAGGTCTTGCCGTTCGTACGACCTGTATGGATGTAAGGACTGTAGGGGCTGGTAGTTATAGATATTTTTGTTCCGTTCGCTTTTGTCAGGCCGCTGGATTCGGACCAGTAAATATTGTACCACGTTGCTCCAGGTACAGCAGTCCAGGTAATGGTGGTCTGGCCGTTGCCCGGCGTCGCGGACACTCCGGACGGGACCCCGGGTACATTGACAAGCGGTGTTGAATTGACCTCTGAAGAATCAGCGCTTTCTCCTTCGGCATTGACCGCTGTCACGACATAATAGTATATCTGTCCGTTCCAGAGGCCTGTATGAATATGCGGACTTGTGGTTCCTGAGATCTTCGCCCCGTTCCACTTGGTCACCCCGGGCAATTTCGACCAGTAGATGTTATACGAGGTCGCTCCTGCTGAGGGACTCCATTCGATCGCGTTCTGAGAATCTGCAGGAGTGGCTGACACACCGGTCGGCGCGGTCGGCGCATTGGGTGAGGTCGGTGAATTGGCGCCGACTGCAACCATGGTGACAGGTGGTACTGTTGTTGTCTGGCCGTCAGTGATGGTGAATGCTCCAGACGCGCCCTCGTACAGGACTACGCCTGCACTGTCCAGCCCGCGGACCGTCAGCGTCCTGTCGCTGCCCTGAGGAATGCTCGAGATCGAGCCTTGGTCTGATGTTGACGGAAGGTCCTGCTGCATCGTCGCCATTTCAGGAGAGAAGATGATCATCCGCAAGGTAGCCACACGGGAAGGCGGTGTGCTCGTATTTCCCGGCCAAAGGATCTGATAATCAATAGAACCATAACCCGTAGGTACGGGATATTGCGATCCTGGATCCTGCGGACCGGGCACGGCACCACCACCGCCGCCGCATGAGAACATGAATAAGGATAACAGTATGATCGCATATCGCACCTGATATGCTGCATACCGCAGGTTTAACTCGTTCACGTCAGTACCTCCAAAAGACATCAAAAACGCTTCATCAAGAGATTATCTGGAACTGTCTGTAACATCTCAGGGCGTATATCTCCCCCCGCTGTTGTTCACAACCGAAGCGGCATTATCCCCGCCCCAAATGATCATCTGCGACCCTGTCCACACATTGGTCATCCCTCTCACGGCAGCGGGAGCATTCAACGTGCTTGTGGGAATCCATGAATCAATCGCCGGGTTGTATTTTCCGCCCGTGTTCAGGACTGCGGAGCCGTCATATCCACCCCAAACGATCATCTCTGATCCTGTCCAGCTGGAATAGAGCATATCGGTCCTCGGCACAGGCTGGTTCGTTGCCGACATGGATGTCCATATGTCTGTTGCGGGATCGTATCTTCCTCCCGCAGTCTGCGGCATGCCGTCATCCCCCTGCCCGCCCCAGACGAGCATTTCCGTGCCGGTCCAGACCGCAGTATGCCGCGCGCGGCTTGCGGGAGCATTGGTCGTGGATGCGGCTGTCCAGAGATCTGTCGCCGGGTTATATCTTCCTCCGGCGCTGGTGGTCGTGGTACTGTTCAGAGAACCGCCCCAGACGATCATTTCCGTGCCTGTCCAGACAGCGCTTGCATTGTAGGTGCTTGGGGGAGCATTCGTCGTGGATATGGCTGTCCAGAGATTTGCTGCCGGATCATATCGACTACCTGTCACAGAGGAGACAAGTATTGGTGGTACAACCGTCGGTGATAAAGAACTATAGACTCCGCCCCAGACAAGCATGTGCGATCCGGTCCATACCGACACAAGACCGTAACGAGGCGATGCCGCTCCTATCGTAGCCACCCCTGTCCAGGAGTCGGTTGTCGGATTATAGCGACCGCCGCCATCACAGGTCGTTGACAGATTAACACAATACCCGCCCCAGATGATCACTTCAGTCCCGGTCCAGACCATGGCCATATCATAGCGTGCCGGCGGGGGACTCCCCAGCACCGGCTTCCATACATCTATCACAGGATCGTACCGGCCTCCCGTGTTGAAACCCCAGCTCAGGTCCCATCCGCCCCATACGATCATTTCACTGCCTGTCCAGACCGCCCCATGACGGGATCGCGCTGACGGCGCGCCGGCCGTTGAGGTCGTCTTCCAGATATCCGTTGTGGCTGAGCCCGGGGTGGCCATGACTAACCACACCGGATTCATATCTGAATACTCGCCGGCTGACAACGGCATTTTTTCATTGAGGGCCAGATTGAAGCTCCAGATGTGATTGAAGCCGTCTTTGGGCGCAAAATAGAGGATCTTCGAACCGTCGGCCGACCAGGATGGTCCTCCGTTCTCAAGAGAGTCCCTGGTCAGGTTCGTTCCGGGATAGTTGTTGGCCGATCCGTTCTCAACATAGATCTGCGCTGGAGAACCGGACCCTCTTCCCTTGAGGTAGACAAACAATGCTCCGTCCGGGCTCCACCGGCCGTCGTCATCGCGGCCATCTCGCGGCTCCTTGACAAGAGACGCATAGGAATAGCCTGTACCGTCAGTCTTGACCGTGGACTGTACATTATCGACTCCGTCAGCTCCTGTTTGCGAGTCATTGAGCGATATTCTCGAACCGTCCGCTGATATGCTCATGGGAGAAAGATCACGGCCGGCCTGCGACAGCAACAGCTGCTGGCCGGTTCCATCGGCCTGCGCTGACCAGACTTCACGATTCCCGCCGCTGGAGACGCTCTTCCCGCTGAAAAAAACCTTTTTCCCGTCCTTTGACCACACACAGGTTCCCAGGTCATACACGTTCCGGACACTGGCGTTCGTCAGCTGGGTAAGGCCGGATCCATCGACGTTGATCACGTAGAGATCGCAATAGCCGCTGTCACAGAAGGAGCTGTTCCGGTCCGTCCTGAACGCGATCTTGCCGCCCTCGGGAGAAGCACAGGCGTTGCGATTATTATAGGTGTCGCTGGTTATCGGGGTCTGGCCGGTCCCGTCAGGATTCATCTTAAAGAGCTGCCAGGTGCCGTTGCGGTCGGACTCAAATATCACCAGGTTGGTAACTGCCGGCACGGGATCCATGGCCACGGTACCGCAATCGAAGACCTGTCCGGACTTGAGCGTTACGCCGGTCACCTGTCCCCGGTATTGCGCGTTGCCGTTGGCATCAAGACCCTCAAAAGCGATCGTTCTATTCGCACCCGGAGGCACATCTGAAAGAGAACCTGTTCCTGCCGAGGCCAGGAAATCACGGCTCATCATGGTCATATCAATGGCTGACACGGATATCCTGACGTTGACAACGCCTGCGGGCGCGTTACGGTATATACCCGGTGATTTAGCGGAGAATTCAGACGGCCATTTGAGCGAAAAAGTGAATGAAGCATACCCGGAATCCAATGGGCCCGAACTGCAAGAGACAGCGGCAATGGCCAAGATGGAAATGCAGAGAATGGATACAGCGAATCTTGTCATACAGGTTGCTCCAGAAAAACGGCCGGTACTGCGTCGTGTACCGATGTTTGCTTTCGGTGGTTCTTTGTTGACCGGGATCCCGATCGCCCGGTCGAACAGCTTCCGGCGGTAGTTACCACGAGCCGGTTACCGTAGCGCCGGTACTTGACGATGATCCGCCTCCGCTTCCGCCCCCTCCGGACGCTGCCGCGGCTATACCGCCGACTACGAGAATGCCGAGGGCCCACTTCCACCAGACAGAACCGGACTTCTTCTCGCCGGTCTGCGAGACCTCGGCAGTTTTCATGTTCTCCTGAAATTCATCGGTCATCCGCTCACTGTCGGACCTGTCCGGCCGCTGGATGAAGTTCTTCTGCTTTTCAATACGTTTTTGCAGAGCGTCTTCCACCGGATCCGGCGTTCCGATGATCCCGGCGCGGACCTGCACAGGAAGAAAGAACGACAGAAGAATAAGGCATATGAATGTTCTTCTCATAAGGTATCTCCTGATCACGAGATCAGGGCATCAGCGTGATTGTCTTGTTCCCTACGATCTGCGGGACCTGGTCCCTATTGTATAGGCGCTTTGCTGTGTCGCTAACCCCGTCAAATCCTAAAAGGATCGCCTCCAAATCAGCAACTGAACCATTGCTGTTCATCTCGATCAGTTCTCGGAGCGACCGCACGAACAGGTAGGTGAACAATCCATGACCCTTCTCAGCATACACGGAACTCTCTTGATCGCTTCGTGCGCTAATAAAGGCAGCGACATTTTTCATAGCCGCCAGCGGTGCATTGGTAAGAACGGCCACCGGGTCCGCTTCCGGGATGATTGCGCCGCCCGGGACCGAGCTGTTAAAAGAAGCATCCAGGATAAGGACAACGCTTCGAGGTCTCTTTTCCTTGTTGATCTTTGCAAGATTCTCATAGAGCATGCTCAGCGGGTAGGCCGTTTCTCCCAGCGCAGCAGTGTCAGCGCTCATGGGAAGAAGGTAGCTTTCTCTGGCAACGGGGTCATAGGCGCCATGCCCTGTATAGTAGATGACCACGTCACTCTTGGCAGGTTCGATCCTGTCGTAGAGAATGCCCCGGTGATCATCCTTGTCTCCGAACACCTTGTTCATCTGCGACACATTTGCATCGGAGATATCAATGATGTCGCCGCCGCGGAAACCGCATGCCTCATCGAGATATCGCTTGACCAGGGAGGCATCACGATGCGCGAACTCCACCGCAGGTATGCTGCTGCTCTTATAGTTCCGGTTGCCGATAACAATTGCCACGGCATCAGGACGCCTGGTGTCGAGCTTTGGCGGATCTTCGATATCCAGTTCCTTTGTCAGCGCAAAGGTCTCAAGAAAATCATTGTTCTTTGGATCAGACCGCACCGCTACGCGTGCAAGTATCCAGGCCCGCTGCTTGTCGTTCAGGTGTGCTGCATAGATATAGGCAAGGTCGTTCGCTGCTTTTGCATAGCCTGGCCTCAGCCTCATAGCCCGCTCCATCTGGTCGCGGGCCTCAGCAAATTTATTCTGCTTATAGTACGCCAAGCCGAGATTATAATAAAGCGACGCGCTTAATCCGCAATAACTTATCGCGTCCTTCAGCTTATTCACTGCCCTCGACGGGTGGTCATTGAGAAGCGCGATGCCTTCCTCGGACAACCTCGCGGCCCATACGCAATCCTCAACCGCGAAGACCGGTTCAGGTGCTGTCAGCAAGCTCAGCATGGCAGCTATAAGCATCAGAACGGCACGAAGCATCAAGATCACTCCTTATCGCAAAGCAGATGCATATTATTCTAAAGTCAGCAGGGCTGTAAAGCCCTTTTTTATGCGCAGTGCGGGAGCAGGCAAGGTAGGTTGACGGGAGAATAGGTGATCTGACGGGTGCGGCGATACAACGAGGGCCTATGTTCCCAAGGCCTTCTTCTTTATCTCCGCAAGTTTGTTCATGGCTTCAAGCGGTGTCATGGCATCAAGGTCCATTTCGGCGATTTCCCGGACCAGATTCGCGTCCCTGGCCGCGAACAGGCCAAGCTGCGGACCCGAAGGTTCGTCCGGCGTCCTGGCAGTTCGCTTTTCTCGTGCCGCCGCACGTTCCGTATGCCCTGCCACCGGTTCGCCGGTTTCATCGAACTCAGCCTGTTCCAGGTTTGCCAGCACTTCCCGAGCGCGCTCGATCACCTGGGCGGGCAATCCCGCGAGCCGGGCGACCTGGATCCCATAGGACTTGTCAGCTCCGCCTTCCACAACCTTTCTCAGGAAAATGATCTGGTCGTTCCACTCCTTGATCGCAACATTGAAGTTCCTGACCCGGTCCATGGTAAGCGAAAGATCGGTGAGCTCATGGTAATGGGTGGCGAAGAGCGTCCGTGCCCTGAGCTTCTCATGGATATGCTCGGCAACAGCCCAGGCGATACTTATGCCGTCGAACGTGCTGGTCCCCCTGCCGATCTCATCGAGAATGATCAGGCTTCTGCTCGTGGCGTTGTTCAGGATGTTGGCGGTCTCATTCATCTCGACCATGAAGGTACTCTGTCCCCGGGCGAGGAAATCCGATGCTCCGACACGGGTGAACACGCGGTCCACGATTCCCACGATCGCCTCGCGAGCAGGAACGAAACTTCCCATCTGCGCCATGATGGCGATAAGGGCAACCTGGCGCATATAGGTCGACTTCCCCGCCATGTTCGGGCCGGTGATGATGATGAGCTGGTTCTCTTCGCAGTCCAGGACCGTGTCGTTCGGAACGAACCGGTCCGCGGTCAGACGTTCGATCACCGGGTGACGGCCTTCGATGATCCGGAGAGAATCCCCCTGGTCAACCACCGGCCTGCTGTAATTGTACTGTGCGGCAGCCTCAGCCAGGGAGACCAGGCAGTCCAGCACTGCTATCCTTCGTGCCATGTCCTGCACGCGGACCGTCTGGCGGCTTACCTGCTCGCGCACTTCCTGGAACAGACGGTATTCAAGGTCCAGGATCTTCTCTTCCGCGTTCAGGACCTTGTCCTCGTACTCCTTGAGTTCCGGAGTGATGAACCGTTCTGCGTTGGTCATGGTCTGCTTGCGGATATAATCCGTCGGCACGTTCGGGAGGTTAGGCTTGGTCACCTCGATATAGTAGCCGAAGACCTTGTTGTAGCTCACCTTGAGCGATGAGATGCCGGTCCGCTCCCGTTCCCGCAGTTCGATGGAAGCTATGAACCCTTTTCCTTCGGTGCTGATCTCAAGAAGTTCGTCCAGCTCCGCATTACAGCCTTTCTTGATGAGCTTCCCCTCACGAAGCGTGAACGGAGGATCATCGTTGATCGATCGTTCAATGAGCGAATACAGGTCTTCGATATCGTCCCATTTTTCCAGAAGGTCCTTGATAAGTCCCGATGCGCTCAGAGAAAGGAGGTTCTTGATATCCGGCAGGGCCTTGAAGGATATCTTGAGCGCGACCAGGTCCCGGGCGTTGGCAACGCCGAGAGAAACCCGGCTGATGAGCCGTTCAAGGTCATAGACGCGGCCCAATGCCGCGCGGACCCCGGTACGCACCTGGTGGCGGTCCTTGAGCTCTGCAACGGCATCGAGCCTGCCGTTGATCTCCTGGTGGTCCAGAAGCGGGTTCAGGAGCCACTCCCGCAGTTTTCTGCCTGCCATCGACGTGACCGTATGGTCAAGGACCGACAGCAGCGTGCCGTTGACGGACCCGTCGAAGATGTTCCTTACCAGCTCAAGGTTCCTTTGGCAGGCCGCGTCAATGATCATGGACGACCGCGCCAGGTACGGTTTCATGGTCCTGATATTGGCAAGGGCGGTCTTCTGGGTCTCCTCGATGTACCTGAGCGCGGCGCCTGCGGCCGAGATCCCGGTGGTCATGCCGTCGCAGCCGAAACCTTCGAGCGAAGTTATTTTGAAATGGTCCAGCAGTGACCTGCGCGCCGTATCCCGGTCAAAGGTCCAGTCATCGTAGGTGTTCACCGCACGGGTATACTGGTTGATCAGCGCCATAAGATCCCGGTCCGCCGGGTGCCCCTTCGGCAGTACGACCTCCCGCGGCGTGAACCGCGACAGCACGGTATCGAGCTCTGCGAAATTACCTGCGCCTTGCACCTCAGCAGCGTGAAAATCACCGGTCGAGATGTCCAGGAACGCGACGCCGTAGCCCGTTCTGCCCGGATAGATGGACGCAAGATAATTATTGTCCTTGGCATCGAGCAGGTTCGCGTCCAGCACCGTACCGGGCGTTACCACCCTGATGACCTCGCGTTTCACCAGCCCTTTGGCAAGCTTGGGGTCCTCGACCTGTTCGCACACCGCCACCTTGAAACCCCTGCGGATCAGCTTGGCAATATACCCTTCCACTGCATGGTACGGGAATCCGCAGAGGGGGGTTTCGTTCCCTTTTGATTTATTGCGCTGCGTCAGCGTGATCTCGAGCACTTTGGAAGCCGTCACCGCGTCCTGGTCGAACATCTCATAGAAGTCGCCCATGCGGAACAGCAGGATCGAGTCAAGATGCTGCCGCTTGATCTCGTGGTATTGTTTCATCAAGGGGGTCAGGTCGGTCATGGATATCAGCCGGAGAGAAATCTTTCGTCAGATTGCAGACAACCAATATCAGCCAATTGGCTATACAGCAAATGTTCCTATCGCGCTACTTGCCGCCGGCTCCCTGCCCATCGAGAGGAAGACCGAGCTTCGTCATCACCATTTTAATATCTTCCCAGGCAAGCTTCTTTTCCCCGGGGCTCCTGAGCAGATAGGACGGATGGAACGTGGGCATCACCGGGATGCCGTCATATTCCTGCCATATTCCGCGCACCTTGGTGATCCCCTGCTTGGTTCCCAGCAGGTTCTGGGTAGGCACATTGCCCAGCGTCACGATGACCCTCGGTTTGATCGCAGCTATCTGTTGTTTCACGAAACCTATGCAGGCATCGACCTCGTCAGGTTCAGGGTTCCGGTTGTCCGGCGGACGGCATTTAACGATATTGCAGATATAGACATCCTCGCGTCTAAGCTTCATGCCCTTGACAATGATGTCGGTCAGGAGCTGACCCGCGGCTCCCACAAAAGGCCTTCCCTGCTGGTCCTCTTCAAAGCCCGGCCCTTCACCTATAAAAAGGATTTCTGCTTTCGGATTTCCTTCGCCGAACACGATCGTGCTCCGACCCTTGCTCAATTTGCACCGCGTGCAATCGCCTATCTCGGCCTTAACCGTGTCCAGCGTCTGCGGCGCACCAGAAGCGAGCTGTTCGTGTTCCCCGGTCCTGGCAACCGATGTCTGCGCGGGAACAGGCACGACCGGACCATCGGGCGCCGCAGCGGGCATCCGGTCCGCCGGAGGATGGACAGAAACAGGGTTGTCCTGACCGGTCGTCATCTCGATCGTCTTGATGCCCAGGGACCGCTGGAACTCCACATGGCCGCGGATATCGGTGATGATCTCCTGCAAGTCTGTTCGATTATCGGTCATGATTATGCAGTTATGGTCCGACCACGAATGTCACCGGTGAGATTCCTTGAGCACGCGCGGTGATGTTTTTCGCGGCGCACTCGGAACTTGTTTCAGTTCCCCCACTTCAATTTCGTTCGAAGGATCTCGTAGTAGTCCTTGACAGGATGCTTGATGATCGTTGCCTTGTGCTTCGCTTTTCTGACCAGCACGACATCGTTCTTCTTCAATGGGCAGGCAACCTGACCGTCCAGGGTAAGCATGGCGCCTTCACTCGTCGACGTCAGCTTGACCCGTACCTGTGACCTGTCAGGAATGGCGATCGGCCTGTTCGAGAGCGTATGCGGGCATATTGGTGTGAGCACGATGCAGTTCAGGGTGGGATGGACGATCGGCCCTCCGGCAGACAGGGAATAGGCTGTCGAACCAGTCGGCGTTGCCAGAATAAGACCGTCTGCGCGCACCGAGGTCAGATGATCCCCGCCAACAGCGACCTCGAGCGATATCATTCTCGCGACAGCGCCCTTGCTCACCACGGCGTCATTCAGGACCGTATACGACGAGACCTTTCGGCCGCCCCTGATGATGGAGGCAGTAAGCATCATGCGTTGTTCTGATCTCAGTTTACCGGCAAGGGCTTTCTGAAGATTATCGTACAATTCTTCCAGCGAAACCTCGGCCATGAACCCCATGCTCCCGAGATTCACGCCGAAGATCGGAACGGTCCTTCCGGAGGATGCCACAAGCCTGCCCCCGGAAAGAACCGTTC
>JAOUEV010000038.1 GCA_029858565.1 Nitrospirota bacterium | reverse complement strand
GATAAAGAGGTTTATCAGCAGGCCGTCAAAAGCATGAATATCTTCTTGGATTACCGGGAGAAGTACTATCGTACGGAAGCCGTTGACGAGAAAAACCTTCTTGCGGTCTATCTAGACACTAACAATGGCACGGGCATCAAGACGAAGCTCAAGGAATACAAGGACTGGTGGGCGGTGAATAAGGATAAAGCTATAAACCTTTAAGGATGGTTCACGGTACTCGGTTCACGGTACTCGGTTCACGGTTCGCAGTAAAAACCGGTTCCCAGTGCGCAGTTCTCGGTTCGCGGTATATAGAGCAGTTCACGGTGCACAGTTCGCGGTTTCCAGTTCTCTGTTCGTGAATCAAAGCAAATCGATCTAAACGGTCGAACGCGACATTAAGTGAGGATAGCGGCGTGCCACGTAAGATTGAGAAGACTGTAAGGACCACTTTCATCATTGTTGCGATTTTTGGACTTCTTGTAGCCGTTTCCCATGCGGGGAATGAGCACCAGCAGCAGTTCCATGTTCTCAAAATATCTCCTCAAGATCATGCCGCGGTGATGCGGATAGACAACGGCCCGGCAAAGCTCGTGCGTGTGGGCGAGAAGGTTGGGAAAGACGGGAAGGTGACCGAGATCGCCGAGGGCCGGGTGGTGATCGAGGAAGGCGCGGGGAAGGACGTGGAGACGGTGATCATCCGGGTGGAGCGGGGGACGCAGACGGTTGAGCGGATTAAGAAAGTCGCAGATCCGAAGCCGATGCTGCTGGCGCCGGGGAAGTAAAAATAGTTCGCGGTACGTAGTACGCGGTTCTCAGTAAAAGCAGTGCAAGTGATGAAATCGTAAGTCGCATTACGATGCTTCGAAAAGATCAAAAAGACAAATCGTTATCCACGAAGGACACGAAGTGGCACGAAGGAAAGGCGGCAAGGCAGTTCTTGGCATTTCTTCGTGAATTTCGCGGATAAAAAAGGACTTTTGATGGCGATGAACGTCGAGATTTTCATGAAAAAGGAAGTCTACAGGATCATCGGCGCGGCGATTGAAGTACACAAGACACTTGGCCCCGGTTTTCTCGAGGCGGTGTATCACGAAGCATTCGAGATTGAGTTGAAGGCAGCGGGTATTCCCTGGAATTCGCAGGTTTTGCTGCAAATCGACTATAAAGGCAGTCCGCTCAAGAAGGAATACGTTGCAGACCTGGTTTGTTTCGACGGCATCATTGTGGAGATTAAGGCGCTGGATAAACTGATAAACGGCGAAAGGGCGCAAATCATCAATTATCTCAAGGCTACGGGGATTAAAGTCGGGCTGTTGGTTAACTTCGGAAGCGCGGGAAAGCTGGAGTGGGAGAAATTCGTCTTATGAGCAGAATCGTTATCCACGAAGGACATGAAGGAGCACGAAGTGTAAAGATGGCAAGGCAGTTTTGGCATTTCTTCGTGTACTTCGTGGATAAAAATGAACAGGCATTGCTCTCGAAAGTTAGGCGATAAGGCAGATCCTGGCCGTTCTTCTTGGATGAACACCCTAAATCAAGGATTGCAGCAATCTCCGGAGGCTCAAATGGTGCAGAAAAATTGGATTGCAAACTCACGAATACACTTCGTGTCCTTCGTGGATAAGCTGATTTTGTTTCTTATGTTTCTCTTCTGCTTTTGTTTGAATTCGGCGAATGTCGCTGCCGCCGAGATCGCCGTATCGAACCTCGCCGACTACGGCAACGTCTCGGTCCTGGAGATCTCCGGCGGGTTCGACGCGAAGAACCCCGACGGGTCGGTGAACAGCGCGGCGCGGGAGGCGGTGGTAAAGGAGTTCTTCAAGACCCACAGGGACGAGTACGACTTCCTGGTTTTCTTCACGAACTTCGACTACACCATGCCGTCCGAGGGCGCGGCAAAGGCTTTTTATCTCGGCGTCAGGAACGATACGCACGGTATCGGGAAGGATTTGTTCGACAACAGCGCGGCCTTCGGCAGCAACAGCAGGCTCCAGGGCACGATCGACATGGGAGACCTGACTGCGCTCGCATCCGATCCGCTGGATCCCAATTTCAACGAAACGCTCTATGTTCTGTCGCACGAGCTGATGCACCGGTGGGGAGCGAAAGGAACGTTCAAGAGCGCCGACGGGAGCATCAGCCAGTCGCTGCTGGGCAAGGACAAGGACCACTGGAGCTTCCTGCTCGACTCCCGCGGATCGGTGATGTACGGCAACCAGTGGCAGGACAACGGGAACGGGACGTTCACGTCGACTACGCCTCAGAACCAGATGAAGTACTACAGCCCGCTCGATCTTTATCTGGCGGGCTTGATCGACAAGTCGAAAGTACCGTCCATGCTGCTGATCGAGAGCCCGGGCATCGACCCGGCACGCTTGCCTGAATCAGGCGTGACCGTGATTGGCACGGCCAGGAACGTGACCATCGACGACATCATCGCGGCCATGGGACCGCGCGTACCTGATACAACGACGTCTCCCAAGACTTTCAAGACGGCATTTCTCTACCTGGTCCGGCCGGGAACCTTCGCGCCCCAGGACATCTACGCCATCGAGAACATCCGGAACGGTTTCGTGACGCGCCACTCGATCCTGACCGACGGCGCGAGCATCGTGGAAGCAGCGGCATTGCCCAAGGACGACGTACCGACGAATCCCGGCATCCTGCCTCCGCCGATAACGCCGCGCTCCACGCCGGCGAACATCGACGACGCGATCGCCTGGCTGATCGCGGCCCAGCAGCAGGACGGATCCTGGCGCGACCTGGTCCAGACTTCCGAGCGGGACACGGCAGCGGCAGTCAGCGTGCTGCAGGGATTTCCCGCGGCCCAGGCAGCAGTCCAGGCAGGCCAGACCTGGATGGCCGCGACGCAGAGCGCGAATACGGACTTTTTGTGCAGGCGGATCGAGGCCGGTGTTGCAGCTGGCCAGGATGTTTCCGGCCTGGTACAGGAACTGCTCTCCCGAAAAAACAGCGACAACGGCTGGGGGAGCGACCGGACTTATGGAAGCAATGCAGCTGACACAGGTCTGGCATTAAAAGCGCTGGCAACAGCTGGTTCCGGTGACCAGCAGGTCATAGCTCAGGCGATTCAGTATCTTAAGGGCAAGCAGAAGCAGGACGGCGGCTGGACCGGGAACGGCGAGAGCACAATCCAGGCAACAGCGAACGTGCTGTCCGCCTTCGGCAAATTCCGGACGGCCTACCAACTGGACGACGCCATCGCAAAGGCCGTTGCCTGGCTCCTGTCGAAGCAGAACATTGACGGAGGTTTCGGCAACAGCCCGAGCACGGTCTACGACACTGCGGTCGCGATGCTGGCGCTCTTCGACGGCAACGCTGCCGGGACCGCGACAGCCAATGCGCTTCAATACATCGTCTCCCGCCAAGACAAGAACGGGAGCTGGAATCAGAGTGTGTTCGAGACCAGTCTTGCCGCGGCGGCGATGCTGAAGGCGCTGGTTGATCCCGACCTGTCAATCAAGTCCGCGGACATCACCTTCATTCCCGCGCAGCTCCGGAGCCTACCGTCGCCGGTGGTGATCAATGCCTCTGTCGAGAACATCGGCAGGACCGCTGCAACTGCCAAAGTTGTCCTGTACGATGGCGATCCGTCATCGGGAAAAATCATCGGCGAACAGACCCTGACCTTCCCGGGCCAGAGCGCCACGGTTGTCACCTTCCCGTCCGAAGTCAAGGACGGCAGCGAGCGCCGGTACACCGTGGTCGTGGACCCGGACAATGCGGTGAAAGAGCCGAACGAGGGAAACAATAGCGCATCGCGGACCCTCCAGGCCGAGGCGACCTACGAATTCGAGGTCCTTGCCGCGGAGGTGACGGTTTCCCCGGCAACAGTCGACCAGTTCCAGGACATGAAGATCACGGCAACAGTCAGGAACAAGGGGACCACGACCGGGTATAACGTGCAGCTCAAGTTCTTTATCGACGATCCCGCAACGCCGGCCGACATCGCCACCCTGACGATCGATACGCTTCCCGCGGGCGGATCAATCACCCGCGAAGTCACCTGGCGGGCGAACAAGGCAGGCGCGAACCTGCCGCTCGCGGTGCAGGCGGACCCGCTCGGTAATTTTGCCGAAGTGTCGGAGGAGAACAACAAGGCGAGCGTGCCCGTGACGGTGAATGCGGTTGTTTATACAGATCCGAACATCACGATTTCGTACAAGGACATCGCAGTCACTCCCTCGCCGGTCAACCAAGGCGGCACGGCACGCCTGTCCGCGGTTGTGAAGAACGAAGGCGTTGCTGCGGCGAATGATATCACCGTGACCTTCCACCGCGGCGTGCCGGGGGACGATGGCTTGCTTCTCAACAGCACGGTGATCCAGCAGCTCGCGCCGAACGAAAGCGCGACCGTGACGGCTGAATGGGCAGATATCCAGGAATCCGGCGAAAAGATCATCTTTGTTCAGGCGGACTACGCGGGAGCGGAAATCCGGAAGGACGACAACAGCGCATTTGTGACGCTGGACGTGCTGAGCTATCCTGATGTGTCGATCACTTCCGATCTCATCGAATTTCAGCCTGCGGCCCCGAAAGAGGGCGACAACGTGGACATTATAGCGACCTTGTTCAATTCCGGCGGGCAGGATGCCGTGAATGTTCCGGTGGCTGCGTACGACGGGGAGGCGCTTATCGCGGAGACGGTCGTGGACCGCGTTCCCGGAAAGAACGAAAGAATCATCCGGATCGCTTTCGACACGTCCGGCAGGACGGGGAGCCGGAATATCGTCATCATCGTCAATCCGGCCCAGGACCCCGCGATCGAGGTGGACGCGAGCAACAACCGGGCATCCAGGCCGTTGAGCGTATTCGACGGCACGCATTGGCTGTCAACGACGTACCTCTCGCCGAACAACGACGGCGTTCAGGACAACGCGAAGCTGTTCTATCGATTCGATCAACCGGCGACGGTTCGCGCCGAGGTCGTGGATGCCGAAGGTGCGGCGGTCCGATCGTTCGAGGCGAGCGGAACACCCCAATCGGAAGGGTCCTTCTCCTGGGACGGCAAACAGGACAACGGCACGGTTGCCGACGACGGCGAATACCGCTTCCGGATTCTCGACAGCGCGGGGAACGTGCTGAAAAGCGCGTCCGTGGTGGTCGATACCAACCGGTCCTTCCTTCTCGAAGCGGCAGCGTCGGGATATCTTCAGTTCGACGAACTTTCCAAACGCGTGCCGAGCGATGACACGAGACTCAGCTGGTTGCCTGACGAAAGCGGCATTCTGCTTTGCTATATTTATAATGAAAGCAATCCCGATAAATTGCTGAATTATGGTGTCAGCTCGGGACTGTATATGATGTCCCCGGACGGTATGGAGATGCAACGCATCGTCCCATTGGAATGGAGCGCTGAGAACGATCCTGTCTATAGGTACTACTACGATTATTCCATCTCGCCGACAAGCGATAGGATCGCCGTCTATGTGCTGAAAAGGAACAAAGATTGGCGGAAATCTTACGACAGCAGCGAACAGCTAATGTTGATGAATCCGGACGGATCCGGCATGGCTGTTGTCGATGCCGGGGCCACTTTCTACCTCTGGAATTTCTTGAATAATTCTGCTAAGGGGTGGTCTCCCGATGGACAATATATTCTTTATGAAACCTATGACGGTTATCAGCGATATCTCTGGGCCGTGCGATCCGATGGAACCGGAAAATCGCTGGTGGTCTCGACAACGGGATATATCGATTTCTTCAACTGGTCCACAGATGGCAGGAAACTGCTGTATGCAACGTACAAGCCCCGGAATAACGGATATTCCACGACCTATGCGCTGAACATAGCGGACATGTCCGGCGGCAGAAGGGAAATTGCAAAGATCGACGATCTCATGCAAGTTGCATGGGCTTTGAATAATACGCGTTTGCTCGTAGAATATGATCTCTGCGGCCCGGTCTCCTGTTCGCAACATGTAGTAAGTGTTGACGCGGAATCGGGCGGTACGATCAAGGAACTTGCGACCGGTACCACGGGGGATTATGTCAATCTTTACCCTGCACCTGAAGGTCGATCCTTCATGATTACCCGCGATAGGGGATATCGGAAACCGATGCCCCTGGAAGTCTATGATATTGATGGCGGACAAATCGTTCAATATGAGGACTCGGATATCTACGATGTCCGTTGGTCGACTGACGGGACAAAAATAATCTATTTAGCTGAAAAATTGAGAGATAACGAAAATGTGGCTGACGTGATGGTTGTCGATATTGCAAAAGCCGCGGTAAACAAGGTTTTTACCCGGTACTGGGGATGGGTAGACGCGGTTTGGCTGGAGGACGACGAGACCCTGCTGTATTCCGATTTATACAACCAATGCTACGTGAATGTGCGGACGGAAAAGGCAGGCCCGCTGACGTTCGATGCACGTCCATCCAATTGGGAGTACTTCCGGGGGGTGGCTCCTGCAGGACGCCACATGACATATGTCTATTTAAACGGCGTCTATGACCGTCGCGTCGGTGTGATCTCATCATTTCTCAATCTGCCAGTAGAGCTTCGCGCGACCAGGGAAAAATCCGACGTGCTGCTGACGGGAACCGCCGAAGACCGGAATTTCGCCGGCTACAGCATCGAATATGCCGACGCGGCGCATCCCGAAAAATGGAACCTCATAGCGCCGCCGAAGGAGGCGCCTGTCCGGAACGGGACCTTCGGAAAATGGGTACCGCCCGCTCCGGGCACCTACAAGGTCAGACTGACGGGATGGGACAAGGCGGGTAACCGGGCCGAAAGCATCAAGTCGGTTTCCTGGGGCCAGTTCTCAAGCATTTCGGACATCTATCAGAGCGTCGATACCATCTCGCCCAACGGTGATGGTGTGCGTGAATCGGTGGATGTGCATTACCGGGTCAACGAGCCGGTGAATCTCGATTTCACCATATACGATGACAATAATGATCCGGTCAATTCGATCGAAATGAACCACCTCGAGACGGGATCATACGTCGTCTCATGGGACGGCCGCGACGGATCAGGGTCTGTCGTCCCCGACGGCAGGTACCGGATCAAGGTGCTGAATAGCGAACTGTACGTGACCGTGGACACGACGCCGCCGGACGTACGCGTTGTTCCCGGGACGATCTATCAAAAGAAAGACGGCGAAGTGCTGCAGGGCCTCGCGTTCGATGTGAACGCGCATGCCAGGGATGAGGGTATCAAGGAATGGGTCGTCTCGCGGGGAGCAGGTGAAGATCCGCGGGAGTGGATCGAAATCGCGAGCGGTTCGGGGAGCCTGGGGAGCGCGGTCCCGGAGAGCGGACAAGCGGCGGGCGGAACGCAGGACTCGGTAGCTCGGTCGTTCGGCCAGGATGAGGTGACGGGGCTTGCCGGCAACAAGTTCAGGATTACTGGCGAGGATGGGGCCGGGAACCGGAGCGCGTTCATCAGCGGATTCGTGCCGGAGCAGATCGTCTTCCACGCCTGGGACGATTCTCCGATAGACATCGCGCCGGCCGAGGGCCAGCCCGCGCCGGTGCTTAGTGGTCCGTTCGGTGTGCACTCCCTGCGGATCGCGGAAACGATTCGGCGGTCGCTCTCCCGCCTGGTCGTCCAGTATGAACAGACGGGGATCTGGACGGATGGCAGGACGATCGAATCTCCCGCAGACGGCGACGTGCTCGTACAGTGGGACAACTCGCTTCTCAGCTCCGACATCGATCACCTCGTGAGGGTCAAGGCGGTCGACGACGGTGGTAATGAGTATTTCAGCAACGCGGGTGTCCTCAGGCATGCGGAGACATTCGAGCTGTCGCTGATATGCGATGCCGTGAAGAAACTCGTGATCACGAACGGATTGAACTCGCCGCTGCAGATGCTGAAGGTGGAGCGGGCGCCGGCAGCGCAGAAGACCGTCTGGAGCGATTTCGCGGTTTTCGACGCCAATCGGGGCGACGCGATTCCCGGACGCGGGTTCATCCTTGACGATGCGGGCGGACAGATAAAGAACGGCGACCTGCTCCGCATGACCGGCACGACGGTCGCCGGGACCGTTCGCCAGTCAAATATCGTAGACGGCTACTGCGACGTCAAGCTCGAACTGATGTTTACCCCGCGACTGGAAGGCTGCAACACGCCGGTCAGGACGGTAACGGTCGCTGCGAAAGTTACCGAGGGGCAATGGCTTATCGGGGCGGCTCCCGAAACCGCACTGGATATTACGATTTTCATGAAGGACGGAACAACGAAGGTCCATCATGCGGACGGCGCCGAAGTGTTCGCGGGGCTCGGCGGTTCAATGGATCTCGATATCGGCAACCTGATCGAGGGTGGTTATGCCGTCGATGCGGCGCTGACCTACCTGAATCCGAGCGATAATTCGATCAAGACGGTTCGCGACCATCAGACGCTGACGGTCGATCACTCAGTTCCCCAGGTATCGTTGCTCTCCCCTGCTGCGGACCAAAAAGCCTGTCCCGTCAGGATGGGAGACCGGTTCGGAATACCGCTCCAGGCGTTGGTGCACGATAATTTCCCCGTTGTCGGAAAACGGCAGATGTCAACCGCACTTTCCTACACCCCCTGCGAGATTCTTGGCTCCATCGAGTGCACGGCCAAGGACAGCAGCGGCGACATCGTCAAACACGGGACCATCGACGGGATGCTCGCAACGTGGGACGTTACCAATAAACGAGGATCGAATTACCTGCTGAAGATGAAAACCACCGATCCCATGGGAAATACGGGGTGCCTGGATGCGCCGGTGCAGCTCGATACGGTTCCGCCGAAACTCGCCATCGAAATGCCGACCGGAATTCTTTCGCCGAACGGCGACGGGAGGAACGACGACCTGGCGATTCCTTTCTCGCTCGACGAATTCGCTCACATCAATATCGATATTTTCAGAAAAGGGGACGCATCCGGATCGCTGGTGCGCAGCATCAGCAGCAACGAAGCTACCGGAGGCGGTACTATGCTCTGGAACGGATGGGATGACGCCGACCGCGTTGTCGCCGACGGGAGCTACGAGCTTCACGTCACTGTGACGGACGCTTGCGCAAACGGGACGAATACGACGCTATTCGCCGACGTCGATACAACGCCGCCGGCTGCGCTGATCACCTACCCAACGCCCAGCACGGTTGTCGGGAATATCATCGAAGTGCGCGGCACCGCCGACGATGCGCATTTCAGCCATTATCAACTCGACGCGGGCATGGGCGAAGCGCCGAAATCCTGGACGCTGATCGCGACAAAAACAGCGCCGGTGAGAAACGACGTCCTGGGAGTCTGGAAGACCACCGACGGCGAGGGCCTGTGGACGCTCAGGCTAATCGTGTTCGACGCCGCCGGCAACCAGACGGAGAGCCGGGTCCTCGTCGATCTCAGAAACGGCATGCGGTATGCGGTGATCAGCGATTACGCTATTTTTCCCCGCTTGTTTTCCCCGAACGGCGACGGAACGTCGGATGCGTCGACCGTCAGTTGGACGCTCGTGAACGCAGCCAGGGTGCATCTCGCGATCCGCGCCGCGAACGGCGCCGCGATCCGTACCTATGACACCGTCGCCGCTGCCGCGGGAACGTTTACGTTCGCCTGGGACGGCAGGAACGACGGCGGCGCCGCGGTCGCCGACGGTGTCTATCGCGCCGCGATAGCGGCGACTCTGCTGAACGACGAGACGGTCAGCCAGACGGAAGATCTGTCGCTTGTCGTCGATGCAACGCTGCCGGTCGTGAACATTCTTTCTCCGGGAGACGGGTATGGAACCGAGGAGGATATCGTCGTCAGCGGAACGATCGAAGACTTGAATCTGGCGGAGTATACGGTTCTTGTGTCGGGGCCGTCCGGTTCAGCGATTATCGCGCGAGGCTCGGTGTCGCGATCGGAGGCGATCTTCGGCGCTTTGGCGCAGGTGGAGAACGGCGAATATAAGATACAGGCCACGGCGTCCGACGGCGCGGGGAACCAGACGGTCAGAACCGCATTGTATTCCGTCGATAGAACGGCGCCGGAGGTGAAGATCACCGGTCCGAAAGAGGGCGATCATTTCGGTTCGGCGCGGAGCGTCATCGCCGTCGATGGGGCGATCACGGATCAGAATCTCGAAGGGTACGTGGTGCGCTACGGATCCGGCGATGCGCCAGCGTCCTGGACCGACCTGTTCAGCGGCGAAGGCGCTCCCGCGGCACCCCGCTTCGCCGAGTGGCATGTCGGGGCGCAGGATGCCGTTCCCGACGGACTGTATACGCTGTCGCTTGTCGCGAAGGACAAGGCGGGAACGACCTCGGAAGCGAAGGTCCGGGTTGTTATCGACAATACAGTGCCGGAAGCGATCATCACGGTGCCGAAAGAAGGGGACCGTATAACGTCGCCGCCCGATGTTCGTGGAAGCGCCAGGGATGCAAATCTGGAAGACTATATTCTCGACCTGGCCGAAGGAAGATGCCCTGATGCGTTGAAATGGGTCGTCCTGAAGTCAGGGAGTGCGCCGGTGCAGAACGATGTCCTCGCCGCCTGGAAGGCCCTGCCGCCGGACGGCGAGTACTGCCTGCGGTTGACCGTCAGCGATACAGCGGGGAACAAAGCCGAATCGACGGTCGGCGTACTTGTCGACGCGCGGCCGCCGGAGGCTCCCGCTCTTTCCGGATGGCTGAAAGACAGGAAGACGACGGCGTTCGCCTGGCCGCTCATCCGGAACCAGGACGTCGTCGGCTACAACCTGTACCGGAACGGTGTGAAAGTGAACAGCGAGCCAATCATGGAGCCGCCATATAGCGATTACGATTTGACCGGTGGCGTTTATACCTATACCTTGAAAGCCGTCGGAAGCTCGACTGCGGAGAGCGCCGCGTCCAATGAGGTTACGCTTACGATCGATTTGACCGGGCCGGACGCGCGCATCTCCGCTCCCGCAGACGGGACCTCTGTTCACGGTGTCGTGGACGTCAAGGGAACGGCGTTCAGCAGGAAGGATTTCAAGCAATATCGGCTCGCGACGGCACGGAGCGAAACGCCGGATCAGTGGACTTCCCTGCGCCTGTCGCCCGTTTCGGTCTCCGCCGGTCTTCTCGGCGCATGGGATACCGCCGGTGTCGCAGACGGTTCTTACCTTATCAGGCTGGAAGCCGAGGATATCTCCGGAAATGTCACGGAATGGCGTGTAACCGTCACGGTCGATAATACAGCGCCGCCTGCGCCGATACTGGTGTCGGCTATCGCTTCGGGATTGACGACAACGCTCTTCTGGCAGCCGTCGGCGAATACGACCGACCTGGCTGGGTATCTGGTATATCGCAATGATCAGCTTGCGAATGCCGGCGTCGATCTCCCTGTCGACATCAAGCCCTATCTCGTGGCAGGCACGGGTTACGCGGATTCCGCATTGCCCGACGGGTCCCATGCATATGCCGTCGTTGCGGTGGACATGGCCGGGAACAGCAGCATGCCGTCGAACAGCCTGCAGGTAATGATCGACGAACGGGAACCGAAAGCCACGATCGTCGAACCGCTTCACCTTGCCCGTTTCGAATCAGCCCTATCCATCGAAGCCGAAACGCCGGATTTCGACGTGGCATCGGTTCTTTTCCAGTACAAAACCGTAAACGGGACATGGACGGATATCGGTGCGAGCGTGACGCTCCGGCCCTATACGACGATCTTCGATCCCGCCGCGATCGGCCTGCCGTACGGAGACTATTATATTCAGGCGGTCGCAACCGACCGGTCAGGTAAATGGGACCATGCGCCGATACCCGTCATGATACGCTATGCCGATCTGACGCCGCCTGTACGGCCGAACGGGCTGCTCGCGCGGACGAACGGATCGCAGGTTACGCTGACATGGTCGCGAACCGAAGAGTCAGATCTGGATGGCTACTATCTGTACCGAACTTCGAACGGAAGCAGGGTGCGAATCAGCGGCGGTTCGATGCAGAAGGAAACGACGATCTATCTGGACAAGAATGTCCCCGACGGGATCTATGCGTACGAACTGACGGCGGTCGATCTGTTCAGCAATGAGAGCGCTCCGTCACAATCCGCGATCGCCCGGGTGTACGCGCCCGTGATCGCGCAACCGGAATCGCCGGTGACGGACGATCCTGTCCTCCTCCTCGGGAGCAATGCGGAGCCGAATACTTCGGTCGGCATTTATGCGGATCCGTCGGAAGGCTCCGCGCCGCTCGCTGTCGTCGATGCGGACGGAGAAGGAGGCTTCTCTGCCGATATCACGCTACACGACGGGATGAACACTATCGTCGCGCAGGCGGTTGACGTCGCGGGCAATGCGAGCAGGTGGTCCGTCCCCGTTACGGTGCTGTACAACGAACCGCCGTCAGCGCCGGCGGATTTGCAGGCGGCAGTCTCCGGCAATACGGTGACATTGGCATGGACCGCGAATCCCGAAGCCGACGTGAGCGGATATAACCTGTATAGAAACGGTCGGAAGGCGAATCCGGAAACGGCCGTCACCGAAGGCGAGGTCAACGTTTCCTCGATCAACTGGGATTATTACTATTGGGGCGTCGATGTGTCGGGTCCCCTTGCCTTTGACGGCAATTCCGACACGTTCTGGATGTCCGATTACAGCTGGTGGGATTTCACGCCGCAATGGCTGAGCATCACGCTTCCGGAAACGAAGATGATCAAGGGCATTTCGGTCGACTGGCTGGACGCGAACACGGCTGCCGCGGCCTTCAAAGTCCAGTTCTTTACCGGCGATGCCTGGGTCACGGCGGCGACGGTCACCGGGAACCAACTCACCCGGAACACGATCTCGCTGTCGCCGCCCGTGAGCACCGCGCAGATCAGGCTGTACATAACGGAGCTGGCATACCCCTATGCTGACGGCATCGTGAGTATTTCCGAGATCCGATTGACGGAGGCGAAGCTGATCGATATTCCTTCGTTTCAGGATGTCGCGCTCGACGACGGCGTCTATCAATATTCCGTCACGGCGGTCGACGGCTATGGAGCGGAGAGCATGCCGAGCCAGTCGGTTTCGGCCGAGGTCGGGGATGTCGTGCCGCCCGGCCAGCCGCAGGGTCTTCTTGCGGTTCCCGACGGAACCCGCGTGCTTCTGACGTGGGTCCCGAACACGGAGCCCGACGTCGCGACGTACCGCGTGTTCAGGAGCGGCCCGTCGGGATGGATCCTGCTAGGTGCGACGCCTGCAACCGACCGGACCTATAGGGACACCGATCTTGCCAACGGAAACTATCGGTACCGGATAACCGCGGTTGACGCGAAGAACAACGAAAGCGCGCCGTCCGAAGAGGCGACGGCCACCGTTGCTGTTCCGCTGCCTGACGCGCCCGCGGGTCTCCATATTCAGTCGCTCCCCGAGGGGGGGAGCCTCAGGATCGAGTGGAATCCTACACCGCAGGCGAAATACGCGCTCTATCGTGGTTTGCAGACAGGCGGCCCCTACGAGCGGGTGAATAGGGCGGAGCTGACGAGCACCCTCTACGAGGACTCCGGTCTGACGAACGGCGTGGAATATTTCTACGTTGTCACGTCGGTTGACGGGGTCGGCAATGAAAGCCCCTATTCGGACGAAGCTTCCGCTGTTGTCGTCGATACGATAGCTCCGTCCACCCCCGGGATCTTTTTCCCGGCACGGCCCGGCGCGCCGGCGCAGGCATCGCGCGCCAGGATCGCGATCACCGGGATCGGAGAGCCCGGTACGACCGTGCATCTCTACCGGAACGGGAGCCCGGCGGGCGAAACCCCGGCGCTTCCCAGCGACGAGGTTACCTCCTATGCGCTGGAGGGGATCGATGAGTCTCCCGCGCTCTCTCCGGACGGAGCGATCCTCGCCTACGCAAAAGACGGCGCTCTCTGGTTCAAGACGCTGGCGACGGGAGCGGAAGAACGGGCGATTGAAGGGGCGTTCCATCCCGTCTGGTCGCCCGATGGAACGCAGATTGCCTACTCGTTCTACGAGGGTTATTCAGGAAACGAACGGATCGCGATCATGCCTCTGGATAGTCGCGACGCGGCGCCGGTCAACACCGGCGCGTCGAGGCAGGAATATGGCGCGCAGTGGACAGCGGACGGTGCGAAAGTCTGCGTGCTGAGCGTTGCGGGGAACACCATGTCGGTCATGCTGAAGGACCTGACAACGGGAAGTTTGAAATCCCTGCTCTCCGCTTCCGATCTTTACGACGATCGGATTTCACCGGACGGGAAATATCTGGCCTATGTCCGGTGGGCTGGACTGCAGCTGCTGAACGTCGAGACCATGCAATCGAAGTCGATTGATCCCGACGGCGGATGGGATTCTTTCACCTGGTCGCCCGACGGCAAGCGGCTCACGTATACGTCATATGCCAGCGGCTCGAGCGAAGTGATGATCTACGATCTGTCGACCGGCGCCTCCGCCTCGGCAGGCATTGCCGACAACGCGTTTCGGCCCTCATGGTCCGCGTCGGGCGATGAACTTCTGTATATGGTCTATAACTCTGCCAAGGGCGGCTATTTCCTCAGGATTGCAGGCCTGGCGGCTTCGAGAACGGCCCGCGATCTGCTCGGGCCGCTGTCTTCGATCGGGAAGATCGAGACGTCCGCGAATGGCACGATCCTGGCGGTGATTTCCAGGACGGTGAAACTGGTCGATCTCGCGGGGTCGTTCGAATTCGCAAGCGTTGCTCTTCTCGACGGATCGAACGAGTTCAACGCCGCCTGCGCCGATAAAGCAGGGAATGAAAGCGACCGATCCGCCTCCGTCGCGATAAACTTTGATGCCGCCTTGACGCCCGACGCCGCTGTCGTCGACGAAGACATTCTCCTTCTTCCGGCGGCCTCGATCGCGGGCGAGCAGGTCGCGGTCTCCGTCCCTGTCCGCAATCCGTCCGGTTCGCCGATAGAGGATGTGAGTGTTGATTTGTATCTGTGGAATGGAGCCGGAAATCTTGAACATCTGCTCTCGATGCTCATCCCCGAAATAGCGCCGGGTTCGGAAGAGTGGGTGAACGTTCCGTGGGACAGTTCCGGCAAAGCAGGACAGAACAGACTTGTCGTCGTCGTGGACGCTGACGATCTGATCGCTGAACGCGACGAGTCAAACAATGTGGCAATCCATGATTTCACCGTGACAGATCGCGAGGGAGTGGCACTGGAAGTGGGCGCGGATTCGTTGCGTTATGCGAGCGATTCGCCGGTAGCGATCAACGCATCGCTTTGGAACAGCGGCCGTCCGACGACCGCCGCGCTCGAGACGCGGATCGAGGACGCCGACGGGTACCCGGTGGTCCTGTTCACCGCGGAAAGCGTCTCCGTCGGATATGCCGAACCGCTCAGGCGAGGGTATGCCTGGAATACCGGCACAACGCTTGCAGGCCGGTATCGGGTGAAGGCGGAGCTGAAGGAAGGTACCGTTGTCCTGGCGAGCAGCTCAGCTGATTTCACCATCCTGCCGGATGTGAACATTCAGGCTTCGGTCACTACGAACAAGGCAGAGTATGGCCCGGCGGAAGCCGTGACCGGGGCGGTGACCATCAGGAACAGCGGCAAGAACTTCATTATTTCCGCGATCCGGGCCGTGGTGAACTACCTTGATGCTCACGGCACGGCGCTGTCCACGACGGAACATAATGCATCAAATATACTTCCCGGGACCGCTGTCTCCTTCAGCGCTGCCTGGAACACGTCAACCTTCCCTGCGGGAACCTATTCGGTCTCGGTGCAGGTGTTTCAGGACGGCCAGCCGGAAGCCGCGGCATCCGCATCTTTCGGCATCCGGCCGGTGCCGGTGATCACGGGATCGATCAAAACAGCCCAGCCGGTCACGGCCTTTGGCAGCGACGCAACGATAACCTACAGCCTTTTGAACAGCGGCAATGCGGATGCGTCGGGTGTGGCCGCGAGGCTTGTCTTGGTGGATCCGGAGACGAATGCGGTCCTGCGCACGCACGAACAAACCGCAGACCTTCCGAGATCGGCCGAGCGGAGCGGGACATGGATCGTTTCCACGGCTGGCCTGGATTTCAAGTCCTACACCGTTCTTTTGCAGAGAACCGGGCCAGAGGGGAACGGAACTCTGGCGAGCGCGTCTTTTGCAGTCAAGGACATGATCGCGCCTGTTGTCACCGCGGTCTTGCCTGCTGCGAACGGCTCCTATCGCGGGACCGTGGCAATCGAGGCCGCTGCATCCGACAGCGGGACGGGAATCGACCGGGTCGAGTACCGGATCGACAGCGGCGTCTGGAGACTTCTCCCGCCGGCTGATCCGATCCGGGGGAAATTTGCTGCGACCTGGGAGCCGGGAATAACGGACAACGGCGCCCATGCGATTGCGTTCCGCGCATTTGACAAGGCAGGCAATTCCGCAACAACGCCGCTCGTGGCTTTTGAAGTCCAGATGGATTCCACGCCGCCGGTAACAACGGCGATCATCGGCACGCCGAAGCATGAGGCCGGCGGCAGCGTGTTCCTCGCGCCGAGCACGGCAATTACGCTAAGCGCTATCGACGATATTTCCGGGGTCGCTGGAACGGAATACCGGCTCGACAGCGGCCAGTATGTTGCCTACACATCACCATTTACGCTATCGTCCGAAGGCACCCACACCCTTGGTTACCGGAGCAGGGACAATATCGGCAACCTGGAGCAGGAGCGAGTGCTTAGTCTCGTTGTCGATGCTGCCGCACCGGCGATTCAGTTGGTTGTCGGTGAGCCCGTCTTTATTGCCGCGGACGGGACACGCTACGCGAAGAACTCCTCGCCGGTTACCATCACGGCGACCGATGCAGGAAGCGGTGTCGCAGCGGTTAGCTATCGCATCGACGATGGCGCGTGGCAGGAGTATGCCGGTGCGTTCAAGATCAGCGAGCCGGGGAGCCACAGGATTGTTGCGCAGGCATCGGATCGTCTCGGCAATGGGGCAACCATCGGACCGGAAGCGGTAATTATCGACAACATGCCTCCGCTCTCAGAGCTTTCCGTTGGTACGCCGAAATATACCGCAGGCGACGGAAGCCTGTACGGATCGAGTTCCAGCGTGGTCACGGTATCGGCAACCGACGACCTGTCCGGCGTTGCGCTGACGGAATACCGCATCGACAACGGCGCCTGGTCGCGCTATTCCGCCTTCACGGTTAGCACGGAAGGCACTCATACCATCAGCTACCGGAGCCGGGACCAGGTAACAAACCTGGAGGCGGACAAGTCTCTTGCCTTGATCATCGATAACACCGCGCCGAAGACGACCGCGGCAGTGAGCGGTTCGGAGTACAGTGCCGCTGACGGAAAGCTGTTCGTTGCCGGCGGAAGCGAGATCATCTTTGAGGCCACGGATGCATCCTCCGGCGTGGCCCGGAGTGAATATCGAATCGATGAAAAGTCCTGGGAGCGCTATGCAGGACCAGTCCTTCTTGCCACGGAGGGGACCCACTCGATCGGTTATCGGAGCATTGACAATGTCGAAAACACCGAAAAGGACGGGTCTTTTGTCCTTACCGTCGACGCAACGCCGCCGGTTACCACCATTTCCGCGACCGAGCCGCTGCTGGAAGGCCAGGTGAACGCGGTTTCGCCGTCGATATTCTTTACCCTGTCAGCCGCTGACAACCTGTCCGGCCTTCGTGTGACAAGCTATCGCATTGATGACGGCGCGTGGCAGACGTACACCGGCAGCTTCAGCCTGAAGGATGGCCTGTCGGGTGTGCATACAGTGTTGTTCAAATCCGTCGATAATGTCCAGAACGAAGAAACTGAACAGGCAATTACTGTTAACTTGGTCACCATGACAATTTCGAAAAAGATCGCGGCCGATCCCGTTGTTCTTGTTTGGTTTGACGGGCGGGAAAAAGGGGATGATTCGGACTGCGAAGATGAGCGTGGCGGCCATGACGATGATGACAGGGAAAATAAAGGGTGTGCCGATATTAAGAAGGATGCAGCATGTAAACGAGAAGATAATCGTGATGACGAAGGTCGGGATAGGAGAGAGCTCTCTTCCCTGGATGTCCTTAGCAATCTTTTGTCATCAGCAGGCATCAATTACAGCATCGCAAAGGACGAAGACGATTTTGCGATGAAATATCGCTCAGGCCGCTACAACACCTACATGCTCGTCGACGTGAAGGAACCGTTCGTCGGCCGGGAAATCAGGGATGCGGTGCATTACGGCGACGGGCTGATCTTCATCAAGGCGCGTCATGAGGTGGACCCGGTGCTTGATGAATTGTACGGCGTCAAATTCACGGGAAGGACGACTGCCGAGAATCTGACCGTTTCCCTGCTCGACAGTCCCCTCAGCACCGAATCGGCCCTCGAAAGCAGCGGCAAGCATGTTGTCGCTGAGGTTATTGACCCGAATGCAACGGTCTTCGCCACGGTCCTGGACAAACAGACGGCATATCCTTCGATTGTGGCACGGGAGTACGGCCGCGGAAAGGTGCTTCTCTATACGTTCAATCTGCCGGAATCCCCGGACCAGGCAAAGGCAGCGGCGCTCCTGATCAACAGCATCAATTATGTGCGTCCTGCTGAATTCTATCCGCGGCCGTTGGGGATCGTGCCGATCAGGATCAGCGTGAACAATTCAACGGAGCCTGTGGATATACAGATACGCGAATTTCTGCCCATGGGCGTTTCCGTTGACGCGATCCGGCCGGCCACGCCGCTGATCGATGACATCCTGACATGGGAGAAGTCCCTCCAGGCGTCGGAAACAGGGACCTTCCGCTATTCCCTCAGGGTAGACGACAGAGCGGCCGATTATCTCACGCGGACGGAGGCATGGTACCGGAACGGAGGCGAGTATCGCTTCTACGATCGGCTCGATCTTATGGTCAAGGTAGAGAAGAGCTCCGGAACGCTGCTGCGCGACGTTCTATACGATCTGAACACGACGACAGCAGCAGGCAAGGAAGATGCCCTGGCGATTTTCAAAGCCTTGGATGATCTCCGCTCGGTGAATGAATCAGCCGGTGACCGCAAGACAGCGGAACAGAACATCATCGCGATCCTCAACGCTATCGATGAGGTGAAAAAATCAACACCGGCTAAATGGCGGATCCGGCTTCAGCTCGATGAACTTCTTAAAGTCTGGGGACGGAAATGGTTTGAATTGAGCGAATAGCGCTCGAGAAGAGAGAATGCTCTATCTTTTCCAATAGCTCGCGGCTATGGCGTGAGAAGCGTTGTGTGTTTCTTGAGTCTCTTCGCGAGGGAGACGAACCGTTGGAGCATTTACACTCTCCAACGGTTCGTCTGTTGAACTACAGGAACATGGATGGAAAGTCTCGTGCCGGTTTCGTGCCGAATTGGCAATAATCCCTATATATTTCCAGAGAAGAACAACCGATTTCTATGTACTATAACCCCTGAGTCTAGTATAGTTACCCCATGCGTCGTTCACTGACACATAATATCATCTGTTGGAGCCTGCTGCTTTATCTGACCGTTTTAATAATCCCGCCGCTTTCCGCGATTCGCCAGGCAGTTGCCACTGTTCCCGGGATTCGGAACAGCGGCGAACTGGTGAAGGACTATCAGCATACTACGCTGTACCTCTACGACATCCTGATATGGCAGAGCCTAAAGAAAACGCAGCACACCGCCAAACAGCTTCTCTCCGCCCCGGAAAAGACGGACCACGGCGACTCCTATAACAACACCCCGGTCCTTGCCAGTTCACCTGGCCTGTCTTTATCAACACACAGTAATCCTGAATGGTACAATCCGTTGTTGCAGCATTCCCGTTCCGCCGATATCCACTTTGCCCGATCGGGCATTTCGCCGCCCTCCCATTCGCAGCACATCGTATCGATCTTCGCCCACTCGTAGTGCATGTAGCAGGTTGACCGCGCACGGCGGAGGAGACGCTTTTGAGAACGTATTCTGTGCTCTGGCGTCATCACGCGCCTGCACTGCCCATATAGTGGGCCGATGCGTACTGAGCGGTCGTCTCTATCCTTTGCCGTGGATGATATTCAATCGGAAACGAACATGCGGTTACGGCAGATGTTAGAAGAACCCACCTGCGGTGCCATGATTATGAAAGGAGGATAAACCATGAATAAAGGATCAATAATATTCTTCAGTACGATAGCTGTTGTGTTTGTGCTTACGATATTCGCGATCGGCAAGCAGTTTCTCTGGTGGTAAGTAAACAACTATCGCCGAAGCGGGGGTCACAGGCGCTAAAAGACGTCTAGACAATCACTCATGGGCCGGTTTAAAATGAAACAATTCATCTTTGACCGGCCTTTGCTTTTCCCCGAACCTAGATCATCCTATGAAAAAACAGGTCGAATATCTGCAGAAGCTGTTCTATGACATCTGGAACGACTTCGGAAGCGTTTACCTTCTGGTAAAGCATTCCGAGAGGACGATCATTGGCAAGCGCGGCTTCACGGAAGAAGAGATGAAGCAGGGGCTGGTGCTGGTCTTCAACAACAAGACCAACACCAAGCTGGAGTGGGACGCCGAGGGAAATGTCACCTGCGTACTGGCATTCGGCACGCGCAAGGAGGATGTCTATCTCCACCACGACGACCTGCTGGGTGTGTTCTCGCCGGAAGCCAAGGTGCAGTTTGTCAGGAGCGACAGCGGCAAGGAAGCTCCCGCAGAGGTGCCGGCGGAAGCGTCTCCAAGGGACGGGGAGCAGAGCCACGCAAGACAGGTAGTGTCCCTGAGGGATTTCAAGAAGCGGAAACAGTAGGGACCACTGGACTTTTTTTCGCGCATATAGTACAGTTTTGCAGGGATCATGACGGGACCTAGCTCCGCGCATCTGATCAGCCTGAACAGCAGAATTTACTACACACGGAGGAACACCATGGAGAAGCCCAGCAAGTCCGCAGGAAGCCTCAAAGACCTCATTAATGCCGCCATCAGCGACCTGGAGATCACGCCGCAGGAATATCAGCAGATCATGGACCACGCCCAGGCCGACGGCCACCTGGACAAGGAAGAGCAGGCCCTGCTCGCCCAATTCCACGCCATGATCAATAACGGCACTCTCAAGCGCGTTCGCGGGTAAGCGTCGAAAGAAAGCGGTCGGATAGGCCGCTCGGGACGCATTTACCCCGTGAAGGGTGGTCACATAGTTAAAGCGCAGGGCCGGTCGAGTATGAAGCCGTTCATCTTTGACCGGCCGGTGCGTTTGTGCTTAAAGCAAAACAAGGTGCCGGCGGGGAGCGCCTATTACGCGCAAAAAAAGGGGGCGACAATGAAGCTGAAGATTGACATTACAAGCATGGAGTGGTGGCTCTGGGCCGTGACGTTCGGATTCATCATCGCCGCGGTAGCCGGGTGGAAGCCGGGCTATGCCGCTGTCATGCTGGTGAGCGCTGCGCAAGTGATCATCTTTGCCATCCGGTCCGGCAGTGCGATTTCCTTTCCCTCTCAGGTACGGATCGTCTACTTCACCTATACCCTGCTCGGTCTTTGGGACGCAGGGCGTTTCTATTTCTACGGGCTGCTGCTCCTGGGTACGGCCATGGTGGTCTTTTTCGACCGGTGCGGCATCGCGCTGGTCCTGAAGATGATGCCCTGGAACAAGGGAGCGGAGAACCCGCAGTGCAAGCTGCCGGGCGCGTAGGCGCGAGAACCGGCAGGGACATGAACCCAGGGGTCCTGCCCTCCTGTGGTTCTGCGGTCAATGTGCTTATCAAGTTCATTTCGTTGCTTACCGCTTGCAGTGTTATCCGGGCGCATCGGTCGGTGTGGCGGACCCTTAAGTGAAGCGGTTGCAGGGAGCCGCTGCTTTCGGATCCGGCGCTGGTCCAGGCGCCTGATGACAATCGGTTCTGAACGGCATGGCAGGACCTCCGCAGACCGATTCCCACCTTTACCGCGGAGTACCCATGGCCTTTAATACAATTCTTGAGCAGAAGATCGACAGCGCGGCGAAGAATTGGAAGGATACGCACAAAAAGAAGATGTTCGGCGGTGTGTGCTGGTTGATCCGGGGGAACATGTGCTTCGGCATCTGGAAGGACTTCCTGATCGTGCGCATGGACAAGGCCCTGGCGGAGAGAAGCCTGACACAGCGGAACGTTCGGCCCTTTGACGTTACCGGCAGACCCATGGCAGGGTGGGTGATGGTTCCGGAAACCGGATGGAAGAGCCCCGCGGGGCTTGCGCGATGGCTGAAGATCGGAAAAGAGTTCGCGCTGTCCCTGCCGGAGAAGACCGCAAAGAAGACGGCAAAGAGAACGAAGACATTGAAGGAGTATAGCGCGCACCGATCGAAAGGATATTGACCGGCCGACCAGTATCTCTATGACCCTTGTGCGTATCTTCAACATAGTGATAGCGGGATTGCTGCTGGTAACCGCGGGCTGCGATCCGGAGCCGTCTCTTGACAAGGCAAAGTTCGCGGAACTGAGGAGCGCCAGTCAGGACTTGATGGCCGCTCTCAGGTCCGGCGGCCAGTGCGCGGCCCCGGCTGCTGTGGTGGACCGGCTGGCCGCGGGAGCCACGGCCTTACAGGGCAAGGCTGTGTCAAAAGCCGAGCGTGATCTGCTCTTCGCCTACGAAGGCCTTGTGGTCATGTCCCGCGATGCCCTGCACCTCTGCAGGTCGCGGGGCCATCTGACCAGTTTCCAGTTCGTGCCCAAGGGCCGTATCTACGTGTCCCAGGATCTGGACGCCGTCGTGGAACGATACGATCTCGCGACCGAGAGCCACGTATATAAAGCCACGGGTGCGCGGTGGAGGAGCATTTCAACGGATTCGATGGAAGTGATCTGGAAAAAAGCAGAGGCCCTGATAAAGAACATAGAGGTCATGCTCACGTACAGTTGAGCGAGCTCGCTGGCAGTAAATACAAGTTCGTCGAAAAAGGATCAGCGCGAAGCAGAAATTGTGATCGGAATCATCAGGCGATTGCCCGCGGGAAGACCTGTTTGCTCGCGTGTTGATCCGGTCTCGATCTTCGTTTACGAGCCTCAAGCTCTTATGATCCTCCCTCGGCAGGTCATTGCACCTTCCTCCGCCACATCTCACCTTATGTTCTGCCACAGAAGCTTCACACTTATGGCAATGACCACGGTAATGAACACCGGCCTGATGAAGCGGCTTCCTTTTTTGATCACGAGCCGTGATCCGAAGCGGGCACCCGCGAACTGTCCCAGCCCCATGACTATCCCCTCGGGGAGCGATACGAGGCCATTGGAAAAAAAGAATGCCAGCGAGACAAGATTGCTCGTGAAGTTCATCACCTTGGTGTAGGCGGTAGCACGGGCCAGATTGAATCCCAGGAACAGCACAAAGGCCATGGCCCAGAACGTGCCGGTGGCAGGACCGAAAAAGCCGTCGTAAAAACCGATCGAGATCCCGAAGAGAAGAAAGAATTTTCTTTGATCCATCCGTTCCCGGACATCCTCCATTCCGAGCCTGGGCGAGAACAGGATGAACAGGGCGATGGCGATGAGCAGGAGCGGGATCGCCCGGCCCAGGAACGCCGGGTCAAGGCCCTGCACGGCCGCGGTGCCGAGGCCTGCGCCGAGCGCGGTCCAGAGGATGCCTGCGCCGCACTCCTTCAGGTTCACGGCGCCGGCGCGGGCAAAGTGCACCATGGCGCTGCCCGCGCCAAAAGTGCCTTGAAGCTTGTTGGTGCCGAGCGCGGTCTGGGGCGGCATGCCTATACCGAGCAGCACAGGAATGGTTATGAGCCCGCCGCCTCCGGCAATGGAGTCGATGAGCCCGGCGAAAAGTCCGGCGGCAAAGAGCAGGGGGAATTTCAGGACCGGAAGCATGGGAGATTATACCATGTAATGAATTTGGAAATGCGAGCTGATCATGACGCAAAGAGCAGGGATGTGCGCATAAGGGCCGATGAACGGGTACCAGGGCCGCACCGTCCGGTGTTCCGTATGATGCAGATCATGGCCGTTCCCGCTGCAGCGTACTATCCTTGGATATGAAGCCCTCGATCCCCGACACCGGCACGGTCATCAGACTGGAAGGCGGATACGCGGTGGTCCGCATGAAGCACGAAGGGTCGTGCTATAAATGCGGAGCCGCGGCAATGGGACTCTGCAAGGGCGGGCTGATGCAGGAGCTGACGGTGATGAACCCGAAGAACGCCCGCGTTGGAGATACCGTGAAGATCGGGCTGGTCAAGCGGGTCCAATACAAGGGCTTTGTCCTGGCCTATGTGGTCCCCGCGCTTGCGCTGCTTCTCGGTATCGCGGCAGGCCATTTGCTGGGTTCTTATGCAGGTCTTCCCTTCCTGGAGATCCTGTCGGGCTTCCTCGTGATGATCGCGGTCTCGTTCTTCTCCTTCCGGCGGCTGAAGATGCTGGATGCGTCCCATTCCATTGAGATCGTGCAGGTGATCAGCGATCCCTGGATACCCGACGGCCAATGGATGGTCCGGCAATAGGGAGAATGCCGCGGATCGTGCCTGCTGATCACCTTGACGGTTTTCCGGCCAAGTTCCTGTTTTTCCCAAAGTGATAATGTCGCATTTCCCCAAGCAGAAATGTCGTATTGTCCTCCTGTTAAGGGAGGGCGCGATGGGGAGAGGTGTTATCACGATGAGCATGAAGGAAGCAAAGCTGCTGCATCTTGTGACGGAAGGCGATAGAGAAGAGAATTACGCAGGCAGAAGCCGCACAGATGGCAGGTTTATGCCTGCGGCAGCTGCAACGGATTATTCGGCAGGTCAGGACAGAGGGGGATGCGGGAGTTTGCCACTACGCACGCGGCAGGAAACCGACAACCAGATCCCGGAGGCAGTAAAACTCAAGACAATCGAGTTTGCCGCGAACGCTATCAAGAGTTCGGCCCTACCCTTGCCAGTGAAAAGCTTCTTGAAAAGAATCGTATCAAGGTAAGCGTCGAAACGCTGCGGACCTGGTTTCTCGAGGCAGGGTTGCCGTACCGGAAGCGCAAGAAACGGCCCTACAGGCAGTGGCGGGAACGGAAAGCATGCCGCGGTGCCATGGTCCAGTTGGACGGTTCTCATCACGACTGGTTCGAGGGCCGGGGACCAAAGTGTGCACTGATGGCATTTGTGGACGATGCTACGGGAGAGGTGTGCGCCTGGTTCTATGATTATGAGGGAACGCTTCCGGCCATGGACTGTTTCAAAGGATATATCAAGCAGTACGGCATTCCTCGGAGCGTGTATTTAGACCGTCATTCGACCTATAAATCGACTGTTCAGCACCAGGCGATCGAGGAGCAGCTTGAAGACCGGCAGTTGATGAGCCAGTTCAAAAGGAGCCTTCAGGAGCTCGGCATGACCGTGATCCATGCATATTCCCCCCCAGGCCAAAGGGCGGGTGGAGCGGCTGTTCGGGACGTTTCAGGACCGGGTGATAAAAGAAATGCGGCTGGCAGGTGTCAGGAGTAAAGACGAGGAAAATGTCTTTCTGCAAACGTACTTGCCGGATTATAACCGGCGGTATCGGGTGTCTCCGGCCAAGAACACGGATATGCACCGTCGGTTCAAAGACTATCGGGAGCAGGATCGAATCCTGTCAATTCGTAGCTCAAGGGCGTTGCGGAACGACTTTACCATAGCGCACGACAAATAACTTTATCAGATCAAAGACAATCTCCGGGCCAAGAAGGTAACCGTGGAAGAACGGACAGACGGCTCAATGAGGATTCTGCATAACGGCCAGCGTTTGAGGTGCCAGAAGATCAGTGTTCGCCCACAGAAAGAACATAAACAATCGCCCAAGCTGTACAAGACGTGGGATCGGGGGAAACCGGGTCGCATACACCCCTGGAGAGAAAGCTTCAACCCTGACTTAAGACAAAAACCAGCAGTGTCAACTGTTCCTTTAGAATAGGACATTTCTGCTTTGGCTTGACACTGCCCATGTCACATCTTGACAATCAGGTCTGCCAATGCTACAGTATATTCCACTTTCGGACACAACGTCCGGGAACATACGTACTTTGCTCAGAGCAAACCTGGGGAAACCCGGGGACGCAGAGCCACGAGGCTACGTAAACCTGCCGATCTAGGCAGGCCTTACATGCCAGTCGAGCCGCCAAAGCGACCTCTTTACTTCACAGTAGGATATCAGCTTTGGCGGTTTTCTGTTTTCTGAATAACCTATGCCACTAACGCCTGTTTCAGGAGGGATCCCATGATGCTCCAGTCCAGAACCATCATACTGTTGGTAGTGCTGTTCTCCCTAGCCGCATGCTCGCCGAAGATCTATGGAACGCTTCAGCTGGTGGATGCCAACCTGCAGCCGGTCCCCCCGGCAAAGGAGAGTCCCGAAGGTACGGTGGTAAACATGATCAATACCACCTCGACACTCGAAGAGGCATCCCATGCAGTGACGGCGAATGTCGAGGGCAAGTTCGAGTCGGAAAAAGGGAAGATCGCCGCCGGCGTTTACAAGGTGGAAGCGAGCAGGATCGGCTACCAGACAGAGACCCAGACCGTGGAGGTCGGCAAGTTCAGCGGCGCCAAGGTCGACCTGAAGCTCAAGAAGATCTCCGAGGGCAGACGCAAGTCCACCGAGGCATCCAGGTCCGACGAGGACAAGATCGTGAATCCCGGCGAGGTGAACATCCAGCCGCCGACCATGTAGGACGGCACACCTGATCCGCGGGACCTGTCAATTTTGAGGAGGAATGGTATGTTCAAGCGTTTACTCTCATTCGTGCTTGCCGGTTCGGCGTCGCTCCTGCTGTTTGCCTGCGGCGGCGAGAAGATGGCACTTGAGGTCAAGGCAAAGATGGATGGCCAGCCCGTGGCGAAAGCCGCGGTCACCGTCGATGGCGTACAGGAAGGCATGACCGGCGAGGACGGCATGTTCGGCAAGATCCTTACCAAGAAACCGGGAGCGGAGGTCGAGATCGCGGTCACCAAGGAGCAGCCGGGGTACCGGATCAAGCCCTGGAAGACCAGCGTTCTCATGAAACTTCCGAAGAAAGGCATCGTGGAGAAGTACGTCCTTGACGCCGACCTCGTGGCCGAGCGGTTCGTCACCATTGTCGCACTGGAAAAGGGCGCGCCGGTGGCGGACGCGGCGGTCCTGGCGGAGGGCAAGGAGATCGGGAAAACCGATGCAAAAGGCGAGTTCCAGTACTCCTATCAGACCTTGCCCAAGGGCGGCGCGGATCTTGCGGTAAAGAAGCCGGGGTATGGCTCCTGGAAAAAGACCGGAGAGCTTGTTCCGGGCGAACACATCGAGGCTATCCTGTCCAAGCGCGCCCGCGTGACCGTGACCGCGCTCATGGAGGAGTACGGCCAGGCAGGCGGGCTCGCGGGCCTGTCCGTGTCGATCGACAAGCGCGTGATAGGGAAGACCGACGCCAAGGGTTCCGTGACCTATTCCTACGACGGCGAACCGGGCAAAAAGGTCCAGCTCGCGATCAGCGCGCCGGGGTATATCCCTGAATCGTGGAAAACAAAGATATCCCTGGATGGGGAGATCGACATTCAGCGGTATTTCACCCCCACAACGGCGCGGCCTATCCGGACGGGCATCTATCGGGTCACCGGCAATACGCCGAACGTGGACCTGAAGGAGGTCGTGGCCCAGACCGAGGATGCCCTGACCGCTCAGTTGTTCAAGTATTCCTGCTTCAGGGAAGTCCCTTCCAAAACGCTCCATGCCGAAGTGAAAGCGGCCCGGGTGAAGATCGACAAGATCACTGCCAAGGGGTGGCGCGAAACGCCGCTCAAGAAGAAAGTGGACATGATCGTGATGGGGAGCGTTGCCAAGGACGACCAGGGGTTCCTGGTCGAGGTCAAGTTCATCACTTCCGGCGGCAAGATCGTGCACAGCCAGCTCGCGCGTGCAAAACGTGAGAAGGATATAGCGGGAGCGGCAAAGGATATCGCAAACGCGGTCATTGCCAAGTTCCCCTTCGAGGGGACGGTGGTCGGCATTGACGGCGACCGCTACCGCATCAACCTGGGCAAGTCCGGCTACAAGATCGCCAAGAACATGGAGTTCAACCTCCTGGCGCCCAAGACCGACGGGACCGGCAAAGTCACGGGGTACCGCGACGCAGGAAGGCTCAGGATCAAGAAGGTCGACGACGCACATTCCTTTGCCGAGGCCGATGACCTGAAAAAAGGCGAGAAGGTGTCGGTGGGAGACCGGGTCGTCCGGCTCGCGGCGCGGGAGGATGACGACGGGAAGGACGTGGCCATCCTGTCGACCAAGGGCGGCCTGCCTCCTGATGTGAGCCCGCTCGCAGGGGTGAACATCTACCTGAACGAGGAGTGGGTGAGCACCACGAACGCCGACGGCAAGGCCGAGGTCCCGGTCCGGCTCGGAAAGAAATACGACCTCGTGCTCTATCGGCACGGCTACCAGCAGGTATCCGACAAGCTCCGCGTCGAGAAGAGCCGCGATGTGAAGGAATACTCCCTGACGGTGAACAATGCGGTCTTCAAGGCGGATTCCAGTCCTCAGGGCGCGGAGGTGTTCGTGGACGGCGAGAAGCTCGGCAGAACGCCCATGACCGAGGGGAAGCCGGTGACGCTCGGGTTCCATACCGTGCGCCTGACCGTGGGCGGCGACTATCGTGACTGGGAGGAGGTCGTGGAGTTCGCGACCAAGACCGAGGACCGGACCGCCGGCCGCGCGATCGTCCTGTACAAGGATTTTCTCAAGATCGGCGAGCGGGCGGAGAAGAACAACGACGTGGACGGCGCCATCGCGGCCTATGCGGCCACGCAGAAGGACCATCCGGACTATTCCGATGCCCACCACCGGCTGGCGCAGCTGTACCTGGACGAAAAGAACGACTACGACGCCGCGATCCGGGAGTTCGAGAAGGTGCTCTCGCTTCCCGAGAACCAGCAGCTCATATTCAAGCAGTACTCCGTGGCCTTCACCAACCTGGGACATGCGTACTACGAGCGGGGCAACGCGCTGGTCCAGCGCGACCGGGACGGCTCCGCCCAGAGCTTTGCCAAGGCTATCCAGACGCTCCAGAAGGCAAAGGAGAACACGCGTTTCTTCCCGACCGAGCGCTATGACGAAGCGGTCCACGACACCTATTACTACACGGCGTTGTCGTATCACAAGCTCTATCTCCTGACGAAGAAGTCATTGCTCCTGAACAACGCGAACCAGGCCTGGCAGGAGTATTTCGATTTCTTTCCCGCGGCCCTGGAGAACGACGGCAGCTTCAAGCAGAGCAGGGAAGCAGGACAGAAATACTGGGACCAGATCAAAAAGCAGATGTAGGTTGTGACGAGGGCCTGACGTGCTGAGAGCGACCGTTCTGATGGTAATGACGCTGGGGCTGGCTGCCGGGAGCGCCTCTCTTCTGAATGCAGAGGAGACGGTCACCGCGCCCACGCCGTCCGTCCCTGCGGTCGAGGACGTGAAGAAGCCGGAGCCCCTGCTGCCGCTCTTTGTAAAGAACATCGCGGAGATCGAGACCGGGAGGAACGACGGCAATCCTTCCTGGTCCCGCTCCGGCTTCCTGTTCACCTTCGAGCGGAACATCGGCGACAAGCGGGAAATACGCGTCCTGCTCAACGATCTTTCGCCGGTCCAGACGGTCTACTATCTTCCGTCCTCCGGCGGCGGGGAGATGAAGTTCTTCTTCCCCGGCGTGGTGGAGGACATCAGTTTCAACACGGGGATCACCTGGTCCCCGGACGAGTACCGCTTCGCCTTTATGAGCAACGGCGGCGCGGGAAATTATGATCTCTACCTTGGCGATCTGGGCGGCCAGGCGGTCAATCGGCTGACCCAGCACAAGGAAAAGGACGGCCAGGCGGACTGGTCGCCCAGGGGCGACCGGATCGTGTTCGTTTCGGGCCGCACGGGAAAGGGCGACCTCTATCTGCTCGATGTCGCGACCCGCGTGCTGACCAGGCTCACCCAGGGAGGGAAAGAATTTCTCTATCCCCAGTGGTCCCCTGACGGGAAGCGCATCGTGTTCATGGCCGGGAGCAGCGAAGACCACAATATCTATGTAATCGATGATCCGGCGCGTCCCGCGGAGTCCCGCAGGGCGATCACGACCTGGTCTCATGACGATATCCGGCCGGTCTGGTCGCCTGACGGGAAGAAGATCGCCTTTTACAGCAACTACAATCCCGCGGGAGATCCCCGGATCTGGTCCATCATGGTGGTGAATGCCGACGGGACCGATCCCGCGGAAGGCGACGGGCTGGCTGAGCGGGTAGCGGCGCTCGACGTGATCTCCGATGTGGAGCGGGGGCCCGCGTGGATGGTCGACAGCAGCCGCATCGTGTACGTGAAGAACGACCGGCTGGAATACAATCCGATCCACGTGGTGAACCTCGCGGACAAGAGCGACAGGCCCTTGCACACCGAGACCAAGATGAACCACGATATCGCCTGCGGGCCCGACGGGAGCATCGCTTTCCGGGCACAGGTGAACCAGTGGGACCAGATCTTTGTGGCGAAGATGAAGGAGTGAGGGAAATGCGGAGTGCGGAGTGCGGAGTGCGGAACAAGCTGCGGGTAACAAAAACAGGCCTCTTGTGCGTAATGCTCTTGCTGTGCGCCGCAGGCAGCGGTCACGCTGCCGATGACGCGGTGCAGAAGGCCATGAAGGCCTATGAGAAGCACCGTTATGAAGAAGGCGCCCGGGATTTGCGGCAGACGCTTTCATCCCTGCCTCAGAACAAGCAGTCCGCGGCCCAGCTCGCCCTGGGAATGCTCTATCTTAAGAACGCGGAGCTGCACCAGGGACTGTTCCACTCATCGGTCGTGGTGAATGCCGATTATCTCAATCGGCTTGCCCGGGAAAGAGGGTCGAGCAGGAGCAAATACAGCGATCTCTATCTCGGCCTCACGTTGCTGGAGAGCGGCAAGCCCGAGAACGCCGCAGCTCCGCTCGAAAAGTTCCTTGCCGGAACAGCTGAGAAAAAACACAAGGCATTTGCCGCGATCGGGCTCGGCATGGTCGAGCATCACGCCGGAAACAAGCAAAAGGCGCAGGACGCCTGGAATGCCGTTCAGTCCTCGGACCAGGACGTGAAGACCGAGCTTGCCTTTGCCTGGAGCCGGGCGGTCGCGGCGGACAAGAACGCACCGGCCCTGTGCGATGAGGTCCTGGCTGCGGGCAGGAAGAGCGGCGCCGCACCGTCGATCATTGCGGTGAAGAACTGCCTGGGGGTCTACGCGGCCGCCGGACTGATGGACAAAGGAATGGACCTGCTCCAGCGCGGCGATCTCAAGTCCCATGCCTACCGCGAGTCAGCCGGCAGGAGCAAGGTGATCTCGTTCTACGACGTGCAGCTTCTGGCGAGCCTCGCGAAGTTCTATCTTGCGGCGGCAACGGCCTCGCTCGAACATGCCGCGGCGGATGCGCAGCTCAGGAGCATCGCGAACTATTATCTGAGCGAAGCCTCTGTTCTGGAAGGCAGCGCGGACCAGGCGGCAAAGGCGGCAACAGCGTTCCTCGCTTCGCCCCAGGCCCCGCCGCAGTACAAGAACCGGGCTATGGTGCGCCAGGGCCTGGTGCAGTACCAGAAAGGCAAGAAGGCCGACGCCATCGGCCTCTGGGACGAGCTGACGCGCAACCAGCCGAACGACCCCGAGCTCCTGGCGGACGTGCTGTTCGCCTGCGGCAGGCTCTCGATCGAGTGCCCCCGTCCGGCGCAGACCGCTGCATCAGCCGTGGAGCGGGGCGAGGGAAAGCGGTTCGCCGTGGCGAACATCGGACTCGGCAGATACTACGTGGGCAGGAAAGACTATGCCCGGGCCCTGACCTATCTGGAGACAGGACGCGACAAGGGAAACAAGAACAAGATCGAGTTCAATGATCCGCTGATGCTCGTGGACCTTGCGGAGGCCTATTACCGGACCAAGAAATACTCCGAGGCGCTGGAGATCTATTTCGAGATGAGCAAGCAGTTCCCCCAGGTGCGGCAGCTGCAGGAGGCGCTCCAGGGGATCTACTCCATGGAGCACAAGAGCGCGGGAGACGTAAAAATAAACTAACAGCAGTGCGGAGCGCGAAGTGCGGAAAAGCCTGAATCGTTCTTCGATGTTATTCCGCACTCGGCACTTCGCATTTCGCACTTCCTTGAGGAGGTTTCCATGAAACGGATACTGATGATGTTGCTGGCGGTCCTGGTCATTGCGACGGCGGTCCATGCCGGGCCCAAGAAGGACGGACGGCCTGACGGCGGCAGCCTGAGCTACGGCGAGTACGGAAGACCGGCCACACTCGACCCGGTCACAAGCAACGAGATGATCTCGCTCAGGCTCACGGAGCTGATCTTCAACGGCCTTGTGGGCATCAACGAGAAGCAGGAGATCGTCCCGGAACTGGCCGAGCGCTGGGAGATATCGAAGGACGGCCGGACCTACACCTTCTACCTGCGCAAGAACGTGACCTGGCACGCCAAGGAAGGGGAACAGCCCAAGCCGTTCACCGCCGACGACGTGGTCTTCACCTACAATATCATGATGCATCCCAAGACCATCACGCCGCTCAAGGTGCGCTACGAGTTCATCTCCTCCGTGGAGAAGGTTGACGACTCTGCGGTGCGCTTCAGCCTCAAGCGGCCCATCCTGAACGCCCTGGCGAAATTCAGCTTCAAGGTCATCCCGAAGCACGGGCCGGCGAACAAGGACTATCTGACCCGCGACGATCCTTTTGTGCAGCACCCCATCGGCACGGGCCCTTATATGCTCAAGAACGTGACCTCGGAGCGGGAGATCGTGCTCGCGGCGAACGAGAGCTACTTCAAGGGACGGGCGCACATCAACCAGTTCTCGGCCAAACCCTTCGCGGACCAGAATATCATGACCCAGGCGCTCATGTTCAATGCAATCGACATGATCGTGCTCGTGAACCCGCGGGACATCCCCGAGATCGAGGGCGACAAGCGGTTCGTGCTCAAGTCGTACAATGCCCTGTCCTACTCCTTCTTCGGCTACAATATGCGCAATCCGCTCCTGGCGGACAAGAACGTGCGCAAGGCCTTTACGCACGCGGTGAACCGTCAGGAAATGCTCGACTCTTTCTTCAACGGCAGGGGAACGATCATATCCGGTCCTTTTGCTCCGGGCAGCTGGGCCTATAATCTGGATGTGCAGCCGCTGGCATTCGATCCGCAGAAGGCTGCAGCCCTGCTCCAGGAAGCGGGATACACCAAAGCCGGCGACGGGTTCCTGCAGAAGGACGGCAAGCGGCTCGCGTTCTCGCTGAAAGTGCCGATCGAGAAGGAGAGCGAGGCGGTGAAGCGCGTGGTGCTGGCGTTCAAGAACTATCTCAAGAACGTGGGTGCTGACATCAAGGTGGAGTTCAAGGAGTGGCAGGCCTGGAAAGAGGATGTGTTCCTGGAGCATGATTTCGATATCGTGTTCGCGTCCTGGGTCTTTGACGATTCAGCTGACATCTCGTCGCTCTTCCACACCGGCGAGATCGGGGCCTGGAAGAACAACTTCATCGGCTACTCGAACCCCGAAGTTGACGGCCTGATCAACGAGAGCAAGCTCACGCTGGACCACGAGAAGAAGCGTACCATCAACCGCAAGCTCCATGCGATCCTTGCCGAGGAGAATCCCTACACCTACCTCTGGACACTCACGAACTTCGCGGCCTACCGCGACAAGGTCAGGCGCGTAGCGATCCATCCGTACAAGTTCTTCTCTTTTGCCGATGAGTGGTTCATGGAAGGGAAGTAAGACGATTCAATGAAACTTTCAGCATTCCGCCCCATAGCACTGGTCCTTTCGCGCGAGCTGGTCATCACCGGTCTGCTGCTCCTTGGGGTGAGCTTTGTGGTCTTCGTCATCCTTTACCTCTCACCGGGTGATCCTTTCAGCGTATTGCTCGAAGGCCAGGCAATGTCCGAAGAGGCGCGGAGCGGTGTGCGCGAGGCGCTGGGGGTCCAGAAGACCTGGTACGGCCGGTATTTCTCCTGGACCTTTGGCATGCTCAAGGGAGATTTCGGCACCTCCATCCGCTCGGGCATGCCGGTGCTTCGTGAGGTGCTCCGAACGGGCCTGAACACCCTGCTCCTGACCGTTGGCTCGCTCCTTATCACGATCCTGATCGCGGCGCCGATCGCCATCCGATCGGCAATGTACGGCATGGGCCGGATCACCTGGCCTCTGACCATCCTCTCCTATGTCATTTCCGCTCTTCCGGTCTTCTGGCTGGGCTATATTGTCATCTATTTTTTTACCCACAAGCTCGGTCTCTTTCCCATGGCATTCGGCTACGCAACAGGCGGCGAGAAATGGTTATATGCGCTGCTTCCGATCATCGTGCTCGGCATCGGCAACGGCACGATCAGCGAGGTGATCCGA
>JAOUEV010000102.1 GCA_029858565.1 Nitrospirota bacterium | reverse complement strand
GGGATTGTCCATGGCAGAGATAGCGCGGCACGTGGGTGTAAATACGTCGAGCATCACGCGGACCATCGCGAAAATGGAGAAGAGGGCGGGGGATCGCTATGCACCGTAGGAACCAACGTCCCCCTATTTTTTACAAGAACCAGGTGTTGGTACTAGCAATATTAGCAACGCTATAAAAACGGGAGAGTATTTCGCTGTCGGAATAGATACAGGAAAGATAACAAAACTCGATGCCCTTCAGGCTAAGCTTGCAGCTACTTCAGCGAAATTGGAAGCGCAAAATTATGAAGGGATTTTCAAAGATGATTTGATTGGTGATATCCTCTATACCACTATCGCTACTTATTTTGGAATCCTCGATATTAAGGACGATATAACTGCAAGAAGTCAAAACATAATCCGGTATAGAGCAGTGTCGCTTGGATATTATTCGCTGCAAATGAAAGTGCAGGAAATGTTGGGGGTGCCGTTAAGTATAAAACCGGCAGGCATGATGATGGATGCGAAGAAAGTAACACAGGCTGTTTTTAGCGGAGATGGTGATATGGCTAAGGTGATAAATTATATGCGAATATCGGGTGCTATGTCGTCTGCAATGGAGCACTCGGTGCCGGAGCTAATATATTCATCATCTGGCAGCACAGTACAGGGGATTTCTACAATTAAGGCATTGAGAATTGCAAATACAATGGGAATACCGATTTACACTATAGGTCGGAATAATATTGATACGATCCTTCCGCAGTTACAAATTACTAATGAAGCAAAAATTGATATCCTGAATGCTGTGAACGCTGGAAAGCAAGTAACTGTGTCAAAGTCAAATATTAATTTTAATGGCTGGACAGGGTGCGGCTACATTATTATCGACCCGGAATCAGGTGGTGGAGCTTATATGATCTCCGGCAGTGTTAATGGGGGATGGTGTGATTGCGCCGCAGGAAATTATACTTTCTGTGAAGTAATGGACAAGATAAATTCCGCTATAAGTTGGTTATCACCGCTGGAAGAAGGATTTAAGTTCGTGGCAAAAATGGACTTTGTACTAAAGAATTTGGAAAAGTTCTTTAAATGGATGGGAAACATTTCCATAGGATTGTCGGCACTATTATCAGGTATAAAAGCGTATAATCAAACAGGCGGTTGTCTTAATAATACTGGTTACGCAATAGCTATGGATCTCGCGTTCTCTGCTTTGGCATTTGGTTTAATAGGCTTAACCATAGGCATGATGGTTACCGGTCCAGGGGCTTTGTTGGCAGCTATTGCAGTTGCTAGTGCTCTCTCATACGCGCTTGGCGAAATCGAACAATCAATACTGGACTGGATGAATGATGCGTCACTCTGTTCTTAGCTGATGTGTAGTGAATTTAATAGTAGGAGGCGTATCATGCCATTCCCGTTCAGCATAAAGGGGAAGTTTAAGCTAACGAATGAAAATATTAAGCCAGTGAGCCTTCGTGATATGATTGCCAATTCTCTAACAGAACAAGAGTATTCAGTCCATGTTGAGAATTTAAAAATAGTTATCTCGCGTGATTTGAAATGGTTTAGTTCTGGAGAGGATGATTTATCAGGGTTCATGAGTGGTGAGATCAGTTTGCACCCAGATGAAAAAACAATAATTGTGAAATATAGTTTTTCTATGGTGCCTTCTATGATTGTTGCTGTCATCAGCATAGGGTTATTGTTTATATTTTACATAAAAAAGCCTTCGGTAGCGAGTCCAGAGGGGCTTATCAATCTTGCAATATTGGGCTGCATATGGTATTGCGGCAGTTACATCCTTGCGGCAATGATGACTCCAAGACAGATACGTAAATTTGTTGAAAAGTGCGCTCGCCGGAGTCTTGAATCCAATTAGACAACCAGAGGGGCGTTGTGTCCGAATTGGAATTGATTATCGAATTTCGCAAGGTGAGATAGGATTGACGAACAAATATGGTTCATAAATACTACCTCTCAACCTTAATGAAGGCCATTCTGATAGCATACTTGGTTATGCTGTCACTGCCCTTACTCCTCGTGCTGCTTCTCCTGGTCATCTCCATGATCGCAGCGCAAAAGGCTATTCTCGTGCTGTTTGCGCTGACGGTCTATTTCGGCTCGATGGTTGCCATTGTCATCTGGAGGCTGCGGACGCCTGCGGTTGAGATATCCGAAGCCGGGTTCAAAGTCAGCATCCCGTTCCTGTATAAGAAGAACTCCGCTGCCTGGGACGAAGTCGAAGGCATGACCTTCGGAAAGATCCGGACCTTCGGGATTCCAGACAAGCAGTTGAAGATCCTGCTCAAGTCCGAGGGCGCGGCGACGAAAGAAATCATCCTGAGCCTGAAGGCAGTGGCAAAGCCCGACGAGATCATCGCGAAGCTGCGGGAGCGGATACGCGAGATCACCTATGAGGACCTGCGCCAGTCCTCGGTGCTGCAGCAGCCGGTGACCAAGGCTGAAGTGAAGTACGGAAAATGGACCTTTTCCGAACGGGGGATCGCCGATTCTCGCAAGACCGTGGCATGGAGCGAGGTGACTGCGCTCAGCTATTCCGGGCTGGTCATCGCGGGATACGGCGCAACCACGATCACGCACCGGACGCCGGAGGGCAAGGAAAAAGGGATCATCATAAAGCCGAAAGCTTCCGCAGAGTACCATGAAGTCCTCCGATTCCTGATCCAGCATGCGACAAAGGCGGCCATCGACCCCGGCCTGGTAAAGGCGCTGGAATATGCGCCCAAGGATGCCCGTGCGGACATGCATGCGGTCCTGCTGCTTCTCCTGGCGGTTGTGCTGTGGGTAATGCTGCCGATGTTCATCGGTTCCTATGCTCTGTCGGACGGTTCCCAGGCGATCTTTTCGCTCATGCCTACGGTGCTGGGCCTGCTGCCGATGGCTATGACCGTAAAGCTCCTCGCAGGAAGGTTCCGGGGAAAGGCCGAGCCTGCGGAGAAGAAGCTTCTCTGGGCCGGCTTGTCCGGCGCGGTTCTGGCAGCAACGGTTTTTGTCTTTTTCATTCTTTCTCCTTTTTCCTTCTATTATTTCATCGGCGATCTGGGAATGAAAACCGGCAATTTACTGCAAGCGAACTACTGGTACGGAAGGGCGCTGGAGGAAGCTCCCGACGATAACGGCGTCATTTTCGACATGGGCGTGCTGCTTCGGGAGAAGAAGGAGTACGAAGCTGCATTCACCTATCTCCAGCGGGCATACGAGAAAGACTCGAAGAACTTCGGGCCTCTGGGGCTTGAGCTTCTTCCCGACACCTTGTTGAAGGCCGGTCGCTATGACGAAGCGATCGCATGGTGCGACAAGATTCTGAATGCAAAATCCCGGCACAGAATGGTGCGGGACGTCATTGAAAAGAAACGGATAGAAATTATTGCCGAGAAGAACCGGCTGGGCAACGCGTCGCAAAGCGCGGCAGAGCTTCTGTAGCCCGGCGCTGTACATCACGCATCATTTCATCGATCAATAAAGCGGTTGCCTGTGCTGCGAAACAAACAGGTTATAGTATGCCCCCCTGGTGTTCTTCTCCAACAACATGCCGCAGGAAGGGGCGGAAGGAACGAAAACGCATGAAACGGATCAGGATTTACCCGTGAGGATCATGGCGCTGATTTCATTCAGCAGGTCTTTTATGGAAGGCATTGTGGAAGGAACCGCTTTGTCGGAAGAAATATGCTTATGGTGCGGGAACGAGGAAAGCGCCGGGTGGTGCGGCGCGTTATCGTAGCGAAAGATCATTCGGCCGCTTTTGGTCATGTACTGAAACCGGTATTTGTCGACAATGATCCCGCGCGGTCCGCGCATAACGAACAAGGAGAAATCCATTACGGTAGCGTCGATGAAATGCACGGTTCCCCGCAGGTACAACGTATCGTCGGAAGGGCCATAGTGCCGTTCGACATGGGAAGAAAGAACGATGGGGCTCGCGCCGATGGTCTTTTCGATCTGCTCGACGAAGGCGCGCATCAGCGGACGGCTGCGCGGATGGCGGACTGTGCCTGCTGCCACCGGGCAAGGAGTTTCGCAAAGGCATACCAGTCGAAATAGTCGGCGTCATCCCCGAGAACGCCGGCTTCGAACCGTTTCAGAAAAACCGGCGTGCTGAGTCTGTGTTTTTGCTCCAGCTTGCGGACTTCGCCCTTATAGAACGCAACGGCGTTTGAATAGAGAGAGTATTCCCGCTTGAGCGATGTTTTTGCTTCTTCGGTCATGCGCATGATCCATTTATAAGGCAGGAATTTCAGCAAGTCAAGGTGTTTTTGGGAACAGGGGCCGGGCGGGTGCGGCGGGACTTCTGCCCGTTTGCACGCTATGGAAGAGAACTCCCCGGCTGTCCGAAGGGGTGTAACAAAGCGGACGCCGGAAAGCACCAAAAATCAGCAGGTTGGCCGAGGGAGCGCCAGGCTGGATTATTCAGAGCAGAGAGAGCATATCACCGAAAAATACCCTGCCCGTGCTGCAACTTTGTGATTGACAAGAACCGCTGATTATGCTGTAATGGCAACTGTCGCGCAAGCATCGCTGATTTCATCCTCACAACAACAAACTATAGCGCATTGAATGGAGAATTGACATGCGGACGCATTCCCTGTCTCTGAAGATCGTCACCGGTGTGACCCTTGCTTTCTTTTGCTGGAGTTTTCTCCCGCTGTATTCCGCCGTTGCTTTTGCGGTGGAGAAACCGTCGCGGGGACAGGGAGACGCGGGGACGCGGGGCGGGAAAGAGCGGACTGCCGACACCAGAATCCCGACAACAGGGGAGAAATTCGAGAAGGCTTTGGAAGCCATTCGGGAGAATGTCAACAAGGCCGATGAAAAGCTTGCCCTGAGCGAAATCGAAGGGGAATCCAAGGGCCAGGATATCTTCGCAGAGATCGCGGAGGTAAAGAAGCAAAGAACCGAGATCGAGAAGCTCGACGGGGAGCTGAAGGCGGAGTTCGCGGCGACGGAGAAGAAGCTGAAGAATGCCGGGCTGCCGAAGGAGATACTGGACCGGCATTATAAGTTCGTGAAATATTATGAGGAGAATCTCAAGGAGCTGAAGGTGAATCTGTCAGCCGTAGAGCAGTCAGCCGTAAGCGGTAAGCAGAAAAAAGAAACAATCGCAAAAGCAAAAGCACATCTTGAAAAGACCAAGGCGCCTTCGCGGCATCAGAAGCTGGACCCGAACAACCTGCCGTTCCGCAACCGGAGGGAAGCCAAGACGATCGCGCCGAGGTTGAAGAAGGAACAGTTCGAAAAAGACTTTCCGTCGAAGAAGAACCAGGGAACCAGAACGGCTTTTTCAACACAGAGGTTGCAGAGAACTGCTGAAAACCTTACAACGGACGGCTATCTCGCGCAGAACACGCTGAGCGCGCAGAGGACGGCAAGTCTTTTGGACGCGGATCAAAGTCCCCGATTAAGTCATTCGAGGACAAGCTTATGGACGCGGATTCTGGATTCTTCGTTGCATCGATACGTTTCACGTCTCACGTCTCCCGTTTCACGTGTGCAGCTCGCTTATAACGACATCGCCAGCGACGCGCCTCTCCAACTTCCTCTCCCATCCGGGGATAACGTAGGCACCGTCCCCGAATGGTTAAATCGCGGGATGAGGGGAGATTTTGATGTTTCTTTTCCTGTGTTTGCCTTTTCTCCAAACTCCGAACTCGAAACTCTGAACCTGGCGGCAGCATCAGCCGTCGATCTGCCAACGGTAGACGACCTGGCCCAGACGCCTGAAGTCCAGTTCACGCCGGATATCATATCCAAGGCTCAGGAACTTGGCGGCAATCCGGTCAAAATCTACGAATGGGTGCGGAATAATATCGAATATGCGCCAACTTACGGCAGCATCCAGGGCGCGGATCAGTGTCTCCAGTCGAAGATTTGCAACGACATGGATACAGCCAGCCTCTTGATTGCCCTTCTCCGGACCTCCGGCATTGCGGCGAAATATCAGTATGCGACGGTCGAAATTCCGATCGAACAGGCCATGAACTGGGTCGGCGGTGTGACCGATCCGAAGATGGTAGGGACGATCTTCGCAACGAACGGCGTTCCGGTGACGCTCATGAAGAACAGCAGCAGTGATTATAAGGCCGTTCAATTGGAGCATGTATTTGTGCAAGCATTTATCGACTATATCCCGAGCCGTGGTGCGGTGCATCGTCAGGGCGATACCTGGATATCGCTCGATCCGTCGTTTAAACAGTACAACTACACCCAGGGGATTGATATCAAGTCAGCCGTACCATTCGATGCTCAGACCTTTGCCGATCAACTTGTAGCAACAGCAACGACAAACACGGTCGAAGGGTATGTCACGAACGTCAATTCCGCGCTGGTTCAGCAGACCATGCAGGACTACCAGACCCAGGTGCAGAACTATATTCAACAGAACCATCCAAACGCCACGGTGGGGGATGTGATCGGGAAAAAGGAGATTATCAAACAGGAATTCGGCATTCTGGTCGGAACACTGCCGTATAAGACGATTCAGGCGGGTACCGAATTTGCCAATGTACCGGCAAATCTCCGGGCAACCATGAGCTTCAGCATTCCTGACGCAACCGGTATAGGCACGGGATTGTTCTATTCAACGAGCCTGCCGGAGATCGCGGGAAAGAAGATCACGCTGTCATTTTCACCGGCAACAGCGAATGATCAGGCGGTCATCGAAGCACTCCTGCCAACACTACATGCAGATGGAACGCCGATTCGGCCGGACGAATTGCCCGCGTCGTTTCCCGCATACATAATCAACTTCAGACCTGAACTTCGCATTGACGGGGATGTTGTGCAGATAGGCGCTGCCTCGGTGATGGGCAAAGAATTGTCGTTTAATATTTCACTTAGCGAACCTGGACTTGACATGAGTAATATTGAGAACATAGTTAAAACAGGAGAATATTTTGGTATAGCAGCAGACGCAGGGCGGATTGGTGAAAAAAATATATCAGCACTCAAATCAAGGCTTGAATCCACAAAGGCGAATCTGGAAGGGAAGAATTATGACAATATGGCAAGGGATGTTCTAGTTGGTGATTTACTCTTTTCTACGATTCAGTCATACTTTGCTGCATTAGATGCTTCGGATGAAGTTGTGTCGAAAAAGATTGGCGTAATTCGATATCGTGCACTATCTGTTGGCATGTTTTCTGTGACGCTCTATACGCAAAATTTATTCGGACAACCAATGCTAGCAAGCGCGAATGGCCTTATGATGGATGTTGATCACCTTATGCAAATAGTATTCGGCAAAGATAGTAGTATGGACAGAGTAAAACAGTACATGCTGACATCGGGCAGCATGTCTTCAGCATTGGAACATATTGTGCCAGAAAATATGTTGTCGACGATGAATAGCCAGGTGCAAGGAGTATCAACTATTAAAGCCTTAAGCATTGCCAACAGTGAGGGAATTCCGATTTATACTGTAGACAAGAGCAATATTGAGTCTATTACTCCGAAGCTGCGAGTTGATAGTGAAGTGGTATCTGATATTGTCAATGCTGTTAACGCGGGGAAGCTGGTTATTGTTTCTAAAGAGAATATTGCTGTTGGTGGGTGGTCAGGTTGCGGTTATGCCATTATTGATCCGGACACCGGAGCGGGTGCGTATATGATAAGCGGAGGACAGAATGGTGCCATAATATTGCTTATACTTACCCTAGCCATAGTTGCTATTGGTGCATGTATGGTTGGTGGAATTGGTGTCGTTGGTGCAGGTATTGTTGTCGGTAGTCTGGCTGCTGAACTTTTGGGTGCCTTTATCATGGCGGTAGCTCCAATCTTTATGGCGGCAATGTTTTGGCTGGCCTATCAGGCGAGCCCGACTTTTATAAACAATTTTTCCGTCATTTTTACTGGCCTAGGTGTGATAATTCCTTTTCTATTTGTGGCACCAATATTTGCGATAATTATTGATATCTATTTAGGATTATCTAGTTGGTGGTCTGGTTGGGAATTCAGTTTAATAAACATAAGGAGACAGGATGAGTTATTTGCATAATATCTTGAAACTAATCAGCAACCAATTATTCGTAACTAGAGCTCAAGTCCTATTTCTTTTTGGCAGCTATATCGCTGTTCGGCTCTTTGTTTTCTTCAGGCTGACATATAGGGGGAAAAGATTATTCGAAGATCTGGCCGTTTTTACAATGAGCTTCTTTGTTTGTGCTTACAATTTTTTAAAGCCATATTATATGAATATGGGTTCGCTTGGTCATATGTTTAACAATGCGACGTTGATTGCTCCCCTAGTTTTTTATGTTGTACTTTTAATCCTTTTTGTGTTGAGGTGGAGAAATTTGCCATCCGGGACTCGAATAGCAGTAAATGACCAAGAAGGGCATAAAAAGCGATGGATATATCTAGTAATAGAGATATTGATTGTTGCCTCGTTGGCTGTTGGCATGTATTTAGCCTATTGATTTATAGCCTCACTTGTTAGAAGTTTGCATTTCTCAATATAGAAAGAGTCAAGGAGAGCGAGGGGGACGTTGGTTCCTACGGTGCATAACGTGAATACATAGAGAATGACCGACCATGAAAGCGAGGAGGGGATGTGCCACGAAAGCCGCGATTAGATGTCCCCGGAGCGTTGCATCATATCATGGTGCGCGGGAACAACA
>JAOUEV010000037.1 GCA_029858565.1 Nitrospirota bacterium | reverse complement strand
TGCGAATCCAAAAAAAAGCGGTCCTGTTTTCACAGGACCGCTTTCGCGTAGGTTGATGGATCACGATAGAGGTTGTATGCTACTTCTGGCTGTGCCTCTCGGCCACCTGGATGCGGATCATGGCGCGCAACAGCTCAATCCGGGTCTTTTCGTAATCCTTGATATCGAGCTTGCCGCCCAGAAGCTGCTCGGCCCGTTCCTTGGCAAGCCGCGCTTCAGCGATGTCGATATCCGCGGCACGGTCCGCGCCTTCGGCCAGGATGATCACCCGGTCCGCGCCAACCTCGGCGTATCCCCAGTCCACGGCGATATGGTGCCATTCCGTGCCTTCGCGGTACGAGAGCATGCCGACTTTCAGCGTGGCCAGGAAAGGCGTATGGCCGGGAAGCACACCGAACTCGCCTTCGCTGCCGGGAGCGATCACTTCATCGACACGCTCCGAGCGGACGACCTGGCGGCTCGGAGCGACGATCTCGAGGAGCATTTTTCCTTTTTCAGCGACCATTTTCTTTTTCCAATCTTCGGCGCTCATTTTACTCAAAAATGAACCCGTCAGGGGTTAGGCGTGAGGCGTTAGGATGATAATCATCGCCTATCACCTGCCGCCTACCGGCATGCTACCGCTTGTACCCGAGCTTCTCGGCCTTTTCGAAGACCTCTTCGATGGGACCGACCATGTAGAAGGCCTGCTCGGGGATATCGTCCATCTTGCCGTCCACGACTTCCTTGAAGCCCTTGATCGTTTCCTTGAGCGGAACGTACTTTCCGGGAGTGCCGGTGAAGGCCTCGGCGACCTGGAAGGGCTGGGACAGGAAGCGCTGGATCTTACGGGCACGGGACACCGAGAGCTTATCCTCGTCCGAAAGTTCGTCCATACCCAGGATCGCGATGATGTCCTGGAGCTCCTTGTAGCGCTGCAGGACCAGCTGCACCCGGCGGGCGACCTCATAATGGTCATCGCCGATGATATGGGGATCCATGATGCGCGACGTAGAGTCGAGCGGATCCACGGCCGGGTAGATACCCAGTTCCGAGATCTGACGGGAAAGCACCGTGGTGGCGTCGAGGTGCGCGAATGCCGTTGCCGGCGCCGGGTCGGTCAGGTCGTCGGCAGGCACGTAAATGGCCTGCACCGAGGTGATCGAACCCTTCTTCGTGGAGGTGATGCGCTCCTGCAGAGCGCCCATTTCCGTACCGAGCGTGGGCTGGTAACCCACGGCCGAAGGCATACGGCCGAGGAGCGCCGACACTTCGGAACCGGCCTGGGTGAAGCGGAAGATGTTGTCGACGAAGAGCAGCACGTCCTGACCCATGGCGTCGCGGAAATACTCGGCGCAGGTCAGGGCCGACAGGGCGACGCGGAGACGGGCTCCGGGCGGTTCGTTCATCTGGCCGTAGATCAGGGCCGTTCTGTTGATAACGCCGGACTCCTTCATCTCTGTCCAGAGGTCGTTTCCTTCACGGGTACGTTCGCCGACTCCGGCGAAGACCGAGTAGCCGCCGTGCTGCTTGGCCACGTTGTTGATCAGCTCCATGATGAGCACGGTCTTGCCCACGCCCGCGCCGCCGAAGAGGCCGGTCTTGCCGCCCTTGGTGTAGGGGGCCAGCAGGTCGATGACCTTGATGCCCGTTTCAAAGAGCTGCTTGGTCGGGTCCAGTTCTTCAAGAAGCGGCGCCTGACGATGGATCGGCAGGGTCTCCTTGGTGTTCACCGGCCCCATTTCGTCCACGGGCTCGCCGATGACGTTCAGGATGCGGCCGAGCGTCTCTTTGCCAACCGGCATGGAGATCGGCTTCCCGGTGTCCGTCACCTTCATGCCGCGCATCAGACCGTCGGTCGAGGACATGGCCACGGTGCGGACCCGGTTCTCGCCGAGGTGCTGCGCGACCTCGAGGGTAAGGTGGATCTCAGGCGACCCGAGGCCCTTGTCCTCGGCCTGGTCGATCCTGAGGGCGTTCATCAGCTGCGGCAGGCTGCCGACGGGGAACTCGCAGTCCACCACCGCGCCCATGACCTGTACGATCTTACCTGTGCTCATCGATAACCCCCTGTTACAGAGACAAATTCAAAATTGGGAAATGAAAAATAAAGGTACGGCTATGCTACCTGTTGCGCTGATACTTTTGCGTTTACTTCAAGGCTTCCGCGCCGCCCACGATCTCGGAAATTTCCTTGGTGATCGCGGCCTGGCGCTGCTTGTTGAACTTGAGCGTCAGCTTGCCGATCAGGTCCTTGGCGTTGCGCGTGGCCGAGTCCATGGCCGTCATGCGCGCGCCCATTTCTGATGCCTGCGATTCCAGCATCGAACGGTAGACCTGTACTTCAATGTGCTTCGGCAGGATCGAGGAAAGGATCGCCTCTGCCGACGGTTCATAGAGATAATCCACCGACGACATGAAAGGATCGGTCTCCGTCGGCGGCTCCACGGGAAGCAGTTTCTCCAGGGTCACTTTCTGCTGGATCACGCTCTTGAACTCGTTGTACAGGAGATAGACCTCGTCGGTCTCTCCCGCGGAGAAGCGGTCCACGATGTTCTTGCCGATGACCGCGGCTTTGTCGTAATCGATCATGCCGAGATCGGACCATACCTGGCCGACGCTGAACTGCGCGCGCTTGCGGAAGAAATCACGGCCCTTTCTGCCGACCACGTTGATCCGGACCTCTTTGCCCTGGGCCTGGAACTCCCGCGCGGCCTCAACCGCCTTGCGCAGGATATTGGTATTGTAGGCGCCGCAGAGGCCGCGGTCCGACGTGAGCACCACAAGTTTCACCTTCTTCGGCTCCCGCTTGGCCAGCAACGCGTGCTGGGCCCGCTCCACCCGGGACGCGAGGTTGGCGATCACCGCGAACATCTTCCGCGAATAGGGCCGGGCCGAGATCACCCGGTCCTGGGCGCGCCGGAGCTTCGCCGCCGCCACCATCTTCATGGCCTTGGTGATCTGCTGCGTCTTCTTGACGCTCGTTATTTTTCTTTTAATGTCTCTTAAACTTGGCATCGGTTGTCCCCGGCCGATCTGGTATCAGGGAAGCGTGCGGTCAATCAATCCGCAATCCGCATTCCGCAATCCGCAATTCAGTGCTAGGCGGTAAACGTCTTCTTGAACTCGTCGAGCGCAGCTTTGACCTTGGTCTTGAGTTCGTCGTCGAGCTGCTTCTTCACCGCGATGTCGGAAAGGAGCGACGCGTACTTGCTCGTGGCGAACCGGACAAGCTCGGTCTCGAACTTCTTGAGGGCGTTCACCGGCACGTCATCCACATAGCCGTTCGTTCCCGCGAAGATGACCATGATCTGCTGTTCCACCGGAAGAGGCTTGTACTGGTCCTGCTTCAGGAGCTCCACCATGCGCTGACCGCGGTTCAGCTGTGCCAGGGTCGCCTTGTCAAGGTCGGAACCGAACTGGGCGAATGCCGCGAGTTCCCGGTACTGGGCAAGGTCAAGACGGAGCGTTCCGGCCACCTGCTTCATGGCCTTGATCTGCGCGCTGCCGCCGACGCGGGACACGGAGATACCGACGTTGATGGCGGGACGGACGCCCGCGTAGAAGAGGTCCGCTTCCAGGAATATCTGTCCGTCGGTGATGGAGATCACGTTCGTCGGGATGTAGGCCGACACGTCGCCCGCCTGGGTCTCGATGATCGGGAGCGCCGTGAGCGATCCGCCGCCGAGCTTGTCGGACAGCTTCGCCGCGCGCTCGAGCAGACGGGAATGGAGATAGAACACGTCGCCGGGGTACGCTTCGCGGCCCGGAGGACGGCGGAGAAGGAGCGAGAGCTGACGATAGGCAGTTGCCTGCTTGGAAAGATCATCATACACGATCAGGGCGTGGCCGCCCTTGTCGCGGAAATACTCGCCGATCGTGGCGCCGGTGTACGGAGCGATGAACTGGAGCGGCGCCGGGTCCGATGCCGTGGCCGACACGATGATGGTGTAATCCATCGCGCCCTTCTCCTGCAGGGTCTTCACGACCTGGGCGACCGTGGAGCGCTTCTGGCCGATCGCCACGTAGATGCAGATGACGTTCTGGCCCTTCTGGTTGATGATGGTGTCGAGGGCGACCGCGGTCTTGCCGGTCTGGCGGTCGCCGATGATCAGCTCGCGCTGTCCGCGGCCGATCGGGATCATGGCGTCCACGGCCTTGAGGCCGGTCTGGAGGGGTTCGCGCACCGACTGGCGCTTCACGATGCCCGGGGCGATCACTTCGATCATCCGGGATTCCTTCGAGGCGATGGGACCCTTGCCGTCGATGGGCTGGCCGATGCCGTCCACCACGCGGCCGACGATGGCGTCGCCCACGGGGACCTCGGCGATGCGCTTCGTGCGCTTCACCACGTCTCCTTCGCGGATCTTCATGTCGTCGCCCATGAGCACGACGCCGACGCTCTCTTCTTCGAGGTTCAGGGCCATGCCCATGACGCCGCCGGGGAATTCCAGGAGCTCGCCGGCCATGACGTTGTCAAGGCCGAAGACCTTGGCGATACCGTCACCGACGGTGATGACCGTTCCGACCTCGGCGACTTCGACGGTCTTCTCGAAATCGGTGATTTTCTTTTTGATGATCTCGCTGATTTCCTGAGCCTTGATCTGCATCGTGTGCACCTCGTTAGAATTCAGAATTCAGAAGTATCCTTCCGTCTCCTGATGTTTTATTATCTCATCAGCCGGTCGCGCATCTTGGACAGCTGGTTCCGGATCGTTCCGTCGTACACCACGCTCCCGATCTGGGCGTGAGCGCCGCCGATGACCGCTGCATCCACCTTGCCGTCGATCTCCACCTGCTTGCCCGTGATGCCCTCGAGCTTCTTCTTGATCTCTGCGGTCTCGGCCGGAGCCAGGTCAGACGCGGTCGTCACGCGGGCGATCGCCCGGTTCTGGCGCTCCGCCAGGATCTCCTCGAAAGCCGCGCAGACCTCGCGCACATACCGGATCCTTCCGGTCTCGGCCAGGAGCTCGATGAACCGCTTCGTGGTCTTCTGGAGCCCAAGCTTGGCGGAAAGTTCCGCGATCACCATTTTTTTAGCATCAGGGGTGAAGGCAGGGCTCGAAAAAAGCTTCTGCAGGGAAGCCTGCCCGTCCACCGCAGCCGCAAAGGCTGCGAGATCGGCCTTGGTCTGGTCCACGATCTTCTTCTCGTGAGCGAGTTCGACGAGGGCCTTGGCGTACCGTTTCGCGACGATCTTGATCAAGCCCGGCCTCCCACCTTCGAGATATATTCCTTCACGATCCGCTCATGGTCCTGCTTGCTGATCGTCTTCTTGATCGTTCCCTCGGCAAGTTCCACGGACAGGAGCGCTGCTTCCATCGCAAGATCGGCCTTGGCCTTCTGCACTTCAAGCTCAATTCCGACCTTCACCTGCTCCTGGATGTCCTTGGCCAGCCGCTTGCCTTCCTCGACAAGCGCCTGCTTGTCCTTCTCGCCCCGGGCCTGGGCATCCGCGACCAGGGACCGTGCCTCGGCCTCGGTCTCCCGCACCTTCCGCTCCATATCCGCAAGGGCCTTCATAGCCTGCTCGCGCGCTTCCTGGGACTGCTTGATGGAATTCTGGATCTCTATGGTGCGGTTCTTGAAGAAGTCGCGGGTGGGTTTTCGAAGGAAGTATACGAGCACAATGCTGATGATCGCGAAATTGACAAGGCGGGGGAACCAGTCGCCCCAGAAGGTGATCTCGGCGTTGCCCCCTCCGCCGCTGGACGCCGGCGCGGAGCCGGTGGCCAGCACCAGCATTCCAGCCAGGGTGATGAGAATTGCAGTTATGTTTTTCTTCGTGGTCATCATGGCATCCGATCAGGCTTTATTGTTCTGAAAATTTCCGCTGTTTTTCTGTTCTTGCCTTGCTTCAGATATTGCTTACCACTTTAGCCCTTACCACTTACTACTTTTTTATCTGGCTACACTGCCCTGCCGAGCAGTTTCGAGGAAATGTCCTTGGAAAGTTTTTCCGACTCGGTCCTGAGTTCGGTCCGGGCCGATCCCGATGCAGCGGCGATCTCGGCGCGTGCCTTGTCGAGAAGTTCGCTTGCCTTGCTCCGCTCGGCGGAGATCATGTCGCGCTGCGCGTCAAGCCCCTGCTGGTACAGCGTGCCGTAGGCGGCCGCTGACTTCTGCTTTGCTTCGGCCAGCGAGGTGTTATATTGTTCGAGAAGGGACTGCATCCGGTCCTGGGCCGTCTTCGCGTCGGCAAAGGCGCCGCTGATCGACTGAGCGCGCTCAGCCATGATCCCGCGGATCGGCTTGAACAGGATATAGTTCAGGGCGACGAGAAGTACGATAAAGTTGATCAGCTGGATGAGGAAAGAAATGTTGATATCAACCATGGCCGAGACCGCCTCAGAAGTAGAAAAACCAAAGTTACTGTTTTAAGCTTGATGAAACTAGCACACTCCCCACGGCAAAGTCAATAATTTTGCCTATTAAATATATAAATGAGTGTAAAGGTTTTGGTTATGGTAACAGGGAGGGGAAAATTTGTTACGGTCCTTGCGCCCCTCATTTTCTCCGGTTTACACGCCTTCTCCTCATCCCCCGGGATGTCCTTCCTGATCTTTTATCATAATGACCGGATATGATTCGGCCACTGATCGTGCTCATGCCGGTTCCCTCCCTGCTCCTGACAAAGCGGTCTTTTGCTGGCCGGACGAGGTTCTTGCCTGACCAGGAAAAGTATGCTATTTTCATCAGAGCTGAAATACCCTATAATTTAAGAACACAGTCGGTTGCGGGCCAGGACCGAATGACTATCCCAAGGAGGCATAAATGAAACGGTTCCTGACGATCCTTCCATTGTTAGTACTGCTGGCGGTAGGCACACTACTGCAGGGGTGCGGATACAATACGATGCAGGCAAATGAAGAGGCTGTTAAGGCCGCGTGGGGCGATGTGGAGTCATCCTATCAACGCAGGGCAGATCTGATCCCCAACCTGGTGGAGACCGTAAAGGCCTACGCGAAACACGAGCGCGAGACCCTGACAGCTGTGACCGAAGCCCGATCTCGCGCGGGAGAGATCAAAGTAACGCCTCAAATGCTCGAGGACCCCCAGGCGCTGGCGAAGTTCCAGCAGGCCCAGGCAACGCTGGGCTCATCCCTGTCCCGCCTCCTGGTGGTGCTGGAGAAATACCCGGACCTCAAGGCGAACCAGGGATTCCAGGACCTCCAGAGCCAGCTTGAAGGCAGTGAGAACCGCATCAATGTAGCACGACAGCGCTACAACAAGGCGGTGGAGACCTTCAACACCTCGATCAGGATCTTCCCGAACAACCTTACCAACAACTGGCTCCTGCACCTGAAGCTGAAGGAACCCTTCAAGGCCGAGGAAGGCGCGGACAAGGCGCCGAAGGTGAAGTTCTGACGTTGTCGATAAAATCGGGAAGGATTTCACCACGGAGGCACGGAGACACCGAGAAAAACCGAGCTGCGGTTTCTCCGTAACCTCCGTGGCTCCGTGGTAAATATCGCGTATTTGATTTTCTGCTGCACAGAGCCACTACATCCGCATCGGTGTTTTATTCTCTCCTTGACTTGACCAATCCAAAGCTGTTATTGTAGCGGGCTTTCGGGGCTGTAAATTGCCCCTCGAACAAAGGAAGACCATGAGTTACGCAGACGAAATAAGCAAACGCCGCACCTTCGCCATCATCAGCCACCCCGACGCGGGCAAGACCACGCTCACCGAGAAGTTCCTGCTCTTCGGCGGCGCGATCCAGACCGCCGGGGCCGTGAAATCCAACAAGATCCGGAAAAGCACCTCCTCGGACTTCATGGACATCGAGCGGCAGCGCGGCATCTCCGTGGCCACGTCGGTCATGGGCTTTGATTACAACGGCCTCAAGATCAACCTCCTGGACACGCCGGGGCACAAGGACTTCGCCGAGGACACCTACCGCACGCTCACGGCCGTGGACAGCGTGATCCTCGTGGTGGACTGCGTCAAGGGCGTGGAAGAACAGACCGAGAAGCTGATGCACGTCTGCAGGATGCGGAACACGCCGGTCATCATCTTTGTGAACAAGATGGACCGCGAAGGCAAGGACCCCTTCGAACTCCTGGACGAGCTCGAGGCAAAGCTCAACATCAAGGTGCGGCCGCTATCGTGGCCCATCAGCATGGGCATGTCCTTCAAGGGCGTGTACAACCTCTATAACAAGAAACTTTACCTTTTCCGGCCCGGCGGTGTGACCGTTGCCGAGGATGTTTTGACCATCAACGGCCTTGACGATCCCCAGCTCGATACCCAGTTGGGCGATTACGCAACCAAGCTCAAGGACGACGTGGAATTGATCGAGACAGCCGGCCAGCCATTCACCGTGGACCATTACCTCGCCGGCGGCCTTGCTCCGGTCTTTTTCGGCAGCGCCATCAACAACTTCGGCGTCAAGGAACTGCTCGAGACCTTCACCGAGATCGCTCCCCCGCCGGGCAGCCGCCCCACGAACATCCGGGTGATCACTCCCGACGAAAAGGCTTTTTCCGGCTTCGTGTTCAAGATCCACGCGAACCTGGACCCGCGCCATCGCGACCGCATCGCCTTCCTGCGCATCTGCTCGGGCAGGTTCGAACGGAACACCATGTACCACCATGTCCGGCTCGACAAGAATATCCGGTTCTCCAGCCCCGCGAGCTTCCTGGGCCAGAAAAAGAGCATCATTGACGAGGCATTCCCCGGGGATGTGATCGGGCTGTACGACACCGGAAATTTCAAGATCGGCGACACCCTGACCGAGGGAGAGAACCTTCAGTTCCAGGGCATCCCGAGCTTTTCCCCCGAGATCTTCAAGGAGTTGGTGAATCTGGATCCTTCCAAGTCCAAGCAACTTGCCAAGGGCATCGAACAGCTTACCGACGAGGGCGTGGCCCAGCTCTATACCCAGCAGCAGGGCAACCGCAGGATCGTGGGCACGGTCGGGGAACTCCAGTTCGACGTGATCCAGTACCGCCTGGAGCACGAGTATAATGCCAAGTGCCGGTTCCACCGAATGGACGTGCACAAGGCCTGCTGGGTCACCTCGGACGATCCCAAGGCAATGGATGATTTCTGCCGCTACCGAGCAGAGCGCATCATGATCGACAAGGACGGTAATTTCGTGTACATGGCCGAGTCGTCGTGGATCATCAAGAGCCTCCAGGCGGACTATCCCGCCATCAGGTTCCACGATACGTCGGAGTTCAAGCGGGAGATGCAAGAAGGGTAAGGATTAGCGGGCTTCGCGCCGTTTGTGAATGGCAAGCGGGAAATATGCGGCCGGGGATATGCAAACCCCGACCGTAGCAAAGGCATTGATGATCACCGCAACAGCGTATCGTTCACATAAACGTCTTTTACTACCTGCATGGCGATGTCGTTGTAGCACCGGTCGATCTCGTCCTGGAATTTCCGGGCATTCTGCTCCGCCCAGGCCTCAAACTTGTCCTTATTGCTCGCGCAGGTATAGTCCTTTGCATAGAGTTCCGCATTCTCTGCGGCAGAAACCACCCGTGCTTTCACCGCCAGATGCAGCGCCAGATCGGGCCGCACCTTGCCCTCACCCTTGAGCGTCAGCTTCTGGACAATGATTTCATTTACCGTATCGATCCCCGTCGACTTCATCTGCCGATAATCCGCATTCTGACCTTCCATCGCAGGACCGGCGTCCTGAATGGTTGATACATCAAAGGTTTTCATATCCACCACCCGCGCGGAAAAACGGTCGCGCATCGCCTCCTGCATGCGCAGGCTTGTCATGGCATCGTTGATCTTCGTTTCCCGCTCGTTTACCGCTTCCGCGGAATCAGCGGTGATCGCGCCGCCCACCGTCCCAACCACTGCGCCGACCGGCATAAGCATGACTGCAATGGCGGGAAGGAGTGCACAGCCAAGACTATTGCAGCCGGACGCGCCGCCTTTTAGCATTTCGAGCGGCGCCATGGCCCCGACCGCGGCCCCCTTTGCCGCCCCCTGCCCTGCGCCTTTCGCCGGGACCTGAATCTCCGCCTTGGGCACGTACCGCGCCGCGACCACACCGATCTTCCCGAGCCGCGCTTTCAGCGCATCGGTCTGCTGCGCGGTCATCGGCTCCGGCCCGCGCACCGTAGCGCAGCCGGTTGCCCAGAGTAACAGCAGCGAAACCGCGACTACGCCCGCCTTCCGAAACCCCCTCCTCTTTTTCCGCATGCTCAACCTCCCCTGAAGCAGTTTGAATACAGGATCAGTATAGGAGTATTTTTCAGCGATGTCAATCCCCCCTGACGGCAGTCCTATCACCGGCCGGATGATAAGATATCGGAAATCTTGACGAGGTTGGGATAGTACGCATGGATGACCGCGGCGCCGATCCAGGTGATGCCGAGCACGACGGCAAGGGGTATCCAGGTCGCGCGAAAGACCCCGCCGATCCAGTCTGGCGCGTCCATCCTTCGGGCGCTCTTGAGAAGACTTCCGGCGAGTACGCACTGAAATGCCGCCTCGGCAGTGGAAGCGCTGAACAAGCCTGATGCTCCTCCGCCGCCCGATCCGCCGCCCGCGCCCCGGAATACCTCCCCGGCGCGCGCTGCCGCATTTCCGATCACGTCAGGAACATCGGGGATGACGTCTCCTGCGGTGTCGACAAGCTTCCCGATCCGCTCCAGGGCCGTTGAGCGAAGATAGACGAGCCACAGCTTGATGAAGAGAAAGAACATGCCGTAGGAAAGCAAAACGGCAAGAGGATAACGGATGACGATGTTGTCCAGGTCGACGAGGAGCAGAAGTTTGGAGACTGCAAGCCCGGAAAGACCTGTCGCGATCAGAATCAGCGCCATGTGAAACCGCAGGAAAAAGCGGTGCTTGATCATATGCACGAACCGGTCTTTCTTCACGCCCCGCCGCCCTTCCTTGCGCCGGGCCCGCCTGTTCCCGACAGTTCCCGCAGCAATTCCTCGATCCGCTCCTTGCAGCGTTTGCCTCCGCAGGAGCCGCTTCCAGCGCCGGTCGCTTTCCTGAGGCCATCCACGGTCCTGATGCCCGCACGGATGTGCTTCAGGAACACGCTCTTCCGGATCCCCTTGCAAAGACAGACAGGCTTCAGGCCCTCGATGATCTCCTGGTCGCTCATTGTTCAGCTCCGTGACCCCGGACTGCTCAATGCCGGGGCGCCAGCCGCGTGCGCCGTTCCCCGCGCTCCGCTGCCTGCCGCACCTGGTCCCCGCATCCCGCGCCGTACACCAGCTCGATCGCGTCGACGAATCCCCGGCACAGCTCGCGCGAACCTTTCTCTGTCCCGGAATTACAGGCAAACACAAGGGCATCGTCGTGTATGGACAGGACCTCCTCTCCCTCGGAGAAGTGCAGGGGCCAGAGCAGGCATACTTTCGGCTTCACCCGCGCAAGGGGCAGGCCGAGGGCCGCGGCCGCGGAATGAAGGGAACAGTGTATCCGCCGCTTCGACCGGTAGGCAAAGAGGCAGAGACCGTCCTCGGTGGTATCAATGGAATGGAGCCCCTGCTCCTCTTCGTCAAACACATTGTCATAGCCCCCGTCCGTCCGCAGATGGGAAGCGAATTTAGCGGCCGAGGGCAGGACCTTGATGATCCGCTTCATCTCAGCAGGAGTGACGCAGACATCGAAGGACGAACAGCAGCACCGCTCGCCCTGTGCGCAGCCTCCGCAGCGGTTCTCGATCGAGAGAAGCGACTCGATGTCCACATCCACGCTGGCGCGCTGATGCTGCGGCGGGCGTTTCAGTTTAGTTTTTGTGCGGGTATTCGGGCGCATGAACGTTGTTGGAAAAGCGAGTTTACCTCGTTCTTCGGATCTCCTGTCGCTTGCTGTAAAGCCGTTCCGCGAAACCGCCTTCTTTCAGAAAACGCTCTTCCAGCTGCTTCAGCTGCTGGTCCAGCAGGTAGTTGGTCTGGTGGATCAGGCAGGCCAGCGTGTTGGCCGCGGTTTCAGGGTCTTCAACTTCAATATAGGCCCTATAGGTCTTATAGGACCTATCTTTGCTGTACGCAAGCCGCCTCACGGCTTGCGCCCCAGTATCATCCTTGCCCCACAGAACCAGCCCTTTCTGCCGCAGAAAATCCTCACCGTCGAGCAAAAGCTCCTCAAGACTCGCCCTCGCCACGCCTACGAGCTTCAGTTCGGTCTTGCGCGATGTGCCCGAGGCCATGCTCCCCTCGGCGATGTTCTGCTTCCCGCTCCGCGCCGCCTGGACCATCTGGTCGTGGGTGCGCGACCTGCGGTCGATGAACCGGTCGCAGAACGCGGTCGCCGCGTCATAGACGATCTCCGACATCTGATAGGATTTCAGATTGCGGTAGCCGCCGTGAGCGGGAATCAGGCCGGGCGAAGCTTTTGCTTTTTTCTTATCCTCGTTGCTGTCCATAGGTCTTATCAGCCCTATTTTCTTGACTCTGCCTTTCCTTCTTCCTTCCCCTCCACGATCCCGATCTCTTCCTCCGTCAATCCGTACAGCTCATACACCAGCTGATCGATCTGTTGGTCAGCGGCATTGATCCGGCGCTGGAGGGCGGTTGTTTCGTGGTCGGTCTTGGTCGTAGGCAGTTGCTTGTTGAGGGAAAGCATCTGATCGACGAGGGTGGCGATTATGATTTGTCCTTACGATGAACTGCGTCATGACAAACCACGCACAATGTGATCAAGTTCTCTTTCGTGTTCTCGCCACCCTTCGCGTGGTGTTCTTTGTGGTGGAGTTCAAGATGCCGTGGATCAGAAGGGTTCCACTGCTCGTGAGTCCAGCGGCATTTCTGACATGTATATTTGTCTTTAACGAGCACTGCTCGCCGAACAGGATCGGGAATCTTTCTATCATGTGCAGGACTTTGTCTATCTTTCTCAAGTAAGTAGGAACCTATGGGCAAGTCCGGCCGGCCAGTGTTACGCGTGAGAATCGGCCAGCCTTGTTCTGTTCTCAATTCACGCACACGACGTGCCCACTCGCTCTTGTCATTTGTTACATACCGAAGTTCCTCTCCCGTTACAGGTCTCCCGACGTTGCTGCGTAAAAACTCAAGAATCTTTGCATGCACACCGCCTGACTTTTTGCGAATATCGTTGGCAATTTTCCATCGATGCGCCGCTTCGCGATCTTGTTCTTTATCGAGCAATATATATTCCTCAGGCTTTAACGATGCTTCAACCAGCCCTTTTACGTTGATTTCATCCTCCGCGATCATCTCTTGGACCGTGACACCTGATGCAATTGCCCAACCATACTCCCGCCTCAGTTCTCTTATCCTCCTTGGCCAATCCTGAATACCCGAGACCACCATCAACTCATCTCCATGAATTACCAACAAGGGATATTTACGGAAATAGGCGAGGATTCTATCTCGGGCTGCAGAAGCCTCTTCGCGGGGAATCAAAGAACTTCCAAGATCACGCAGAAGATGAAAAGCGGAAATCAGTGACAGTACTTTTCTCCGAAGATCACCCTTCCTGAGCTGATCCTCAAAGTGTGCAAGAAGCTCGATAAGTTGTACACGTATCGTTTCCGGCTTTGTTTCACTCGGTCGTCTTGGCAATTCTCAGCTCCGCTTTGTTTTCAGAAACCGATTTAATCTGGCCCCAAGCTTTTCAATATCGCCGGTAGTGCATTCCCAAACAACCAACAGCCGCCATCCTGTTTTTCTTAGCAATCTCACTGCGCGACGATCTCGTTCCTGGTTCTTCGCTATCTTCTCCGCCCAGAAGGCTTTATTACTACTCGGCAGGACACCCTTTCGACATACCTTATGTCCGTGCCAGAAACATCCATGCACAAAAACAACTTTTTGATGCCTCGTTAGCACGATGTCAGGCGTTCCCGGCAGTTTCTTGTCGTGCAGCCGATAACGGTACCCCATTTTGTAAAGTATTTTACGGACGATCATTTCAGGTTTTGTGTTGCAGCCTGAAATTCGCGCCATAATCCAGCTTCTTTTCTTCCTGCTGAAGACATCCGGCATTTATTGACTTCCTTCGACAGCAACAACGTGTAAACGCAATCTGCAATACGAGCTGCTAAAACCGGCGGTACCGCATTTCCAATCTGCTTTGCTATTTCCGTCTTTGTCCCGACAAACTGAAAATCGTCCGGGAAAGACTGTAATCTCGCCGCCTCTCTGTGTGTAATCGGGCGATGCTGCTCAGGGTGCAGATAGCGCCCCTTCTCCGGCTTGAAAAATTCCGTTCGTATCGTTACCGAAGGTCTACCCCACCATAACCTTCCGAACAAATCGGTTCCTCCAGATGTTTTACGAATCCAGCAAGCCGGAGTCAATTCCGGTGCTCGTTTTTGAAGATCGAATCGGTTCATACCTTCTTTCGGTATTGACCGGTAGCGTTTCATACTCATTCCCGTCGGTGTCCGCCCGAAATGCAAATCTAACGGCGGGTTCTCATTGCGTATGTCTGTCCCAATTGGCGGCGGTAAATCACCAATAGCATCACGAACCGTTTTCCATGGCGATGGATTCGTAATGTATTCATCGAATTCTTCGTTAAAAGCCCTACGGTGGCCGTTATTGACGTTGAAGTTTGTTTTTCTAGGAGGAAAAACGCCGGCAGGATCGGCAAATTTACATCCTACGATAAAAGCACGCCACCTTACTTGAGGAACACCGTAATCGGCTGCGCATAGTTTCGCCCATCTCAATTTAAATCCCATTGCCTCAGCTACACCGATAATTTCACCATGCTCAAAGGAATCGAGCAGCTGAGGTACGTTCTCCATGACGAAAACGGACGCTCCGGAGCGCTCTACGATGTCCATATACGGCCGCCAAAGCTGCTTCCTTGGATCGTTATCGCGATTTCTGTTGAGCAAACTAAATCCCTGACAGGGAGGGCCTCCGATCACAACATCAGCTTTAGGGATTTTGGTTTTCGGATTTTCGAGGATATCGACGATATCACCGACCCTACAATGCTCCCCGAAATTTGCATTATAGGTACGTGCGGCATAATCATTAAAATCATTCGCCCACACAGGTATATATCCGTGTCCGGTAAACTTTGTGAAGCCAAGCGTCATCCCCCCTGCACCTGCGAACAAGTCGATAAGTTTAGGTCGCAGCTTTACATCCTGCAGCGAGCCATCAACCCGTGCAAGGTACACGGCTTCTTCCTCTGCAACAAGGGGAATGTCTTTTTTCATTTTTTCATATTTCTTATTCTTTGCCATAAAAAACACCTATCGTTGACTTCATATTACCCAAAGAGAATTCCCGCGTAAAGCCTCAATGACGGCATCCCGGTTTAGCAGTGGCAAATACCTAAGGCGGGCAGGGAATACGGGTTGGGTCCTTTTGTTCGCTCATGAACATGAGATTAGTACAATTGCGGGGAAATGGCAAGAGAGAAGATGACGACGCCACCTGAAAGGGTGGGGCTTCGGCAGCTACTTCCTGCGCGGGCAGTCCTTCATGGGGCAGGCTTCGCAATTCTCGTCATCGTCCCGTTCGAACCCCGTCGGGACGGTCTCTCCGCAGGAGCAGATCCAGCCGTCGGGCGTTCGCTGCTCAAGGGTTCGTTCACAAAAGGGGCAGGTCAGCATGGCGCACCTCGCTGGGATGCATGGTACGCCCCGCGAAGCGGTATAACTATGATGCAGATCAGGAAAGAGGATCAACGTGGCTAAAGGACCTAGCCTTCCAGCATCGACTGCGCCGCACCGCTGTCCACGGGCTTGGAATAAAAGAAGCCCTGCCAGCAGGTGCAGTCCAGCGCCGCGATGTGCGCGAGCTGGTTCGCTGTTTCCACGCCCTCGGCGACCACATCCATGTGCATGTCCCGTGCAAGTGTCAGGATGGTCCTGACGATCGCCTTGTTCTCATCAATGTCGTCTATCCGCTTGATGAAGGAACGGTCGATCTTGAGGCCGTTGATCGGCAGGCGGTGCAGGTAGCTGAGCGACGAGTAGCCGGTCCCGAAGTCATCGATGTAGAGCTGCACGCCCAGGTCGCGCAGTTTTGAAAGCAGCGCTGCGGCGGACGCGGGATTCTCGAACAGCACGTTCTCGGTGATCTCCAGTTTCAGCTGGTCCGGACGCAGGCCGGACTCCTTCAGCGCCGCGGCGACATACTCCACCAGGTCGGGCTGCAGGATCTGTTTGTGCGCCAGGTTCACGATCACGAACCTGCGGTTGTCGTCCGGGAACAGGTCATTCCCTGTCTTCATCTGCATGCACGCCTGCCTCAGGATCATCCGTTCGATCGAGACGATAAGGCCCGTTTCCTCGGCAAGCGGGATGAAGTGGGCCGGCTGAATGAGCCCGCGCTCAGCCTGGTTCCAGCGCGCCAACGCTTCGAACCCGACGATGCATTTCCTGCTGACCGACAGGATCGGCTGGTAATAGGTCGCGAATTCCCTGCGGTCCAGGGCCAGCCGCAGGTCGGTCTCGAGCAGGAGCCGCTCCAAAGCATGGGCGTGCATGGTCGGCTCGAAGATCGCGACGTCCGACCGGCTGCGGGATTTTGCCTTGTACATTGCCGTGTCCGCGTCGCGCAGCACCTGTTCCGGGAACTCGTACCCGCTCGAACTCAGGGCGATCCCCATGCTGCACGTGACAAAGACATCATGGCCCGCTACGGAGACCGCCTCTTCGTTGATCGTTCCGGATTCCCATCGTCGTTCCTTAATACGTCTGACGCGCGCCCTGGACCAGCTGGCCGGGCAGTTCGAGCTTCATCTGCCGTGCCGTGACCAGATTGATCGAATAGTTCACCTTGCGCGGACCGGCCGTGGGAATGGACTTCGGCGTCGCGCCTTCGAGGATACGGATCGCCATTTCGCCGCACTGGCCGCCCAGGTCGCGATAGTCCCAGTCCAGGGCATAGAGCGCGCCGGCCTTGACCCAGGTGGAAGACGGACCAATGACGGGAATGCTGTTCCGGAACGAGAAGAGCAGGATGTTCTTGGCGATGAGCGGAGAGAGCACGATGCTGTCCGGGATCCCCCAGATGGCGTCAACGCGCCGTGAAAGGTTGTTCAGCGCCGCGGGCACGTCCTGGGGCGACCGCACCTGTTCCGTCTCCAGCCTGATGCCTGCCTGCTTCGCCGCCTCTTTTGCCGCATCAACGGTCCGCTGGTTCTCGCCTGCGTTGTAGAGGATCCCGATGTTCTTTGCCCGGGGCAGCAGGCGCTGCATCCATGCGAACTGAACCTCGGCGGGATACTCGAGTCCCACGCCGGTCATGTTCGGGGACTGCTGCAGCGCATCGGTGCGCAGGACCAGGCACGAGACCACGGGGATGTCGGACAGTTCCCGCGCTGCGGCGTCTGTTGCGAGCGCCCCCACGGTGAAGACGAGCCGCGCGCCCCCGGCCCTGATCTTCCGTGCCGAGGGACCGGCCTTTGCGGCGTCGCCGTCCAGGCGGATGATCTCCACGCCGGAGCCGTTGCGGCTCCTGGACAGGGCGGTCGAGAATCCCTCTACCGTCTGCGCGAAGGGGTCCTCATTGGAGCTGACCAGGATGACGATCCGGTCGTCAGCGGCAGTGATCCTCCCGCCGGGAAGGAACCACAGCAGGAACAGCAAGATCGCGATGAGCGGCTTCTTGATCATCAATAGGGTCCTCATCAGAATGCGCAGCCGAGCTTCACGCGGAAGCTCCTGCCGTCCTGCAGGATCGTGTCCTGAAGAAAGTCCCGGGACACCGGGTCCCCGAACCTGCGGTCAAAGAGATTGTAGACACTTGCCGAGACCTCGAACCGTTTCCTCAGCGTCTGGCCGTAAACCGTGATGTTCGTGATCCCGAAACCGGGAGTGAAGTTCCCGGCCTCGGTCCTGCGCCTGCCGAGGTACTGCTCGTCAATGCCCGCAAAGACGCGGTCAGCAACAAGGGGCGCGGTGACCGCAAGCTTCGCCATCTGCGCCGGAGAGTTCGTGAGCGGCTGTCCGGTCCGCTGGTCCTCGGCCCGCTGGAGCGCAAAACTGAGGCGGCCCTCGATCCCGCCGCGCCACTTGGCGTCAAGTTCCACTTCCCCGCCCCGCGCGGCAACACTGTCGATGTTCTCGAACATGGTGTTGCCCGATGCGACCGTGACCTGGGTGATCAGGTCATTGATGCGGTAATAGTAGCCCGAAAGGCTCCCGTGGAGACGGTCCCCCAGATATTGCTCGTAGATCAGTTCATAGGTCCGGACCTGCTCGGGCTTCAGGTCCGGATTCGCGTCCGTTGTCGTCGACTGCCAGTACAGCTCGAAAGCGTTCGGCGTGCGGAAGGCGCTGCCGTAGAGGGCCTTGACCGTGCCCTTGCCCACGGTATTGCAGATCAGGGCGAGCCGCGGATTCGTCGTACCGCCGAAGGTCGAGTACCGGTCATACCGCACACCGGCGTTCAGCAGTAAGGACGACGAGAACGTGATCTCGTCCTGCACATAGGCCGCGGCCACGCTGGACCGCCGCTCATCCTTGGGCATGATCGACCCATAGGGATCGGCATAAAAGCTTTCCTGGTCCTGGCGCAGGTTGCCCTGGTACTCGGCGCCGAAGATCAGGCGGTGCAGGTCCCCGGCTTTCCGGATGAGGCGGAGTTCGCTCCCCCACCAGTCTCCGGAGCCCAGGTCCTTGTTCAGTGCTGACGTGAAGGGATCCTGGAAGTACGCGTAGTCCCCCTCGTACCGGTAGCGGTCGTAATAAAGGCGTGCCGTGATGTCCGTGATGCTGCTCAGGCTCCGCTCGAATTTCAGGTCCGCGTAAGCGCGCTCATCGCGGGTCTTGTTCTGTTGTTCGTTGAAATCCGTGCCGAAGGCGCCGGTCGGGATGCCCTTGGTCCGGGCGAGATAGGCGCCCGAGAAGGTCAGGTCGTGGTGGGAAAGCTTGAGATAATAGTTCTCGGTTCTGTCATAATCGGTCCGTTCAGTAACGCCATTATTGGTCGCCGGCGAGTCGTATTCCGGATAGTACAGCCGCTGCCCGGTGCTGTCATAGGCCGAGGCGGAGATAAGCGCTTCGACACCGTTCGAGAACCGGTCGCCGTAGCTTGCCCTGCCTTTGGCCGTCCCCTGGCTGCCTGCCTCTGCCGCCAGTTCGGCGCTCTTCAGGTCCCTGCCCCGCTTGGCGATGACGTTCACAACGGCGAACAGGGCGTTGCTGCCGTACAGCGACGAGCCCGGTCCCCGTATGATCTCGACGCGGTCGATGAGGTCGATATCGATGATCGACTCGGTGCCGAAATAGGCCCCGTCATAGACATTATCGTTCGCCCGGTGGCCGTCAAAAAGAAGCAGGACGCGGGTGTTGTAGTCAGAGGGCCGTCCGAAACCGCGCACGCCCACATAACTGTAGTTGCGGTCATAGGTCACGTAGAAGCCCCGCACGCTCCGGAGAAGGTCCGCCAGGGTACGGTAGCCGTGCCTGCTGATGTCCGCTGCGGTCACGATGGTCACGGCAGACGGCGCCTCGATCACCTTCTGTTCATACTTTGATGCGCCCGTGACCGTGGGGATCTCCTGGAACAGCAGTGTCTCGTCGCCCAGGGAAGCGGTCATGACCGGAGGGGGCTCAGACAGTGAATTTCCTGCCGATGCGCCCAGGAGGACCATTGACAGGCATACGATAACAAGGACCCTCTTCCCCATGCCTGCTCCTTCCACAGCAGCCGTGTCGCGATCCGCGGGCGACCAGACCGCAAGAGCTTACTTTTCGGAATTACGACCGGCTGATCATTCAGCTGGAAATTATTGCACATTGCAGCACTGATGTCCATCATTACATTGGCGCAGAAACAGCACTCAGGACAGCACGGCTTTCGGGCAACGAAGGGTTCCCCCGCACGCGGGTATTCGTTTTGAACGCTCACTGTGGTACTATTGACTTGTGAGACGGATGGCGCGTAGTGAACGCCATAGACATCCACCGGAGGTACCATGGGTCTGCTAGACCGTGCCAGGGGCTTGTTCGCAACAACAAGACAGGAGCCGCAGGCGCCTGCTGCCAAACCGGGCAGGAACGACCCCTGCTGGTGCGGCAGCGGCAGGAAATACAAGAAATGCCATCTCCCTGATGAGCAGGACCGGGCCGCGGAAAAGGCCTGCGGCCTGAACTGCGGTCCCACATGAAATGCTCGTTGAGCTGAGTTCAGCTCAAAGCCCGTTGTGTCTTGAGGGACCAGCTCCGGTCCCGTTACGCGGTCAGGGTTCGCTCCTTACCCCTTCCGGCCGGTCGTTCGCAAGGACCCGTTGCACTGCCAAGCCGAGGTCTTTCATCCGGTAGGGCTTGGAGACCATGCCGGCAAAACCGTAGTCCTCATACTCCGCCATCACCGGATCGTTCGAATAGCCGCTTGACACGATCGCCCTGACCGAGGGATCGATCTCTCGCAGGAGCCTGACCGCCTCCCTGCCGCCCATTCCGCCCGGGACCGTCAGGTCAATGATCACCGCGTCAAAGGGTTCTCCTCGTTCCATGGCCTCGCGGTACATCGTTATCGTCTGATTGCCATCCTCGGCCAGCGCAACGGAATAGCCGAGCCGCTTGAGAACACTGCCGGCAGTTTCCCGTACATCCTCCTCGTCGTCCATGACCAGCACCCGGCCCGCGGCGGCCTGCAGAGTGGCAGTATCCGCGCCCGCTGCCAGGGCTGATGCGCTGCTGGCAGGAAGGTAGAGCTCAAAGGTCGTGCCCCTGCCCAGCACGGATCGGACGGTAATGCTGCCGCCGTGCTTCTGGATGATCGAGTAGCTGGTTGCCAGGCCAAGGCCGCTCCCCCGCTGTTTTGTGGTGAAATAGGGATCAAATATCTTCGGCAAATACTCGGCAGGGATGCCCATGCCGTGGTCCTCTACCGAGACCCGGACATAATCTCCCGGAGGCAGGGAGGGCCCGCCGCTCACAGGAAGGCGGACGTTCTCTCCGCGCACGGTAATGGTTCCGCCGTCGGGCATGGCATGATCGGCATTGATGATCAGGTTGTGGATGACCTGGCTCATCTGCCCCCCGTCCATGTCCACGAGCCGCAGATCATCGGGCAAACGGGATTCGCACTTTACCCTTCCGCCCCGCACGGCAAAACCCGCTGTCTCCCTGATAAGATCGCTAATCGACGCCGTCTTTCTGACCGGCGCGCCGCCCTTGGAAAAGGTGAGTAACTGCTGGGTCAGGTCCTGGGCGCGCAGGATGGCGCGCTCGGCCCGAGCAAGCTCCTTGTATGCCGGATGGCGGGCGTCGACATCCAGGAGCGCCATGGAGATGTTTCCCATGACCGTGGTCAGCAGGTTGTTGAAATCATGGGCAATGCCGCCGGCTAGCACACCGAGGGATTCGAGCTTCTGGGCCTTGACCAGTTCCTGCTCCATCCGCTCGCGATCAGCGATTTCCCTGCGCAGATGGTTGTTCGTCTCCTGCAGCTCGCGCGTCCGCTCGTCCACCAGCCGCATCAACTCCTCACGATGCCTGCGCAGTTCATCCTGCACATGCATCCGCTCGGTGATATCATTGCCGATGCTCAGGATCTCTACCAGCCGGCCTTCATCGTCCACCACCGGTTTGTTCGTCCAGGAGACCCAGACGCGCCGTCCGTTCCTGCGCATGTTCTCATTCACATTATTAAGGTACCGGTCGGGATATTGACAGATGTCCCGGGTCATGGATGCCAGGTCCCGTCCTGTTGACTCGCTCTCGGGAACGATCGTACCGAGCACCGGTTGTCCCGCGAGCTCTCCGGACGCGTAGCCGAAGAACCGGGCCCCGAAGGAGTTGATGAACTCGATAACGCCGTCGGCCGACCAGCGGAGTACGATGCTGTTCACGCTCTCCACCAGTTCGCGGTACTTTTCCTCGCTCTCGCGCAGGATCGCCTCGGCGCGTTTACGGTCCGTGACGTCGCGGCCGATCGCCACCAGTCCGATGACCTGGTCCCGGTCATCCACCATGGCCGCTTTGACCATGTCGATGTACCTGACCGAACCGTCCTGCAAGATCATGCGTTCATCCCTATGGATAGGCACAGGGCCCTCCAGCGCCGCTTCATCGCTCTTTCTGCAGGCTTCCGCGGCAGCAGGCGGCATGATCTCTTCCGCGGTCCTGCCGATGATCTCCTCGGCGGCATGGCCGGTCATTTCCTCGACGGTCCTGTTCACCAGCAAATGCCGGCCATCACGGTCCTTGAATATGACCATGTCGGGAATGGCCTGGATCAGGGACCGGAGCCGGGTGTTCGCCTTCCTGATCACGTCATCAGCCCGCTTGCGGTCCGTGATGTCCCGGATCACGCTGAAGAACACCGTCCTGCCGCCGAAATCCACGATGCGGGCGTTCACTTCCACGGGCATGAAGGACCCGTCTTTTCTCCGGTGTCCGGACTCGAACACCGCCTGACCTTCGCTCTTGATCCTGCTGAACCGTTCGCGCAGCGCCGGATTGAACTGCGGATCGTTCAGCTGCGAAATGTGGAGGGACAGCATCTCCTCCTTGGCATACCCCAGGCGCGTGTAGGCTGTCCGGTTCACATCGATGAAATTCCCTTCCAGATCCATGACGAAGATCGCATCAGCCGCATCCTCGAACAGGGTCCGGAACTTTACCTCGCTCTGCAGCAGCGCCTCATCGGTCTTCTTCCGCAGCGTGCTCTCGGCCAGAAGCTCCTCATGTGCCCGCATCTGCCGGTCCCGCGCCCAACTCAGACCGTTGGTCATCTTATTGAAGCTGTCTGCAAGGGAGCCCAGCTCATCCTGCGACCGCGGTTCCACGGTCACCGACAGGTCCCCGGCAGCGACCTTGAGCGCGGCATTTTGCAGTTCTGCAAGAGGCCGGGAAATTTCCCGGGAAATGCGGTATCCGATGAACAGGGAGAGGCCGAGGGCGAAAACATACAAGAGCAGGTATGACCCCGCGGAACGCTTGTTCATCTGCAGGATTTCGTCATACAGCGGTGTGTATTCCAGGATCACCGCCCCGGCGCGCTTTCCCCTGTCATTGTCCAGCGGCAGAACGATCTGCCTGATGCCCGCGGGATAGGCCGCGCTGATCTCCCGAAAGGTCCGGAGTTTTCCATCGGCGATCGTCTTTCCGACCTCGTCCCCCGCATCATGATTAAAGACCGTCCCGATCTCTCCGGGCACGGCGTCCGCAATGATTTTCTTCTGCAGGTCTACGATCACAATGTCGCGCTGGTGAAGCTCCTTGAGCCTCTCGATATGATCCTGCACTTCAACCCGATCTCCAGGAACCGGCTTGCCGCCGTCATCCAGGTATTCGCTCACGAGCGCGGCAATGGTCTGCGCAACGGCCGTGGATTCGTGCAGCGCTGCATGCTCGGTCTGGTCAATGGACCGGTAAACGGCGTAGGCCCCCAGCATCCCGATCAGCAGGGCAACGCTAAAGAACGACAACATCAGTTTGTTACGGATGGTCATGGTTCATCCTCATATCATTGTAAAAAATCCATTCAACCATAGCATAGATGTCCTGTCTTTTCAATGAGAAGCAGCGCCCCAAAAGTACAAAAGCCTTTACTCCCCTCCTCTCCGGGGAGTATAATTTCTATCCAGCCTCTATTGTAGGCAAGCTAGTTCAGAAAAGGTTGTTGACCCTAGTTCAACTTGCTTTATTACTCTACTGCTTATTACTGTAACACTTGGATTTCATGGACAAGCTGATCATCAAAGGCTGCCGCCAGCATAACCTCAAGAACATCGACCTCGAGATCCCCCGGGACAGGCTGGTGGTGATCACCGGACTGTCGGGCTCGGGCAAATCCTCCCTCGCCTTTGACACGATCTATGCCGAGGGCCAGCGGCGGTACGTCGAGAGCCTGTCGGCCTATGCCCGTCAGTTCCTGGGCCAGATGGACAAGCCTGACGTGGACTCCATTGACGGGCTCTCCCCTGCCATTGCCATCGAGCAGAAGACCACGAGCAAGAACCCGCGCTCCACCGTCGGGACGGTCACGGAGATCTACGATTACCTGCGCCTGCTCTTTGCCCGGATCGGCAAGCCCTACTGCCACATCTGCGGGGAGGAGATCTCGGCCCAGACCGTGCAGCAGATCACCGATGCGGTCATGGAACTGCCAGTTGACACGCGCATCCAGGTGCTGGCGCCGATCGTGCGGGCAAGAAAGGGCGAGTATAAAAAGGAACTCCTGCAGGCTGCCGCATCGGGCTACGTGCGTGCACGGGTGGACGGCGAGATCAAGGACCTGAACGAGCCGGTCCCCATGGACAAGAAGAAGAAGCACTCCATCGAGATCATCATCGACCGGCTGGTGGTGAAGCCCGGGATCGAGCGCAGGCTCGCCGAATCGATCGAGACCGCTCTCCGCCAGGCCGAAGGCCTGGTGATCGTGAACCTCGTGGACAGGAAGGAAGACCGGCTCTACAGCGAAAAGCTCGCGTGCATCAAGGACGGCATCAGCTACCCCGAGCTCGCGCCGAACACCTTCTCCTTCAACAGCCCCCAGGGCGCCTGTCCGACCTGCGACGGTCTGGGCGGACTGCTCGAGTTCGATCCCGAGCTCGTGATCCCGAACAAGAACATGTCGCTCCGCGAGGGCGCGATCAAGCCCTGGGCCAAGCGCACGTCAGTGCATCATTTCGAACAGCTCCAGGAGATCGCCAGGAACTGCGGTTTTGACTGGAACGCGCCGGTCAAGGAACTGAAGGCGAACCAGCTCAGGACGCTGCTCTTCGGTGCACAGGACAGCGAGGCTCTACCCAGAACCGGCCGCAAGACCTGTTCCTTTGAGGGCATCATCCCCCTGCTCAAACGCCGCTATGACGAGACCGACTCTTTCGCGACGCAGTGGGAACTCGAGCAGTACATGAACTACCAGACCTGCCCGGACTGCAGCGGCAGCCGTCTCAGGAAGGAATCCCTGGCCATCAAGGTGGCGGGCCTGAACATCCACGAGATCACCCGCATGAGCGTGGTCAAGTCGCTCGATTTCTTCAAAGAGCTGAAGCTGACGCCCAAGGAATCGGTCATTGCCTCGCGCATCCTGAAGGAGATCCGCGATCGGCTGGGATTCCTGAAGCATGTGGGACTGGACTACCTTACCCTGGATCGGGGCTCCTCGACGCTCTCGGGCGGCGAAGGCCAGCGCATTCGTTTGGCCACCCAGATCGGCTCATCCCTGGTGGGCGTGCTGTACATCCTGGACGAGCCTTCCATCGGCCTGCACCAGCGGGACAACAAGCGTTTACTCGACACGCTGATCCGGCTTCGCGACCTGGGCAACACGGTGCTCGTGGTGGAGCATGATGAAGAGACGATCCGCATGGCCGACCGGGTGATCGATATGGGGCCCGGAGCGGGCGTGCACGGCGGCGAGGTGATCGCCGAGGGAACACCCCAGGAGATCCTGAAAAATCCCAGGTCCCTTACGGGCCAATATCTTGCCGGAGCGCTCGTGATCCCGGTGCCGAAGAAACGGCGCAAACCCGAGAAGTTCATCTCCCTGGTCGAAGCGTCGGAGAACAACCTCAAGAACCTGACCGTCAACTTCCCGCTCGGCGTGCTCACCTGCGTCACCGGCGTGTCCGGCTCCGGAAAGAGCACGCTGGTCGTGGATATCCTCTATCGCACCCTTGCCCAGCACCTCTACCGGTCGACCGAGCGCGCGGGGAAGCACAAGGACATCCGGGGCCTTGGGCACATCGACAAGGTCATCGACATCGACCAGTCGCCCATCGGCAGGACGCCGCGCTCCAATCCCGCGACCTACACCGGCGCGTTCACGCCGATCCGCGATCTCTTTGCCGGACTGCCGGAATCGCGCGTGCGCGGATACAAGGCAGGCAGATACAGCTTCAATGTGAAGGGCGGTCGATGTGAAGCCTGCGAAGGCGACGGCCTGATCAAGATCGAGATGCACTTTTTGCCTGATGTGTATGTGACCTGCGATGTGTGCAAGGGCAGCAGATATAACCGGGAAACGCTTGATGTGAAGTACAAGGGGAAGAGCATTGCCGAGGTGCTTGCCATGACCGTGGAACAGGCGCAGGAATTTTTCCAGAACGTCCCCTCGGTCCGCTCCAAGCTCGAAACGCTCATGGATGTGGGGCTCGGATACATCACCCTGGGCCAATCCGCCACAACCCTGTCGGGCGGCGAGTCCCAGCGCGTGAAATTGTCAAAGGAACTATCCCGCCGGGCGACCGGCAGGACGCTTTACATCCTTGATGAACCCACCACGGGCCTCCACTTCGCGGACACGTCGCGGCTGCTCGAGATGCTGGCGCGCCTCGTGGACGCCGGCAACACCGTGGTCGTGATCGAGCACAACCTGGACGTGATCAAGACAGCCGACTGGATCATCGACCTGGGACCGGAAGGCGGGGATCGTGGCGGCGAGATCGTTGCCCAGGGAACGCCCGAAGACGTGGCAAAGGTGAGAGAATCCTATACCGGGCAGTTTTTAAAAAAGATACTGCGCTAAAGGCGCTGTATATTGGCGTGCGATTGCGAGTACTGAAGGCCGAGAACTGCGGTTTCTGACAGGAGGAAAGGGTCTTCCGTTATCGGATTCTTCTCCTGTGATCCTGTCAAATGTTCGTCCGGCCGTTGATTGATTATCCAAAATACAGGGTCAAACATCGTTAACTACCAGGAGGCATCATGGTTCGGAAACAGCTGCTCGTTCTCATTGCGGTAATCAGTTTGTTCGTCACGGCATCCTGCGCGTCCAATCCGCCGAAGCAAGCGGCGATCCTGGGCGAAGGTGCGTTGACAGCGGTTCGCGATCTGACGAAGGCCTATGAAAAACGGGACATCGAAGCCTTCATGGACAGGATCGCCTCCGCTTATCCGGATCGCGACAAATTTCGCGGGTCCGTTGAAAAAACCTTCGCTGTCTATCAGACCATACAGTTCACGGTCCAGGACACCCGGATGCTCGTCATGGTCCAGTACCAGGGAAATGTCAAAACGGTATTCACCTGGTCCGCTGAGTGGCAGACCAGCGGCGGAAAGATCCTGAAGGACGGAGGAAGGGTCACCGTGGTCCACGACCCTTCGACGTACAAGGTCCTCGCTGTCGAAGGCAAGAATCCCTATGTGCCGACGGAGTCGGCCATGCCGGTGAAGTGATACATTGCGGATTGCAGAATGCGGATTAGTAAATCCCTAGCAACTTCAATCCGCAATCTACAATCCGCAATCCGAAATACCTATGTCCTACACCATCGAACATCTAGCAACAGACTTCCTGATCATCGGCGGCGGCGTGGCAGGCCTCCGTGCCGCGATCGAACTTGCTCGCAACGGCGACGTGCTCGTAGTGACCAAGGACGCGCCGTCGGAAAGCAGCACTGAGTACGCCCAGGGCGGCATTGCGGTCGCCCTTTCCGACGAGGATGAGATCTCGATCCATTTCGACGATACGATCAAGGCGGGCGACGGTCTCTGTACCCGGAAATCCGTGGGCACCCTCGTTGAAGAGGGCCCGACGCGCATCCGGGAGCTGATCGCATGGGGAGCGGAGTTCGACAAGGAAGGAAGCAAACTCGCCTTTACCCAGGAAGCCGCCCACACCAAGCGCCGCATCCTGCACGCCCAAGGAGACTCCACGGGCCATGAGATCCTGCGGGTGCTGATCGACAAGGTGCGTACAACGCAGCGCGCATCGAAGATCGACTTTGCCTTTACCGCGGACCTGATCATTGAAAAGGGCCGATGCACCGGCGCGGTCGTTGTCCAGCAACGTTTAGGCAAGGTGCTCGTGATCTCGGCCCGGGCCGTGCTGCTGGCTGCCGGCGGCGCAGGACGGCTCTTCGAAAGAACGACGAATCCGCCGGTATCCACCGCGGACGGCATGGCCATGGCTTGGCGCGCCGGCGCAGCGCTCGTGGACATGGAATTCATCCAGTTCCATCCAACTGCGCTGTTCCTGCCGGGCGCGCCCCAATTCCTGCTGTCCGAGGCCATGCGCGGCGAAGGCGGCATGCTCCGGAACACCGACGGTCTCCGGTTCATGGACCGCTACCATCCCGCGCGCGAGCTGGCCCCGCGCGACGTGGTCACCCGGGCAATCCATTCCGAGATGATCCGGACCGGCGCGGACCACGTCTACCTTGACATGACCCATATGTTCGACAAATATTTGATGTGGCGTTTCCCCCGCATCTACCGGACCTGCAAAGAGCTTGGCATCGACATCTCCCGGCAGCAGATCCCGGTCTCGCCCGCTGCCCACTACATCATGGGCGGCGTCAAGACCGACCTCTGGGGCGCGACTACCGTTCCGGGCCTTTTCGCGGCAGGTGAGACCGCGTGCACCGGCGTGCACGGCGCTAACCGCCTTGCGAGCAACTCGCTCCTCGAAGGTCTGGTCTTCGGCGAACGGGCCGGTCTGGGGGCCGCCCGCTACGCCGCGCGCCGAGAACGGCCGGAAGCCCCCTCCGGCAGGTTCCTGAAGGACCTCGAAAAACGTCATTCCGGCGTTAATACAGCCTCGGACATTGATTTTGTCAGGACGTCGCTTCGGAAGATCATGTGGGAAAACGCAGGAATCCTGCGCACCCGGAAAGGACTCCAGGCGGCAACAAAGAAACTGCGGGAATGGTACCGCATGATCAAAAACCCGCCGCTCGAGCGACAGGCCCTGGAACTCAAGAACATGATCGAGGTGGCTCACCTGATCACGCGCGCGGCGCTGCTGCGCGAAGGCAGCGTGGGCGGCCACTATCGGACGGATTTTCCCGCGAAGGGGAAGAACTGGCGGAAGAGGATCGTATTGGAACATACGAGATCAAGAAGATGAAATTTCCGAACAGCACCCCGCGTATTTGCCGATCCCGCTGTTTTACGATTATTGTGCCGTCGCCGGGAATGTTCCTCGCCCTATCGCTCTTATTGTTCGTTCCTGCCTGTGTCCCCCTCCGGCATGATCCCCTGACCGCAGCAGCGTCGTTCTACCATCCGGTGAGGATCGCAAAAGGCGTGCCCGCTGGTCCCGGCGCCCTGGCCTGGTCGCCTGACAGCAAACGTCTCGCGTTCATCAGCAAGACCGTGACCATCGTGGACACGGACTCGCTTGAACAGAAACAAACGGACATCCCGCGCGCTTCTTCCCTGGCCTGGTCGGAAAACAACACGCTGTATGCGCTCTCCCGGGAGGCTGACAAGACAGCATTATTCGCCGTCGATCCGGACCGGCTCAGTGCGACTCGGCTGCCCCTCGACCGGCAGGCGGACATGCTCTATTCCTTAGATGCGGACAGCCTGATCCTGGTATCGGCCCGCATAAGCGCAACCCGCATCGGGTCCGAGATCTCCCGCCAGATCTCGCGGTATGCCGTCGCGACAGGAAGAGCGAAAACTCTCTCCACGTTCAGCAAGATCTACCCCTGGAAAGACCCGGACGGAGAATTGCTCCTTGCCTGGCGGCACGCAGGCGTCAATCCGCTCGATGGGTCGTTCCTCGTCATGGAGCATCTGAAACCGCCGGTCGTGCCTGCCTATTCCCGGGTGACCCGCATTGACACGCTGACCGGGACCGCAGTCGACATCCCGGGAAGCGGGCGCGAAACCCTGTATGCTTCCGCAGGCTGGTCTCCTGACGGAACGCGCGTTGCCCTGGCGGATGGGAACGGCAGGCTCGAACTCCAGACCCTGCGAAATGACGATGCGACGCCGGTCGCCGCTCCCGCCGGCCTGTACCCTTCCTGGAATCCCCGGGGAAGCATCATCTACTTGGGCGGATCGCTCGTCAGGACCGATGGATCGGGAGGGGAGCCCCTGCTTTCGCATTCCCCGCGCAGCATCGGCTCCTGGTCTCCTGACGGGACCCGGCTCGCGGTGGCAACGGACGGCCGGCTTCTGCTCTTCAGGAATTTCACTCCGTCATTTTCCGGCGCAGACCGTCCTTTGGACCGCGTGCTTGCGTCAAAACTGGCACGACTCCAAAACCTTCTTGCGGAAGAACTGATCTCCCGGCAGGAGTATGATGACCGGCGCGCCGGTCTGCTGCGGGAAACGGAGGAACATCCATGAAGCTCACGCGTATCGCCCTGTTGTCCCTGCTCATCCCGGTCTGCGCCGCCGCGCCTGCCCAGGCCGACGATCCCTGCCTCTCCTGCCATGAGCGGAAAACACCCGGCATCGTGGCCTACTGGAAAGAAAGCGTCCATTTCCGGAAGAACGTGGCATGCGCTGACTGCCACGGCGGAAACGTGGAAGCGAGCCACGGACGGAAAAGACCGGTAACTGCCGAGGTCTGCGGCTCCTGCCACAAGGACGCCTTGGCAAGCCACCGCCTGAGCAAGCATGCCGTCGGCCTGAAGTCCGGCCAGGCGTGCACCCGGAACCTGCCTCCGGGCGCGGAGCGGGACAAGAGCTGCGCCTTCTGCCACAAGGACGGGTCCGCGGCCCCGCTCGTGAAAACCGAATGCGCGATGTTCCTTGCCCAAACGCCGGAGATGCAGCGCCAGGGATGCGGTTCCTGCCATCGCGTGGAGACCTCCTGCGATACCTGCCATACCAAGCACGGAACGGACCAGGCAACTGCCCGGAACCCCGGCACCTGCGGCGTCTGCCACATGGGCCCGGACCACCCGCAGCTGGAGGCGTGGGAAACGTCGCAACACGGCGTACTGTACAAGCAGTCCGGCGGGAAATCCGGACCTTCCTGCGTCGACTGCCACATGGAAGGCGGTTCGCACAACGTAAGCCGGGGAATCGCCACGGGCCTGTCAGCGACCTCGGCTCTGCGGAAGCAGGAGCGGGACCGGATGATCGCCCTCTGCAGCAAATGCCATACCCGGGAGTTCGCGGCGCGGAGCCTGGCTGACGCGGACGGCGTCGCGGAGCAGAGCGAAAAAATCGTTGCCGAGGCACTGGCGATCGTCGAGGGACTGCACAGGGACGGCCTGCTAGTTCCTGCGCCTTCCGACCGTCCGCCGCATCCCCTCTTCGGCGCGACCTTCGTCATCGGACCCCATATGCTGTACGAAAACCTCTCGTCAGTCGAGAGTAGTTTCTTCAAGCTGAAGCAGTTCTACGCCCTGATCGCATTCAAGGGCGCCTTTCACCAGAATCCGGATTACACTCACTGGTACGGAAACGCGCCGATGAAGCTCGCACTCTCGGAAATCAAAAGCGAGGCGGCACTGCTGCGGAAGATCGATAATCTCAAGAAGCGCATCGAACTTGTCTCTGCGGTCACGGGAAGCACAGCGTCCGATGCCGATGATTTGAGAATACAACTGCGGGCGTTGACGGATCAGAAGCTCAAAGGCGAGATCAGCGAGCGGGAATTCGAGAAGCGGAAGAAGAAGCTGCTGGATGAGCGAGGGTTATAAGAGTTTAGGAAGATAACCGTTGTTGTCTTTGCGAGCGAATCGAAGCAATCTCGTAGTTTTGGCAGGTGTAAAGCCGGTTGAAGGCCCCTGCGCGTCACATAGCGGCCTCGGCTGCAATATGTCCCGCCAACGTCGTGACAAACGATTTCAGGCCGGTCAGTTCGCTCATTTCGGAATAAGAGCCTGACTTGGAAGCGGATCGCGGCGAAACGATAACAGCAGCGGATGAATAGAGATTCTCGGCCATCAGTTTCCAGCACAGGTGATCGTAACGTTCGGCATAGGAAGTCTCGCGAAATTCGGGAAACAGCCGGAAATGAGGAGAAACATTCCGGACTGGCGCGCGGGATGCCGGGGCATCCTCAAGCAGCAACAAGTAGCCCACGAAAGGTTTTCGGATTCCCCCAAAAGCTTTTCTGCTGAATGTGCCCCGCAGTTCCATAGCCCTGCCGAGGATTTCATTGCACATGCCATTCATACCCGTGGCAAGCGATGGGCCGAGCAGAAAATCAAACTTGATAGCCGTGATCAACCGGCCTTCGTTTACCACAACAACATCCCATGATTGGGTCGCGGAATAATGCCCCGGCAGCGTGACCGATTGATCCGGCGACAAGACATTTCCTCTTGTCAGCCCGTTGGCGCATACAATATCAACCACGAGATCCTTGAAACCATCCATCTCGCTTGTGGGCGGTTTCTTGGCATTGCCCGTTCCCCTCTTGCTCCAAAACAACTTGATTGCAGAGCGGACTTTTGTTTTATAGTTGGAAAGATATAGGGACATCGTCAACTCTGGCAACCGATGTGACATCATCACACCGAAAGCTCAATAGAGATATCAGCATTGTTGAAGGAAATTGCGTCTTCTTTATTAGATTGAGCACGCAAACAGCTAGCTGCTGCTTATCGGACAAAAAAAACATGCAAAGTCATGTCATGGAGCGCTCCTGCTTGACATAAAGCTAAAATCTGTTAGAATCCCCGATAACATTTCCAGCGGCTAAAATGCTTCGCGCCAAACAACCGGGGAATACAGAGAAGGAACAGGAGACGGCATGTCACCAGGTGAACGTAAAAGCATACTTAAACGGTGGGACCTGACGGAGAAGGAACTTACCGAGATCATCCAGCAGAATCCGAGTATGCGAGGTCTCATGCTCGGCTATATAGCCGAATACAAATTGCGGAAGATGCACTTTACCGGACCGCGTTATGAGAATGTGCACAAAGCCGACGATCATGACCGAAGCCGAAAAGGCGATCTCATCGTCACTTACAAAGGAATAAATTTCACGATAGAGTGCAAATCCCTTCAGACAAACAGCATCAAAAAGACCGAAGATGGATACGTCGGCAAGTATCAATGCGACGCGAGCGACCGCCGTAAGATCAAAGTCGGCGGCAAGACCGTCGAGACTACCTGCCTGCTCGTTGGCGAGTTTGACATCATCGCGGTAAACCTTTTTTCTTTCGAAGAGAAGTGGCGCTTCGCTTTCGCGCTGAACGACGACCTTCCGCGCAGCACTTTCCGGAACTACCCTCCCTCCATTCAGCGGAAGCTTCTCGCAACACTAATGCCGGTGTCGTGGCCGTTGCAGCCTCCGTATATTGCAAGCCCAATTCCCCTTCTTGAACGTCTGTTAAATCGCGCATAATGTTGATCGAGTTCAGTTTGGACTTTGTCGCTCCGAGTTGGAAGACCAGGAAGTACGAGTGGTTCTTTCTTGCGTGTAATTGTTTGATCACCCTGGTAACCCCCGGCTTGTTTCGCCGCATCATGACGAAAATATCCTTTGCATAGAAGCCCATGCGCATGAGGTTCAGGATGATCTCGATGTGGGTCATACGCTGGATGCCCGCGCTCACTTCGTCCTGGCACTTCACAATAAGCACGCCGTGGCGCTTCAGCACCCGCTTTGCTTCGATGGCCGCTCTTATGTATAACTCAAGCACCGCGTCATGCCACTTGTTGGCCAGCGCTGACGGCCTGTCGCCGTTCGAGTAATGGTCGCGGAACGAGGAATGTGTCCCATTGCCGGCAAAGGAATTATCACTTCGGAAAAGACCCTCCATATAAGGAGGATCGAGTACAACACAGTCAATCTCTCCATCACCATAGGGAAGATGGCGGCAATCCACGCCGGATTTTAAGTCAGACGCCAGCAGCTTGTATTCAGCTGCAGGTATATTCTTCCAAAACACCCCCTTGCCGTAGGTCACGTCCGCCACCTTTGCGCCTGCAGGAACATGCAGCCGAAGCACATGGGGGAATACCTCGCTGTTGTCGCCGTTATACGCGGAAAGCACGAGTTCCGTCGTTGCTTTTCCGGATGGCGATTTTCTCTTGGTTTTCATCGAAAGATTATACGATATTGCTAACGCAAGCGCAAGTTATTTCTTGGGCGGCCTGCCCGCCTTCTTTTTGCCGTTCACCGCATATTGTTTTAATTCGCTCTCAGAAATCAGATGGTCTCGCCCGTACTTCTCCGACTTGATGCGCTTTTCAATTATCAGTTGGCGTACTCTCGCCGGTGTCACATTGAGATACGCCGCCGCACTTTCGGTTGTATGAAGCTTAGTCATAGAGGATATCAGAAACAGAGGAAGCGGGGAATGCCTGGTAAATTGATCACATCGCATCGAGTGAGGACGGTTCGCCGCGCTTCTTTCATTGAATGTTCCTTGCCGTCAGCGGCAACATCCAATAGAGGCTTGAAGAAAGACTGAAAATCAGGAACCGCCATGATCGTTCACCTTAAGCTGTTTATTCATAGTTGAAGAGGAAGCTGCGAGCGTATAGCAGAGGCAAGACAGTATTGTAAACACAATAATCGCTATTTTTGCAATCAGCTAGTGACAGGAAAGCATTACTACCGGAATTCAAGGCACTGCCACGAACTCAGCGAATGACGTGGATTCGGGGATCGGAAGATTGTCTTCCCGAAGACCCTTGACATGCATTTCGATGGCCTCATACATGTTTTTCTCGGTGTCTTCACGCGTGGACCCGGTCGCAACGCAGCCCGGCAAGTCCGGCGAATATGCCGAAAAGTTATCACCGGCTTTTTCTATTACGATGAGAAATCGCCTCATGGCTACGTGACCTCCTTCAGTTTCGCCTGCTTGAGAACGCTGTTCAATGTCCCCG
>JAOUEV010000036.1 GCA_029858565.1 Nitrospirota bacterium | reverse complement strand
GACTATACGCGGATACTGTTCACCTTCATCATCTTTACTATATCGATCAATGTGCTGTCGGGGATCATGCACGGGACCGGAGACACGAAGACACCGCTATATGCAGTGCTGATCGTGAACATCCTGCACGTGATGATTGCCTATCCGCTGATCTACGGAAAGTTCGGTCTCCCGCACCTGGGCGTCAAAGGCGCGGCGATCGCGATCGCCGTATCAGAGTGTTTTGGAGCTGTCTTTCTGTTCCTCCGGTCGATCAGCCGGAAATATATTGTTCTGTCCGGCAGGTTCGATATGCCGTTGACCGGTTTGATGATCAAGCTGGGCTGGCCGATCATGTTCGACCGGTTCCTGCAGAATGCCGGGTCCATGCTGTTCGCCAAAGTGATCCTGCTCTACGGGACTTCCGTGTACGCGGCGCACCAGGTGGGTCTCGCGATCGAGGCGTTCTCCTTCATGCCGGGGTACGGCATTGCGGTAGCGGCCGCAACCATGGTGGGACAGAACCTCGGAGCGGGCAGGTCGGATGAAGCGCGGGTATCCGCTGCGGAAGCGAACCGGCTCGCGGTCATCCTTATGGCAGGCATGGCACTGGTCTTCTTCTTTTTCCCGTACCTGCTTCTCAGGGTATTTACGAGCGATCCCGAAGTGATCGGCTATGGTATACTGTACATGAAGATCGTTGCCTTCGCGCAGGTTCCGCTGGCCATTACCATGGTGCTGACAGGGTCTCTCCGCGGAGCTGGTGATACGGGCTTCATCATGTTCGCGACTATCGCGGGCATGTGGCTTGTCAGGATACCGGTGACCGCGTTCCTTGCCACGATCATGCATGCGCCCATCCGCTATGTCTGGTCGGTCATGATCCTCGACTGGCTTGTGCGGTTGTCCATTCTTGCGTGGCGCTACAGAAGAGAACGGTGGGGGCGGATCGAAATCTAGGATGAAAAGAACAATGTGTGGGAAACGAGGAGGGAACAATGCCTGATCTTATGCAGATGATCGGCAAGGAAGTGGAGATCATCGCGAACGGGATGTCCTATCGCGGAACGCTGATCGAGGTGACGGAAAGCGAGGTCAATGTCAAGACCTTGCTGCAGTGGCTCTCGCTTCCCGCGTCCAGCGTAAGCTCCATAAAGCTTGCGGAAAAACGCTCTACAGCGGTAGCGGACAAACTGACTGTGACGATCGACGGCGCAGACGAGATGGATGCTGCGGAAGGCACCGTTGAGGCGGAAATCGTGGAAGATGCGGAAGAGATAGAGATCATTGATGATTTTGAGGAGGTCGACGAACCTGGCAAGTAGTGTCCGCGGCCGTCTCTCGACAGCCCTTCGCCCCGTCTGCAGTTATCGACTAGTTCTCGATGCGCAATTTCTTCAGCTTCCGATAGAGGGTTGCAAGGTCGATCCCCAGCCGTTCCGCAGCAGCTTCCTTGTTGCCCTTGTTCTCCGCCATGCTCCGCTTGATATACTCCCTTTCAAAATCATCCAGCGCCTGGCGCAAAGACGATGTGGCCATTCCCTCCACATCGAGTGTCCGGAACTTGTCCGGCAGGTCGTGGAGCGTGATGAGGTCGCCCTCGGTAAGGACGATCGCCCGCTCCAGGGTGTTTCCGAGTTCCCTGATGTTGCCCGGCCAGTCGTAGGCCATCATTGCCTGCATGGCCTCGTAGTCGATGTCCTTGATGCTCTTGCCGGCGTCACGGGAAAATTCCCCGATAAAATGCTTGATCAGCACGGGCAGGTCGTCCCGCCGCTCCCGGAGCGACGGCATGCGGATCTCGATGACGTTCAGGCGATAGTAGAGATCCTCGCGGAAACGGTGGTCCTGCACGCGCTGGGCGAGGTCGGCGTTGGTCGCCGCTATGATGCGCACGTCCACGGTGATCACCCGCGTGTCTCCAACGGGCTTCAACTCCTTGGTCTGGATAACGTGGAGCAGCTTTACCTGCAGGGCAGCGGGAAGGTCCCCGATCTCATCGAGAAACAGGGTGCCTTCGTTCGCCATGGTGATGAGGCCCTTCTTGTCCTCGACCGCAGAGGTAAAGGAGCCTTTCTTATGGCCGAAGAGCTCGCTTTCCAGAAGCGTCTCCGGGATCGCGCCGCAATTGATCGAAATGAAGGGTTTGTCCTTTCGCGGACCGTTCTCATGGATGGCCTGGGCCACCAGGCTCTTGCCGGTCCCGCTCTCTCCGGTGATCAGGATGTTGGTCTTGCTCGGGATGACCTTTTCCATCACCGAGAATATCTTCTGCATGGCGTCCGATGAACCGATGATGTTCTTGAACGTAGCGCGGCGTTGGCTGAGCTCCTGGCGCAGGATCTGGTTCTCCCGCTGGAGATTGCGGCTTTCGACAATGCGTTTGAGCGTGAGCCTGATATCGTCGTTGATGAAAGGCTTGGTGATATAATCCACGGCGCCGGCGCGCATGGCCTCGACCGCCGATCCCACGGACGCGAATGCGGTCATCATGATAACCGATGTTTCCGGGCTGATCCGCTGCGCCTCCCGCAGAACGCCGAATCCGTCCATCTTTTCCATCTTGATGTCGGTCATGATGATATCGAAAGACCGCCGGGTAATGATCTCCACGGCCTGCTCTCCATTGTGGGCCTCGGTCACCGAGTAGCCTTCCTTGGAGAGTATGATGTTCAGGGCGCGGCAGATGTCCTTTTCATCATCAACGACCAGTATGTTCGTTATTTCCATTGCTGAGCTCCTTGGACGTTTCGGTAAGGATGGGCAGGATCACGGTGAAGGTGGTCCCGCTGCCGAGCGTGCTCGCGACCTTGATGTCGCCCTTGAACCGTTTCACGATGTTGTAGCTGACGGACAGGCCTAGACCGGTGCCTTTTCCGACCTCCTTGGTCGTGTAAAAGGGATCGAATATCTTTGCCAGGGAATCGGTCGGGATGCCGGTCCCCGTGTCGGTTATACTGATAGCGACAGCGTCGCGGCCCTGGTCATCTCTGGATTGGCCGCTCGCTACGATAAGTTTTCCTCCGTCGGGCATTGCGTCGAGAGCGTTCAGGATGATGTTGATGATAACCTGGGAGATCTGCCCGTCATCAAGCAGCAGCTTCGGGAGCCCCGACGCAAAGTTCGTCGATATTTCGATGGTGCTTTTCATGCGCTTGTCGAGACGCATCAGGTCGAGCGATGACCGAAGGATATCGTTGACCTCAACCAGCTTGCTGTTCGAGGAGTCGGGCCGCGCGAAGGTGGACATCTGGCGGACGATGTCCGTGATCCGCTGAATATGGTTGTTGATGATGTCGAGACTGCTCTGGGTAAACTCGTCCGTGGCCATTTCACGCAGCAGCTGTGCGAAGGTCGAGATCGACGTCAGGGGATTTCCGATCTCATGGGCGACCCCGGCCGCGAGCCTGCCAAGGGCGGCCAGCTTTTCCGAGTGCAGAACCTGCTGCTCGAGCTTCCGTGAGGTCGCGGTCTCCTTGTCGACCTTGACCTCGAGCTCGACCGTGTATTTTTTCAGCGCTTCCTCGAGCAAAACCCGCTTGGTCACGTTGCTGCTCGTGATGATGATGCCGGAAATGTTCCCCGCGATGAGCAAGGGGCTGACATGCATGTCCAGATAGACCGGTTCCGGCTGAAGGCCGGCGATGGGGTATTCCTTGATCTCGAAACTGTTGCCTGAGCTCACGGTCTTGTGCAGGAGCGCTTCGATCGGGATGCCGTCGTAGGGCCGCAGCGGTTCGGAAAATATACGGAAGAACGATTTCCCGATGAGATCGTTTTTCGATCGACCGAGGGTCTTCGCCTGGGCGGTGTTTACGGTTGTGACGAGCATTTCGCGATCGAGGACCAGGAGATTTGTCTTGGTGTTCTCGATGATGTTCTCCAGGTAATTCTTGGCGATGACGATCTCCTGCTCCAGCTTGCGCTGGTTCTCGAGGTGGCGCGCCTTCTCCTCGAACTTGATTTTTTTCGTGTAGGTGATGATCGACACCACGGACGCTGTGAGCGTCGCGACGAATATGGAAATGATCAGGAAGGAATAGAACATGCGGCTTTTCTGCATGAGGGCGATCACGTCGGTGTAGGGCGCAGATACCACGACGATCCAGGTGCGGGTCCCCACGGGGATGGAAAAGTAGGCTGCCACCTTGTTCTCGCCGCCCGGCGCTTCGTAATATCCGAAGGTCTCTGCTTCGCCTTCGATCATCTTTTTTTCTGAATCAAAGGACCGGTGGCACTGAAAGCAGGATGTGTCCGTTTGGAAAAGGTTCTTGCCGACCATCTGGGGCTGTGTGGGATGGTAGAGAAGGGTGCCGGCGCTGTCCATCATCCAGGCGTACCCCCGGGTGCCGGACTTCACCGGAGCCAGGTATTTCTGGGTGATGCCATCCATCGATAGAAGGGCGAGCACGATCCCGCCGAAGGAGGGCTCGCGGTCAGCTGCGCCGCGGTAGATCGGGGCCGCGATGATGAAGTTTTTCGCATTTCCCGGAAGTCCCGCCGGGCCAAGCAGCTCAGTTATGATCCTCTCGTGGCGACGGAGGCCCCGGGCTTTGATGAAGTAGTCTTCCTTCGACAGGTTGCCGCCTTCTCTGCCGGGAGCGGAGCTGTCGTACAGGATGGTCCCGTCAGGGCCCACAATGCGGATGGTGACCAGGATGTCGCTTTCCAGATGGAAGTGCACGTTCTCGACAACGGAGCGGGCGCGGGGACCGATGGAGCCGGCGGCAACGTCAGGCAGCCGGGAAATGACGCTGATGTCCTTGTATACGTGATCAATGAAACCATCAATGTTGATGGCGACCTGCTGGGCAAGAAGCAGTTGCTGCTTGTTGAACTGAACTGCCATCTCGTTCTGAAGGGTCTGGTGGAATATCTGGCCGAGAATGATGATCAGGGACAGTATGAACAAGGAGGCGAGAACAAGAAGAACAGGCGTTAGGAGCCCCTTGTTGCGAAGAGTGCTGATAAGCCGAAGCATGGGCTACTTTACAGCCAACAAGTGAGGAAAGTCAAGGGGTTCGGCAGGGCGATTGTCAGGCAGAGAAATGCGGCCGGCAGGAGAAGCAAGGCGGTCGAAGATCAACGGTTGCCCAGAATTGTCTTGATCTTGGAGAGGATGTCCATGGGGCTGAACGGCTTTACGATATATTCATCAGCGCCTGCTTCTTTGCCCCGTTCCTGTTCTGCGACCTGCCCTTTGGCCGTCAGGATGATGATATGGGTCTGCTTGAGCGCTGGGTCTTCCTTGATGGTTTTACAGACATCATAACCGTTGATCTCCGGCATCATGATATCCAGGAACAGTACATCAGGATGGTGTTCCCGGACCATTCTGATGGTGTCCTTGCCGTCCTTGGCAAGGAACAATTCATATCCCTCATCCTCAAGCAGGTAGGTCAAGGCATCCCTGATATTTTCATTGTCGTCGGCGATCAGGATCTTTTTTTGCATGGTCGTCATAGAGAATCCTTTGTAAGCTCAAATGTATCTGATGGAAGGGATGATTGTCAAGCAATTAATTATCTCCGCTCCAAGTAAAATTCGTTCACGCTGTGAAGTTGCAGGGAGGTGCAGTTTTACCAATACAAACATATTGTAAATGGGCCGGGGGTGGAGTAAGATTTCCCCGTTGCAACGGCGGAAGACCGTGCTGGAATCTTCTCCGACCAAGGCGGAATATCCGGGTGTGTCATGCGGGCTCGCCTGCTTCCGAATGTTATTATCACCGCAGTTTATTTTGAATCTGTTGCCAAGAATTGGTCATTTTGTCAGGGAGGGACATGGAGCGGTTCGGGATCGATCATCATGCAGTCCTGCGTCGGGCGCTCAGGAAAGGCGGAGAGTATGCGGACCTGTTCGTGGAAACGACATCTCCCCTGAGCATCCAGTGCGAGGACAACAGGATCGAAAAGGTTCTTGCCGGTTTTGAATGCGGCGCCGGATTGCGGTTGATCTCCGGTCTGAGAACGGCATACGCTTATACCAATGAGATAACGACAGCATCGTTGCTGGAGCTTGCCGATGCCGTGAGTCTTGCCGCTTCGAGCAGCGAGTCCCCCCCTGTGTCCGTCATCAGACTAGAGCGTTCCGGCTATTTTCGGGGGGGATCTGTTCGGATCGCTCCCGGTTCCGTTCCGATCGAGCGGAAAACGGCTCTCGTCCGTGAAGCGAACCGTGTTGCCCGGGCCATCGATCCCCGCATTCGGCAGGCCATGGTGACCTATCGGGAGAACCGGCAGCAGGTCCTGATCGCCAACTCCGAGGGCAGGTTCATCGAGGATGACCGGCAGTATTTGACAGCGCTGGTACACGTAGTGGCTGTGCAGGACGGGATCGTCCAGACTGGATACGAGCCCGTCGGCGGGCTGACGGGCATGGAACTTTTCGAGACCGCTCCGCTCGAACAGGCGGCCGTTATTGCGGGCCGGCGCGCGGTCATGATGCTGTCCGCCCGGAAAGCTCCGGCAGGTCGGATGCCGGTCGTGCTGTCATCTGAAGCGGGCGGAACCATGATCCATGAGGCAGTGGGCCACGGCCTGGAGGCCGATCTGGCTCAGGCGGGACTCTCGGTATATTCAGGGAAAAGGGGACAGCAGATAGCCACGCCATTGATCACGGTGCTCGATGATTCGACCTTGGCGGGAAAGCGTGGATCTTTCCGGTTCGATGATGAAGGGACCGAAGCGCAGCGCACGGTCCTGGTGGAGCGCGGGGTCCTCAAAACGTACCTCTACGACAGGATTTCGGCCATGAAGGACGGTGTCCGGTCAACAGGAAACGGAAGACGGGAAACCTACCGGCATCGACCCATTCCGCGAATGACGAACACTATGATTGCTCCGGGGACGGATTCGCCTGCAGGGATACTGCGGGACACGCCGCAGGGCCAGTTCGTACGGAAGATGGGCGGCGGCCAGGTAAATACGGTGAACGGCGAGTTCGTGTTCGAGGTGAGCGAAGGTTATCTTATCGAGAACGGTAAGATCGGCGAACCGGTGCGGGGCGCGACGTTGATCGGGAGCGGACCCTCGGTCATGATGTCCATCGACCGGGTCGGCAGCGACCTGGGATTCTCGATCGGAACCTGCGGCAAGGATGGGCAGGGCTCTCCGGTCAGCGACGCCCAGCCAACGCTCCGCATACCGGATATCACCGTAGGCGGTGAAGTGGCCTGATACGACGGCTCCTGGCGGAGCGATAATGTTCGGGACAGGCAGGGAGCAGGGGTTCATGATACGGACAGCTATCATTACCTTGAGCGACAAGGGATCAAGGGGCGAACGGAGTGACGAGAGCGGTGCTGCAATCCGTGAGATCATCGCCCGGCTCAACGCGTCCGTCAGCCATTATGAGGTTCTTCCTGACGAGCGTAGATCTATTGCTGATACCCTTGCGAGACTGTCAGACTCCGGCGAGGTGGACCTTATCCTGACCACTGGAGGGACCGGCGTTGCACCTCGCGATGTGACCCCTGAGGCGACGCGGGAGGTCATCGATAGGGAACTTCCCGGCATGGCCGAGGCCATGCGGGCCGCAAGTCTTTTAAAGACACCTCATGCAATGATCTCCCGCGCTGTTGCGGGGATCAGGGGCCGGACGCTCATCATCAACCTTCCCGGGAGCCCCCGCGCGGTTCGTGAGAACCTTGAGGTGGTGCTTCCCGCAGTGGTCCATGCGGTCGAGAAAATCCAGGGCGATCCGTCGGATTGCGGAACCAGTTCCTGAACCGTGCGGAGGGCATCACGGCAGAGGTGTTGACAAGATCCTTCCCCATTTGCTACAGTGAGTCTCGCTGCAGGAACCATTCTGAACCATACCTCAAAGTAAAGATTATCTTCACTACCAAGGAGCATGCATGTTCTGTCCCCAGTGCGGCAGGGAAGTAAGTGCTGATCAACCATTCTGCCACGGTTGCGGCGTGAATATTCGCGACGCAAGTCCGGCAGTGGAAGGTCGAACCAGGACCCCCTGGGAGGACCGGTCCACGGTAGGCGGGTTGCGCGGCATCATGGAGACGCTGAAGGGGTCGTTATTCGCGCCGGGCAATTTTTTCAAGAACATGCCGGTCACCGGAGGCCTGACGGACCCGATCGTCTACGCGCTCATCACCGGGATGGTCGGCATCATGGCATTCTATCTCTGGCAGACGCTGCTCCATGACGCCCTTCCCGTGATGATGCCGCATGATATCAAGGGACCGGCTGCCTTTGACGCTCTGTCCGGGATACACATCGCTGTTATCGCGTTTGCTGCGCCGTTCTCCATTATTCTCAACCTCTTCATCTGGTCGGGATTGCTGCATCTTCTCTTGCTGCTCGTGCAAGGCGCTAAGAACGGTTTTGAGGCCACGTTTCGGGTCGCCGCATACAGCTACGGCGCCAATATCTTCCTGGCCGTCCCATTCTGTGGATGGCCCCTGGCCATCGTCTGGAGCATTGTCCTTGTGATCATCGGTCTCAAGGAAAGCCATGGCACGACCGGCGGAAAATCTGCATTTGTCGTCCTCTTTCCCCTGATCATGTGCTGCGCTGCAGCAGTCCTGTTCTCTGTGCTGATCCTCGGTACGGTCGCTGCATCGCTCGGGACCATGACCAATCAGCCGTGGAAATAGGGACGCCGGGCCGGGGATAAGAGTGTCCAGCCCACATGACGGATGAAGGTATGCCATGCAACTTACACGTAAAAAACGGGTGGCCGGTGATATAGAATTCGGTATTATCTACGGTTGCATCGTTCTTCTTATGCTGGTTGCAGCCCGTACACTTCCGCTCCTCACGGTCCTGCCGATATGTTTTTTTCACTCGGTGACGGCTCTGCCCTGTCCAACTTGCGGATCTACTAGGGCTGTTCGGGAGTTGGCATTTGGCAATTTGGGCAGCGCATTCCTCATGAATCCTCTCATCGCAGTCTTGATAGTCGTTGCCCTGTCGGTCCTTGCAGCGAATGTGGCCATGTTGGTGTTCAGAATACAACGTCCTGTCCTGTTATTTACCTCCCGGGAATATCTCGTCATCCGCATATCGATCGTGCTGTTCGTTCTCATAAATTGGGCCTACTTGATCATTGCACGAACCTGACAGTTATCGAACTTCCGCATAATTGTTCCCTGTAAAATCAATTAATTGTTTACATTTAAGTATCAGTATGATAGTATTAACAGCTCGGCTAGATTATCCTTTTTTATTGAATGGTTAGGGGGTCATGTGGATCGAGCTGTCATTGGTGTGGACCTCGGCGGTACGAACCTGCGTTCTGCACTGCTGACCGAAGGTGGTGACATTCTTGACAGGCATAAACAGGCAACAGGTGTCGTAGAAGGACACGAGAAAGTGATCCGCCGCCTGATCGAGAACATCAGGATTCACCTCAGGAATGCCGAAAGACGTGGACTCAAAGTCATGGCTGTCGGTGTTGGTGCTCCCGGCGTTATCCACGCAGATTCCGGGGTCGTGGTAAAATCACCGAATTTCCCCGACTGGAACAATCTCCCGCTGAAGCAGGAATTGGAAGGGGTGCTCGGCATCCCGGTATTCATCGAGAATGACGCGAATGCAGCAGCGCTCGGTGAACAATGGCGCGGTGCGGGTAAGAACGTCCAGAGCATGATCTTTCTAACATTGGGAACGGGCGTTGGAGGCGGGATCATCCTTCAAGGCCGGATCTGGCACGGCGCCGATGGCATGGCAGGCGAGATCGGCCATATGACCATTGTGCCCGACGGCAGGCAGTGCGGATGCGGCAACCAGGGATGCCTCGAGATGTACGCATCAAGCCGCGGAATCATCATGAACTACCAGGAGGCCTGTGCCTCCGATCGTACGAATGCCGGAGCTCGCGATGCGGCAACATCGGAAATGATCTACCAGGCTGCGGGATCGGGTGAAAAACATGCGCTGCATGCTGTTGATGAAATGGGCAGGTTTCTGGGGATCGGGATCGCGAACCTGATCAATATATTCAATCCTGAAATGGTGGTGGTCGGCGGAGGTGTAAAGGACGCCTGGTCCTTGTTCATCGATGCTGTACGTCGCGAGGTCGGGAGACGCGCCTTTGCCTATCCTGCGGAGCGGACCAAGATCGTACCATCGGTGCTGGGCGATGATGCGGGCATGGTCGGTGCCGCGGCGGTTGCGTTCAGCCGTGTCGGCGTTCTATCCTGATGAGCATCATGTGAAGCGGGAACGATGTATTAATATCTATGTCGAACAAAAATATCAGAAATTTCTGTATCATAGCCCATATCGATCACGGCAAGTCAACGCTTGCTGATCGTCTGCTTGAGTTCACCGGAGCCCTGTCGGACCGGGAAATGGCCGCCGCAGGAAGGGACCAGGTCCTGGATGATATGGACCTTGAGCGCGAACGGGGCATAACCATCAAAGCGCACGCGGTGCGCCTGGGCTATAAAGCGGGCGACGGTCAGGAGTACATCCTGAACCTCATCGATACGCCGGGTCATGTTGATTTCACCTATGAGGTATCGCGGAGCATGGCTGCCTGTGAAGGCGCGCTGCTGGTCGTAGATGCTTCCCAGGGGGTTGAGGCGCAAACGCTCGCGAACGTATATCTCGCGCTGGATCATAATCTTGAGATCATTCCGGTGATCAATAAGATCGATCTCCCCAGCGCCGATGTCGAAGAGGCAAAACATCAGATCGAGGATGTCATCGGGCTCGACTCCGCAGGGGCGATACCGGCCTCCGCGAAGGAAGGCATCGGGACGCGCGAGATACTCGAATCCATCGTAAAGACCATCCCCGCGCCCAGTGGTGAGGAAACATCGCCACTCCGCGCGCTTCTCTTCGATTCCTGGTACGACGCCTATCAGGGTGTTGTCGTGCTGGTACGCGTGATGGAGGGCATGGTGCGGCCCGGGCAGAAGATAAAACTGTGGTCCACGGGCGGCTTCTATGAAGTGCAGTCCGTAGGCACGTTTACGCCGAAACAGGAGCAGACCAGGCAGCTCTCCGCAGGCGAAGTGGGATATGTCATCGCCGGCATCAAGCGGGTGGCCGACGCGAAGATCGGCGATACGATCATCGATGTCCAGCATCCGGCGCAGCAGCCGCTGCCGGGGTATAAAGAAGTGAAACCCATGGTCTTCGCCGGTCTTTACCCCGTGAACAGCGACGACTATCCTGAGCTCAAGGACGCCCTGGAAAAACTGCGATTGAACGATTCCTCGTTCACCTATGAGCCCGAGACCTCCCTGGCACTGGGATTCGGCTTTCGATGCGGATTTCTCGGGCTGCTGCATATGGATATCATCAAGGAACGGCTGGAGCGGGAATTCAAGCTTTCCCTGATCCCCACGGCGCCAACGGTCGTGTATCGCGTGACCAAGCTGGACGGCGAGGTCGTTCTCGTGGACAACCCCGCGAAGCTGCCGCCGGTCCAGGATATCCTGAAAGTCGAAGAGCCTTTTATCAACGCGTCGATCATCACCCCGGAAACCTACGTGGGCTCGTTGATCGCTTTGTGCCAGGAGCGGCGCGGCATCCAGAAGGACATCACCTATATCACTCGCGACCGGGTGCAGATCCACTACGAACTGCCCCTGAATGAGATCGTTATGGACTTCTATGACCGCCTCAAATCGCTGACCAAGGGGTATGCGTCGCTCGATTATGAGATTTCTGGGTATGTGGAATCGGACCTGGTGAAGCTGGACATGCTGTTGAACGGCGAGCCGGTGGATGCGCTCTCGCTTATTACTCATCGGGACAAGTCGCAGTCCCGGGGACGGCAGCTTGCTGAAAAGCTTAAAGAGGTCATTCCCCGGCAGATGTACGAGGTCGTGATCCAGGCGGCGGTCGGCGCAAAAGTGATCGCGCGGGAGAACGTCAAGGCGCTTCGCAAGAATGTTCTTGCCAAGTGTTATGGCGGGGATATCACGCGCAAGCGAAAGCTCCTTGAGAAGCAGAAGGAAGGAAAGAAACGAATGAAGCAGATCGGGAGCATCGAGCTTCCCCAGGAAGCGTTTCTCGCTGTGTTGAAAATGGGCGACTAGGCTGCCCCGCGGTTACGGAGGTTTCATGGCAGAGGACAATGATCAGGAAGAACCAAAGCGTATCAAGTCTTTTTACAAGGAATGGGTCGAACCATTCCTTATCGCTGCCGTGGTCGCGCTGTTCATCCGACAGTTTGTCGTGGAGGCTTTCAAGATTCCCTCGGGTTCCATGATCCCGACACTAACGATCGGGGACCATCTGCTGGTGAACAAGTTCATATACGGCCCCCGCATCCCCTTTACCGATACCAGGATCTTCTCCTGGAAGGAGCCAAAGCGGGGAGATGTCATCGTGTTCAAGTATCCTGAGAACGAGGACAAGAACTTTATCAAGCGTATCATCGGGCTTCCGGGAGACAAGATACAGATCAACAGCGGAAAACTGCTCATCAACAACGAGGTCGTTCCATTCGAAGAACAGGGCGAGGAAAAGAGTAATGATCGCGACAACGAGCCCTTCGGTTCTCCGGCGCGGATCGGAACGGAGCGCCTGGGAACCATGGTCCATCTGGTTCAGTTCCTGCAGGACCAGAAAGACAAAAATTTCGGGCCCGTGACCGTGCCCAAGGACTCCGTTTTTGTCATGGGCGATAATCGCGACAACAGCCAGGACAGCAGGATATGGGGTTTCGTGAAATACGAGAAGATCCTAGGCAGAGCGTTGATCATTTATTGGTCCTGGGACGGCAATGACCGGTGGCTGCGGTGGGAACGCATCGGGAACCTGATCAGATGACAACGAGAGGAGATCGTGGCATGATGGTATGTTCCGGCGAACGGGGTGCAAGTAATTTAAAAGTTTTCTTGCTGCTTCTTGTGATATTTTCAGTTGTACATATTGGCATTAAGTGGCTTTCTGTAAACATGGACTTCTGGCGCCTGGAAGATGATATTAAATCAAAGGCGACCATGGGGCAGGTGCTGAAGGATGATGAGATAAAGAATGACCTCGCCGTGAAGGCAAAAGGGTACGACCTTCCGTTAACGGCGGAGAATTTCCTGATCTTGCGTCACGAGGATCGGCAAATAATGACGATTACCACTGCGTGGGAAGTTGAAGTCCGCTATTTTTGGGGGGTATGTGGCGAGCGATGCGTCCAAACGTACCATTTCGAACCAAAGGGTGAGGGAAGCTACGCAGCGAAGTGATCCGCCAATGCCATGGCGTGCTTTTGCGGAGGATGGCGGGGATGGTGTAATCAACTGGAGGATGCTCGTAGTATGATTCGAAGCATGACAGGATTCGGGAGAGGTGACCAGAGCGGTGAGCGGGGCGGATACTCCGTGGAAATGCGCTCGGTGAACAACCGTTATCTCGATGTGCAGGTAAAAACGCCGCGAAACCTCGGCGCACTGGAGCCGCGGATCAGGAAGGCCGTACAAGGTTCATTTGCCCGGGGCAGAATAGATGTTTTCGTCAACAGGACCGGCAGTGACGCCGCCGCCGTGAAGCTCACCGCTGACCATCATCTTGCAGAACAGTATCTCACTATTGTCAGGGAGCTCCAGCATCGCTTTTCGCTTCCCGGCGAGGTCAGTGTTGCAACGGTCCTTGGGCTTCCCGATGTTATATCCCGAGAGGATTCCAGCGACGATCCCGAAGCCTTATGGAGCATGCTCGCTCCGGCACTTGACCAGGCAATGGAACGGCTGCGGACCATGCGCAGCGATGAAGGTGCTGCTCTGGCCGGTGATATAGCAGGCCGGCTCGAATCCATCGCAAGCATGACATCGGTCGTAAGGGACCGGGCCCCGGAGACCGTGGAGCAGGCCCGCCGCAGAATGACCGAAACCGTTGCCCGAATATTAAAGGAGCAGCCGGACCCCCAGCGGATCGCACAGGAAATAGCAATTTTGGCCGAGAGGACTGATGTGACCGAGGAGCTGACGAGGCTGGACAGCCATCTTACCCAGTTCCGTCGTTTGCTCGCAGGGACGGACGGCGATCCTGTTGGAAGGAAACTTGACTTCCTGATCCAGGAAATGGGACGGGAAGTGAACACGATAGCTTCGAAGGCCATGGATTCCCATATCGCCATGACCGTGGTCACCATGAAGGCCGAACTCGAAAAGATCCGAGAACAGGTCCAGAACATCGAGTAGGGGAGCGGCACACAATCTGCCGGAACTCCTAAATGCCTTTCTCTGTACGGGAAGGATCCCAGGTCTGGGATTGGCCGAGAAGGAGGATCTATGAACGCGCGGAACGGAGCGCTGTTCGTGGTATCCGCGCCGTCGGGTGCGGGCAAAACAACACTCTGCAAAGCGATCACCGAATCAATGGAGAATCTGACACATTCGATCTCCTATACGACCAGGAAACCGCGTCCCGGCGAACTTGACAGCAGGGATTACTATTTTATCGACGAAGATAGATTTCGAACGATGGTAGCGGCCGGCGATTTTGCCGAGCATGCCCAGGTGCATGGGAACCGATATGGAACATCGAAGCGCGTCCTGGACGACATGGTCCATGACGGCATCGATGTGATCCTGGATATCGATACCCAAGGCGCACGGCAGATCAGGGCGGCTTACGAGGGCGCGGTCTTTATTTTTATCATGCCGCCTTCGCTGGCGATCCTGGAGGAGCGGCTGCGGAACCGGAAGTCGGACCGAGAGGAAGATATTCGCAATAGGCTGCGGCGAGCGATAGACGAGATCCGTGAGTACGAACTCTATGATTATATTGTAGTGAATCGCGATTTTGACCGGGCGCTTTCTGAACTGAGATCGATCATCGCCGCAGAGAGATGCAGGACGAAACTTCTCAAGAGCGGCTGGATCGAAGACATGCTCAAATAACCAGATAACCGTAAGGAGGTTTATCATGAACAAACTGGCTCAGGACATAATTACCCTGCCGATCGAACTCAACGAACGGATGGCCGATTCGAAATTCCGCCTCGTGCACATCGCGTCACAGCGGGTCCGCGACCTGTCGAGCGGAGAGCAGCCGCTGGTGGTCTCTCGGTCGATCAAGGACACGACCGTAGCGCTGGAAGAAAGCCTGCTGGGCGCCTACAAGATCACTATCGGTGAAGATGCTAAAGTGGCCAAGGAAGAGCTGAGAAAACGGAAGGAACAGGAACGCATTGAGGAGCAGCTTTCCGCCAAAGAAGAGGAGATCCGCAAAGAGCTGTCAGCCTATCTTACCGAATCCCAGGCCGGCGCCGAAGAAGGCGAGGCTGTCGAGGGAGAGGCCGTCGCCGACGCCGAGGAAGAGCCTGCAGCTGAGGATACGGGTCAGGAAGAATATTCGGAGGAATAGCCTCGGAGAACCTGTACATGCTGTCCGGAAAGAAGATCCTTCTGGGTGTCAGTGGGAGTGTCGCGGCATACAAGGCCGCAGATATACTCCGTCGCTTGATGGAGCGAGGGGCCGAAGTACGTGTTGTCTTTTCACGCAACGCTTCACAGTTCATCGCACCGCTCACTTTTTCAGCCATCAGCGGGCGGCCGGTGCTGCATGATGATTTCTCGAGCAGTGACTGGGGTTCCCTGGGCCACATCGCCGTGACTGACGGGCTCGATCTTGCGATCATAGCGCCGGCGACCGCAGATATTCTGGGAAAAGCCGCGGCTGGAATTGCCGATGATGCACTGTCCACGGCGCTCCTTGCAACGAATTGTCCGCTGCTCATTGCCCCTGCCATGAATACGCGCATGTACGGGAACCCGATCGTGCAGCGCAACATCTCCACCCTGCGCGAGACGGGCGCACGGATCGTCGAGCCGGAGACCGGCATGCTTGCATGCGGCGTGGAAGGCAAGGGAAAGCTGGCTTCGGCGGAATCGATTGTGGATGCCGCCGTCAAAATACTTGCGGCCCGGTGCGACCTTGCCGGGATCAAGATGATCGTCACTTCTGGTCCGACGCGTGAATATATCGATCCCGTCAGGTTCATCAGCAATCCTTCCACAGGAAGGATGGGCCACGCGATCGCAGCTGCTGCGCGTGATCGAGGGGCCGAAGTAGTGCTTATTAGCGGTCCTACCGAGCAGAGAGCGCCAGATGATATCCTGTTCCTGCCGGTGACAACTGCAGCGGAAATGCGTCAAGCCGTATCAGAACGATTTCCCGGATGTCAGGTGCTCATCATGGCAGCCGCGGTCTCAGACTTCCGACCTGCAGTGGCATTGAGCCGCAAGGTGAAGAAGGATGATGCCGAGCTCGTGATATCTCTTGAACGGACCGATGACATCTTGAAGGGGGTTGCGTCGGAGAAAGGGACGAGGATCTTGGTCGGCTTTGCCGCGGAGACCCATGATCTTCTGAACGAGGCGAAGAGAAAGCGGGAACAGAAAAACCTTGATCTTATTGTGGCGAACGAGGTGGGGAGCGCGGGGACTGGATTTGCGTCCGAGACCAATAAAGCGGTACTGATCGACCGGGCGGGAATGGTAGATGCACTTCCGCTTCTGACCAAGCAGGAACTGGCTGGAAAAATTCTGGACAAAGTGGGAGAACTCAAAGCAAATCAAGGGGTTTAGCTTGACTTTCGAAACGGGTTTCTGGTAGAATTTCGCAATCCGAGGCACAGTAGCTGCCCGATTTCATGGAAAAAGATACCTCAGAAATAGCCAAACTATCCGAGCGGATCGCCAAGGACCCGAAGTCGAAGCTGTTTGTTCCGCTGGCGGAGGAGTACAAGAAGGTCGGCCAGATCGACATGGCCATTGTTGTCCTTTCCGAAGGGCTCAAGAACAATCCCGGATACGCAACAGCGCGCTCGTTCCTCGGCAGGCTCCTTTTGGAACAGGGCGATCTGGCAGGAGCGCAAAAGGAGCTCGAGGAAGTCGTCAAAACCATACCGGACAATCTCCTTGCCCAGCGGAAACTCGGTGATCTGTTCGTTTTGCTGGGAAAGAACAGCGAGGCTCTAGAACGATATAAAATAGCCAAGGCTTTGAATCCTGTGGATAAAGAGCTTGCGGCTATCGTAGCAGACCTTGAGGCCGGAAAAGATATCTCAGACAGGATACCTAAGCCCAAGGGGCAAAAGCCTCCGGAAGAGACCAGATCGCCGGACATAGCAGCAGCTATTCCCCCGGCGCCTTCGTCACCGACTCAAAAAGCAGTTTCCGCAGCTCCGGTCCCTGTCAAGGAACAAGAGAGAGCCCCTGTTCCCAAGGCGTCTCCCGCGGCATCGGCAGCTGCTCCAGTCGCTCAGACAGTTGATGCTACACCTGAACTTCAGCCGAACGAGACGCCTGATGTTCTTGAGGTCGAAGCCGAGGAGATCGTAGAAGAGGTTTTAGAGGCTGATATCCTGGAGCAGCCGGTATCGAAAAAGGTGACGGCGAAGTCGCCGACAGTCCCGGCTGCTGAAACGCTTCCGCCGATAAAACCGAAATCCGTGGATGAACCGGGGAGTATTGCATTCGACCTGGGCGAGGCCTTTCTGGAATCACAACCGGAAGCGGACCATGATGCTGGCGAAGCCTGGTCGCCGACTGAAGCACTCCCGCCTGCTGCCGGAGCAGCAGATGATATAAATACCGATACTCTGGCCGAGCTTTATATATCCCAGGGTTTTTACGATAAGGCCATAGAGATCTATCAGCGAATGCTGGCCGACCGGCCAGAAAACAAAGTGCTTCAGCAAAAACTGCTGAAACTGCATGCGATGGCAGGCATCCAGGGTGCGGAGTCCTTTCCCGTGCCTCCGGCGCGTACCGAAGTACCAGCGCCGGCGGTCAGGGAATCTGCGGAGCCGATCGTCAGGAGACCGGTACAGCAGGAAGTAAAACCGGCGGCCTCACAGCCGATCCCTTTGGGAAAAGCGGCACCGCAGGCAGCAGATGCAATGACGGCGCCGCGGGATGAACAGCAGACCGGCCGGTCCCTGTCTGACCCGGCTATGCGCCCCGATCCGGGAAAAGGCGCTGAAATGGTCAAACCGTCCGGCTCTACTGCGACGGCCCGACGCAAGGAAACCATCGACCGGTTGGAATCATGGCTAAAGAACGTTGTTAAGGAGAAACCCCAGTAATGTCATTTGCCGACATCCTGAGAGACGTTGTACATGGCACTGAGGGTGCGCTTGGCGCTCTGGTCGTCGGCGTTGACGGGATCCCTGTTGAAGAGTTTGCGGTGACCACGGATATCGATCTTCAGTCCATGACCGTCGAATATTCAACGCTTCTGAAGGAGATCGAAAAAGGATCGCAGTCGGCCCAGCTTGGATCCACAAAGGAAGTAACCGTTATTGCTGAAAAGGCGATGATCATGCTTCGACGGCTGAACGACGAGTATTTCATGGTCCTGATCATCAAGCCGGACGGGAATTTCGGTAAAGGGCGGTTTCTGCTGCGCATGTCCGTTCCGAAACTGCTCAAGGAGTTCTGACAGAATAACGATATCGATGCTCACGTGTCAAAACTGCCCTGGGCAGTTTTTTCTTTTATCGGTGGAATCATTTATATGAAAATCCTGATATTACATGGACCCAATCTCAACCTTCTGGGGAAACGTGAACCGGGAATCTACGGCACCACCTCGCTTGAGGAGATCAATGCTCGGATCAGCGATCTTGCGTCGGAGATGGGCATTGAGGCGGTATGTTTTCAGTCCAACTATGAAGGCGAATTGGTACAGAGGATACAGGATGCCATGGGTGTCTTCAATGCCCTGGTGATCAATCCAGGCGCCTATACCCACACGAGCATAGCACTTCGGGATGCGATCGCGTCAACCGGGATTCCCACTGTCGAGGTCCATCTGTCGAACATCTACCGGCGCGAGGAGTTCCGGCAGCATTCGTATATTTCCGGTGTAGCCGCAGGCCAGATAGCCGGTTTTGGCGCCGAGAGCTATCTGCTCGGTTTGCGTGCAGCGGTGCAGGTTGTGAATAATTCAGAAAAACGATGATCCGACAACGAGCGGAACCGGCACGGGTCCGGCGACTGCGCATGCTTATGAGCAAGCGGAATATCGACGCGATGCTCGTGACCCAACGGGAGAATTTGCGGTATCTCACCGGGTTCTCCGGCTCGTCCGGATGCCTGCTTGTTTCTGCAGGAATCCCACTGCTGATCACGGATTTCCGCTATAAACTCCAAGCAAGGGTCGAGGCCGCCGGAGTCAGGATCCAGATCCAGAAAAAGGACCTCTACAGCACGATCGGTGATGCGGCGGATGATCTCGGGATCAATACACTCTGGATCGACGAGTCGAACATGACCCTCGACCGGATCCGCGCACTGCGAAAAAAAGGGCTTCGCCTTCGACCGTCAAAAGACCCTGTTGCTGAACTCCGGACGCGGAAAGATCCTTTCGAACTTGCAAAGATCCGAAAAGCCGTTGGTCGCGCCGAGGAATCTTTTGAAGAGCTCAAGCGATTCATCCGTCCGGGGATCACGGAACGGGAACTGGGGCTTAAGCTCGAATGGCTGATGCGGTCGAAAGGTGCTCGAAAAGAGGCCTTTGATACAATCGTGGCCTCGGGACCGAATGGAGCGATGCCGCATGCGTCGGTATCGAACAGAAAACTCCGATCAGGTGACATGGTCACCATCGACTTTGGTGCAGAGGCGGACGGATATTATTGTGATATTACACGGACCCATAGTGTGGGTAGACCATCGGCACGACAGCGGGAGATTCATGCGCTGGTGCTGAAAGCACAGCAGGAAGCTGTGGAAAAAGTGAAGTCCGGTGCGCTGTGCCGGGATATCGATGCCGCGGCCAGGAATGTGATCGCTGCGGCAGGCCATGGCCGTCATTTCGGACACGCGACCGGCCACGGGATAGGTCTGATGGTTCATGAGGGACCGTCCCTGTCAGCTCTGGCAAAGTCAAAAGTTGAAGCCGCCATGGTGTTCACCATCGAACCGGGAATATATGTGCCAGGCTGGGGCGGGGTGAGGATCGAGGACATGGTTCTCGTCACTCCGGAAGGATCGCGGGTCCTTACCAGTTTGCCGAGGGATCTGGAATTATAAGCATAGCAGACGACAATCGACGCTTTGCGTTAGACGATTATAGAGGAGGAACAGGGAATTGCCGGTATCAACAACTGAATTCAGGAACGGATTGAAGATCGAGTTGGACAAGGAACCCTACGTGATCGTGGAGTTTCAGCATGTGAAGCCGGGTAAGGGTGGTGCCTTTGTCCGGACGAAGATGAAGAGCCTTCGCTCCGGGAACGTCATCGATAGGACGTTCCGGTCCGGTGAAAAACTGGACACTCCCGAACTTGAGGAGAAGACGATGCAGTATCTCTATGCCGCGGACAAGGACCGGGTTTTCATGGATACCGCCTCGTACGAGCAGGTTTCGCTCAATGAAAAGCAATTGGGCGAGAATATCAGTTATCTCAAGGAGAACATGGAGATCAAGGTCCTCTATTACAAGGGGCAGCCGATCAATATCGATATCCCCATGTTCGTTGAGCTGGTCATCGCGCAGACGGATCCGGGGATACGCGGCGACACCGCGTCGGGCGGATCAAAACCGGCGACCCTTGAGACCGGCGCTGTGATCAAAGTGCCTTTTTATCTCAACGAAGGCGATCTTGTAAAGGTAGACACCCGGACCGGAACGTTCATCGAGCGGGTCAAGCAGGGGTAATTATCCAGGATCGCTGTCGCGATCCAAAGGAGCCAGCATGAATCTGAAAGAACTGAAAGAGCTGATCGAAATGCTCAAGAACACCGATATTTCGGAGATCGAGATTGAACGGTCCGGCGTGAAGGTCCGTTTGCGGAAAGGCGGCGATGTGACCTATCATCCGGTCATGCCGCGAATGGAATATCCGCCGTCGGCCATAGTTGCTCCCGCAGTGTCGGAATCCGAGAAAGCCGCTCCGTCAGCTGCGCCGGCAGCAGTTCCCGCTGCGAGCAACCAGACCAAGGTCACGTCGCCCATCGTCGGAACGTTCTACCGGTCCAGTTCGCCGGATAAGCCTCCGTATGTTGAGGTGGGCGATGTCGTGAAGAAGGGGCAGGTGCTTTGCATCATCGAGGCCATGAAGCTCATGAACGAGATCGAATCCGAGACGGCCGGGAAGATCGTGCAGGCCCTGGTTGACAACGGACAATCTGTGGAGTATGGGCAGCCGTTGTTCATTATCGAACCGATGTAGTTGAAGCGCCCCGGTCACCGGGGAATCTTACAAGTCCCTTCGAGGTGTCTGTGTTCAAGAAGATTTTGATAGCAAACCGAGGCGAGATCGCACTTCGGATCATTCGGGCCTGCAAGGAGCTTGGGATCAAGACGGTCGCGGTCCATTCGACCGCTGATGCGAACTCGCTGCATGTTCGTTTTGCCGATCAAAGCGTCTGTATCGGGCCACCCAAGAGCGCGGACAGCTATCTGCATGTTCCCAGCATCATCAGCGCTGCGGAGATCACTGATGCTGAAGCGATCCACCCGGGGTATGGCTTTCTTGCCGAGAACCCGAGCTTTGCCGAGGTATGCGGATCCGCAGGAATAAAGTTCATCGGACCCAGCGCGGACAGCATCAAAATGATGGGCGACAAAGCCCGCGCCCGGGAGACCGCTCAGAAGGCCGGGGTGCCGATCCTGCCCGGCAGCGAAGGTGTCATGACTGAAGAGTCCGATGCCATCGCGCTTGCACGCGACCTGGGGTTCCCGGTCATCATCAAGGCGGTCGCAGGCGGCGGCGGTAAGGGCATGCGCGTGGTGATGGACGAATCGGAGTTCGCATCGGCTTTCATGATGGCGCAATCCGAAGCGCTTGCAGCCTTTGGTAATGCAGATGTGTATATCGAAAAATACATCACCCAGCCCCGTCACATTGAAGTGCAGATCATGGCCGATGAGAAGGGCAATGTTGTATCGCTCGGAGAGCGCGAATGCTCCATTCAGCGTCGCCACCAGAAGCTCATCGAGGAGGCTCCTTCGCCGACGGTCGATGAGGTGCTCCGGAAGCGCATGGGCGACATGGCCGTGGCGCTTGCGAAGACGGTGAAATACCGGAACGCCGGCACCATCGAGTTCCTCATGGACGAGAATCGGAACTTCTATTTCATGGAGATGAACACCCGCATCCAGGTAGAGCATCCGGTGACCGAACTGGTCACGGGAATCGACCTGGTCAAGGAGCAGATACGAGTGGCCTCGGGAGAGCGGCTGTCCTTCACCCAGGAACAGGTTCGAATCAAGGGCCATGCCATAGAATGCCGCATTAATGCCGAGTGCCCTGAGAAGTTCACCCCATCGCCTGGAACCATTACCGCGTTCAACCCTCCCGGTGGTCCCGGTGTCCGCGTCGATACCGCGGCTTATACCCAATATGTCATCCCGCCTTTTTACGACTCCATGATCGCGAAGCTCATTGTCTATGCGGAGACCCGTGATGCGGCCATCATGCGCATGAAGCGGGCGCTTGATGAATTTATCATCGAGGGCGTAAAGACAACGATCCCCATGCACAAGAAGATACTGGCCGAAGATGATTTCCTGAGCGGCGATATCTCGACGAAGTTCATGGAGCGGTACAATAATCCGGCAAAATAATATCCGCGGTCTGTGCCTGATCCTCGATGAGGAACTTCTCCTTGGCCGAGCCGACTGGATCATAGCAGCAGCGCTTGCGTCCGGGGTCGGCTTGTTCCAATACCGAAACAAGACAGGTACGCGGCGATCCATTGTTCGTACGGCGCGGTCCATTGTCGAGGCGGTGAAACGGGGAGGCGGGATCATCATCCTCAATGACCATGCAGATATTGCCTGTGCGGTCGGCGCGGACGGAGTCCATCTGGGACAGGATGATCTGCCGCTTCAGGACGCGCGGCGAGTGCTCGGCCCTGACCGCATTATCGGCATTTCCACCCATTCGCGTTCCCAGGCTGAGGCGGCTGAGGCAGGCGGTGCGGACTATATTGGTTTCGGGCCGCTTTTCCCGACCCGGACAAAGGACGCAGGTCCGGTCCAGGGCATTGAACGTCTCAGGGACATTCGAAGAGCAGTTTCCCTGCCGATAATCGCCATCGGAGGCATATCCTCGGTCACTGCGAAAGATGTCATTGAAGCAGGAGCGGAAAGTGTCGCGGTCATCAGCGCGGTGCTGAGCGCTCCCGATCCAAAGGCAGCAATAGGCGTCCTGCAGGACAGCATTCTTCCGGTTCTTGGCACGAGATCACATCAAAGGGGGATAAGGAAATGAACCGCTTCTACTATCGGCTCATATTGTTTGCAATGTTCGGTCTCGCGGCGGCGGGATGCACTTCGCAGCAGCAGAACGTTATCAGGATCGGCGCTGCTGGTCCAATGACGGGTGACCAGAGCAAGATGGGGATCGACCTCAGGAACGCGGCGGAACTGGCGGTTGCCGAGTGGAACGAAAAAGGCGGGGTCCTGGGGAAAAAGATCGAACTGCTGGCCGGTGACGACCAGGCCGATCCGAAACAAGCGGTTTCTGTTGCCAACAAGTTCATCAACCAGAAAGTCGCGGCAGTGGTCGGACACTGGAACTCAAGCTGTTCGATACCGGCTTCGGAATATTACGTCAATGCCAATGTGGTCATGATCTCTCCGGCTACCACGAATCCCCGGTTCACCCAGCAGGGATTCAAGTCGGTATTTCGCGTCTGCGGCACAGATGACCAGCAGGGGAAGATCGCCGCAGATTTTGTCGTTAAAAAAATGAGGCCGAAGCGCGTTGCCGTGATACATGATAAGACCGCATATGGACAGGGGCTGGCAGATTTTTTCAAGAAGTCCCTTGGCCCCGGCATTGAAATAGTTTTCTACGACGGTATCGTCCAGCGCGATCCAGATTATAAGGGTGTGCTGACCGCGATCAAGGAAAAGCGGCCTGAGGTCTACTTCTTCGGAGGCATCTATCCCGAGGCAGGACGGCTTGTGCGTCAGGCCCGGGAGATCGGACTGACAGCCCCCATGATCACCGGCGACGGCGTGTACGACCCGACGTTCATCAAGATCGCGGGAGCTGCGGCTGAAGGAACACTGGTCACCTTCGGCAAGGACCCGGGCGGCCTGTCGACGGCAAAAGCGTTCCTCGGGAAGTATGCTGCCAAGTATGGTGAAGCAGGCCCCTATTCCATTTATGCCTATGATGCAGCGAACATCATCTTGACGGCGATCCAGCAGGCCGGCACGACCGATGGGACCAAGGTCGCGGAATATATTTCCAAAACGTCGTTCCGGGGAGCCTTCGGCGACATATCCTTTGACAAGAACGGCGATGTGAACAAAGCGCCCTACGTTGTCTGGAAGGTCAAGGATGGAAAGTTCATCGAGGTACAGTAGTCCGCCGGCAAGCACATGTTCATTCAGCAGCTGATAAATGGCCTTGCTCTGGGAGCTATCTACGCGCTGATCGCGCTCGGGTATACGATGGTATACGGCATCCTGCAGCTTATCAACTTCGCCCATGGCGAAGTATATATGCTGGGTGCATATCTGGCCATCATCGTGATGGGCCTGCTGACCTCGCCGGGCGCTCCGGAGATCGGCATGGCGGCGAAACTGATCATCACGCTGATCCTTTCCGCAGGGTTCTGTGCGGCATACGGCGCGGTGATCGAGCGAACAGCGTACCGCCCCTTGAGAAAAGCCGCTAAACTGGCCCCGCTCATCAGCGCAGTAGGCATGTCGATCATTCTCCAGAACTTTGTAATGCTTGCACAAGGCAAGGAGTACAAGAATCTTCCTCCGGTCGTACCTTCGGACGGGATAGCGCTCTTCGGGGCGACGGTCTCGCCGCTCCAGATCCTCATCCTGGCGGTGTCCCTGCTGGTCATGGGAGGGCTCCAGCTCTTCGTGGTCAGGACGAAACTGGGGAAGGCGATGCGCGCAACATCCCAGGACAGGATCATGGCAGGCCTTGTCGGCATCAACGTGAACCAGGTTATTTCCGTTACCTTTATGATCGGTTCGTCCCTTGCCGCTGTCGCTGGAGTTCTGGTGACGTTGTATTATGGGGTCGTTCATTTTTTCATGGGATATCTCGCGGGTCTCAAGGCGTTCACCGCTGCGGTCCTGGGAGGCATCGGCAGCATCCCCGGCGCCATGGTGGGAGGGGTCTTGCTGGGTCTGATCGAGAACTTCGGGGCCAGCTATATTTCCGGCGTCTATAAGGACGCCTTTGCATTCCTGGTCCTCATCATTACTCTGATCGCGAGGCCTTCGGGCCTCTTTGGCCAGAAGACCATCGACAAGGTTTGAAATGCGGGCGCCGGCGGTTATTTGCGCAGGAGGACAGAGATGAGCGATATCAAAAAAATGTACAAGACCATCATGGCGGACAACTTTCCGCCGGAAATGACCGTTTCCTTCGGTGAGCAGAAGCTTATGTATCGAAAACGGACGTGGAAACTCGATGAAGGAGCAGGGGAAATCATTGAAAAAGGACTCCGTTACGGCGAGAACCCGGACCAGCAGGCTGCCATGTACGAACTGGTGAACGGCAACCTGGTCCTGGCAGGAGTAAGGTTCATTGAGCCGGGCAACGGCATGGTGAGCGCCATTACTGAAGAGCAGATGCTCCAGGCGGGCAAACATCCCGGCAAGACCAATTTCACCGATCTGGACAATGGTTTGAACATCCTGAAATATCTCATGGATCGACCGGCAGCGGTTATCCTGAAGCACAATAATCCGTGCGGGGCTGCCTACGGAAAGACCGTGTTCGATGCCTATGACCGGGCGAACATGGCAGACCGTATCGCGGCCTTTGGCGGCTGCCTCGTGGTGAATCGCGCCATGGACAAAAGGACGGCGGAGCTGGCTAATTCGAACTATTTAGAGGTCGTCGCGGCGCCGGAATATGAAGAAGGAACTCTCTCCATTCTCTCAAAGCGAAAGAATCTTCGCATCATCCGTCTCGAAAAGATCGCTGATCTGGCAAAATACCGCGATATGAGCATCGTTGAATTCAAGGCGCTCACCGACGGTGGACTGATCGTACAGCAGTCCCAGAGGAACGCCATCCGCAAAAAAGAGGATTTCCAGGAAGCAAAAACGACGTATAAGGGGCAGGAGTACAAGATCGAACGGAAGCCCACGGAACAGGAATATGACGATATGCTGTTCGGCTGGAATGTGGAGCAGGGCATTACATCGAATTCCGTTATCTATGTCAAGGACGGCGTTACCGTCGGGATCGGGACGGGTGAACAGGACCGCGTAGGCGTGGCGGAGATCGCCATATTCAAGGCGTATACGAAATATGCCGATGCGCTCTGTTATAAGAAATTCGGTGTGCCCTATAAGACCTACGAGCTGGAAGCGGCCCAGGGCAAGCGGGACAAAGCCGCACTGCAGGAGATCGATGACCAGACGAAAAAGGACAAGGGAGGCTTGATCGGCTCCACCATGGTGTCCGACGCCTTTTTCCCCTTCCGTGACGGAGTGGATGTCGGGCTCAAGGAAGGCATTTCCGCGATCGTGCAGCCTGGAGGGTCTGACCGAGATTTTGATGCGATAACCGCGTGCAATGAGGCGAATCCCAAGGTCACGATGGTGTTCACCGGACAGCGGGTATTCAAGCACTGAGAGACACTCTCGTGGAACAAAAAAAGGACCAGCCCGAACGGGTACTGGTCCTTTTTTATTTTAACCGGGGTCAGCAGTTTCCGCTGATCGTTATTTTGCAGTAAGTTTCTTTACCACCTCTTTGGCGTGGGACACGACATCCTCGAAGGAATAAAGGATGCAAAGGTAGGTGGAAGATGCCTTGGGAGAACACTCACCAGCAACGAGCCGGTCCTCGTGGGAGGTGGCATATCCATCAGCCATGCGCACCAACGCTTCCGCGTCGGCCTTAACGGTATCAGCAAGCGCTGTATTGGACGACACTGTGGCGTCTCCGGCCTTTTTTAAAACATCCTTTGCCTTGGTAAAGAGGGAGCCCGTTTCCTGAATGGCCTTGTCGCTGAACAGGAGCGCTTCCTTGTTCTTGGTCCTGATGCCGTCGTTCAGTCTTCTCAGATTGTAGGCGATCTTTTCAATGTGAGCGGGAACCGCGAGGATGTTCCGTGCTTCAGGATTCGATGCCGCGATCTTTGCCAGTGCTCCGGTGAGATGGTCTTCCCGGGTCTGAATGTCCTTCGCCAGGTCCTCTGCCTGATCAAGCGCGGACACCTTGTTCTTTACAAAGCCGTCCTCGATCAGCTCAAGCATTTCGAGAGCTTTGTGCAGCATGAGATAGATGTCCTTCTTCAGGTCCTTGGTGGTCTGTTCCGACATGGAAACGATCTCCTTTCAATGAGGCCGGTGCGGTAAGGAAGTTCGCCCAACGCTCGAAAACTATAACAGAAATGCCTGGTTCTATCATCTTAAATTTATTTATATTGATATTTTAAAGGCTTATAGAAACAGTACTACGATCAGCTGTAACTTTCCATCTACGAGAATGGGAACTCAAATCCGCCAGCAACCGTGTTCTGTGGTAACTTCAAAGGGCATCCATTTTCTAAATCAATTCTAGCACATCAATGCATGCTCAAAGGCCTTTTTTCTTGACTTGAAAACGACCACTGGTATAATCAGCGCGACACATTGATCCCGACCTCACCCGGAGCGCAGGATGCCCTTTTTCGCCGGAGATATCTTTGTCAGCGAGGTGCACAGGAAACCGGTTCTTGACCGGGCTGGCGAAGAGATCGGGAAACTGACCGATATCACTGTCGGCCAGGGCGACCCCTTTCCTTCGGTAACCGCGCTGGTCGTCAAGTCCGGCAAGCTCACCTACCTCATTCCCTGGGACCAGATCAACCTGTTCAATAAACGGGTAATTTCCGTGAACCTCCTGAGAGACCAGCTTTCGCCTGCGGTCATAGAGCCGGCGGAGGTGCTTATCTGCCGGGATATCCTGGATAAACAGATCGTCGACATCAATGGAGCCAAGCTCGTGCGGGTCAACGATCTCAAACTGGGAGATGTGAACGGCCGGGTATCGCTCATAGCGGCGGACATCGGCCTGCGAGGCATCCTGCGGCGCCTCGGGGTGGAGGCAAGGGGAGAACGATTGCTTTCTGTCCTGCGGTATCGTCTTCAGAACGTCCTGATCGGGTGGCATTACCTGCAGCCGGTGGAGCCAAAACTGAACAAACTTACGCTGACCGTTTCCCGCCAGAAGGCCGCGCAGCTCCACCCGGCTGACCTCGCGGAGATCATCAGCGAAGTGTCTCAGAAGGAGCGGAGCGCCATTTTCGGGTCGCTGGACGTCGAAACGGCGGCCGAAGCACTGCACGAACTGGAGCCGAGCGTCCAGGCGGACATCATTGATGACATGTCCAAGGAGAAAGCGTCGGATATTCTTGAACAGATGCCGCCGGACGAGGCTGCCGACGTTCTCGGAGATCTGCCGGAGGCCAAGGCCCAGGAACTGATCAATCTCATGGAAAAGGACGAGGCCGAGGACGTGCAGGAACTTCTGGAGCACGAGGAGGACACCGCAGGCGGCCTCATGACGACCGAGTATCTGGCCTTCCCGCCTGATATGACCGTCGAGGATGCGATCCGGGAACTGAGGCTGGAGGCCCCGGATGTGGAAACGGTCTACTATCTCTATATTACCGATGACCAGGAGCGGCTGCTCGGAGTGCTCTCGCTCAAGAGTCTGATCATGGCGCGGCCCGAGACCCTATTGCAGGACATCATGCGGTCGCCCATGAAGACCCTTTCGCTTGACGCGGAACAAATGGACGTTGCCGAGTTCATTTCGAAATACAACCTGCTTGCCGCGCCGGTCGTGGATGAGAATATGGTCATGCGCGGGATCGTGACCGTTGACGACGTCGTGGATTTCCTGCTGCCCCCCGCATCGAGAAAGAAACGGAGAAAGATCTGACCGCCGGCCCTTGTCGGCACTGCTCCCGGTAGTCCAGCCCGGTATATTTATAATGGTCATCGAACGCTTGAAACAATTCTTTGTGAAGCGCCGCATTCTCGCGGTCCTTGCCGTGATCGGACCCGGGGTCATTGCCGGGAATGCCGGGAACGACGCAGGCGGAATCGCCACGTACTCGATCGTGGGCGCCCGTGAGGGCTACGGCCTGCTCTGGGCGCTCCTGCTCATCACCTTCGCTCTCGCGGTGATCCAGGAAATGTCCGCTCGCATGGGGGTCGTTACCGGGAAGGGTTTCGGTGACCTGGTACGTGAGCAGTTCGGCGTCCGCGTGACCCTGGCGATCATGACGCTCTTCGTGTTCGCCAATCTCACGGTCACCATCGCCGAGTTCGCCGGCATTGCCGCAAGCATGGAGCTGTTCGGGATCCATAAGTATGTTTCCGTGCCGGTGTCGGCCTTTGTCGTCTGGTTCGTGGTGGTGAAGGGGAATTTCAAGCAGGTAGAACGGTTCATGATCGTGATCAGCCTGGTCTACTTCACGTATGTGGTGTCCGGGTTCATGGCAAACCCTCCCTGGAAGGAAGTGGCGCGGCAGATATCCTTCCCCCAGGTGCGGATGGACCGTGACTACTTTCTGCTGTTCATCACCATGGTCGGTACGACCGTGACGCCCTATATGCAGTTCTATCTGCAATCGGCGGTCGTGGACAAGGGGGTGCGGGTCGAGGAATACTCCTACGCACGGTACGATGCCTATGTAGGCGCTTTTATGACCGTGTTCATCGCTTTCTTCATTGTGCTCTGCACAGGGACGATCCTTCATCCCGCAGGCGTTATCATCGATTCGGCAGAGGACGCTGCAAAGGCCCTGGAACCGCTGGCCGGACCGTTCTCGGCTCACCTCTTTGCGCTCGGCCTGCTGAACGCGTCCTTCCTTGCTGCCTTTGTACTGCCGCTGGCCACGGCCTATGGATTGTCCGAGGCCTTTGGATGGGAATCGGGGATCAACAAGACCTTTAGCGAGGCGCCGCAGTTCCTGGGATTCTATACCGCTTTTATCGTGATCGGCGCGGGGATCATCATGATCCCGGACATACCACTCATCAAGATCATGTTCTTTTCCCAGACCATCAACGGCATCCTGCTTCCGATCGTACTGGTGATCATGCTCAGGCTTGTGAACGATCGCTCGCTCATGGGAGATTATGTCAACTCCCGGAGAATGAACATCATCACCTGGGCAATGGTCCTGGTCCTGATCACACTGACGGTCCTGCTTCTGGTGACCAGTTTCCTTTCCTGATCTGCAGAGGATGTCGATCTAACGGTAGGGGATCGGATCTGTCACGCCCGCGTCGCGAAAACCCTTCAGCCGAAAAAGGCAGCTCTCGCATTTTCCACAGGCTTTTTCATTATCCTGATAACAGCTCCAGGTGAGGTGGAGCGGTGCGCCCAGCTCTCTTCCTTGTTTCACGATCTCGGCTTTCTTCATGTGGATCAGAGGTGTTGCGATCTCGATCCGCGTTTCAGGCCGCGTCCCCGTTTCGATCACCTTGTTGAAAGCCTGGTAGAACACTTCCCTGCAGTCGGGGTAACCTGAACTGTCCTCTTCAACAGCGCCGATGTATATCCAGCGGGCCCCGATCACTTCTGACCATGAGGTGGCGATCGAAAGGAGATGGGCGTTGCGAAAGGGAACGTAGGTTACCGGAATTGCGGATTGCGGATTGCGGATTGCGGATTGAGAATGGCCGGTCTCCGGGACTGGGATATTAATGTCAGTAAGTGCCGATCCGCCGATCACCTTCAGGTGCTCGATGCTCACGATAAGGCGCTTTTCCGCCTTGTAAAAATCCGCGATCTCGTTGAACGAGAGGAGCTCACGGCCTTCGGTCCGCTGGCCGTAGTTCACGTGCAGGAAGGCAAGGCGGTGGCTCCTGTTCGCGATCGCGGCAGTAACGCAGCTGTCCATGCCGCCGCTTACCAGTACGACTGCTAATTCATTCTTCATAATGCTAAATTTACCAAGAACGAACAGGAAATTCTATTCAAAAAAATAAAAAAAGCCTCCGGATATCCGGAGGCTGCATCGTGAAAGTAGCGGTAAAATCTCTTCAGTGAGATCCATGGATCAGCGCGGGAAGACAGCGGGTACAGACGATCTTTTCCTTGCCTTCGTGATAGCAGGGCAGGTATGTCTTGGCGGTGTCGTCAGACCCGCAGACAAAGCATTTGATCTCCGGTTTTGTCACGTTATCCCTCCTGTTCGTTGATCTCGTTAACGATCTTGTCCGGGTCCAGATTGTGCATCATGGCGCCAAAGGATATGGACTCCACGTTGATGCCAGGGCAGGTGAAGCAGCCGTTGCCGAAATACTTCTCAATGACGGCCCTTGCTCCGGGTACGTTCTTGATAGCATCGCCGATGAGCGTGTCCTTGGTCACTTTATTCTTCTCTGCGGTCATGTCAACCTCCTTGGGTCTTGGGTCCTTGTTGTGGACTTATGATACCACGTTCCGCCAGGAACAGTATGACGCATATCATAGGGCAGGAAAAACATAGGAGAGATGCAGGACCGGCGGACAAATAGCATTGCCGGCATGTATGACCGGCATCATAGCCGCAGCCGTGTCAGTATGCTATACTCTCTGCAAAAAGATCCCGAGGAGGTCAGTAAATGGAAACATTCGTTCGCAGGTTCATCATCATGAGCATCGTGTATCTAGGCTTGGCTGCAGTGGTCGGCATCGCCATGCTGGGGAGCGAAAAAGCGATGGCGCTCAAGTTCGTTCACTCCCATCTTAACATGCTTGGATGGGTTTCCATGATGATCTACGGCGTGGGCTACCATATCCTGCCGAAGTTCATGGGGCGGCAGATGCACAGCAAAAAGATCGGGGAAGTGCAGTTCTGGATGGCGAACGTGGGTTTGGTCGTGATGCTGGCGGCGTACACCCTCAACCTGTACAATCCGTCGAGCGCGCTGGTCGCCCTGACGGTCCTTGCCGGTGTGGTCGAGCTTGTTTCGGTCTTCTTGTTCTTTTATAACATGCTCAAGACCATGATGCCGCCGGTAAGTTCGTAGTTAGGGAGGTCGCTGTCCATGACGGCAAGGCAGCTCTTCGTCGTTTGCCATGAGCCCAGAGCTTCTTCGCTATGACGAAAAGGACGCCAGACCGTCGCGGTCCTTGATGACGATCTTCCCGTCCACTTCGGACACCAGTTCCTGCTTCTTGAACTTGCTGAACGTGCGGATCGATGTTTCAACGGTCGTGCCGACCATGTCGGCCACATCCTGCTTGGTCAACCGCATATCGATCACAAGGCCCTCTTTGGTCTCCTTGCCGATCTTGCCGGCAAGCTTGAGCAGCAGAGCGGCGATCCTGGCTTCGACCCGCTCCAGGGCGATATTCTTGAGCGAATCGTAGGAGCTCTTCATCCGGTCGCCCAGCTGCATGGCCATGCAGTACATGAGGTTCGGAAAACGGTCCACCAGGCGCATCAGGTTCTTGCGGGAGATCTTGAGGATCTCCGAGTCCTCCATTGCGACCGCGTTGGCAGGATAGGGGAATCCCTTGATCACCGCGACGCCGCCGAAGATATCTGTAGGCGATATGACCTCGAGGATGATCTCCTTGCCGTCTTGGGACAGCTTGGTGATCTTGACCTTGCCGGAAAGCACGACATAGAACCATTCCGGGGGCTCCCCTTCGGAGAAGATCGTTTCCTTCTTCTTGATCTCCGAGGTCGCGAGATAAGGCTCCAGCTCCTTATACTCGGCATCGGAGAGGTCCTTGAAAAGCGACACGTTCCTGGGCTGTTTCATGGCATTCAGCATATCCGAATCCGTTGATTTTATCCAGAAAAAAAGCAGCCGGTTTTGCCTGTTGACTTTTTCGCGACCATAACTTAATATCTCCGCCATGTACGAACTCATGGTTGAATCAAAATTCGCCGCTGCTCACCAGCTGCGGGGATACGAAGGCAAATGCGAACGGCTGCACGGCCATAACTGGCGGGTGACCGTTGCCGTCACGGCGGAGCGCCTGAACGAGCAGGGGCTGGCGATCGATTTTCACGACCTCAAGAAACATCTGCGCGAGGTCCTGGACCAGCTCGAGCATACTTTCCTGAACGATATCTTCCCCTTTACCCAGATCAATCCTTCGTCGGAGAACCTGGCAAAATGGATCTACGACAGCATGGCAAAGAAGATCGACGACGGCAATGTCGAGGTCGCCAGCGTCACGGTCTGGGAGTCCGACACTGCATCAGCGAGCTACTTCGAATAATCAGCTTCCCGCATCCGAACGATCACCTATGATCGACCCCAAACATATTTCAGACACGGTCCTGGCCCGGACGGCTAAATGCTGCCCCGGCGGGGTGGAGATCTATCTTCGCAGCTCGGTCGCGACGTCCGTGGAGATCAAGGACCAGAAGGTCGACGCTTTTGAGCGCGCCCGGGACATCGGCATCGGTCTCCGGGTCCTGACAGACGAGCGCATAGGATTCGCCTTTACCACGGATTTCACCAGAGAGGGCCTGGCAACGCTCGTTGACGGGGCGATAGATAACGCAAAAAGCATTGACCGGGACCCGCTTGCAGTTCTGCCGGAAATAGCCGGCGCTTCCTATTCGCACGTGATCATCCATGATCCTGTCGTGGCCGGGATCTCAGAGCAGGAAAAGATCGACCGGGTCATGGCCATGGAGCGGGCGGCCTATGGAGTTGACTCCCGGATAAAGCGCATTCGTAAGGCATCGGCGAGCTTTTCTGAATCGGAAACGCTCATCAGGAGCAGCCGGGGCAATGAGGTTTCCTATCGTTCGACCGCTGTATCCGCAAGCATCGAAGCGGTCGCTGAAGCCGGGGGAGAGGCCCAGGCGGGCTGGGATTTCGATGTTCGCCGGTTCTACAAGGACATTGATATCGAAGGCGTGGGCAGGCGCGCCGCAAGCAAGGCCCTGGACCTGCTGGGAGCCCGCCATATTGATTCGGTCAAGGCTCCGGTGATCCTCGACAATGCCGTTGCCGAGGAATTCCTCTCGATCCTGGCAAGCGGCTTCTCTGCCGAGAACGTGCAGAAGAAGAAATCCCTCCTGATCGGCAAACTGGATAGGGCAATTGCGTCGCCCCTGATCACGATCATTGACGACGGCCTTCGTGAAGGCGGGCTAGGTACGGCTCCTTCGGACGACGAACTGGTGCCCACGCGGACCAAGACCGTGGTGGACAAGGGACGTCTCTCGATGTTCCTGTATAATGCCTATACCGCCCGCAAGGATGGCACACAGTCGACTGGCAACGGCATCCGCGGCGGGTTCAAGGGAATTCCCGGCGTTGGTATGACAAACCTATTCATCCAGCCCGGTACGATCACTCCTGCTCAGCTCATCAGCGATACAGAACGGGGCCTTCTGGTCACCGAGATCATGGGTGCACATACTGCCAATCCCATATCCGGCGACTTCTCTGTTGGCGCTACGGGCTTCTGGATCGAGAAGGGCGCCAAGGCCTACCCGGTCCGCGAGATCACCATTGCCGGCAATATCCTTGATGTGATGATGAACGTTGACGCGGTCTGCAGCGACCTTCGGTTCTCCGGCAGGATCGGCAGTCCTTCGCTGCGCATCAAGGAGCTCTCCATAAGCGGTAAGTAGCATCAGCTGCACTCCTCCAGTTATTCTTTTCTTCTGTATTCAATCCCGAGCAACATAAGTTCGTCATTTCCGTTATGAGATCACCGCTCCCCAATCCCGCGATAGAAAGATGCCGTGAGAAACAAAAAAACCTTGCTGGCCGCTGTAGAAGCGGATATAAAAGGATTGCCGCCAAGCAAATCCTTTCACCAAC
>JAOUEV010000101.1 GCA_029858565.1 Nitrospirota bacterium | reverse complement strand
GGCCGAGTTTTCGCGGACGAGCGGACGTGGCCTTAGACGGGTCCAAAATTTCGTTCAGGCTGCGAAGGAGATATGCAAAAAAGCCATAGGACCACAAATAGTACCCACACAAAACCCGGAAGACCCTCATTTTTTTCAACTGCCACTATCGTGCATCTCTAGAGTTCGCACACGAGACTCCCGATCTCCTTGGAAAATGTCTCGTAGTTCACTGAATAATCGATCGGACATTCAACGACTACAACGGTCTTTTTCGCGAACGCCTGCTCCAGGACCTCCCGCAGGTCCTGCCCCTTTTCCAGCTTCATGCCCACAGCTCCATGGGCCTCGGCGAATTTCGCGAAGTCCGGGTTGCCGTAGTCGAGGCCAAAGCTCCTGAATCCCATGTTCTGCTGCTTCCATTTGATGAACCCGAAGGCATTGTCGTTCAGGATCAGGACCACGACCGGAATGTTCAAACGCACCGCGGTCTCCAGTTCCTGGGCATTCATCATGAACCCGCCGTCGCCGCACACAGCCAGCACCTTTTGTTCCGGGCGGACCAGCTTTGCCGCGATCGCGGCAGGCAGTCCGGCGCCCATGGTCGCGAGCGCGTTGTCCAGGATAAAGGTGTTCGGTTTGTAGGTCCGGTAGAGCCGAGAGAACCAGAGCTTGTAGATGCCGTTGTCCAGGGCCACGATGTCGTCATGGCTCAATGCCTCGCGCACATGCTGCACCACTTCGCGGGGCGTCGGCGGCCAGCTCATGTCGCAGGGAGCGGCGAGCTTTTCTTCAAGGAACTTTCGGAGGTCCTTGAACAGCGTTTCCTTCCGCGGCATTACCTTGGCGGCCAGCAGGCGGAGCGCGACCGACACGTCCCCGACCACCTCGATCTGGGGGTCGTAATAGCGGTCCACTCCTGCCTCCACAAAGTCGATGTGAACGATCTTCTTGTCCAGCACGGGGTTCCAGACATAGGGCGGGTACTCGACGATGTTGTATCCCACGGTGATGATGACGTCCGCGCGGTCGATGCCGCAGTTCACGTAATCGCGCTTGTGGATGCCCGTGGCAAAGAGGCTGTAGGGAGATTCGTCGGAGAGCACGCCCTTGCCCATCTGCGTGTGCACTACGTGGATGCCGGTCTTTTCCACGAACTCCCGGAGCTCCTTCCAGATCAGCTTCCGGTTCGCTCCTGACGAGAGGATAAGCAGGGGATGGCGCGACGAGTTGATGAGATCCGCGGCGCCGTCGATGGTCGTGGCATCGGGGTCCGGCCTGCGCGCGCGGACCGATCTCTGGACCTGGGCGTCCGTGTCGCTCCCTGCCACGTCCTCGGGCAGTTCGATATGCACCGCGCCCGGACGCTCGGCCTGGGCGGTCTTGAAGGCATTCCTGAGCACCGTGGGGATCATGCCCGGATCGGCAATGGATGACGAATGCTTGGTGATGGGATGCATCATGCGCACCACATCGATCAGCTGGAACGCCGCCTGCCAGTTGTCGCGCACCGCCTTCTGCCCGGTAACGGCGATGAGCGGCGCGCCGATGAGCTGCGCGTGCGCCACGCCGGTCACGAGATTGGTCGCTCCCGGGCCGAGGGTGGAGAAGCAGACCCCTGCCCTGCCGGTTAAGCGCCCGTAGGTCGCTGCCATGAACGCCGCGGCCTGCTCATGCCGCGTCACGATCAGCTTGATGCGCGACGTGCGCAAGGATTCCAGCAGGTCGAGATTCTCCTCGCCGGGCAGGCCGAAGATGTATTCGACCCCTTCCTCTTCCAGCTGTTTAACGAACAGGTCAGATGCTTTCATAAAGGCTCCTGAAGATCAATTTTACCACGGAGGCACGGAGACACGGAGAAATCAACGAACTTGCTTTGCCACGGAAGACCCGGATAAAAGCCATGACCAAGGCGGAAACCAAAAAACAATTTTTGCCACGGAAGATGCGGACAACGTCTTAGCTAACAAAAGCAAATAACAAGTCGTCTTTGACACTGAGGACACTGAATAAGATCTATGAGGTAAATCCGCGATTCGGCCTTTATCTCCTCAGTGTCTCAATCGCTTTTGCTCTTAATCCGCCTCTTCCGTGGCAAAACCGCCTTTTCCCAGGTTCATCGCTTTCGTCAGTGTCATTCCGCATTCAGAATATCACTCTCTCACCACCACTGTCTTGATGTTCACCAGCTCCTTCAGCCCGTACTGCGACAGTTCCCTGCCCACGCCGGACTTCTTCACCCCGCCGAAAGGAAGCCGCGGGTCGGACTTGACGAAGTCGTTGATCGCGATGGTCCCCGCCTCGATCCTCCGGGCAAGCTTCTCCGCGCGCTCGATGTTCCTGCTCCAGATCGACGCGCCAAGACCGTATTCAGTGTCATTGGCGACCCTGACCGCCTCATCCTCGTCCTTCACCACCACGATCGGCGCGATGGGGCCGAAGACCTCTTCGGACAGCACTTTCATGTTCGCAGTGGGCTTGAGCACCACCACAGGCGCCATGAAGTAGCCATGGGTCTGATCATGTGCAAGTTCGATCACCTCGGCGCCCTTGGCTTTCGCGTCCTTCAGCTGGGCCTTGAGCCCGTCCAGGATGTCTTTTCTCGCAAGCGGCCCGATGTCCGTTGTCTCGTCCATGGGATCGCCGACCTTCAGCTCCTTCAGCCTGCTGATGAAGTTTCTGGTGAACTCCTCGGCCACATTCTCCATGACAATGAACCGCTTTGACGCGATGCAGCTCTGGCCCGCGTTGATCATCCGCGCCTGGGCCGCTGTCCTGCCTGCTTTTGCCGCGTCCGCGTCGTCGAGCACGATGAAGGGATCCGAGCCGCCGAGCTCGAGCACCAGGCTCTTGATCCTCCTGCCTGCCCGGCTCCCGACCTCCTCGCCCGCCCGGTTGCTGCCGGTCAGGGACACGGCGTCCACCAGGTCGTCGTCGATCAGCTTCATGGCGTCGTCAGGCGAGATCAGGAGCGTCTTGAACAGGTTCTCCGGGAAACCCGCCTTCCTGATCGCGTCCTCGATGGCAAGCGCGGTCATGGGCACGTTCGACGCGTGCTTGAGCAGCACCGCGTTGCCCGCAACCAGCCCGGGCACAGCCACGCGGAAGACCTGCCAGAACGGGAAGTTCCAGGGCTCGATGGCCAGGATCACGCCGAGCGGCTCGAAAGCGACATAGCTCTTCCGCGCTTCGGTCTTCACCATCTCGGGCTCCAGGAACCGGGCGGCGTTCTCGCTGAAATAATCTGCCAGCACCGCGCACTTCTCCACCTCGGCCATGGCGTCCTTGATCGGCTTGCCCATCTCCTGGGTGATCAGCCCCGCATAGTTCCGCTTCTCCGAGCGCAGCACCTCGGCGAGCTTCTTTAAAAGCGCTGTCCGCTCTCCGATCGGAACGTTCCTCCAGTGCCAGCAGGCGTGCCGCGCCTTTGCCGCCAGCGACGTGATCTCGGCCCTGGACATGAGCGGCAGCTCATGCAGCACCTCTTCGGTAAAGGGATTGACCGATTGCATCACACCCCCCGGGACCTTCTGCTCTTTATATGCCCGCAATGAACGGACCTTCATGTTAACCGCCCCTTTCCGGGGGGACGATGTCCTGGCCGCCTTCTTGGCCGCAACGGCCTTGGTCTTTGCCTTCTTTATCGCTCTTCGCTTCTTTGTTATGTTCTTTTTCTCTCTTCTCATCGTCACCCTCGCAGAACTGTGGATCGAATTTTCTCAACAAAACAAAGCATCTCGCGCAAAGCCGCCAAGTCGCAAAGGAAAGACAGAAGCGATCCTTTTCTATCTGATCTTATTTGACTTTTTTAGCGGCTTTGCGTCTTTGCGCGATAGAACCCCTGCTCGTTCGCATCTTCCTTACGACCGGTTTTCCATATCAACATACGCGCAGGCATCCCTGCCGCAGTAGTTGCCGTTATAATCCGACGACGGCCGATAGAGCGCGGGCTTCTCGCCGTGGGCGTCGCCGAACTTCTCCTCGATGATGTGGCTGGTCCAGCCGCTGATGCGCGAGATCGCGAAGATCGGGGTCATCAGGTCCCCGGGAATGCCCATCAGGTGGTAGACCGGCGCGCTGAAGAAATCCACGTTCGGCCTGATCGTGGTCTTGCCGCGCCTGGTGAATTCCGAGACCGCCGTCTCCTCGATCTGGCTGGACAGCCTGCACCAGTGCTCCTGCCCCAGTTTCTTGCCGAGGGCGAAGCACATCTGCTTCAGGAACCGGGCCCGGGGATCCGTTGTCTTGTACACAGCATGGCCCATGCCCATGATCTTCTTATGACCGTCCAGCTGCTGCCGCACCCAGCCCGCGACGTCAGGATCGTCCTTGACCGCCTCAAGCATCTTCATCACCTCTGCATTGGCGCCGCCGTGGAGACTTCCGGACAGGGCGCCCACGCCCGCGGCCGCTGCAGCGTACATGTGGGCCTGCGTGGAGGCCACTTCGCGGCAGGCAAAGGTCGAGGCATTGAACGAGTGGTCGGCATGCAGGATAAGGGCGACATCAAGAGCCCGGGCAAGGTCGTTGTCCGGGTAGACGCCCTTCATCTGCCACAGGAAGTTTCCCGCGTGGGACAGCCGCTCGTCAGCAGGAAGCGGATCATGGCCGTTCCGTATCCGGTCCCAGCCCGCCACGATCATGGGCACCCGGGCGATCAGCCTGATGGCCTTTGCCCTGTTCGCTTTACGCGATTCGTCCAGAAGCTCATGATCGGCCATGGCAAGGAGCGGGATCGAAGCCTGCAGCACATCCATGGGAGTTGAAGCCGCGGGCAGTTTCTTTAAGGCCTTGAACAGGAACGCAGGAAGCTCCCGGGCCTCGGCCAGGTCCCGCTTGAATTCCCGAAGCTGCTCCGCCATGGGCAGGGCGTCATGGAGCAGCAGATAGGCCGTCTCCTCAAAGGTCGAGTTCTCGGCCAACGACTCGATCCGATAGCCCCGGTAGATCAGGATGCCCTCGGTGCCCTTGACGTCGCTGATCCTGGTGTCAGCCACTTTCACGCCGCGCAGGCCGATGTTCTTGGTATTTGTGGTTTCGGTCATAGCAAGCCTTCCAAAATTTCAAAAAATATCATAACTTTTTTTACCACGGAAGAACCGGAAAAGTCTAAACCCTTTTTTGACACTGAGGACTCTGAAAAAAACGATCATAATGACGGAACGAATATACCCGCCTTTTCAAGCCTCGTCCGCACCTTCCGTGGCAAGCGTTTTGTCAGTGTCCTCAGTGTCTAACTCTTTTTATTCAATTCCTCTTTTACAAAATTCAGCGTCCCGCCCGCCAGCAGATGCTTCCGCTGCCGGTCCGAGATGTCCAGCATCGTCATGATCGTCCTGCCCCCTGCCTGCACCGGGATCTCCCTGCTTCCGCCCGCGATCAGCTTGCGCAGGTCCGGGAAAAGCAGCACCGAGCCGTTCTCGATCCGGTCGTAGTCCGACGGGTCCCTGAACGTGAGCGGCAGGATCCCGAAATTGCAGAGGTTCGACTTGTGGATCCGGGCAAAGCTCTTTACGATCTTCGCGCGCACGCCGAGGTACCGGGGAGCCAGCGCCGCGTGCTCGCGGCTGGAGCCCTGACCGTAGTTCTCCCCGCCGATCACCACCACGTTCCCCAGCGACTGCGCCCGGGCCGCGAAGTCCGGATCGATCTGGAAAAAGACGTACTTGCTGATCGCGTCGATGTTCGACCGCAGCGGCAGGATGCGGTTCCCGGCAGGCATGATGCCGTCCGTGGAGATGTTGTCCCCGACCTTGAGCCCCACGGTCGCTGACAGGATGTCCGGAAGGGCCTCCAGCCGGGGAAGGGGCATGATGTTCGGGCCGCGCACGATCTCGGTGTGCCTCAGGTCCTCGGTCGGGAAGATGATCGAGCGTTCGTCGGTCAGATACTGCTTCGGATCGCTGATGCGGGGATAGGCCATCTCCTTTGCCAGGTCGCGGGGGTCGGCGATCCTGCCGAAGATCGCCGCCGCGGTAGCGGTCTCGGGAGAGCAGAGATAGACCTTGTCGTCCTTGGTGCCGCTCCTGCCCGGGAAGTTCCTGGGGAAGGTCCTGAGGCTTACCTCGCCCGTGCCCGGGGCCTGGCCCATGCCGATGCAGCCCTGACACCCCGGTTCATGGACCCGCGCGCCCGCGGTCAGGAACGACAGCAGACCGCCTGCCTGCGCCACGTTCTCGATCACCTCGCGCGACCCGGGATTCACATGGAAGTTCACCTCCGGATGGACCCGCCGGCTCTCGAGCATCCGAGCGGACACCATGAGGTCGCGAAAGGACGAATTCACGCTGCTTCCCACGATCGCCTGATGCACCACGGTCCCTGCCACATCGCGCACGGGAACGACATTTCCCGGGGACGAGGGCTTGGCGATCAATGGTTCGAGCTTGCCCAGATCTATCTCGATCTCCTCGTCGTAGGTTGCGCCCGGGTCCGCTGCAAGGGGTTTCCATTCCCTGCCGCGGCCCTGCGCTTCCAGATATTCCCGCGTCCGTTCGTCGGACGGAAAGATCGAGGTCGTTGCGCCGGTCTCGGTGCCCATGTTCCCGATGGTCTCGCGGTCAGTTGCCGAGAGCGTTGCCACGCCCGGACCGTGGTACTCGATGATCCTGCCCACGCAGCCCTTCACGTCGTACCGCCTGAGCATTTCCAGGATCACGTCCTTGGCGCTCACCCAGTCGGGAAGGCTGTTCGTCAGCCTGACGCCCAGCACCTTGGGACAGGGGAAATAGTAGGGGTAGCCTGCCATGGCCAGCGCAACGTCCAGACCGCCGGCGCCGATCCCGAGCACCGACACGCCCGCGGCGCCGGGCGTGTGGCTGTCCGAGCCCAGAAGCGTCTTTCCCGGAACGCCGAAGCGCTCCATGTGGACCTGGTGGGATACTCCGTTGCCCGGCCTGCTGAAGTGAACGCCGAAACGGGCCGCGGCCGTCTGGAGGAACCGGTGGTCGTCGGCGTTCTTGTGGTCGGTCTGGAGAAGGTTGTGGTCAACATACTGGGCGCACAGCTCCGCCTTCACCCGGTCAAGGCCCAGTGCTTCGAACTCCAGCATGGCGAGCGTTCCGGTGGCGTCCTGCAGAAGCGTATGGTCGATCCGGATCGCGATCTCCTGTCCCGGGACCAGTTCGCCTTCCAGGAGATGGGATCCGAGTATCTTATAGGTCAGATTTCTGGGCATCAGCGCCTCTCCCGCCATGAGGTCCGCAGCTTTCCGGAGCGAAGCGAACCATGCTTTTCCCTTGGGCCGTCAAGAAGACCCGCGGTCCCGGCTGAATAGAGATTGCATGACTCCTGTATTAATACTAGCACGGCCCCGGCTTTTGTCAATGCACGGGGGCAGCGGCAGGTTCCGCCTCTTGACAAGACCTGCGAAAGGATATACTCTTCTTCGCAGACCCGGCCATCACCGCGGACCACCCGGAGGACCTCAGACCATGCGATCACTGCCGCTCACCAGATCCCTTGCAGGACTTCCGGCCCTGCTCCTGCCCGCCCTGTGCGCCTTGGCGCTCTCAGGCTGCTTTGGCGGGATATCCCTTCCTGACGAAGAGTTCATGGTCGAATACGCCTCGCCGGAGTTCACGGGCCGCCAGCGGCTGAACGAGGTGCTGAAGATCAGCAAGTTCACCCCTGCGGAAGCAGCGCTCGATGTCTCGATGGTGCGCAGGACCGGCCGGAACAAGCGCGAGAACTATCCCAATGCCTGGTGGAAGGTCCATCCCGGCTACCTGGTCACGGACCATCTGCTTCGCGACCTCCGCCGGTCGGAACTCTATCAGGCGGTATTCTCCTACCGGGACGACGTTGATGCGCGCTACGCGCTCGCGGGGACGGTCGAGGAGTTCATTGAATCGGACAGCGACGGAAAACCGCAGGCCCTCCTGACCGTGGCCGCCACACTGCTGGACCGGAACGCAAAGCAGGACCCTTCCAAGGGTGTTGTTTTTCAAAAGACCTACCGGATCGCGGAACCCCTGTCCGCGTCCGCTCCCGCGTCCCTTGCTTCGGGCATGAGCAGGGCGCTCGAGCGGTTCTCCCGCGCCATCCAGGAGGACCTGTACAACGCGATCAGGACCCGGATCAAACCTGAGTGACCGTTTCAGTCACGGTCGATGCAATGGGTGTCGTCGGACAGCATGACCGTCCCCACGTACTCGGCGATACGGTCCCCGGGCACACCCATCTTCTCGAGCAATCCTTCGAACCTTCCCCACTGGAAAATCGGGACCGGCGCAGTCGAGGCCCTGAGCGCCGTCTCCACGGCATATTGATAGGTCCTGTCGCCGTCGCAGGCCGCGGTAAAGCGTCCGGTAACGGTCCTTCCCACCGAAATTATTTCTCCCGATGACGCCGAGCGCCGGCGCGCGCGCATGGCTTCGTCCTGCATGGTCTCCTGCAGCACCAGAAGCTTCAGGATCATCTCGTTCAGTTCCCGGGGTTTGTCCAGATAGTGTTCCAGCCCGTGTTTCTTGGCGAAATAGGATGCTGTTTCCATTGACGCTCCTTTGTGAGAATATCCCGCATCACGGCATTCCTGATACTGTCACAGCACCAAAGGATTGTCAAGAGATGCCTCCCCCGGGACGGTCGCATGCACCTTGCCCGTGAAAACGTCTGCACGCCCGCTACAGGGCAAACTTTTTTTAACAGGGGATTGATCATGAAGACGCCGTACAGAGGGAGGTGCTGCAACGGCGGACATGCATGTGGGTACCGGCCCTCGAGTACTTCTCCCCGGGGATCGGCATAGGGGGCGGCCATAAAGGCCGCGCCCCTGCCACACCACCCGGCATGCGGGTCCGCACCGGGCGGTTCAAGAAGTTGAGGCTATGAGAGACGCGGTACGCCGAGACGATCAAAGTACG
>JAOUEV010000100.1 GCA_029858565.1 Nitrospirota bacterium | reverse complement strand
AGAAGCCTCACCCTTGCCTGACCACGGACTGGGTTCTCGGCCAGTTCAGTCGGGCGAAGGCTAAGGCGATAAAAGAATATCGTCAGTTCGTCTCCTGGGGGATCAACAAGGAATCCATCTGGACGGATGTCAAAGGCCAGATTCTCCTTGGTGATGACGAATTTATTGACAGCCACGCGGACCATCTCCATAAACGTCACAATATCCCTGAGATCCCCAAAAGCCAGCGATTCGCCAACAGGCCCACACTCGATGCGATCTTCCCTCAGCGTGTTCTTGACGATACCGGCAGACGCGACAAGAAGATCGCCGAGGCTGTTAACCAGCACGGCTACCGCCAGAGCGAGATCGCCCGTCATCTCGGCATTCACGTCTCAACGGTGTGCAATATTATGAGAAAGAGCAGCTAACACCAACACAATAGACCCTGATAGGTTCTCCGCAAGGAGTCATGCCTGCTGAGCGCCTCTTCGACCCAGCTCCGGTGCGTTGTGGCAAGTTCAGCATCAGAGAACACAGCGTTGTGTCCTACATGGACTTATTTAAATTTGAACTGCCGTGAGGTAACGACGCACGACGGAGAGAGCACGACTATAGCAAGGGTGGCGGGTATTGTCAAGCAGCGCTAATTGGACTTTTCTTCTTTGCACGCTCCGCCGCAGGCGCAGGCGAAGCTGTCCGACGCGGCCTTCTCGAACGCTTCCTTGCCTTCGCGGAAGCAGAGCCAGGCGATCACCATCGTGCCGACGGCGTCGATGCCGCCGATGCCGGTGATCTCATATCCCACGCTGGCCACGAGCAGAACAATGGACAAATGCAGACAGGCGCGGGTGCAGGCCGCGTCAGCCAGGATCGCGGCGGAGTTCAGCTCCTTGCCGACCTTGACCTTGGCGCGGATCAGGAACCACATGGCAACGATCGAGATGAGCGACACCACGATGCCCCAGAACGTGGTCTCGGGCTTGTGCCCCTGGACCAGGTTCACGATGGCCGTTGCTCCGAGGCCTGCGGTCAGCACGTAGAATCCCGAACCGGTCACGCGAAGCGCGGTCTTTTCGAACTGGTCCGGCCGCTCACTGCCGTTCTGCCTGATCCTGCGGATCATGTGCCAGATGCCGATGCCCGACGCGACCTCCACAAAGGAATCAAGCCCGAAGCCGAAGAGCGCGAAGGTCTCGTCCTCAAGGCCGAAATAGACCGACACAACGCCCTCGACGATGTTGTAGAAGATCGTGATCAGCGCGAGGATCGCGGCCCGCTCGTAGAATTTCTTCTTGTTGTTCGCGAACCCGATCTGGATCCCTGTCATGTACGTTCTCCTGATGGCATAGTTGCAATTTGTTGAATATACCACCCAGGAACAGCAATTTCCACTGTGATGCTGAGAAACTGTATATTGTGCCTCTGTCGTAATCAGCACTACAGCTTGTGGTTACGCGATAACTCATTGAAAATCCGCATTAACATTACAATTTTACGTTGATTTTTTTTCTCAGTAGTGATAGAGAAGAGGAAGTCGCGCATTGCATCTCAGTCAGAAGTATCACCACGAGTCATCTCTCCTGTCGCGAAGCTGGAGGCACCAATGCAGGATGTGGGACGCATTTTACGGGAAGAGCGTATGGCTCGCGGATTCGAGATCAGCGAAGTGGCGAGAAGAACATGCATCAGCCTGCGGTATCTGAAGGCCATGGAAGAGGGACGGTTCAACGTGATCCCCAATGTCTTTGACCGCGGGTATCTGAAGATCTACGCGAAATACCTCAATATCGACGCGACTCCTCTTCTGGCCCTGCTTGACCAGAAAAAGGCCGGCACCACGGCCGTTCAAATGCAGGCATTGTAGCCGCTCCTGTCCCGGCGGCTCACGATTGGCTTGCACCAATAAATAAAACATCCCGCTCCCTGCTTTCGCAGGAACGACGATCAGCATTCTGCAGCCACGCCTCTATCCAAAGGATCTAAACCCCGCCTGCTCCGAACAAGTCGACCGTTGTCACCTGTACTTTACGCTGCTCCCCCTAATCCCCCTGCCAGCTGCTTCTTCTCCATTTCCATTTTCCTGAGCACCGCCCGTTTGATCTTGCCGCTGATGGTCTTGGGCAGTTCGGTCATAAACTCGATCTCCCGGGGATATTTGTACGGCGCGGTCCGAACCTTTACGAACTCCTGGATCTCCTCCTTGAGTTTGTCCGAGGCTTCGAACCCCGGGGCGAGCACCACAAAGGCCTTCACGATCTCTCCGCGCACCGGATCCGGGCTTGCGACAACCGCGTTCTCGGCAACCGACGGATGCTCCTGGATCACGCTTTCGACCTCGAAGGGCCCGATGCGATAACCCGAGGCCTTGATGATATCATCTCCCCGTCCCACAAAGGTGTAACACCCCTCTTCGTCTTTGAACGCCTTGTCCCCGGTGTTGTACCAGCCATGCTGGAAAACCACGCTGTTTTCCTCGGGATTCTCAAGATACTCCTCAAAAATGCCCGTGGGACGGGAGCTGTTGGTCCGGACGCAGATGAACCCGGTCTCGCCCGCGTGGACCCGATGAAAATCCTCATCCAGGATATCAATCACAAGGTCAGGAGCGGGCATTCCCATGGAACCCGGTTTGACGCGCAAAAAGGGATAGTTCCCTATCAGCAGCGTTGTCTCGGTCTGTCCGTATCCTTCGTGGATGGTTCTGCCGGTCGCCTCCTGCCATACCTTGATCACCTCGGGATTCAGCGGTTCTCCTGCTGAGGTGCAGTGACGAAGCCCGGAGTAATCATACTGCTTCAGGTCCTCGAGGATCAGCATGCGATAGACCGTGGGGGGGCCGCAGAACACTGTCACGCCTCGCTTGGTGAGCAGGTCCAGCGTGAGCTTGCTGTTGAACCTGCCCTCGGCATTATGGATGAACAGAGCAGCGCCGATGGTCCACTGGCCATAGAGGCCCCAGGCGGATTTTGCCCAGCCCGTGTCCGAAACGACCCAGATGAGGTCCTGGGGCTTGAGATCATGCCACAGACCGGCGGTGCGCAGATGTCCGAGCGGATAGGAGCAGGCATGGAGGACCATCTTGGGATACTTGGTCGTGCCCGAGGTGAAATAGATGAGGAAGGGATCGTTCTGTTTCGTCGCTTCGACCGCGTCACGGGAAAGATCGGTCGAAGCCCGGGCAGCAGCATCCCCAAAGTTCTTCCAGCCCGGCGATTCTCCGTCCGTCAGGAGCAGAACACTCGGAGCATTTTCGTTCATGTTCCTGACCGCTTCGTCGACCTTGGCATGGTTCGCATTGTTCGTGATCACCACCGCGGCCCTGCTCTTTGTCAGCCGGTAGGAGATGTCCCCCGAGGTCAGGATGACCGGCGCGGGCATGATGACGGCCCCCAGCTTGTGGCAGGCAACGAGGATAAAGAACCACTCAGGCACCCGGCCGAGCATGATGAAGACCCGGTCGCCTTTCTTGATACCCAGCCCGCGCAGCACGTTCGCGGCCTGGTTCGATCGCTCCTTGATGTCGCGAAAGCTGAATTCCCGGGTCTCTTTCCCGGCAGCATCGACCCATACAAGCGCCCGTCTGGCTGGTCCGGCAGCGTGCCAATCGACCACATCGAACCCGAAGTTGAACATCTCGGGAACATCGATACGAAAGTTCTTTACTGCTGATTCATAGTCCTTGAAATCATAACAACGGTTCATTCTTTGTTCCCTATCCCCTCGTTGTCATTCCGCACGTCGCACTCTGCACTCCGCACTTGAATTACTCCATCAGTTTATTCGCATTCCTGAGTCGCAAGGCAACCTCGCGAAGCATGGAGATGATGGTTTCCGGAGAATCCTGCATCAGATGGCCCAGTTTCTGGCGCGTGATCACGAGCAGTTCACTGTCCTCCGCTGTCATGGCCGTTGCGATACGCGGCGTTTCCAGCAGGAACGACACAACTCCAAAGTACTGGCCAGGTCCTACGGTCGCTATCTCCCGCTCTCCCTTCCGGATAGTGACGCCGCCCCTGACGATGTAGAAGATGCTGTCTCCTTCATCGCCCTCGGCAAATACCGTGCTGCCTGCGTCATACCGGGCGATCGATCTTTGCGCCAGCGTCGCGGGCACCTTGCTGCTGTTCGCGGTCAGCCGCCGGACAACGGCAATATCGCGCCGGTCCAGGCTTGCGGCAAGCTCGGCGCCGAAAAGGAACACGATCAGCGAATAATACATCCACAGGATCACCACAAAGAGCGATTTGAACGACCCGAAGGCGAACCCGAACCCGGCGTTGTAGGTCAGGAAAAGGTGAAAGAGCGGCCGCATGGCGAACCAGAGCAGCGCGCTCATTAGGGCGCCTGCGAACAGGTAACGTTTCGGCATACCCTCGGAGAAGGCCACGTACAGGAGGTAGACCGTGAAGATGAAGAACAGGATCGGAGCGATACCTTCGAAATATCCCGGCTGGAAAGGCAGCTGCATTTCCTTGCGCGCGAGCGTGATGATGACACCGATGGCCCCTATGGCCGCAATGCCGGTCAGGAAGATCACGGTGAGAATGAAGTCGTAGAACTTTTCGAGCAGGAAGGGCCGGTGCGGCCGCCGCCGGAAGATCGTGCCCAGCTCATCGCGGAGGCTTGAGGCAAGGGGGGTGATGCTCAGGAGGAGAACGGCGCCGTTCACCAGCCCGATGGCGCCCTTGTACGCGACTATGTAGCGGACCTCTTTCAGGATCTCCTGACTGTACGCCGGCAGGAACTGCTTCAGCAATTCCTGTATCTTGGCAAGGGCCGTTTGCGAGGATCCCACGGTAAGACCGAGGAGGTAGGTGACCAGGAACAAGGCGGGGATCAGCGCCAGCGAGGCGGTAAATGCGAGCGACGATGCCGCGGCAAGATCGTTATTGCGGCCGAAGGACCGGAAGGTCTCCTCGATGATGAGCCGTATGCGTCTCGCCGCTTCCACGATCATGCCGATGTTCCTCTCCGTTCATCTGTCGGACCGGCAGGATAGAACTGCGAAGGATCGCCGGCGAACACTCTTGGATCGCCGATCAGCTTCCTATATCCTTGGTCAGCTGTTCTTTGATGAACTCGCGGATCAGAAGACGGTCGTTGTCCGAGATCTCTACGAACTTCATGCCCATCCCCGCTTCCTTGTAAGGACCTTCGTTCTCTACGTAGGAATACAGCACTTCCGCCCGGACAGAGATCTCCCGGCCGCCCAGAGAGATCCGGATCGGCGTGATGGCGTTCCGGGGCTGGGGATACTGGGTGCGGATATATAGCCCTCCCTCGGAAATGGCCGACGCATATTCGCTGCGTCGAACGCCGCCGGAGGCGCTGTCGTCGCCTACCGTCACCGGAAGCGATGTGTTGAGGCGTATCGTATGACGCGGAGTGGACTCGATGGCCGCCTGGAGCGTCCGATAAAGATCGCCGGGCTCTACCGGTTTTTTGAGGAAAGCGGCACAGCCCATGCTTATACAACTCGCTTTGAGCGCCTGATCGCGGTCAGCGCACTGGACGATGACCGGCACGTGCCTGTACTGCTCGTGATTCTTGATCGCCTTGAGCAGCTCAATACCGCTCATGACCGGCAGCGCGACATCGGTCAGCACGGCCGAAGGAAGGCCCCGCTCAAGCGTCTTCAGGGCATCCTCTCCATTCCGCACGGACATCACGACATACTCGAGCCGCTTCAGGAGCATACCGAGGTAGAACACCATGGTGGAGCTTCCGTCAACGATCAGTATGGTTCGTTTTTCCCTGCTCACGTTCCTCCCCGGACCGTACGAACACGGGACACCTTCTGTCCAGTATTGCTGCATAGAATAGCATTCCTGCGGTGTTTGTCAACCGGAAACAGCCGGACTGGTCGCGAGCGCTAAAAGCAAGGAGCAGCGGCAAGGTGTTCCCGAAGTAACGATTTCCGATTGTTTATCAGGTCGTACGGACGGTCATCTTTCTATGCAAAAGCGTGTTCGCGGCGGATCACTTCGGCTGGTGTTTTATCTCGAATGCTCGGCTTTCGCAGGCCTGCATTGCTTGCTCGAACAAGATCTTCACCTGCCCGAGGCGTATATTTGCGCCTGATAGACCTTTTTTTATCAAGGACGACATAAGCAAACCGGCAACAGGAAGGGGCGGGCGACAGTACAGCAGGACCTCAGTTTGCGATTATTCCTGAGCGGCAACAACCTTCAGAGGTCCGGCCCAATCGTACTGTTTGCTGCAGCGCGCCTGAATCGTGCGGTCAGGGCGAACTGGACTCCCAGCACGGCCATGCCTGCGTATCCCAGCGCTGCTGAAAGCTCACGCCAGAATCCGCGTGACGCGGGCGGCGTTCCTGCCAGCAGAACGATCAGCGTCGCGACAAGAAGGGCAAAGTATATCCCCGTCCAGATCATGCCCTGCACCAGGGCGGCCGGCGGTTTCCCCTGACCAATGGCTACAACGGGAACTATCATCTACTTCTCTCTCCGGTAATAGTACTTTGCCGCCGCCAGGGCCACGATGATGGCCGCGATGCCCACCAGCGTCATGCTCGGCAGTTCCTTGACGTCCAGGGTGATGACCTTGCGCGCAATGGCGATCATGGCCACGGTCAGAACCACCTCGAAGTGCACCACGTTCTCCCTGAGATAGGCCTTGATCGTTTCGAGGAGCTCCACACCGATCAACACCAGCAGGAAGAGCCCGAAGATGTCCAAAAGCTCATTGATATCAAGCAGGAAGACCGGCGGGGTGATGATGTCCTTGATGATGATCCATCCCAGCTCAAGGGTCGCCAGCAGAACCACGATCGCCATCAGCACGACCAGCGCAACCGTTATTGCTTTTTCAAATTTCTTCAGCAGATCAAGCATGTTCCCTCCTTCTGCGCAGCCATTTATCGACCTCGACGACCAGGACGACGGAGAGTGAGAGCAGGCATACCCGGGCCCACTCCGCAACGGTGAGCGGTTCGGTCTTGAATATCCACTGCAGGACCGGCACGTAGATGAACGCGAGCTGCGCCAGGACCGACGCCACGATGGCGAAGAGCAGCAGCGGATTGCTCAGCAGACCGATCCGGAACACCGACAACGTCTCGGACCGGCTGTTCCAGGTCTGAAAGAACTGGAAGAATACCATGGTGGTCACGGCGATGGTCCGCGCCTGTTCGAGATGCTCGCCTATGGCGAGGGCGTGGTGGAAGCTCCAGACGACGCCGGCGGCGATGAGAGCCCCGACCAGCACGGTACGCTGCACCAGTACGGCCGACATCACGCCTTCCCTCGGGTCCCTCGGCGGGCGCAGGACGACGCCGGGCTCGCCCGGCTCGAAGGTAAGCGCCAGCACCTGAAGCCCGTTCGTCACGAGATTGATCCAAAGCAGCTGTGACGGCGTGTACGGCATGGGAAGCCCCAGCGCGATCGTGCCGATGATCGACAGGACCGCGGCGACGCCCGTGGGGATGAGAAAAAAGACGACCTTCCGGATGTTGTCGAACACGATCCGGCCTTCCTCGACAGCAGCGAAGATCGTGGCGAAGTTATCGTCGGTGATAACCATGTCCGATGCCTCTTTGGCCACATCGGTCCCGGTCCTGCCCATGGCGATCCCGATGTGCGCGGCCTTGAGCGCGGGCGCGTCGTTCACGCCGTCGCCGGTCATGGCCACGATCTCGCCGTGCCGGATAAGCTGCCGGGCGATGCGCAGCTTGTGATGCGGCGCTACGCGCGCGAAGATCGACACGGTCCTGACCTTCTCGAACAGCTCGTCGTCGCTCATCACTTCGAGTTCCCTGCCCGTAAGCGCGGCACCGGACCCTTCCCCGATGCCGATCATCTTCCCGATAGCAGCCGCTGTCGTAGCATGGTCGCCGGTGATCATGACAACACGGATCCCCGCCTTCCGACAGCCCCTCACCGCGTCCACGGCCTCGGGCCGCGGGGGGTCGATCATGCCCAGCAGCCCCGTGAGCGTTAGGTTCCCCTCCACATGCTCGTGTGTCAGTTCCTCGAGGTCCTGCGGCGCTTCCTTGTACGCCATGGCCAGGACGCGCATGCCCTCGGAGGCGAAGCGATGCGCCGTCTCGAGGACCTCCTTTGTCCGCAGCGCGCCGGTCAAATGACAGGCCGTGCAGAGGTCGAGCACGCGCTCCAGGCCGCCCTTGACGAAGATATATTTCTTCCCGTTGTGGCGGTGCAGCGTCGCCATGTACCCGCGATCCGATTCGAACGGGACCATCGAAAGGAGCGGCCAGTCCCGCTTCTCCTCTTCGGGACGGAGGCCCGCTTTCATGGCCGAGACAATGAGCGCGCCCTCGGTCGGGTCTCCATCAACGCGGTACGCGCCCTCCTCATCGTAGACCTCGGACTCGTTGCAAAGCAGGCCGATCCGCAGGTTCAGGAACAGGTCCTTACGCTCCTGTTCCGTGATGGGCAGCCACCCGTGCAGTAGTTCGCCGGCCGGGTCATACCCGGTCCCGGTCACTTCGAATACATGCTCGCCGTCGTGAATCACCTTGACGGTCATCTCGTTCTTCGTGAGCGTGCCGGTCTTGTCGGTGCAGATGACCGTGGTGCTGCCGAGGGTCTCGACAGCCGGCAGTTTACGTACGATGGCGTTCCTGCGCGCCATGTTGCGCACACCCAGCGCGAGGGCCACGGTGAGCACGGCGGGAAGGCCCTCGGGGATGGTGGCAACGGCCGCAGCCACCGCGGTCATGAACATGTCCTTCACCGATTCGCCGACCAGCAGCCCGATGCCGAAGAGCAGGAACGAGGCCGCAAGCACTACGTACCCGATCATCACCGAGAAGCGGTGGAATTTCTGTTGGAGCGGCGCCGGCGCCGTCACCGCTTCCCGCATCTCGCGGGCGATGCTGCCGAGCACGGAGCGGCTGCCCGTGGCGACCACCACGCCGCGGCCCCGCCCGTTCACGACGACGGTACCCAGGAAGGCCATGTTCCGCTGGTCGCCGGGCGGCAGGTTCTGCTCGGCAATGGGCATCACGGTCTTCTGCGCGGGCAGCGATTCTCCGGTCAGCATGGACTCGTCGGTCTTCAGTTCCAGC
>JAOUEV010000144.1 GCA_029858565.1 Nitrospirota bacterium | reverse complement strand
CCCTGCTGCTCACTGTCGGGACGACCGACGGCGTGCTGCTGGCGACGTTCACCCGCAAGGTCGACGAGATCAACCTGCTGGTCAACGAGAAGGACGCCATCGAGTTCACCCTGCCGAAGTATCTGCCCTTTATCGAAGATCCGAAGATCGTCCGGGTCAGCAGGGGGCAAAGTAAAGATATTCAGCCATAGAGCAGGCAGCTCAGAGAGACGCAAACTTTCAATACCTGACCTTCAGACGGTTTGTGGTAATGGCTTGACATGGTAATGGCGGGATGATTGAATCAGTCCTGAAAATATGTTACAGTGACCTTGGTCCGGCACCGTGTAAGCCATGGAAATACAATACTCCGAGAAAGCGGTTAAACAGCTCAAGCAGATCGCGAAACGTGATAAGCGGACCGCCTCCCGGATATTGACTGCTCTGGAAAACTATGCAGGGAATCCGAAAGGGAATGCTGATGTTAAGGTGCTGAAGGGAAAACATGCGGTAGTTAAGCGACTTCGCGTCGGCGACTATCGGGTCATCTTCGATAGATGACGGAAACGTGATGAGCATCTATGAAGTGAAGCACAGGCAGGAGGCATACCATGATTAAAACACAGATCGTAAAGCAGAACAATAAGCCTGTCGCCGTGGTCCTGGATTACAAGGAATATCTGCGGCTGAAGGAGATCGAGCAGGACCGCAAGGACTATGCGTCTGCGCTGGCGATCAAGACCAAGAACAAGAAATGGACCAGCCACAAGGATCTGAAAAAAGCCATTGGTTTGTAACAGGAACAATGTTGGTACGCACGGCATGTCGGTCGCGGTATGCGTTGATCGGTCTAGAGCCGGTTGAAAATGAAAGCATTCATCTTTGGCCGGCCTTTTTGTTTTGGCGGGAATGGGGACGAAATACAAATATTCAATACCTGACCCTCAGGGGCAGGCTAAGTTCTTTCCTGTTGAAAGGAGCCTCCATGCTGAAGACCCTGATCCTGAGCGCTGCGGCGCTGCTCATCACCGCATCTGCCCCGCTCGCCGCGGCCCCGAAGGCGGGAGACCCGGCGCCGCTCTTCGAGGCCCCCTCGACCACGGGCACGGTCCGGCTCGCGGACCTTCGGGGCAAGAAGCACGTGGTCCTCGCGTTCTACTACGCCGACTTCACCTCGGGCTGAACCGCCGAGATGCAGGCGTTCCAGGCGGACCTCAGCCGCTTCGAACGCCTGAACGCCCAGGTCCTGGGCGTGAGCCCCGACGATGTGGAGACGCACAGGAAGTTCAGCGCCTCCCTCGGCCTCCGCTTCCCGCTGGTCACGGACAAGGGCGGCGCCATCCAGAAGCGCTACGCCCCGGGGAGGATCACCTACCTCGTCGACAAGAACGGCGTCATCCGATTCGTCCAGGAGGGCATGCCGAAGAACGCGGACTTCCTTCGGGAGCTGGAGAAGCTGAAGTAGCGAAGAGGGAGGATGCCGGCGGGCAAGAGAACAAAGGGAAATATAAACACTCAAGATCCGACCCCCGCAGTCCCGGAAAGGTCAATTAAGAATTAAAAATTAAGAATTAAGAAGGGAAAGAAGATAACTAAGAAGTAAGAATGAAGAGTTGAGAAGTGTGGAAGATTTCTTAATTCATACTTCATAATTCTTAATTTAAAATTCCTACTTGGGTCCTATCAATGGCGGAAGAAAAGGATCTGCGGGATCGTACAAAGCGGTTCGCCCTTCAGGTTGTCAGGCTCTTTGGAGCATTACCGAAGTCGACCGAGGCGCAGGTGATCGGCAAACAGGTCCTTCGTTCAGGGACATCGGTCGGCGCAAATTATCGCGAGGCATATCGGAGCCGCAGCAAAGCGGAATTCACTGCTAAGACGGGGGATTGTCTCAAAGAACTAGAGGAAACAGCGTACTGGTTTGAGCTCCTGGAGGAAGGTCATATTGTAGATGCCGCGAAACTTGCCGATCACCGGAAAGAATGCAATGAACTCACCGCGATCTTTGTGGCGATTATTAACAAAACAAAAGGTAATAGGTGATTAAGAAGTATGCAGTGTCTTCTTAATTCTTACTTATTTTGAAAGGACAGAACAATGAACAGATCACTCATCTCAGCACTGCTCATCGGCATCGTCGCAGGCATCCTCGGCACGGTCTTTGTTCCCGGATACCTGCGCCCCTACCTTCCTGAATGGATCGCGGGCAAGAACGTCG